>JAZRTT010000030.1:0-9705 GCA_045652125.1 Candidatus Avilachnospira sp. | reverse complement strand
CCGGGCTGTTTACTTTACCCTCAACCCCTTCCGGGTTCAAGCCCCCATAAAACAAGGGAACACCCGCCGAAACGAGTGTTCCCTTGTTGGTGCGGGCATGGGGACTTGAACCCCAACGTCTCTCGACACAGGAACCTAAATCCTGCATGTCTGCCAATTCCATCATGCCCGCAAGTTTCTTAATTCTACCACAGGCCGCCGACCTTTGTCAACAAATCCCAGCCGGTTTGCAGGTCGTCCCAAAGCAGAAAATATCGGCCGAAAATCGGCATATGCAGCAAGTTTTTTATAGACAAATCTATGGCCGGACAGTATAATAAAAAAAGACGATCAAACAGAGGAGGCATCCTTATGAAAGAACTTCATTTGGTCTGCGGTTCCCATATCGACCCTGCGTGGCTCTGGGACTGGCGTGACGGTGCGGCTGCGGCTCTTTCCACTTTCCGGGTAGCGGCAGATTTTTGTGATACATATGACGGCTATGTTTTCTGCCACAATGAATCCCTCTTGTACAAATGGGTGGAAGACTATGAACCGGAACTGTTTGCCCGAATTCAAAAACTGGTGAAAGAGAAAAAGTGGCATATTATGGGTGGCTGGTACAATCAGCCCGACTGTGTCCACCTGAGCGGCGAGAGCTTTATCCGTCAGATCCGCACAGGAATTTCTTACTTTGAAGAAAAATTCGGTGTTCGCCCCACTACCGCTCTGAACTTCGACTCCTTTGGCCACACCAGAGGCTTGGTGCAGATTTTGAAAAAGTGCGGGTATGATTCCTATATTTTTATGCGTCCTCTGGGTGAAAAACCCGGCCCCTTTATCTGGCGCGGTTTTGACGGCAGCGAGATCATCGGCCACAAGACCCACGGCAGCTACGGCAATCTGCTGGGTGAAGCTGCCGACAAGATCCGTGATTTTTTGAACGGTTCTGCCTCCCGGGACAATTTGCTGGGCGCAAGCGAAGATGAAATTCAGGCCTCAGGGCAAGGAAACCGTGACGTTGACAGCGCTATGGTTATCTGGGGCATGGGCGATCACGGCGGCGGTGCTTCCAGAAAGGATCTGGATGACATTGCCAAGCTGCAAAAAGAATATGACGTGAAGATTATCCATTCTTCGCCGGAGGCCTACTTCTCCACCCTCTCCCGGGAGGGGCTGCCGGTCATCGAGCGTTCTCTCACGCACTGTATGGTGGGCAGCTATACCACCATGGTTCGTGTGAAACAGAAGCATCGCCGATTGGAGGGACTTCTGAGCCGCTGTGATAAGATGCTGGCACACAGCGGGGTGTCCTTTGATTCTGAACTGCTGAAACAGGCAGAAGAAGCGGTTTTGTTCAACGAATTCCATGACATTCTCCCCGGCACCGCCATCAAGCAGGCAGAGGAAGATACCCTTATTTCTTTCGGTTTTGCGGAAGAGATCGTGGGACGGGCCACGATGAAGGCATTCTTTGCCCTGTGCGGCGGTCAGAAAGTGGCTGCCCAGGGCGAAATTCCCGTTTTGGTCTATAACCCCCATCCCTATCCCGTGGAAACAGAAGTGGAAGCCGAGTTCCAGCTGGAAAACCAGAACTGGGAGATGCAGGAAGCCACGATGGCAAAAGTATATGACGAAAACGGAAATCCTGTGCCCTGCCAGCATGAAAAAGAGGCCTCCTCGTTGAATCTGGACTGGAGAAAGAAAATTGTATTCCGGGCGACGCTGGCACCTATGGCCATGAATCGCTTCAACTGCCGCCTGAAGGTAGAAAAGAATTGCCAGAGAGACGATGCCTTTGCCGTTTACAAGACCCCCTTCACCGAAACCGAACAGGAGATCTCCTTTGAAAACGACCGCCTGTCCTTTGCAGTCAGCAAAAAAACCGGCTTGATCGCCAGATATGAGGTGGACGGCAAGCCTATGCTGCTGCCCGGTGCCGCCGAGATCGGCGTATTTGCCGACAATGAAGATCCGTGGGGCATGCACGAAACATTGGATTATACCGAAAAGATCGGCAGCTTTAAACTCCTTAGTGACCAGGAGGCCAATGCCTTCCGCGGCTATCCCGAGGAAAAGCATCCCAGTGTAAGCGTCATTGAAAACGGCGAGGTCCGTATGAAGATTCAGGCCATATTCGCCTACGGCGCTTCCCATGCCGCTGTGATCTATACCGTAAACAAGCACGACGTCTGTGTGGATATGGACTATGAATTCTTTACTGCCGACGGCTGTAAGATGTTCAAGCTCCAACTGCCCACCCCGTTTGCCGGCAGCAGCTTTTTGGGTCAGACTGCCTTCGGCACAGAAGAAAATATCCAGAACCATAAGGAAGTGGTATTCCAGAAGTGGTGCGGTCTGGTCAAGGACGGGCAAGGTCTTTCTGTCCTGACCCGGGGCATTGGCGGCGGCAGCGCCGACAAGGGAGAGCTTCGCCTGTCTCTGCTCCATACGTCTGTATACAGTGCCCATCCTCTTGGCGACGGGAAGGATATTACGCCCCATGACCGCCTGAATGAGCATATTGACATGGGCCAGCGATTCTTCTCTCTGCGTCTGATGCCTTACAGCGAAACGGTGGATGCAAAGGCCGAGCAGTTCAATGAGCCGGTCTATGCTCTGTCCTTCTTCCCCTCCGGCAATGGAGAAAAGACCGCGGAAATGTTCCATATGTCCGATGAACACGTAGTTCTGACCGCTTTGCGGAAGGAAAGCGACGGCATCCTGATTCGACTCTATCACGGTTCTGAAAACCGGCGTGATGTGGTCATCACCGTTTACGGGACAGAACATACTGTGCACTTCGGCCCCTATGAAGTCAAGACTTTCCTCTATCGGAACGGGACGCTGATCGAGACCGACATGCTGGGCAAGCCCATATAACAGATGCCTGCCTGCAGGCACACACCAAACGTAAAATCCGATCTGCCGAGGGTAGATCGGATTTTACGTTCGAAACGCTCACGGTACGAAGCGACTAAACAGAAACACCATCCATTTGGATGGTGTTTCTGTTTGGCTTTTACAATCCATTGTGGGGGACAGAATTATCACTTTGGAGGTTTCCGGATTAGCCAGAAGCACGAAGCAGGGCAATTGAATTTGACCGAGTTTGCCAGAGTGTGCGATTTAAGCCGAACAACGATCTATAAGTATCTTTCTCTTTTGGAACAGTAGAAAAGTATATAATTCTGTGCTATACTCCGGTTTGCGGAGCAACAAACTAGAATTTGGCAAAGGTGAAGCACAATGGATCGTAAAGCATTTATTAAATATATATCGGCATTGCTGCTGTTTGGACTAAACGGAATTGTGGCAAGCCATATTCCATTAACTAGTTATGAGATTGTTTTTTTACGAACACTCATTGGTAGCATTCTGTTAGTTGGGTTGTTTCTGCTTGGCAAAGGCAATTTCCATATAACAGAAAATAGGAAAGATACGTTCTTTATCGTTCTATCTGGTATTGCAATGGGAACAAGTTGGATGTTTTTATATGAGGCATATCAACAAATCGGTGTCAGTCTGTCATCTTTGCTCTACTATTGCGGCCCTGTCATTGTAATGATATTATCGCCAGTAATATTCCGCGAAAAATTAACCACACCCAAATTGTTAGGGTTTGCGACTGTACTGATCGGCATTTTTCTTGTGAATGGGAATGTAGTTGATGGCAGTCGCAACTGTTGGGGCTTGTTCTGCGGTGCTATGTCTGCGGCAATGTATTTCTTTATGGTTACGCTTAACAAGCAATCAAAGAACATCAATGGAATGGAAAATTCAGTGATACAACTTGTGGTAAGTTTTTTGACAGTAGCCGTATTTGTGGGGATAAAACAAGGTTTTGTCGTTTATGTGCCTACAAGTGCGTGGCTTTGGGTTCTGGTTCTCGGAATTGTAAATACGGGAATTGGCTGCTATTTGTATTTTTCACCATTATCAAAATTACCCGTTCAAACCGTAGCGGTATGCGGTTATTTAGAGCCATTATCGGCAGTTGTTTTTGCTGCTCTTTTGCTCGGTGAGAAAATGACTTTCATTCAAATTGTTGGTGCGGTTTGTATTATCGGTGGTGCGATGATTGGCGAATTGATAAAACCACGAGAAGCATAAATTCCAATGCAATTTTGCCGTATGGCGTATATTGCTCCCGCCGTTTTTTCAAAAAAGGATGATTGCGATTTAATCGCAATCATCCTTTTTATATTCGGCAATATCATTGAGAGAGCATTCCAAAACAGCACAGAGCTTGTTAAGGGTTTTGGTTTCCATATTCTCGTTGGCTCGCAGGCGACGGATGGTCTTGCTGTCAATACCGCATTTCTCACGGAGCATATAGGTGGAAAATCCCTTTTTCTCCATAGTTTTCCAGAGCTTGTCAAAAGAAATCATATTATAACCCTCCATATTGACGAATCTTATTATGGGGGTTATAATCTTTCTTATTAAGGGGATATAATCCCCACAATCCAAGAGGTGCCAAGATGCCGGATTATAAGGAAATGTATCTCAAGCTGTTCCGGGCCACAGAAAGGGCCATCAATGAATTGATTGAAGCCCAGAGAGAATGCGAGGAGATGTACCTCGATGCAACGGAAACGGAAATAAAATTGTTGCCGTTTGAGAGGGCGGAAAGGGAATAAAGAGCCAAATGCCTGTGGCATTTGGTGATTTTGGTGACCCGCCTCCGATACCTCGGCGCCAAGTGCCGCCGCAAGCGGCGGTTGCGCCTCGCCACACCCGCCTGCGGGCGGGCGTCGAACTCCGACCTGCGTAAACAAATCTCCGGCGGCCAATAAAAAAAGACAGCCTATTGGCTGTCTTTTTTTTATTGGTGACCCGCCGGAGATTCGAACTCCGGACACCCTGCTTAAAAGGCAGGTGCTCTGCCGACTGAGCTAGCGGGTCAGATAGATTGATCTTGCTGGCTGGGATGGCAGGATTCGAACCTACGCATGACGGAGTCAAAGTCCGTTGCCTTACCGCTTGGCTACATCCCAATATCCGGCAAAGAAACTTACAGCCCCGCCACAGGCGAGGCTGAAGAAAAGAATGGGGTGGATGAAGGGATTCGAACCCTCGGCCTCCAGAGCCACAATCTGGCGCGCTAACCAACTGCGCCACATCCACCATATCCAATTTCTTACTGCGCTGCACCGCATGGCATTACCCTAAAACGGGCTGGCACGCCAGAAGGGACTCGAACCCCTGACCTACTGCTTAGAAGGCAGTTGCTCTATCCAACTGAGCTACTGGCGCATATGGAGCGGGTGATGGGAATCGAACCCACGCGACCAGCTTGGAAGGCTGGGGTTCTGCCATTGAACTACACCCGCGTAACCCCGCTGGGGCTTACTGATGCAATCAGCTATACGATAATAGCACATGATATTTTCGGTGTCAAGGATTATTTCCCATTTTCTGCCGATTCCTTCTTGCCTTTTCCCCTCTTTTTCTGTATGATGTGGACGTATAAAAGAGAGAAGGTCGACCTTTATGGATCTTAAGAAATTCTATATTGAAAAGGCGGTATATCCGGCTATGACGCTGCTGCAGAAGAACCGGGTGGCGGCCTATACCAGACAGCTGCAGGCCTCCGAAACCATGGATCCCGATACACGGGCTGCTGTACTGCGGCAAAAGTTGTCGGAACTAATGCTCTTTTGCAGGGACAATGTGCCGGCCTACTCCGATCTGTCTTTTACGGATCTGGAGCTGCGCAGAGAACCGCTGGATTGCCTGCAGGCGGTGGATCCCATCCCCATGGAGGAATACCTTTCACAGTCTCGGCAGTATTTGTGCCGGGGTGTAGATGTGGAGCATCTTCATCATGCCGGCCATGGTGTGGATGAGGAACATCGGACAGACCTTTATTATACGCAGCAACAGATGGAACGATACGAGGCAGCCCGTTGGCGCGGCCTTAGCTGGTATGGTGTTACCTTCGGCAGCCCCAGCGTTCTGCTTTGGGATAAGCCTCGGGATCCCTGGTTCCTTCGGGAAGAGCCCTATATGCGAAACCGGATTTCCCTTTCGGTATGCGCCATAACAGATCGAAGCATTCAGCCTATGCTGGAGGAGATCGACGAATTTGCGCCCGAGTATATTTCCGGCAGCGCCAATGCCCTTGCGATGCTGGCGGGCGGTATGGAACGAACCGGACTGCGGCTGCAGAAGCCTCTGAAAGTTGTTACGGTCACGCAGGGAGTGGCAGACGGGAGCTTACGCCGGCGGCTGCAGGAATTGTTTAACTGTCCTGTGGCACAAAATCTGGGTGTTCGTACCGATGGAATTGTGGCCTATATGTGTCCGGAAGGGCACCTTCATGTTACTGCGGAAAACTGCTTTGTGGAGATTTTGGATCCTCAGACCTGGACGCCGGTAGCACCGGGCAAGCCCGGGCTTGTTGCTGTGACGGATCTGGTGGATCGCACCATGCCCCATCTTCGAATGGTACTGAATTTGCTGGCGGTTTTGGATGAAGCGCCCTGCCCCTGCGGCAGAACGCTTCCGGTGCTGAAACACCTCCGAGCCACCGCCCCGATGGAATAAAAAAGCCAAGACCCACAGCCTCAGGGCTGTGGGTCTTGGCTTCTGGAAGAAACCAGAGGAACGCTTTTTAACACTTGAATAGGGCTTTTTGTTAATGGCATTACATAGGAATACAGAAAAAATCAAGAGACTGTTTCCCGGAAATCATGGAAATACCTTGTATAATGCGATTTCCTGTGCTAAAATAAATGGTTGTCAGATAAGCTGTATTTACTAAGGGGGCCAATGTTATGGCACAGGAAAACATTCGAAATATTGCGATCATCGCCCATGTCGATCATGGCAAGACGACGCTGGTGGATGAACTTTTGAAACAGGGCGGTGCCTTTCGGGAAAATCAGGCCACGCAGGATCGGGTTATGGATTCCGGCGATCTGGAACGGGAGCGGGGCATTACGATTCTGGCGAAAAATACCGCTGTCCATTACAAAGATACAAAGATCAACATTGTGGACACGCCGGGACATGCCGATTTCTCCGGCGAGGTGGAACGAATCCTGAAAATGGTGGACGGCGTTCTGCTTTTGGTAGATGCTGCCGAAGGTCCTATGCCCCAGACCCGATTTGTCCTGCAGAAGGCTTTGGAACTGGGGCATAAGGTCATTGTGGTAGTCAACAAGATCGACCGGCCCGATGCCCGTGTGGAAGAAGTGGTGGAAGAAGTTCTGGAACTGCTTTTGGATCTGGACGCTACACAGGAACAGTTTGACAGCCCCACCATCTTCTGTTCTGCCCGCCGCGGTATTTCTTCTTACTCTCCCCAGCAGGAAGGTACGGACATGGTGCCTTTGTTTGAGACGATCGTCAACTATATCGACCCTCCCAAAGGAGACAAAGAAGGTCCTCTGCAGGTGTTGATCTCCTCTATTGACTATAATGAGTTTGTGGGAAGAATCGCCGTGGGCCGTGTGGAGCGGGGTGTCATCAGGGCCAATCAGGAGATCTCTGTGTGCGATTTCCATGACCCGGACATGAAGCAGAAAGCCAAGGTCGTGGCGCTGTACGAATACACCAGTCATGGCCGCAGCCCCATTCAGGAAGCGGCTGCCGGCGAGATCGTGGCATTTTCCGGAATTTCCGATATTACCATCGGCAGAACCATCTGTGCTCCCGATGTGGCGGAGCCCCTGCCTTTTGTAAAAATATCCGAGCCTACCATGGAGATGACCTTCTCCATCAACGACTCTCCCTTTGCCGGAAAGGAAGGGAAATTTGTCACCTCCCGAAACCTGAGAGACCGTCTGGAGCGGGAACTGCTGAAGGATGTGTCCCTCCGGGTCACGGAACAGGGTATGGATGCTTTCAATGTGGCAGGCCGCGGAGAAATGCATCTGTCCATCCTTATTGAGACTATGCGCCGGGAGGGGTACGAATTTCAGGTCTCCACCCCCCGTGTTCTGAACCGGGAAGTAGATGGCAAACTCTGTGAGCCTATTGAGCGGCTGGTGGCCGATGTACCGGAAAACTCCGTCGGTGCTGTGATCGACAAGATCAGTCAGCGCAAGGGCGACCTGATCTCCATGACCCCTGTGGGAAGCCGGATGCGGCTGGAATTCCTGGTTCCTGCCCGGGGGCTGTTCGGTTATCGAAACGAATTTTTGACCGATACCCGGGGCGAGGGCATTATGGCCTCTGTTTTGGACGGCTATGCCCCGGTCAAGGGCGAGATCGACCGCCGTCCCAGCGGCTCTCTGGTGGCCTTTGAATCCGGCGATGCCTGTGCCTACGGTCTGTTCAATGCTCAGGATCGGGGCGTCATGTTCATCGGAGCCGGCACCCCGGTTTACGCCGGTATGGTGGTGGGTCAATGCAGCCGCAATGAAGATATGTCCGTCAACGTCTGCAAGAAGAAGCAGCTGACCAATATGCGTGCCTCCGGCTCCGATGAAGCCCTGCGGCTCACCAGCCCCAGAGTCATGAGCCTGGAGCAATGTCTGGAATATCTGGCAGATGACGAACTGCTGGAGGTCACCCCCAAGACCCTGCGCATCCGTAAGCGGATATTGGATCATGCCGAGCGGATGAAGCACAACAAGGGCAATAAATGACCGGTGGGTTTCGCTCTTCCGTTTTTTCAAAAGTATGGTATAATGATAAAAAAGAGAAAGAGGAGGTGTATTCGGTATGGCATGGATCTACGGTGTCATTGCAACCCTGTCCCTGCTGCTGGTGCTGGGCTACTGCCGCCTGGCAAAGAAACGGGAGCTGTGGTTTCTGCTGCTGTTCATTTCCGTGTTTGTGGTAAATCTTGGCTACTTCACCATGGCTGTTTCCAAAACCCTGGAAGGGGCCATGATGGCCAATCGAATCGCCTATCTGGGCTCTGTGTTTTTGCCCCTTTGCATGCTGGTCCTTATTATGGATGTCTGCGATCTGAAAATCAGGCCTGCTTATTTGGGTGTGCTGATCGGTATCAGTATTCTGGTGTTTCTGCTGGCAGCCAGCGGTGGATATCTGCCTTTGTACTATAAGGAAGTACGGCTGGAATACGTAGACGGCGTAGCTACATTAAAAAAAGTATATGGTCCTTTGCACAAGGTATATTTTATATATCTATTTTCCTATTTTGCCTCCATGGTGGCGGTGATTGGTTTTTCGATGTTCAAGAAAAAGGCGGTGCCGCAAAAATATGCGGCAGTCCTTGCGGTTCTGGTTCTGTGGAACATTCTGGTCTGGTTTGTGGAACAGCTTATTGACTGGAACTTTGAATTCCTCTCCGTTTCCTATATTGTAACGGAGCTGCTTCTGCTGTTTTTGTACGATATGCTCCAGGAGTACGGCGTACTGAATCAAATCGAACCGGAACAAAACGGGGATCCGGACCTGTCTTGTCTGACCGCCCGGGAGAAGGAGGTTTTCCGACTTTTGCTGGAAAACAAAAAACGAAAAGAGATCGCAGAGAGTCTTTTTGTGACGGAAAACACCATCAAAAAACACACGGCTCATATTTATGAGAAGCTGGAAGTGTCCAACCGGACGGAACTGCTGATGAAAATGCAAAAAGGTTGATTGTGAGTAACCTGCATAATTTCCCACCCGGGGAATTATGCAGGTTGTTTGTTACCCCCGGGGTAATTTCCTTTTTTTAGGGAAAAAGTCACCCCTGGGGGTATATCTGTTATAAGGGGTAATTCTTAAAATAAGAATCAGATAGCGCATAGTACGATTGGCTGT
>JAZRTT010000029.1:0-3349 GCA_045652125.1 Candidatus Avilachnospira sp. | reverse complement strand
ATCACTCAAAAGCACTGTCTGTTCATCGTTTGCTGTGCCGTTAGCATAGGTTCTGACGATCTTAGCAGTAGCGCCCTCTTCTGCATAAGCCTTTGCAAAGAAGAAGTTCACGTCCAGAGCGTTGCCCAGTGTTACATTGGTGCCGTAGAACGGAGCCACCCACTTTGCCGTCAGGGTGATGTCATCGGTAACTGCTGCGGTGAAGTCATAAGCTTCGCCGTTCAGGTACCAGCCGTTGAACAGATAGCCGGCCTTGGTGGGAGCTTCGGGAGCTGCAACTGCTTCGCCTCCGTTAACCGGTACCTCGGTGACTTCTGTGCCGTTGTCGGCATCGAACGTCACGGTGTAGGCGGAATTTTCCCATCTCCAAATTGGCCGCACGACTGAATCTTTGGTGATAACAACGCCTTCGCCCACATTGTAGATCTTTTCATTCACCAGCCAGCCGTCAAATACCATTTCGGCAGGCGGTGTAAAGTCCGGCTTGGGCAGAACAAAAGTGCTGTTCTTGTTGACCTCTTCCGTTGGCATCTGGCCGACACCGCCGTTGGAATCGTAGCGGATCTGGGCAACGGAAGTGATTCCCACTGTGCAGTCATCGCCGTTTTCGCAATGATCTGTCACGATCAGTTGATCGATATAGTATGCAGGCAGTTCCTTACCATTTCCGCAATAAGGATCTCCGGTAACCTTGATGTTAAGATAAATATCCAGTTCTGTGTCTCTGTAATTCTGAATCAAATCATCATCTAAGGCATGATTCTGCAGGGCCCAGTCGCCGAACAGATATAAGCCCTTATAGGACGGCTTTTGAATAGGAACACAGCCTTGGATACTGTAGAGGTGATATCCTGTTCCGGAAATTTCGCTCAGGTAATCCGGCGGAATAACTCCCAACCGCTGAACCGCGTTGTCCGTAAACATGGCGATTTCAATTCCGTTGGCCTTGCTCATATCCAGATAGTTGTTTCCTACCTCAACCGCGAGGTTCCGCTCAAGCACCGGGCGATCCAGCCCCAAATCCCAGAAGTAGCGGCTCTGGTTATAGGCATAGAAATCCTTCGGCCGGTACACCTTAATGATGTGACGCTTCATATGCTCGGACAGGCCGTCCGGAAGGAGGGCACCATCCTTGTAAACCGGTTCTATTTTCTTGTCGGTAGTTCCGCAGCCATAGTCACATTCCGCAATATACTCCTTGACCATAATGTCATGGGTATACTCTGTGAAACTGTGGCCGGAAACCGGAGTCACTTTGGTTTTTTCAAGACCGCAAACCGGGCAGTTGGCAATGAGCGTAATGGCTCCGGTCTCACAGGGAATGCTGCCGTCGGAATGGTAGTCATCCTCAGAGATATAGTCATCGCATCTGTCTACCACGATCATACGGTCAATATAGTGTTCACCGGCCACAGCCCCTTCGGTCTTAATGGACAGATAGAGATCAACCGGCTTATCGACCAGCTGCCCAATATCCTCCATCATTGCACGGTTTTTCAGTCCCATATTCCAAGTGTACACATATTCGGTACTCCCGGTGGATAAAACAACATCCTCCAGCTTATACAGATGATACCCCTCATCCACATAGGGAGCGAGCTGCGCATTGGTTATCTCTCCAACCACTGTTTTGTCGGGGTAACGACATATTTTATATCCCAATTGCTGGTCCGTATATGCGGCCCGTCCGAACACAGACTTTCTATCCCTTTCGATATACGTGGTGATCTCGTTCACTTCAAAATCCGAATAGCTGTAATCATGGACATGCCGCAGGCTGATACCGTCATTTTCCAATTCTTCCAGCAAGGAAGCAGGCAATTCCTTCAGAATGTTTTCCAGAACCACCACTTCTTCGCAGTCATCTCTTCCGCAAGTCGAAACATAACGTTTTTCTTCCTGGTCATAGAAAACTTCTTCCATTCTGTGACCCAGCATCGTGCCTTCCAGCTCCTGAATGCCGTTTGTGTCTCCGCAGTGCGGACACATAACGATTCCGAAAGCATTGGTCGTGCAGGTTGCCGGCGTAGAGACCACAGTGATCTTCTCATAATCGGCACAGGTATCTGCCTGGACCGCGCTGTATTTCGTTATATAGGTACTGGCCTGATTATCGTATTTTCCGCGGGCAGCGATTGCCTGTACACCGGTGTGATCTTCCGTCGGCTCCATGGTGTTCAGGAAGCTCATGGCAGAAACCACGCGGTTTGCAACTTCCTTCTTGTTTACATCGAAAATATGCTCGGGATCTCCCTGTTCTGCCATTTCATAGACATATTTCTCAAAGTTATACAGAATCGTGCGGTCCAGTCCCGATCGGGCTACATTCAGGTGGTTGAGATACAGTTCCCGCTGTGCTTCCGTAATGGAGGTATCCGCCAGCAGCTCCTTGGTGGCTTTTTCAAAGAATTGGTGCCCTGTCAGAATATCTTCCGCCGACAGCCATTCCGCACTCAAAACCGTCTGCATGATCTGCAGATGCACCGTGTAGCTCTTTGCCTTTTCATGCATGAACACCAGGTATTCATAGATATCCCGACCGGCCGCTTCACCATAATAGCCGTTAAGGAAATCCATCATGACGGTTTCCTGATCCAGATAGGGATCCTCCATAAGCTTGAGGGTCACCCACATCTTCATATCCCAAAAATCGGCATTGTTGCACTCTTGCAGTTCAAGGAACTGGCCGCAGCATCCGTTTTCCTTGGTTTCCTGCAGGTACTTCTGATAGCGGAACATATTGGGGTATACGCCGTTCTCGTTCAGGCTGATGCCGTAGTTCCAGTAGATAAACTGGCTGTCACCGCAAAGCTCGCCCCATTCTCTTATCCGGCGTAATACATCCACATTGTGGGGATGATCCAAGTCCTGCAAGGCGTCCTGCGTGCCGTCTGCCAGTTTGATCACAACATTGGGCAGAGGTTTGGTATCATCCAGAGGCACGTCCAGATATTGAGCATAGACCAGCGTGGTGATCTTGATATCGGGGTAAACCTTTCCCACTTCGGCAGCGACCTGATTGACAAAGTTCAGCGTATATCCGGATCTGCCGCGCTTTTCGATGGCACTCTTACAGGCTGTGCATTCACAGAAATCTCGGTTGTCGTTGCCGCTGAGGTCAAAATACCGGGGAGTTCCCCAGAATTTTTGGGTGGGATAGAACGAATAGGACTGTTCAATGTAACCGATCATCTTCTCAACAGAGGCATCGATCACTTCCTGATTGGACAGGCAAAGCTGGCCGGAGGAAATCCGCTTCTGCTGTTCCTCAGACCATGTAAACCACTCCGGATGATTGTCAAAGTACTTCTCCGGTCCATAAGGCGGGAAGTAGTATCCCAACGTATGG
>JAZRTT010000028.1:0-27342 GCA_045652125.1 Candidatus Avilachnospira sp. | reverse complement strand
GCGGTTCTTCTTCCCGTCCGTATTCCAAATCTTTGAATTTGTTTTTATTGACAAAGCCCCCCTTGCACCGGACTGTCGCCAAAAGCCGCCTTTCAAATCCCTCATCCAAATACCTAGGCAAAAGAAAAAAAGGACATCCTTTCGGATGTCCTTTTCTTTGGCAGGGGATGAGGGATTCGAACCCCCGCAAACGGAGTCAGAGTCCGGTGTGCTACCGTTACACAAATCCCCTATTTGCCAGCGTTTCTCAAAACGCATTTATCATTATACGCAGATTCTCTTTTTTGTCAAGCAGTAATTTCCGGAAATTGTACTTTTGCCTTATGTTTCTCTCTGCGTAAAATTGACTTTTCCAATATTTTGGGGTATACTTACGATGAATCAATATATATAGTGCGAGTGAGGCATTTTATGGCTAAAAAACAAGTTTACGGCAACGAAAGTATTTCCTCCCTGAAGGGTGCTGACCGGGTGCGGAAACGCCCTGCCGTCATCTTCGGTTCTGACGGTCTGGAGGGCTGTCAGCATGCGGTGTTTGAAATTCTCTCCAATGCCATTGACGAAGCCCGGGAGGGCCATGGTAATACCATTACCGTAACCCGTTATCTGGACCATTCCATTGAGGTGGAAGACTTTGGCCGCGGCTGTCCTGTGGACTGGAACGAGGCAGAGCAGCGCTACAACTGGGAACTGGTTTTCTGCGAGCTGTATGCCGGCGGCAAATATGACAACAACGCCGGCGGCGACTACGAATACTCTCTGGGTCTCAACGGTTTGGGTGCCTGTGCCACTCAGTATTCCTCTGCTTGGTTCGACGCAGTCATCCGTCGGGATGGTTTCAAGTATTCTCTCCACTTTGAAAAAGGCGAGATCGTAGGCGACATGATCAAAGAGCCCGCCGACCGAAAAAAGACCGGCTCCTGTTTCCGCTGGCTGCCGGATCTGGAGGTTTTTACCGACATCAATATTCCTGCAGACTTTTTCCGGGATGTGCTGAAGCGGCAATCGGTGGTCAATGCCGGCGTTTGCTTCCGTTTCCGCTGTGAAACTGCCCCCGGTAAATTTGAAACGGAAGAATATCTTTATGACAACGGCATCGTGGATTATGTAAACGAGCTGACGGATGATCATGCCATGACCATGACCCAATTCTGGGAAACAGAGCGAATGGGTCGTGACCGGGCAGACATGAATGACTACAAGGTCAAGATCACCGCAGCCCTGTGCTTCTCCAACCAGATCAACCGGCTGGAATACTACCACAACTCTTCCTGGCTGGAGCACGGCGGTGCACCGGAGAAAGCGGCGAAGAACGCCTTTGTCTATGCCATTGACAATTATCTGAAGCAGACCAACAAGTACACCAAAACCGAAAGCAAGATCACCTTTCAGGATGTGCAGGACTGCCTTGTGCTGGTAACCAACTGTTTCTCCACCCAGACCTCTTACGAGAACCAGACCAAAAAGGCCATTACCAACAAGTTTGTGCAGGAGGCCATGACGGAGTTCTTCCGGGAGCGACTGCAGGTCTATTTCATCGAGAACAAGGCCGAGGCTGAGCGCATCGCCGAGCAGGTCCTCATCAACAAGCGGAGCCGGGAAACAGCGGAAAAGACCCGTCTGAACCTGAAAAAGAAGATCTCCGCCCCTGTGGATCTGGCAAACCGGGTGCAGAAATTCGTGGACTGCCGGAGCAAGGACGTTTCCAAGCGGGAACTCTACATCGTCGTGGGCGACAGCGCCATGGGCTCTGTCAAACAGAGCCGGGATGCGGAATTCCAGGGCATCATGCCCATCCGCGGCAAGATCCTCAACTGTCTCAAGGCCGATTATGACCGCATTTTCAAGTCCGACATCATCACCGACCTGATTCGGGTTCTGGGCTGCGGTGTGGAAATTCAAAACAAGAAGACCCGGGATCTCAGCGCCTTCGACATGGATAATTTCCGCTGGAACAAGGTCATCATCTGTACCGATGCGGACGTGGACGGCTTCCAGATCAGAACTCTGGTCCTGACCATGCTCTATCGACTGACCCCCACCCTCATCGAGCAGGGTCATGTGTATATCGCAGAATCGCCCCTGTATGAGATCCTCACCAAAGAGCACACGCATTTTGCCTATTCCGACGCAGAAAAGAATGAATATGTCAAATCTCTGGACGGTAAAAAATGCACCATCAACCGATCCAAGGGTCTGGGCGAAAACGATGCAGACATGATGGCCCTGACCACCATGAACCCTGCCACCCGCCGGCTCATCAAGGTCATGCCGGAAGATGCCGCCCGAACCAGCGAGATATTCGACCTTTTGTTGGGCGACAATCTGGCCGGCAGAAAGGATCACATTGCTGAAAACGGGTATAAATATCTGGATATGGCAGATATTTCCTAACACTTACACTTTCTTTTGGAGGCTTTATGGCTAAGAAGAAAACAGAACAGAACCAAAAATCGGATCTATCCAACATCAGCGGACTAAGCGCCTGCGTTTTGGAGCAAAATATCACCGACACTTTGGAACTGAATTATATGCCCTATGCCATGTCGGTGATCGTATCCCGCGCCATTCCGGAGATCGACGGTTTTAAGCCCTCCCACCGCAAGCTCCTGTACACCATGTACGAAATGGGCCTGCTGGCCAAGGGCCGGACCAAGTCTGCCAACATCGTGGGCCAGACCATGCATCTGAACCCCCATGGCGATGCCGCCATCTACGAGACCATGGTCCGTCTGGCACGGGGCAACGAGACCCTGCTCCATCCCTTTGTGGACAGCAAGGGCAACTTCGGCAAAGTCTACTCCCGTGACATGGCCTACGCCGCCTCCCGATACACGGAGGCCAAGCTGGAGCCCATTTGTCAGGAGCTGTTCCGGGACATCGATTTTGACACGGTGGACTTTGTGGACAACTATGACAGCTCCACTCAGGAGCCCACTTTGCTCCCCACTACCTACCCCAACATTCTGGTTTCCAGCAACACGGGCATCGCCGTCGGCATGGCCAGCAACATCTGCGGCTTTAACCTGCGGGAAGTCTGCCAGACGGCCATCGCCCTCATCAAAGACCCCGGCGCCAACCTGCTGGACACCCTTCCCGCTCCCGACTTCTCCACCGGCGGCGAGATTCTCTACGATCCTCTGCAAATGGCGGAAATTTACCGCACAGGCCGGGGCTCTTTCCAGATCCGGTGCAAGTGGCGGTATGTGAAAGAGGGCAACCTCATCGAGGTCTATGAGATCCCCTATACCACCACCACGGAAGCCATCATCGACAAGGTCCTTGACCTGATCAAAGCCGGCAAGATTCGGGAGATCAACGAAATTCGGGACGAGACCGACCTTTCCGGCATGAAGCTGACCATTGATCTTAAACGGGGCGTAGACCCGGACAAGCTCATGGCCAAGCTCATGAAGTCCACCCCTTTGATGGACTCCTTCCCCTGTAACTTCAACGTTCTCATTGCCGGTATGCCCAGAGTTCTGGGTGTCGGGGAACTGCTGGAAGAATGGACCGCATGGCGAAGCCAATGTGTCAAACGCCGGGTATTCTTCCAGTTGCAGAAGAAAAAAGACCGCCTGCACCTGCTGAAAGGTCTGAAAAAAATCCTGCTGGATATTGATCTTGCCATCAAGATCATCCGGGAGACGGAATCCGATGCAGAGGTCGTTCCCAATCTGATGATCGGCTTCGGCATCGATCAGGTACAGGCTGAGTTCGTGGCAGACATCAAACTGCGGAACATCAACAAGGAGTATATCCTCAAACGTCTGCAGGACGTGGATTCTCTTGTGGCGGAGATTGAGGAGCTGGAATCCATTCTCAAGTCTGACAGAAAAATTTTGAATATCATCGTCAAAGAGCTGCAGGCAGTCTCCGATAAATACGGCAAGGACCGCCGCACCACTCTGGTCTTTGAGCACCAGCTCATTCAGGAGGAGCCGGAGGAAGAGATTCCCGACTATCCTGTGACGGTGTTCGTATCCAAAGAGGGCTATTTTAAGAAGATCACCCCCCAGTCCCTGCGAATGTCCGGAGAGCAGAAGTTCAAGGAGGGCGACAGTCTTTCCTTCAGCCGGGAGACCACCAACCGGGCAGAACTGCTGATATTCACCAATCAGGCCCAGGTCTATAAGAGCCGCTGTGCCGATTTTGAGGACAGCAAAGCCTCTGTTCTGGGCGATTATCTGCCCAGCAAACTGGGGATGGATGAGGGCGAAACCGTTCTTGCCGTCTGTCTGCCGGGGAACTATAAAGGGAATCTGCTGTTCTGCTTTGAAAACGGCAAGGTGGCCAAGGTGGACCTTGCTGCCTATGAGACCAAATCCAACCGCAGAAAGCTCACCGGTGCCTATTCCGACAAGAGCCCCGTCAAGGCCATTTTCTGCCTGACGGAAGAAGATACCCAGATCGCACTTTATGCCACCGATGGCCGCTGCCTGATCTTCTCCGCTGCCCAGTTGACGGCAAAAACCACCCGCAGTACCCAAGGCGTTGGTGTCATGACACTGAAAAAGAATAAATCGGTGGAATATGCCATGCTTTTGGCCGATACCACCATTCAGAATCCGGCTCGTTACCGCACCAAAACCCTGCCTGCCGGCGGTATGCTTCTGAAAGAAGAAGATATGGAAGAAAAGCAGATGGGCATTTTCTGACCGCCCATCCATTTATGGAGGTTTTATGAACAAACGCAGCCTGTTTCATCAAGTGAAGAACATATGCATGATCGTTTTGGGCTGTGCGTCCTTCGGTCTGGGTTTTGATCTGTTTCTCCAACCCAACCACATCAATGTGGGCGGCGTATCCGGCCTTTCCCAATTGATCGCCCATATAACAAAATCCGGTTCCGTCGCCCTTTGGTCTGTGCTCATAAACATTCCTCTGTTTCTTATCAGCATCAAAGGGGTCGGAAAGAAATTCTTTGTCGGTTCTCTGGCCGGTATGCTTCTGACTAACGGATTTATTGCCTTTTTCTCCCGCCTGCCCGCTCCCGAAACAGATCCCCTGCTCGCCTGTCTCTATGGCGGCTTGCTGACCGGTTTTGGCGTGGGTCTGGTCTTTGTCTCCGGTGCATCCACCGGCGGCGTGGACATTGTAGCCCGGTTGGTACGTCCTTTGATTCCCAACCTCCCCATCGGCAGGATCATGCTGTGTATCGACGTGCTGATCGTAGCACTCACCGGTCTGGTTTTCGGTGATATCAACAAGGCACTCTACTCTGCCGTCACACTCTATATCTGCGATAAAGTCCTGGACGGCGTCGTCTACGGTCTGGACTATTCCACCGTGGCACTTATTGTCTCGGATCAGTATAAGACCATTGGCATGAAAATCAGCGAAAAGCTGGATCGCGGCGTTACCATTCTCAAAGGACGGGGTTATTATTCCGGATCGGAAAAGAATGTCCTTCTGACAGCGCTGAAGAAGCGGCAGGCAGCAGAACTGAAAAACCTGGTCACAGAAGTAGATCCGGACGCCTTTGTCATTTTGCAGGAAGCCCATCTGGTTCTGGGTGAAGGCTTCAAACGCTATAACAAGCACGACCTGTAATTTTCAAGGAGGTGCTGCCATGAAACGCATCGCTCTCATTTTCTTGTGCCTGCTGCTTCTTTCCGGCTGCGCCTCTCTGGCCCCGGATGAATATCTGTCCATCACGCCCCATCAAAGCAGCGAAGTCCCCACCGCTGCCGATGCCGTTACAGCCAAGGACTATCAAAGTCTGAAAAATGCAATTCTTGCTCAGATTCGTTCTGGGCAGACAGAGTGTGCCATCCGTGTGACCTCCTATGATGGGGTAGTGGAGGACGACTTGCGGGATGCTGCCTATGAAGTCAGCAAATTGGACCCGCTTGGTGCCTATGCTGTGGATTATATGACCCACAGTTGTACCCGAATCGTGTCCTATTATGAAATTCGCATTTTCATCACATTCCGCCGTACAGCGCAGGAGATCGCCCAGATTCACCCGATCTCTACCCAGGAACAGCTGCAGGATAAAATCGAACAGGCTTTGGACCGGCAAGACAGTCGGCTCACCCTCCGCTTGGCCAGTTACCGTCAGCAGGATCAGGATATTCCCGGGCTGGCAGCGGACTATTGCGAAGGAAATGCCGCCTCCATTATGGAAACTCCTCAGGTCTCCGTTTCCGTATATCCGGAAACCGGCAGTTCCCGGATCCTGGAAGTCAACTTTCTTTACACCAATACGCCGCAGGAACTTCAGCAGAAGCAGGCCGCCGTTGAGGAAAGCCTTCACGCTGCAGCCGAGTACATCCGCTATCGGCAGGGAGATTACGACAAGGCCCAGCTGCTGTATTCTTATCTGACCCAGCGTTTCCAATATAAAGAAGCAGAGACGGCTACCCCTCTCTATGACGCCCTGTGCGGCGGCATTGCCGACCCAAAAGGTCTGTCTCAGGCCTGGCAGCTGATCTGTGACCGGGCCGGGATGGAGTGTAATACCGTCACGGGTATGCGCGGCGATGAGGTCTATACCTGGAATATTCTTCGCATGGGTACGTATTACCGCCATCTGGATCTGGCGCGATGTGTTCTGGACCGCAGCGGTCTGGTTCTTCGCACAGATGCCGAAATGGGAAACTATTACTGGAACACCGAATTGCTGCCAGCCTGTGAATTTGTCCCGGCACCGGAGCAGGAACCGCCCCAGCCGGATCAACCCGCTCCGGAGGAAGACCCTCTTGCACCGGAACTCCCGGTTGAGATTCCGCCTGCAGATACTCCCGTTCCCGAATTGCCAAAGGAGGATCTGCCTAATGTCCTTCCGCCCTCCGGCATTCCGGAGGAACCCCCTGAAGATCAAACAGAAACACAGTCCCAACTCTAAGGAGGCCGGTCATGCGAATTTTCAAAACTGTGTTATACAGTATTGCAGCATTGTTTGCTCTGGTCATTCTTTGTTTCTTCGGTTTTTTCCTGCTGCGCTCCATTCCCCGGAATGATCCGCAGCCGCCGGAAGTTTTGTATACCGACGACCTTTTCCGGGAAGATGAGGCAGTACAGCCCGAAGAGATTCCTGTACCGGAAGAAACGGAAGAAGTATCTGATCCGCCGGAAGAGCCGCTGCCGGAAAAGGACCCGGTATCGGAAGATCCAACGCCCAAAACCCTGGCAGAGGACTATTTGCAGACTATGACACCGGAAGAAAAAATCTGGCAGCTATTTATCACCACGCCGGAGGATATCACAGGTGTCAATACTGCCACCCGGGCCGGTGATACCACAAAAGAAGCCGTGGAGCGCTTCCCCGTGGGCGGTCTTTGTTATTTTGCCAAAAACATGGAAGATCAGGCGCAGACTGTGGAAATGCTGTCCAAAACCCAGTCTTATGCCAAGACCCCTATGTTCCTGTGTGTGGATGAGGAAGGCGGCAGCGTCTCCCGGGCGGGAAGCAACGAAAATCTGGCTGTGACCCACTTCCCGGCAGCGGCAGAATACGGAGCCTCTGAGGATGCTGTAGCAGTCTATGATATGGGCAGCACGCTCGCAGAGGAATTGAAGGTGCTGGGCTTTAATGTGAATTTCGCTCCGGTTGCCGATATTTCCACCGATCCCGACAATCAGGAGATCGGCGATCGCTCTTACAGTCCAAATCCGGAAGTTGCCGCATCTCTGGTTTCCGCCATGGTGGAAGGGCTGCAGAACAAGCAGATGATCTCCTGCCTGAAGCACTTCCCGGGACACGGCAGTGCTCAGGGAGATTCCCATGAAGGCAGTTGTGTTTCAAACCGCACTGTGGAACAGCTGCAGCAAAACGAATGGCTGCCCTTTCAGGCAGGCATCGAAGAAGGCGCTATGTTTGTTATGATCTCCCATATTATCAACGAAAACCTGTCTCCTCTGCCGGCAGATCTTTCCCCGGAAGTGATCTCCCGTCTGCGGCAGGAATTGGCGTTTTCCGGCATCATCATCACAGATTCTCATCAGATGAAGTCCATAACCGATCACTATCCCGGCGGAGAATCTGCCGTTTTGGCCCTGCAAGCCGGGGTAGATATGGTTCTCATGCCGGAAGATCCACAGGAAGCCTTTGCCGCCGTCCAAGCCGCATTGGATTCTCATGAGCTCACTTGGGAGCAGATCGACCAAAGTGTCCTGCGGATCCTTACGGTCAAATATGCATTTGGAATCATGGGGGAATAACCCCATTTAACAAAAAAAGGAGACAATATGTTAGAACATTTACAGCCATCTTCCGTCTTTCACTATTTTGAAGAGATCTGTTCCATTCCCCATACTTCCTTTCACGAAAAACAGCTCAGCGATTACTGCGTGGATTTCGCCGTGAAACATGGACTCACCTATGAACAGGATGCCATGGGCAACGTGCTGATCTTCTCCCCTGCCACGGAAGGATACAAAGACGCAGCTCCCCTTATGCTGCAGGGTCATCTGGATATGGTGGGTGACAAAACCCCGGAGTGCGATCTGGATTTGGAAAAAGATGGGCTTCGCCTTCTGGTGGAGGGGGATGAACTGACCGCCGACGGCACCACGCTGGGTGCCGACAACGGCATTGCCGTTGCCTATGCTCTGGCCATCCTTGCCGCAGATGACATCCCGCACCCGGCATTGGAAGTTATTTTGACCGTATCGGAGGAAGTCGGCCTTCTGGGTGCAGCCGCGATGGATCTGTCCTCCTGCAAGGCACGGCGGCTGCTGAATCTGGATTCGGAAGAGGAAGGTATCTTTACTGTGGGATGCGCAGGCGGCGTTCGTGCAATCATAGCCTGCCCCATGACCCGAAAACCGTCCGCAGGCGTCTGTGTGGAATTTACCTTCCGGGGTCTGCGGGGCGGTCACTCCGGTGTAGAGATTCACAACGGCTTTGCCAACGCCAATTTACTCACCGGCCGCCTGCTTCTGGCTTTGGAACAGGTCTGTTCCTTTGGCCTTATTTCCCTGCATGGCGGTGTTAAGGATAATGTGATCCCCAAGGATGCCTCCGTTTCTCTGCTTGTAAACCAATCGGACCTGCCCGGTCTGAAAGCAGCCGCAGCAGCCTATTTGTCAGATATTCAGGCTGAATATGCCGTCACCGAGCCGAACTTGAACCTTTTGTGCACAGAAATCGGCTGCCGGGAGGCCAATGTTCTGACGGAGGAAAGTGCCGCTGCCCTTATTACGGCACTAAATCTCATGCCTAACGGCGTTCAGGCCATGTGTGCCTCCCTGCCCGGTCTGGTAGAGACCTCTCTCAATCTGGGTGTCATGACCCTAACGGATACCGAGCTTTCTCTGGAATTGTCCCTTCGCAGTTCTGTTCCCTCCGCCAAGGCTTATTTGCAGGCCAAACTCAGCCGTCTTGCCCAAAGTCTGGGGGGAAGCATCCGCTTTGACGGCGAATACCCTGCATGGCCCCTGGCGGTAGAATCCCCCTTCCGGGAGCAATGCATTGCCGTCTATCGCAGGCTGTACGGCAAGGATCCTGCCGTTATTACCATCCACGCCGGTTTGGAGTGCGGAATCCTCTCCCAAAAACTGCCGGGGTTGGACTGCGTTTCCATGGGTCCCGATCTGCGGGATGTCCATTCCGTGAAAGAAGCGGTTTCTATCTCCTCTGTCGCGAGGGTCTGGGAGTATCTGAAAGCCCTGCTGGCAGAACGATAAAAGTCACAGCATATAAAGCCGGTCTGAGGAGCATTGTTCCTCAGACCGGCTTTTATATTTATATCAAGGGATACTGTAAGGTTTTTCCTTCGGATGGTGGACTTTTTTCCCATTTTATGATATGCTTTGAAAAATGTCAAAGGAGGGAATATCATGAAAAAACTTGTCATCTTATTGGTTTTTTTGACATTTTCCTTCCTTTTTTCTGCCTGCGAAAAACCAACTCCTGTTCCCCCACCGGCACCGTCGGTAGAAGCACATACCGCTCCGCTTCCGGTACAGGAGCAAGAGCAAACGCAGGCGAAAGAAGAGGAGCCAAAGCCGGCTCCCGGCATGGCTGTTTTTGCAGACGGAACCCGGCTTCCAAGCGGCAGCCTTCTGATCAATGGTGTTTCCTACCTGAACCTGGAAGAACTGCTTGACGCCCTGGATGCCGAAATGCCCGGTTACGGTGTCTTTTGGTGGCAGAAAATCGCTGTTCATCTGAAACCAAACAGCCGTCAGGTTGTTTTTTGGACAGAAAACCGTTCAGATTTTCTCCTGCATCCGGTTCTTTCTCTAAATCAAACCCTTTATGTTCCTGTGGAGCTGTGTGAAATGCTGGGCATGGGGCTGTATCGGGATGATGCCCAAAATCTGCTCTACATCACTCCCGGCGGCGGCACCTTCTCCATTCCGGAAGGGTATTGCGTCCCCACTCTCATGTATCACGCCGTGGGCGATGATCTATGGGGCTTCCCGGAGCTGTTCGTCAGCCCTGCAGAATTAGAGGCTCAGCTAAAGTATCTCACGGAAAACGGCTACACAACCATTCACTTTTCCGATCTGCGTGCCATTGACCGCATCAAAAAGCCGGTCCTGCTGACCTTTGACGACGGCTATCTGGACAACTATACCAATTTATACCCTCTTTTGCAGAAATACAACTGCAAGGCCACCATCTTTGTCATTACAGAAATGGTGGGCGTCCATGAGCGGTATATGACATGGGAACAAGCAAAAGAAATGGCTGACAGCGGCTTGGTCTCCATTCAAAGCCACACGGCCACTCATCCCAATCTGGATGAACTAACCCGGGAAGAACAGCTTCTGGAGCTGACGGAATCTTCCCGTACCATTGCAGAGCATCTGTACCGCATTCCCTATGTGTTGTGCTATCCCACCGGCCGGTATAATAATGACACGCTGGAGCTGATGAACGGCCTTTATTCATTCGGTCTGAAAATGGCAGGCAATCAATACACCACCGGAGAAGATCCCCTGCTGATAGACCGCTGGTATATCCCCCGTGGGCTCCATCCGGGTACCTTTGGAGACATGGTGGGATATCCTTGATCGGAATATACATAAAATTTGCATATATTCATTTTGTATTCTCTGGGAATTTCCGATATTGTTCTGTATATATTCGTTTTTACCCTGTATATTGTGCGAATTATATACGTTTGTCAAAAATCATTTTTTGATTTTGTGTAAAATACATATTGCCTATTCTTGCATAAAGATGTAATATATATTCATAAATTGCAATCCACCGCAAGAAATTGGAGGTACAATCATGGAAAAGAAAACCTATAAAAAAATCGTGCTGGCCTACTCCGGCGGTCTTGATACATCTATCATCATCCCCTGGCTGAAAGAAAACTACGGTGATCCCGAGATCATCGCCGTCTCCGGCAATGTGGGTCAGGCTGACGAACTGGAAGGGCTGGAAGAAAAGGCTCTTAAGACCGGTGCTTCCAAGTGCATTGTGGCAGATCTGACCGACGTGTATGTGGATGAGTACATCATTCCCTGTCTGAAGGCCGGAGCCATATACGAAGAGTACCTGCTGGGTACCTCTCATGCCCGCCCCTGTATCGCCGAAAAGCTGGTGGAGATCGCACTGGCAGAGGGCGCCGATGCCATTGCCCACGGCTGCACCGGCAAAGGCAACGATCAGGTCCGTTTTGAACTGGCAGTCAAGGCACTGGCTCCCAAGATGGCCATCATCGCTCCCTGGAGAGAATGGGATATCAAGTCCAGAGAAGAAGAGATCGACTATGCTGAGGCCCATCATGTGCCCCTGAAGATCAATCGGGAAACCAACTACTCCAAAGACAAGAACCTGTGGCACCTGAGCCATGAGGGTCTGGACCTGGAAGATCCCGGCAACGAGCCTCAGTATGACAAGAAAGGCTTCCTGGAAATGGGCGTTGGCCCCGAGCAGGCTCCCGATGTCCCCACTTACATTACCCTGGACTTCAATAAGGGCGTGCCCACCAAGCTCAACGGCAAAGAAATGTCTGCCAAGAACATCATCCTTGCCCTGAATAAGCTGGGCGGCGAGAACGGCATCGGTCTGCTGGATATTGTGGAAAACCGCTTGGTCGGCATGAAGTGCAGAGGTGTTTATGAGACTCCCGGCGGCACCATTCTTTATAAGGCGCACCAGTATTTGGAAACCCTGACCCTTGACAAGCTGACTTCTCATGAAAAGGAAAAGCTGGCTGTCACCTACGCTGAGCTGGTTTACAACGGTCTGTGGTTCAGCCCTCTGCGGAAAGCATTGGCTGCCTTTGTGGACTCCACACAGGAAAAGGTCACCGGAACCGTAAAGCTGAAGCTCTACAAGGGCAACATCATCAAGGCCGGTGCATGGAGCCCCAACTCCCTGTACTCCGAGGAGATCGCAACCTTCGGCGAATCCGACTATAATCAGGCCGACGCCACCGGCTTCATTCAGCTCTTCGGTCTGCCCACCCAGATTCAGGCCATGGTAGAGCAGGGCATCCTGTAATCAATTGAACATGTACAATTGACAGTGAAAAATGGAGGAGTTCGGCTCCGCCGAACGGATCAGATCCGTCGGTGTGCTGAGCTCCTCCCTTGTCTGCTGTTGCAATTGCCCATAAAGTTCTTTATAATATTTTCATATCATCTGCCTTGGCAGATGCCATCTTTGTCAATTGTCCGTTATCCATTGTAAATTGCGCGAGGTGATATTATGAAACTCTGGTCCGGACGGTTTCAGAAAGAGACCGATACCTTAGTCAACGATTTTAATTCTTCCATCCGCTTTGATCAGCGGATGTATCAGGAGGATATTCGCGGCTCTCTGGCTCATTCTCAAATGTTGGGCGATACGGGGGTTATCTCCAAAGAAGATGCCGCCGCCATTGCACAGGGGCTCAAAGACCTTCTTGCAGACATTGAAAATGGAGCGGTAGAATTTTCCGTAGATGCGGAAGATATCCATATGAACATCGAGACCCTTCTGACCCGGCGCATCGGCGATGCCGGCAAACGGCTTCATACCGGCCGCAGCCGCAACGATCAGGTAGCGGTGGATCTGCGGCTTTATCTGCGAAAAGAGATCGACGAGATTCGTGCCATGGTTCTGGACTTTATCCGGGTGCTTCTAAAACAGGCTTCTGCCCATCAGCAGACCGTCATGCCCGGTTACACTCACCTGCAAAGAGCGCAGCCCATCACCTTCGCCCAGCATCTTCTGGCTTATGGTTTCATGCTTTCCCGGGATGTGACCCGACTGGATGACTGTCAGGCTCGTATGAATTACAGCCCTCTTGGATCCGGTGCATTGGCCGGCACCACCTACCCCATTGATCGGGTGCAGACAGCAAAGCTGCTCGGTTTTGAGGGGCCGATGTCCAACTCTCTGGATGGCGTTTCCGACCGGGACTATGTAATGGAACTTCTGTCTGCTCTTTCCATCCTGATGATGCATATGAGCCGCTTTGCCGAAGAAATCATTCTCTGGTGCAGTTGGGAGTTTAAGTTTATCGAGCTGGATGATGCTTACTCCACCGGGTCTTCCATCATGCCCCAGAAAAAGAACCCCGACGTGGCAGAACTGGTACGGGGCAAAACCGGCAGAGTCTACGGCAGTCTCATAAGCCTGCTTACCACCATGAAATCTTTGCCTCTGGCCTACAACAAAGATATGCAGGAGGATAAAGAACCTGTGTTTGACGCCGTGGATACAGTAAAGCAGTGCGTTCCGGTATTCTCTGCCATGATAGAGACCATGAAAGTCCTGCCTGCGAATATGCTGGCAGCCGCTAAAAAGGGCTTTATCAATGCAACAGACTGTGCCGATTATCTCACCAAGAAAGGGGTCCCCTTCCGGGATGCCTATAAAGCCACCGGTCAGCTGGTCTATACCTGCACCACACAGGGCAAAACCTTGGAGCAGTTGACTCTTGAGGAATTCCGTGCCGTTCATCCGGCCTTTGACGAAGGCGTTTATGAAGCCATCGACCTTTTGACTTGTGTCAGTCAGCGGAGCAGCCACGGCGGCCCTTGTGGGGCAGAAACTGCCCGGCAGATCAATGAACTGACGGAATTTCTTTCCCGATACCAATAAACAGGAGGATCTATGATGCACTTTTTGAAATTACTCGATTTTACACCGGCGCAGATCCAACATTTTCTGGATGTAGCCGCCGATCTGAAAGCAAAAAAGAAAGCCGGTATCCCCCATCGCATTCTGGAAGGCAAAAATATCGCCCTGATTTTTGAAAAAACATCTACCCGTACCCGCTGTTCCTTTGAAGTGGCAGGGCATGACCTGGGCATGGGTGTGACCTATCTGGACCCCAGCGGCTCTCAGATCGGCAAGAAGGAATCCATTCCCGACACGGCACGGGTATTGGGCAGAATGTTTGACGGCATTGAGTACCGGGGCTATGGTCAGGACATTGTGGAAGAGCTCGCCGAATTTTCCGGTGTTCCCGTATTTAACGGTCTGACCAACGAGTATCATCCTACTCAGATCTTGGCGGATTTTCTCACCATTCAGGAGCATTTCGGCTCTCTTAAGGGGGTAAAGCTGGTTTATATGGGCGATGCCCGTTACAACATGGGCAATTCCCTGATGGTAGGCTGTGCCAAAATGGGCATGGATTTTGTTGCCTGTGCGCCCAAATCCTATTTCCCCGACCAAAGCCTCATTGCCACCTGCCAGACCATAGCCGAACAGACCGGTGCCACCCTCTCTTTCTGCGAAGATCCCATGGAAGCCACCAAGGGTGCTCATGTGATCTACACCGACGTCTGGGTCTCCATGGGAGAACCGGTGGAAGTCTGGGCGCAGCGAATTTCCGATCTTTCCCCTTATCAGGTGAACAAAGCCATTATGGACAATGCCGGTCCCCGGTGCAGATTTATGCACTGCCTGCCTGCCTACCACGATCTGCGCACCACCGTAGGCAAGGAAATGGGAGAAAAATTCGGCCGTCAGGACATGGAAGTCACAGACGAAGTCTTTGAAAGCGAGCAGTCCATCGTCTTTGATGAGGCAGAAAACCGGATGCATACCATCAAGGCAGTCATGGCTGTCTGTATGGCAGGAATATAAAAATAAGGCACAGCAGTTGACTTCTGCTGTGCCTGTTTTGTCTTTTAGACACCGCCCGAAACGGGCGGTGTTTTTTGCTTATCCGTTGGTGGGATCGTAATTTCTGCCAAACTGCAGGTTGGTAAATTTAATGGTACTGTCTGTGGGTGCCGTTTTATCCTGCGCTGCTTCCGGATCTTCAATATCCATCATCCGGTTCATATTCTGCTTGATCTCATCTGCAATATCGCTGACGGGCTCTGTCTTTGCCACCATCAGGGGCTTGTCTGCTTCCTCGTCAAAATTGAAGGGCTTCTGCCGGGGCATAGGCTTGGCATCCGGTACAGAAAGATCACGGTTTTTCAGGTTTTCCAACAGCTCCAGATGGCTGCGGATATCTGCCTCCAAGGTTTCGATGAACCGGCGGGCATCCTGCTTCGCCTCATTCATGCGAGCCTCTTCCTGGGCCACCACAATTTCCACATCGCCGCTCTTGGCGTGGGCAGCCTGGGATGCCTCGTTCATGATTCGGGCACTCTTCTTTTCTGCTTCTGCCACCATGGCATCGGCAGTTTTCTGTGCCGAAAGCAAGGCTCTGCGCATGCTCTGTTCCTGGCTGCGGTACTCCTCCAGTTTCTCCACCAAAACTTTCATTTTGCTTTTGAGAATGGCGTTTTCCTTATAGAGTGTAATGTAGTCCTCCGTCAAGGGTTCGAGAAACTCATCCACTGTCTGCATATCATAGCCGCCAAACACGGCTTTGATAAATGTTTTTTCCTGAATTTCCTGCGGTGTAAACATAGCAATTCCTCCTGTTTACAGATACAGACCGCTGCTTTCCAGCTCGTCGATCAAATCCCCCACGATGTCCACATTGTAGGGCGTAATGATATAGGTAGAAATGGCGATTTTTTTGATCTTGCCATCGAGTGCATAGGCACAGCCGGACAGAAAGTCCACCAGACGGCGGGACACATCCTTGTTGGTCGCTTCCAGGTTCAGCACAACTGCGTGCTTGCACCGCAGATGCTCAGCGATCTCGGAAACATTGTCAAAGCGGTCGGGCTTGACCAGAACCACCTGCATTTGGGTGGTAGTGGCAATATTGACCACTTTGCTGTCAGCATTGCGGCGGCCAAGGGTGGGAGCAGTCCGAGGGTTCAGATCATCCAGAACTTCGTCGAATGCGGATGACCGTGCAGCTGCACGGGAGGCAGAACCGGAGTAGGAAGCTCTTGGCCGTTCCTCCAGATCGAAATCATCATCAAAATCGTCCTCATCTTCCGCATAAGGGCGTGCCAGTTTTTTCAGTTCGTCCATGAAACC
The DNA here is from genome assembly GCA_045652125.1 of Candidatus Avilachnospira sp. Classification (GTDB taxonomy): domain Bacteria; phylum Bacillota; class Clostridia; order Oscillospirales; family Oscillospiraceae; genus Avoscillospira. The sequence continues at coordinate 11,045 of JAZRTT010000028.1, read as the reverse complement.
CATTTGAAAATTCCTCCCAAAAAGCTATCTGCTCAATTATTTATAATTACGCGCACCGAAAATGGCAGTTCCAATTCGAATCATGGTACTGCCGCAGGCGATGGCATCTGCGAAATCATCGCTCATGCCCATCGAAAGATATGTCATATTCACATTATCGTATTTTTTTGCCCTTATGTCAACAAGAAGCTGCTGCATTTGTGCAAAAAATTTAGAATTTCCACCTTTTTCATTGGAAATTGGAGGAATTGCCATTAGTCCGCACAGGCGGCAATGGGGGAATTCAGCCATACGGGATGCCGTTTCAGCGGCAGCGGCCAAGGTGTAACCGGATTTGCTCTCCTCCTGTCCCACATTGACTTCCAGCAGGATATCCTGTATAATTCCCAATTTTTCCGCCTGCTTCTCAATGCAGGAAAGCAGTTCTGGCCGATCTACCGACTGGATCAGATCCACGTTCCCCACCACCTGCTTGACCTTGTTGGTCTGCAGATGGCCAATAAAATGGACCGGCTTGCCTTCATAGGCACCCAATGGCTGTTTTTGCAGCAGCTCCTGCACTCGGTTTTCACCGCAGCAATCCACACCGGCAGAAACCGCTTTCTTTATCGCTTCAACATCGTTCATTTTGGTGGCGGCACAGAGCAGGATCTCTTTGGGATCCCGTCCGGCTGCACGGGCAGCCGCATCCATTTGCGCTCGAATCCGGGCGATATTTTCCGCAATATGCTCCATATCACCGCACGACCTTTCCGTCATATAGATTTTTGGCTCCGACAATAATCTCATCCCCCGGCCAGAGATTGTCAGTAGAGGACTTGTCCCGCTCCACCACATAGCTTTCGCCGTTGTCATAGAGAATCCGGATAGGCTTCCACGCAGCCATATTTCCTTCCAGTACATAGACGCCGGTTCTGCCGTCATCCCGTACCCGCACCGCTGCCTTGGGCACCTGCAGTCCGGCGTAAGAACTGAATACCACATCCGCCGACTGTTGCCGCAGCAAGGTGGCCTCCTGCATATATTTATCGCAGGAAAGCACCAGCAAACGGCTGCCGTTTTCCTCGGGTCCCAACCGTTCCACCGTCATAAACAATTCCTTCTGAAAATCCGAAGCAAAGGACACGGGGACCGAATCCCCCTGCTCCACACCTTCGGTCTGAGCGGCAGGTACCACCGTCATATAGTACCAGGTGCTGCCGGATATCAGCTTGCCCACTGCATCGCTGTGGGTAGATTGGGGCCGAATATTGTAAAATTCGGATACGGTCATGGTTCGCATGATTTCCGGGGTCAACACCCGCTCATAGCCATCCACATGGCCGGAGAAATAACCACCGTAATCTGCCGTCACAGCCACAGAATCTCCCGGATCATGGGCACGAAGCTCCTCCAATTCCTCTTCCAGCGCGGCAATTCGCTCATCCATGGCCGCATTGTCCTCCTCAGAGGACATCCGCCGCAGCACCAGACCTTTCAATGCAGCACTTCGGTCCGCGGCAGAGTTCATATCCCGTCGGGCCACATATCGGCACATATACAGCAGCTGAGATTGAATCTCTCCATCCAAAATGTTCTGGTTGGAAACATCGGAGGAATAAGCGGCAGCATATTCCAGCTGCTCCAACTGATTCTCCAGCTCCTCGATTCGATTCCGGCGTTCCTGTGCCGCACTGCTGAGGTAGCCTGTTGCCAGAACCTGCCCCCGGGACACCCGCTCTCCTTCCGTCACTACCATAGCGGTGATTCCGTAACGGGTGCGAATCACAGTCTCATCCCGGAGAACATAGCCTGTTGTATAGCTGCCGGATCCGGCCTCATAATCCATGGCGATCGCCGTGGTCAGAGGAGAATAGACGGCAGAAAAGATGTAGTAACCGAAGTAACAGACCACGGCCACAAGGAACAGCCACAAAATCACCTTGGTATATGTATTTCCCTGTTTCATAGTTCCTCCTTGTGACGCGGCGGGTCGATTCTACCGGTTCGCCGCCGGGACTTCCGCCGGTTGGATAGTGGAAATGGCGTGCTTGTAGATGAGGTTTTGCTTGCCGTCAGATAAAATCAGCACAGCAAATTGGTCAAAGCTCAAAATATACCCCCGCAATTGAAACCCATTCATCAAGAATAGGGTAACGGGTGTTTTGTCTTTTCTCGCCTGATTGAGAAAGCGATCCTGCAAGTTTTCCGGTTTTGTCATGGGTAACACTCCTTTTTCTTTTGGTGTACCCATTATGTTACATGGTCAAGGGGCAAAAATGCCGTCGAAGAAAGATACCAAAGCCAATGCTTTTTCCCAAACAACAGAAAACTCTGTTTCTTTCTCCCGGAAGATCCAGTGGATCCGGGGATTGCGTCGAAACCATGTCAGCTGCCGCTTGGCATACCGGCGGCTTTCCTGCTTGATTTTTTCCACCGCTTCCTCCATGGTCATCTCTCCCCGCAGGGCAGCCATCGGCTCCTTGTATCCAATGGCCTGCAAACTGGTGGCAGATGCAGAAATTCCGCGGTCAAGCAGCCATTGTATCTCGGACAAAAGCCCCTGTTCCAGCATTTGTTCTACCCGCAGGTCAATGCGGCTGTAAAGGTCTGCCCGATCCACAAAATCCAATCCGATCCACAATGGCTCATACTTTGGGGGAATCGCCTGCGATTCCCGATTATGCTGTGTAATGGTCTTTCCTGTTTCCAGATAGACCTCCGCGGCACGGATGATTCTGCGTTTGTTGCCGGGATGAAGGGTCTGTGCGCTGTCCGGGTCAAACTCCCGAAGCAAGGCGATCACGGCTTCAATGCCTTTTTCCGCCGCCAATGCCTCCAATTCCTGCCGACGTCCCGTTTCCGGGCAGACAGGAAACTTTCGTCCTGCTATCAGATGATCCACATACAGTCCCGTACCGCCGCAGACGATACAGGCTTTGCCCCGGGCCAGAATATCCTGCAAGATGGGCTCTGCCATCTCCACATAACGGTTTACGGAAAAATTCTCGGCAGGATCCAGAATGTCCATCATATGGTGGGGGATCCCCTGCATTTCCTCCTGCGTTGGCTTGGCCGTTCCAATATTCATGGAGCGGTACAGCTGCATGGAATCACAGGACAGGACTTCTCCGTTATATTTTTTTGCCAATTCCACCGCCAGTTGGGTCTTTCCGGAGGCTGTGGGGCCAACCACACAGATGATCTTATCCATAAATTTCAACTTCTCTTAAACTGCTTTTCCAATTGTTTTTTCGTCAATGTGGTTATAACCGGTCTGCCGTGGGGGCAGTAGCGAATATCGTCCCGGGTCATAACCTGTTTCACCAAGGCATCCCGCTCTTTTTCTTCCGTATGCCAGCCGGCCTTGATGGCTGCTTTGCAAGCGATGGTGTGGAGCATCTCATCCCGCAGAGCAGAAGGGTCTTTGGTGCCGCCCTGCAGCAATGCCTCAGCCAGTTCCTCCAGCGTGCTTTCTGCTTGTGTTTCCTCCAGATCGGCAGGAATCTGCCGAATCAGCAGCACATCATCGCCAAAGTCCTCCACTTCATAACCAAACTGCTCCAGCAGGGAAAGTTCCCCCAGCAGTATCGCTTTCTCCTCGGCGGTAACGCTGGCTGTTATGGGCGTCAGCAGCCGCTGGGCCATAATGGGGGCATTTTCTTTTTTCATGTTTTCAAACAGGATCCGCTCATGGGCGGCGTGCTTGTCCAAAAACAGGACATCCTCCCCTTGCTGGAGGATAATATAGGTATCCAGCACCTCGCCCACTACCCGATACGGAATCTCCTCCGGCAGCTCCATTTGTGTCTGCGGCGGCGTTTCTTCCGCAGCCGCAGGTTCGGGTTTCGGTGCATAAACCTTCGCCGTCTGAAAGACCGGCGCTTTGGGCATCGCTGCCGGAGTCAGCACCGGCTGATGAACCGCCGGCTGCGGTGCAAATGCTTTTGTCACCTGCGGTGCCACATCGTGCGACTGTTTCTTTTCCACCGCTTGGGCAAACGCCTTAAACTGTTCCGTATTCATGGTACGAAACGTCTCCTGTTTTGATGGGGAGACAGGTTTCGTCCCTTTTAACTGCATCTCCGGCCGACCGGGATGTTTATTGAGGGCAGACAGGACAGCAAACCGTACCCCGTCAAAGATGGCCCGTTCATTGGCAAATTTCACTTCGGTTTTGGCCGGATGGACATTCACATCCACCATGTTTGTCGGCAGTTCCAGACACAGCACACAGCTGGGGAACCGGCCGGACATCAGGCGGTTTTCATAGGCTTCTTCCAGGGCCGATGTCATGAGGCGGGATCTCACCGGGCGGCCGTTAACAAAAAACTGCTGATAATTTCGGTTTCCCCGGGTGGCGGTGGGCTTGGTCACATAGCCCGAAATAGAAAGGGTCTCCCACCGGCTTTTCACCGGCAGCATATCCACGGCCAACTGGCGGCCGAATACCTGATAAACCGTACCGTGCAGGTCCCCATTTCCGGCAGTCTGCAGAACGCTTTCACCGTCTTTGACCAAGCGGAACGCAACCTCCGGATGTGCCAAAGCCTGCCTCTGCAGCACTCCCACCACCTGAGAAGATTCCACCGAATCTCGTTTCATGAATTTCATCCGTGCCGGGGTATTATAAAACAGATCCCGCACCACGATGGTTGTTCCGTCGGGGCAGCCCGCCGGACTGCGCTCCAGAACCTTGCCGGCCTCCAGATGAAGGCTCACACCCTCCCCATCGGAAGTCTTGGTCAAAAGATCGATTCTGGACACGGCGGCAATGGCAGCCAGCGCTTCTCCCCGAAAGCCCAATGTGCCGATGGCGCCCAGATCTTCCTTGGTGCGGAGTTTGCTGGTGGCATGGCGCAGAAACGCCGTTTCCGCATCCTCGGCAGGAATTCCGCTGCCGTTGTCCGTAACCCGCAGATATGTCATGCCTCCGTTTTGAATCTCTACCGTCACCTGTTTGGCACCGGCATCCACTGCATTTTCCACCAGTTCTTTTACAACGGAAGCAGGACGCTCCACCACTTCACCTGCGGCAATGAGATCTGCTACATGGCGGTCAAGAACATTGATTTTAGCCAAGAGTCTCCCTCCTTCCGTCACCAAATCGTCATAATGCCGAAAGCAGCAGCATTGATCACTCCGTGCAGGACAATCGGTGCCCATACGGTGTTTGCTTTTTCATGGGTCCATGCCAGTGCAATTCCGGCAGGCAGATACGGCAAGGCTGCCAATGCCACAGAGCCGATACCTTCGACCGGAATATACTGCCACACATGAATCGCCGCAAAAAGTGCGATGGAAATCACATAGGCAGCGATACGGTTCTTTTTTCGGATGCTGCCGAAAATCAGTCCCCGAACCAGAGTTTCCTCCACCATGGGGGCCAGAATCACGACGCACAGGATCATCACAGTCCGGTTTTCCGCCGCAAGTGCCACAAGGGTCTCATCGTTGAACCTTCCGATGTCCACGCCCAGCCACTCCACCAGCAGACCAAAGAGCAGATTGCCCGCATAATACAAGGCAGCGCCCAAAATCAACGCCTGCACAAATTCCCAGAAGCGGATATTCCGAAAGCTCCGCAGAAGAAAATTGTGGAAAATGATCCAGACAACAAGGAAATTGAGAACAAACCAGCAGATATTGATTTGCAGATCCGTGAGGTTCAGGCTCAGAAGCCGGCTCAAATGTTTTATACCGAGCGGCAGCAAAACCACATAGAACGGCAGAAAACACAGCCCTGCCGTCTGTTCGGCTCTGGACAGCTCCGGAGAAAAAGACTTGCTATTTGCCATGGAAACCCCCTTCTGTCGGACGGAAAATCACGAAAGCATTTGTTTTAACTGATACAGCACGTTCATGGCTTCAATGGGTGTCAGCGTCTCTACGGAGAGCTTCGACAGCTTATCCCGAATCCGGGCGGCATCCATATCCATCATGGACATCTGGTCCTCCGCCTGCGGAGCCGGTGTCGATGGGGCAGGGGCACCGTTTTCCAGCTCCTTTAAGATGGTTCTGGCTCTGGTGACTACCTTGTCCGGCAATCCTGCCAACTTGGCCACTTCCACGCCGTAACTGCGGTCCGCTCCGCCCGGAAGGATCTTCCGCAGAAAAATCATGTCTCCATCCCGCTTTTTCACGGAGATATTGAAATTCTTCACGTCGGTCAATTCCTGTTCCAGAACGGTCAGTTCATGATAATGGGTGGCAAAGAGCGTCTTGGCACCCAACAGTTTTCGATCTGCGGCGTATTCCAGCACCGCTCTGGCGATGGCCATACCATCGTAGGTAGAGGTACCTCTGCCGATCTCGTCCAGAATCAACAGGCTTCTGGGTGTGGCCTGCTTGAGAATATCCGCCACTTCCTTCATCTCCACCATAAAGGTGGATTGCCCTGCCGAAAGATCATCGGAAGCCCCGATTCGGGTAAAGAGCCGATCCACAATTCCAATGCGGGCAGCCCTTGCCGGTACAAAACACCCCATCTGTGCCATCAGGACAATGAGGGCCACCTGCCGCATATAGGTAGACTTTCCCGCCATATTGGGGCCTGTGATCATGGCCACCCGGCAGCCTTCCATCCCCAGTTTTGTATCATTGGGAACAAATAACTGCCCGCTTAGCACCTGTTCCACCACGGGATGCCGACCGTCTTTGATTTGAATCTGACCGGTGAGATCCACCTCCGGGCGGCAGTAATTGTACTTCACCGCGAGGGCTGCGAAGCAGGCAAGAACATCGGCAGCAGCCACGGAAGCCGCCGTTTGCTGTACCCGTCCGGCCTGTGCCGCCAGATGCTTCAGCAATTTTAAAAAGGCTTCGTATTCCAGCATCACCACCCGGTCCTTGGCGGTGAGGATGGTGTTTTCCAGTTCTTTCAGTTCCTGGGTGATATATCGTTCCCCGTTGGTTAGGGTCTGTTTGCGGATGTAATCCTCCGGAACCATGGATACCTGCCCCTTGGCAACCTCAATGTAATAGCCAAAGACCCGGTTGTAACCCACCCGGAGATTTTTGATCCCGGTACGCTCTTTCTCCCGGGTTTCAATGTCCGCGAGCATTTCCTTTCCTCCGGACATAATATCCTGCAGCCGGTCGATCTCCTTATCATAGCCGGGACGGATCATGCCGCCTTCCCGGACAGTAAAGGGCGGGTCATCCACGATTGCCCGGTCGATCTCTGTTTTGAGATCGGAAAGATCATCCAACTGCCGCACCAGGCCCTGCAGCATCTCTGCTTTGTATGCTCCAAGTGCCTGTTTGATCTCCGGCAGCTTTGCCGCACCGTTGGACAGTTGCCGAAGATCCCGGCAGTTGCAGCTTCCGGTGACGATTCTCCCCATCACCCGTTCCAGATCACTGACCTCTTTCAAAAGGAGAATCAGTTCTTCTCTGGCAACGGTGGCACCGACCAGTTCTTCCACCGCCTCCAGCCGTCTGTTGATCTGCTGCGGGTTCAGAAGCGGTTTCTCCATCCAACTGCGCAGAAGCCTGCTGCCCATAGCCGTCTTGGTATGATCCAAAACCCAAAGCAGGCTGCCCCGTTTTTCTCCGGCACGCATGGTCTGGATCAGTTCCAGATTACGCATAGCGGTAAAGTCCAAATCCATGAACTTTCCCGACACATAAAAGTCCAGTTCCCGAATGTGACTCAACTCGGACTTTTGATTTTTCTTCATTTCGGAAAGCAGTGCACCGACGGCGCGGATCACGATCGGCGGCAGCTGCTCCGGCAGCGATGCAAACTGCTGCCGCACCCGCTCCATTGCCGTCTCCCGATCAAATTGTGCTTCATCGCCCACATCCACGCAGCAGTGCAATTGGTGCTGCAATGCCTGCTTCAAGTCCCGATTTTGCACGGCAGATTCATGGAGCAGCAGCTCGGCAGGCTGGAACCGGCACAACTCGTCGACCAAACGGTCGCTGTTTTCCGCTACGGTAGCCGAACACTGACCGGTAGATACATCGCAGAAGCAAATGCCGTATTGCCCCTCCTCCATGCTCACAGAGGCAAAGTAGTTGTTGCGGCTCTCATCCAGCATGGAGCTGGCTGTAACTGTACCCGGTGTCACCACCCTTGCAATGTCCCGTTTCACCAGCCCCTTGGCCAATGCGGGATCCTCCATCTGTTCACAGATGGCAACCTTGTACCCCTTGGCCACCAGCCGGGCTATGTATGCCTCGGCCGAGTGGTAAGGCACACCGCACATAGGGGTTTGATCTTCCTTTTCCTTGCCCCTGTCCCGTGTGGTCAGGGTAAGGTCCAGTTCCCGGGACGCGATCTTCGCATCCTCGGCAAACATCTCATAGAAGTCACCCAACCGAAAGAACAGAAGGCAGCCGGGATTATGCTCTTTCATTTCCATATATTGCCGCATCATGGGCGTCAGTTCAGCCATGGGTCGACTCCTTTCTGATTTTGGATCTTTACACCGGATTGCCATGGCAGTCCGTACAAGCGGGCAATTGCCCCGTCAGACTCCATGTGGTGTTTCCGGTGATCTCTACATAAGCAAACTGTCCAATGAGGCAGTCCGGCCCATCAAAACGTACCAGACGGCCGCCTTCGGTCCGGGCGGTCAGCAGTTCGCCGTCTTTGCCGTCCACCAATACCCGCAGGGTCCAGCCAACGTAATCTTTGTGAATCTCCGCGGAAATGCGGTTCTGGGTATCCACCAGCTTGTCAAAGCGGCGGTTTTTCTCCTGCTTGGGGGTGGGGTCGGGCATTTCTGCTGCCGGTGTTCCCTTTCTGGGCGAGTATATAAAAGTAAACAACGCATCGTAGCGAACCCGCTCGATAAGTTTGATGGTATCTTCGAATTCCTCTTCCGTCTCGCCGGGAAAGCCCACGATCACGTCACTGGTCAGCACCAGTTCGGGCATGACACTTCTGCCATAATCCACCAGTTCCAAATATTGCCCGGAGGTATATCTGCGGTTCATTTCCTTCAGCACCCGGTCATTGCCGGACTGGAAGGGCAGGTGGAACTGCTTTGCGATCTTGGGCTGACGAGCCATAACGTCAAATAGTTTTTTTGTGGCATCCTTGGGGTGGCTGGTCATAAACCGCAGCCAGAAATCGCCCTCCAGTTGTGCGATCTGCTCCATCAGGTCAGCAAAATCGATGCCCAATTTCAGGTCTTTCCCGTAGGAATTGACATTTTGCCCCAAAAGAGTAATATCCTTATACCCCTGGGCCAATAACGCTTTCACTTCGGCGAGGATATCTTCCGGCTGACGACTCCGCTCCCGACCCCGGACATAAGGAACGATACAGTAGGAGCAGAAATTATTGCAGCCGTACATAACTGAGACCCATGCTTTCAGGCCACTTCCCCGCACCACAGGGATGCCCTCGGCGATGTTTCCTGCATCTTCTTCTACGGCAAACACACGCTTGCCCGTGGTCAGAACTGCAAGCAGCAGTTCCGGGAACCGCCACAGGTGATGGGGATTGAACACACCATCCACATAGGGATAGCTGCTTTTGATCTTTTTCACCACATGCTCCTGCCCCATCATACATCCACAAAGGAAGATCTTCTGCCGGGGATGGCGGCGCTTGGTGTGGGTCAGAGCACCGACATTGCCGAAAACACGCTGTTCGGCGTGTTCCCGAATGGCACAGGTGTTGAATACTACGACATCCGCACCTTCTGCCGTATGGGTTAGACCGTAGCCGCAGTCTGCCAATATGCCCCGGATCCGCTCGCTGTCTGCCTCGTTCTGCTGACAGCCGTAGGTGTCCACATAGGCTGCGGGTGTGACCCCCTGATCCTGCCAATATTCCCGAATCTGCCGGCACAATTCCTGTTGGTGCCGCAGTTGTTCCTGCGGGATCACACTTGTCCGTCCTTCCACTCCGTACCCTCCGAAAGTACAAATTTTTTCAATATAGTATTGTACCATAACCCGGCAGTATTTTCAAGTACGCCCCGTCCGGGAGTTGCGCTGAAAAAGGAAACATGATAGACTAAGAAAAACAGAAACGGGAGGTGTCTCCATGACCGGTCGTTTTGCCCCCAGTCCGTCGGGGCGGATGCATTTGGGCAATGTGTTCTCTGCCCTGCTTGCTTGGCTTTCGGCCAAAAGTCAAGCCGGAGAAATGGTCCTGCGGATCGAAGATCTGGATCCGGAACGATGTCGTCCGGACTATGCCGAACAACTGAAAGACGATCTGCTGTGGCTGGGTCTGACATGGGATCGGGAGCAGCCGCCCCAGTCCATGCGAACACACGCGTATGCAGAAATCTTCTCCCGGCTGACACAGCAGGATCTAATTTATCCCTGCTACTGCACCCGTACAGAACTGCACGCCGCCTCTGCTCCTCATGCCTCCGATAGCAGAATCCGCTATGGCGGCACCTGTCGAAACCTGACCGATGCACAGCGCCGGGAAAAAACCAAAGCCCCTGCTTACCGCCTGAAAGTCCCTGCCCGCGTATTTGCATTCACCGATGGGCTGCAAGGTTTTTACTCTGAAAACCTTGCCGAAGCCTGCGGCGATTTTATCATCCGCAGAGCCGATGGCATCTATGCCTATCAGCTTGCGGTGGTGGCTGACGATGCCGATGGCGGGATCACGGAGGTCGTCCGGGGCATGGATCTGCTGGACAGCACGCCGCGGCAGTTATATCTCTATGAACTGCTCGGCAAAAAGCCCCCCGTTTTTTATCATGTTCCCTTACTGCTTTCCCCGGACGGCAGACGCCTGAGTAAGCGGGACAAGGATCTGGATCTTGGTATTTTGCGGCAGAAATACACCGCAGAGGCGCTTCTGGGCAAATTGGCCCATCTGGCAGGGCTTCTGGATACGCCTGAGTCCCTTTCCCCAAAGGAACTGACCGCCATATTTACATGGGATCAGGTAACGCGGGATCCCATTGTCATGGATGATTTTTAACTGTCTTGTATATAAAAACCCCCGGGTGCATTTGCATGAAGTAGTCAATAGTTAGTAGACACAAAATTCCTTATGCCACCAGTTCTGTTCTAAACAGGACTGGTGGTTTTCCGTTCAGCTTGCGAACTGGTCGTTCGTTATTGAAATAGTAGATTGCTTG
>JAZRTT010000027.1:0-37927 GCA_045652125.1 Candidatus Avilachnospira sp. | reverse complement strand
GATGACTTAGGAAGAGTGGTTATTCCCAAAGAAATTCGCCGCACTTTGAGAATCAGAGAGGGCGACCCCCTTGAGATCTATACAGAGCGGGACGGTGAGGTCATTTTCAAAAAGTACTCGCCCATGGGGGACATGACAGAGCAGGCGGCACAGCTCTGCGAATCCATCACAAAGAACACCGGGCACATTGCCGCAGTCTGTGACAGGGACAACATCATCGCCGTAGCAGGTGCCTCCCGCCGCGATCTGATGGACAAACGAAACTCCAAGGAACTGGAGCAGTTGATGGAGCAGCGGCGCACCTATCTTTATCACACCGGAGACAGCCCCGTTCCCGTCAGTGAGCAGGCAGAGCGCTATCATTTGGGTGTAGCCACCCCCATATTGTCCGGAGGCGACCTTATGGGCTGTGTGATGATCCTGCTGGATGACAAGGACATGGCGCTGACCGAGCCGGAGCAGAAGCTGGTGCAGACCGTGGCAGGCTTTCTGGGCAGACAGTTGGAAAACTGAAAAAATCCCATAGAGCATATCAAAAATACTTTTTGACACGCAGAAGAACTCCCCTCTTGAGGGGAGTTCTTTACATCAAAGGAGAGAACATTCGCAGCGCAGCAGCCACCAGCCGTTCCGGCAATCGGGTTTTGCGGCATTTTCGCCATGTGATCTCTTCACAGACCGGAAATGTATTTCGGAAATCCTCTCCAATGGCAGCGACGCACGTGGCATCAAAGAGGAAAACAGCGTTTTCGTAGTGGAGATACAAGCTTCGAAAATCCAGATTTACAGTTCCGGCCACGGCATATCGGTCATCCACCAGATAGACCTTGGAGTGAATAAATCCCGGGGTGTATTCATAGACCCGGACACCGGCCTCTGTAAGCAATTCGTAATGAGCTCGGGACACAGCATGAACATACCATTTATCCGGAATGTGCGGTGTGATAATACGCACATCCAGCCCGGATTTGGCTGCTGTCAGCAGAGCGGACGTGATCTTATCGTCCAAAATCAGATAAGGCGTCATAATATAAATTGAGCGGACCGCCCGCTGGAATAGGCTCAGCAAGGTTGTTTCGGCAATATCTTCCTCATCCAGAGGCGTATCGGCAAAAGGCTGAACAAATCCCTCCCCGCCTGCCAGGGCATAGGGGTATTCCGGACGGAACGATGCCAAATCCTCCCGCTGCCCGGTCTGGCTGTCCCACATGGACAGGAACATGACCGTCATGGCCCAGACGCCTTCCCCCTTCAGGAGAATGGCACTGTCCTTCCAATGACCGCACCGCTGCCTGCAATTGATATACTCATCAGACAAGTTCACACCGCCGGTAAATCCAACCTTACCATCGATGATCATCAGTTTCCGGTGGTTGCGGTTGTTCAGCCGTCCGGACAGCACCGGCACAAAGGGGTTGAACACCTTGGTCTGAATGTTCCATTTTCGCAGCTGCTTATAATAATTCCCCGGCAGCTTCTCAATACAGCCAAAATCGTCATACATGACCCGTACATCCACGCCTGCGGCTGCCTTTTCTTTGAGAATCTCCAGAATCCCTTCCCACATAACACCCTGGCTGATGATGAAGTACTCCAAAAAGATGTACCGTTCTGCCTTTTTCAGTTCTTCCAGCATCCGGGGGTAGACCAGATCACCAAGGGAGAAGTATTCGGTCTGTGTATTGTCATAGACAGGATAACCGGAGACATTGTATAAAAGCTGAGCCGTAGCAGCTGCCGGGTCGCTGACTTGGGTCAATGCTTCCTGCGTAACTCTTTCCTGCCAGAGATTGTCTCGTACCAGATCCTGAGACTGCTGCATTCTTGCACGAACCGGCTGGCTGAGCCGCCGACCGCCGAAGGTCAGATAGATGCAGATGCCTGCCACAGGGAACGCCAAAATCAGAACGATCCATGCGATCTTATAGGATGCATTGGTGCGGTCGTACATAACATAAATGACCGCCAGAGCAGATAAAACCGTCAGCAGCACCTGGATCCAATGCCGATACTCTGCCAGCCATTGCACCATGGCTACCATAAGACCTACCTGCAGTAAGATAGACAGCGCCACAATCGTCACGCGCTGAAATAAAAACCGAAGGACCCGTTTCACAGCCGCACCTCCTTGTATTGATTACCTTTTATCATATCATATTTTTTTCCATCTGCAATAGGTTCACAGAAATTTTACCGAACATATGGTTGAGAATAAAAAACGGGTATGCTATAATAACAAAAATGCCGCAAAAGGAGTTTTTCCATGCAAGAGACCATTTCCATCCGGGGTGCAAAAGAGAATAATCTGAAAAACATTTCTCTGGAGCTGCCCAGAGATAAACTGGTGGTCCTTACGGGCCTGTCCGGGTCCGGAAAGTCCTCCCTGGCTTTTGATACCATTTACGCCGAGGGTCAAAGGCGGTATGTGGAGAGCCTCAGCTCTTACGCCAGAATGTTTTTGGGTCAGATGGACAAACCGGATGTGGAGCAAATCGACGGACTGTCTCCCGCCATTTCCATTGACCAGAAAACCACTTCCAAGAACCCCCGCTCCACCGTTGGAACGGTAACAGAGATCTATGACTACCTGCGCCTGCTTTGGGCCAATATCGGCACTCCCCACTGCCCAAAATGCGGCAAGGAGATCCACCGGCAAACAGTCGATCAAATCGTGGACCGGATCATGGCCCTGCCGGACGGCACACGGTTTCAGCTCCTTTCCCCGGTGATTCGCGGAAAAAAGGGCGAGCACACCAAGGTTTTTGAGGATGCCAGAAAAAGCGGCTTCGTCCGGGTCCGTGTAGATGGTCAAATTTATGACCTTTCGGAAGAGATTCTCCCGGAAAAGAACAAAAAACACAACATTGAGATCGTAGTGGATCGGCTGGTTCGGAAAGATGACCTTTCCAGACGTCTGGCAGACTCCATCGAAACAGCCTGCAAACTCTCCGGCGGTCTGGTGCTTCTTCATAAGACAGACGATGATTCCATCACCCTGTTTTCCCGGAATTATGCCTGTGATGACTGCGGCGTTTCCATGCCGGAGCTGACCCATCGAATGTTTTCCTTCAATAATCCGTACGGTGCCTGCCCTGTTTGCACCGGTCTTGGAATGCAGTTGATCGCCGATGCGGATTTGATTATCCCCGACCAAACCAAAAGTCTGTCCGAAGGTGCCATCCAGGTCAGCGGTTGGAGCAACCCCAAAACCGACAGCATCGCCCGGATGTATTACAGCGCCCTGGCTGAGAAATACAGCTTTGACCTGACTACCCCATGGAAAGATCTGCCGCAGGCGGGGCAGGATGCCATCCTGAACGGCACCGGCAAAGAAATTTTGGAACTGCACTATGATCGCGGCAGCGGCTACGGTGTTTTGAAGCAGCCTTTTGAGGGTATTTTGCCCAATGTGACCCGGCGGTTTGAAGAGACCCAGTCTGACTGGACCAAAAAGGAACTGGAGGAATGTATGGCCTCCAAGCCCTGTCCTCACTGCCACGGTCAGCGGCTCAGCGATATCAGCCGTGCGGTGACTGTCGGCGGTATTTCCATCTGGGAATTCTGCGAAAAAAACGTCATGGATGCCTTGGATTTTATTGGTTTGCTGGAGTTAAATGACACCCAGGCCAAAATTGCAGACCAGATTCTTCGGGAGATCCGGTCCCGGCTGACATTTCTGAAAAATGTGGGTCTGCCCTATCTGACCCTCTCACGGGCAGCCGCCACCCTGTCCGGCGGCGAGGCCCAGAGAATCCGCCTTGCCACCCAGATCGGTTCCTGTCTCATGGGCGTTTTGTATATTCTGGATGAACCTTCCATCGGTCTGCACCAAAAAGACAATGACAAACTGATCGCCACCCTGAAACAGCTCCGGGACCTGGGAAACACACTTTTGGTGGTTGAACATGACGAAGATACCATGCGTGCCGCCGACTATATCGTGGACATCGGCCCCGGTGCCGGAATCCACGGCGGCGAAGTGGTGGCACAGGGTTCTTTGGAAGATATTATGGCGCAGCCCAGAAGCATCACCGGGCAATACCTGTCCGGGTTCAAAAAAATCCCCCTTCCCGGCAGCCGCAGACCCGGAAACGGCAAACAGCTGACGGTCCGGGGCGCCCGAGAGAACAATCTACAAAACGTGGATGTAAAAATCCCTCTTGGTACATTTACCTGTGTCACCGGAGTGTCCGGGTCGGGAAAATCCTCTCTTGTCAATGAGATTTTGTATAAGACCCTTGCGGCAAAACTCAATCGGGCACGGCTGCACCATGGAGATTATGACTCCATGGAAGGGCTGGAGCATCTGGATAAGGTAGTGGGTATCGATCAAAGTCCCATCGGCCGCTCTCCCCGCTCCAATCCTGCCACCTATACCGGCCTGTTCGGAGATATCCGGGATCTGTTCGCTTCCACGGCAGAGGCAAAAGCCAGAGGCTACAATCCGGGAAGATTTTCCTTCAATGTGAAGGGCGGCCGCTGTGAAGCCTGCGCCGGTGACGGTCTGGTGAAGATCGAGATGCATTTCCTGTCTGATGTTTATGTTCCCTGCGATGTCTGTCAGGGCAAGCGCTACAATCGGGAAACCCTGGAGGTCACATACAAAGGCAAATCCATTGCAGATGTATTGGAAATGACCGCGGATGAGGCATTGACGTTCTTTGAAAATCAGCCCAGACTTCGCAGCAAAGTGCAGACCTTGGTAGATGTCGGTCTGGGGTATGTGAAGCTGGGACAAAGCTCCACCACCTTGTCCGGCGGTGAAGCCCAGCGAGTCAAGCTGGCTACGGAACTGAGCCGCCGTGCCACCGGCCGCACCATCTATATTCTGGATGAACCCACCACCGGCCTTCATGTGGCGGATGTCCACAAACTCATTGATGTTTTGCAGACCTTGGTGGACACAGGCAACACGGTCCTTGTGATCGAACACAATCTGGATGTCATCAAGGTTGCAGATCACATCATTGATCTGGGACCCGATGGCGGTTCCGGCGGCGGTACAATTGTAGCAGAAGGGACCCCAGAAGAAGTTTCCAAAAACCCGGCCAGCTACACCGGGCAATATCTTAGGCGGGTATTGGAAAAACCTTGACGCCCGCCTGCAGGGAAGGTATTATAATCTGAGAGAAAAAAGTAAAGGAGACGGGAGTATGAACGCCATTGCAGCCCATATCAACGGAATCCAACATATCGGTCTGCCCACCAATGATTTGGAAGAAACCATCAAATTTTATAAAAAGCTGGGCTTCGAGGTTGCCGCCGAGACCACGCTGCCAACTGACCGGGTGGCGTTTTTGAAGCTGAAAAACATCGTTATTGAAACCTATCAGTCCACAGGCGAACCCGCCGCCAAAGGCTTTGACGGTGCCATCGACCACATCGCTCTGGATGTGGATGATATCGAAGCCGCTCTGACGGCGGTGAAGGCTGCCGGTCTGAATCCCATGACGGAAGACATCCAGTTCCTGCCCTTCTGGGAAAAGGGCGTGCGGTTTTTCAAGGTTCTGGGTCCCAACCATGAGCCTGTGGAATTCAGCCAGATCCTGTGATTGGGAAAGCGTCAATTTGTAAATTCCTAAAACAGTTATTCGGCACAGCGACTCGTTTCGCTGTGCCGAATATTGTATTTTTAGGGAATGTATACAAGAACAGCAGGTTGTCTACGGATGCGTAATTCCATTTTATCGAACAGATTAAGGGCATTCCCTGTATCGAGCGTTGGCACGGGTTTGTGCCGTGCCCCCATGACATCGCATCCTTTCTGGTTATCGCTTAAGTGCTTTTGAACCATGCAACGATCCCGTAGCTTTTGGATACAAAAAATCCGACCTATGATCGCAACCATAGGCCGGATTTTTTCGATTTTGGTTTTAATGTCCGATGACCGTAAAAACGCGGTTACTGTCCAATATTTTTTGCTCAAACGCTTCCTGTTCCCCGGCGGCCAAACCTTTGCCGCAGACGAGGGGTTGGCCTTCGGGCTTGATGATCGTGTTGCCGTAAACCGCATAGCCGTCGGGGTAGGTACCGACGCCGCCCTTGTACATGGTACCGACACGGCAGTTGGAAATGACGTTGTCCACGATTTTGATGTCGCATACCTTCGGTGTGTAACCGTACATAAGAAGGGCAACGCTGACCTGTTTGTCGGGCCGGGCCTCATAGCCCCAGCCATATCCGCAGTCAAGACACACATTGTCTGCAAAGCTGCAATTCACGATTCCCTCAGGCTCTTCATAATCATAGGGCGTGTTTCCTGCCCAGAGTTCAAGGGCCTGTGTACAGTTCCACACGGTGTTGCCGACAAAATGGATGTTCTCCCATGCATCGACTGCCGGCCCCTGCAGAGTCATGGCAACGTCATAGATCTCTGAGAAAAGGCAGCGTGCAACCGTAATATTCCTGCTGTATCCCCAAAACTCGATCCCGTTGCCGTAGCGGGTTTTGCCGCCGCCAAAGTAGTCCAGCCGGCTGCCGCCGATCTCATGGAATTCACAGTCGTGGATATAGGCCTTGCGGCTCACACCGGTCATGCAGTTTCCGCCGCTGCCGGTAAAAACAAGGTTTTCCACTTCGATTCCCGTGGTGACCATGAAGCATTCCGAGCGGAATGCAAACAGGATGCTGTCGGCGAGCACATCCGGATTCTTTTCGGAATAAACGTAAAGGGTCACATTGTCCTGCTCGCTGGTGAAAAAATCCCACTGCTTTTCAAGCTCCTCAAGTGAAAAAACCTTCCTGAAAAAGATCCTGCCGTCTACCTTGATAAAGCCCACGTTTCCGTTGGTGTTGTCGGGGCTTCCGGTAAAATTCGCACCATTGGAAAAATCAAGCGACCAGATCTTCGGGGAGACCTGTTTCCATACACCTTTTTCGGCGATTTTATACTGGCTGATAACCGGCTTTCCGCCCTCGCCGTAGGTGGTATAAAGGGTGGGGATCTCCGGAGCGGTAAATTTTTTGTGGGAATCCCGCTCCATAAATTCGTCCTCATAGGTTTTGAAGCCGTTGGGAGGGTCTATTCTGCCGTAAAAAGTATCTCCGCAGCGGAATTTGACCGTATCCGAGGTTTTCACGCATTGGTTTACCTTTGCGATCGTCTGCCAGGGGGTTTCGGGCGAAAGTCCGTCGTTTGAATCCAGACCGTTTGCGGCAACATAATATACGCTCATGTTACGCTCCTTTATTTTTCCAAGGAAATATTCAGAATATCCAATGCATCCAAATAGCGGTCATAGAAAGAAAGGGCGTTGGTGGGAACGCTGCGGACGGATTCAAACCACTGGCAGGGCTCCATGGTCACATCCTGAAATGCGGCTACAAAACGGCGGCCCTGACCCATTGCTTGCGCATAGGGGAGCATTTTGTAGAAATACTGCGGATCCCGGTGGAGCATCTGCAGCAGATGGTGGACATCGGCCTGCAGCAGATACCGGCGGAATCCCATGGTCTGGCCAAGGACTTGCCGGCCGTAGGGACTGAAGCGGCCACCGTGGACCGTTCGCCACGCCAAAAAGGCCGAGACAATGGTAGTGGGAGCCATAATAACAGCTGCGTCCCCCAGTCCACCCAAAATCAGCAGCAAAAGACCGCTGCAGATCCCGATGGTCATTTTCTTCCAGTCGCTGAGATAAAACGCACCAAAAGTGCCGTGGAGCAAAGTGCTGAGTGCATAGCCGGCGATCAGACCCAGAAGGACAAAGAAACCGTGAAGTCTGGCAGGGGCGACGGCATCCATAGCTGCCATGGTAGCAAAGCCGCAGGCCAGATGGGAAAGGAACCGGACCAGAAGAGGGGATCCGCTGGTTTTGTCATACAGGCGTTTGGTCCAATAGCGAGGGATGGTTTCCTGTGCTTTTCTTCCTACTTTGTGGTACCTGACGCTGGCACCGTCACACAGGTCTGCATCGCCAAACAACATATCAAAGAGTTTTCGCTCAAAGCTGCGGCGTTCATTTCCCATGGACATTCTGCGCCGCAGGATCACATGACCGGATTTGTTAACATAGAAAGAAAGATAGCCCAGGGTGGCCCAATGACTGACCAACAGATTGAAATCTGCCTTTCCGCCGGACAAAAGGAACGGGAGATCTCCGGGATTCACACCGTCGGGCGGGAGGGGTCTGGGATGTATGTGCAGGCCGGGGCTTTTGATGCCGATCCACCAAAGGATCACCGCCAAACCTACCAGCACCAGAGCTGCCACACGAAGGAATCCGCCGCCTCCGGAGCTGAAACGTCCGGAAAAATAGCCTTCTTCCACAGTCAGAGTCATGGTCAGGGAATCGCTGTCCTGCAGAAT
Organism: Candidatus Avilachnospira sp.; assembly: GCA_045652125.1. Taxonomy (GTDB): domain Bacteria; phylum Bacillota; class Clostridia; order Oscillospirales; family Oscillospiraceae; genus Avoscillospira. The sequence continues at coordinate 29,622 of JAZRTT010000027.1, read as the reverse complement.
GTCGTTGACCGTAGCGGTTACCGCGGTGGCGGTGGTATTGATGGTCATATAATCTTCAATCAGCTGGCCGTAGTACCCGCTGGAAAAACCCGGCATGGAAGCAAATGTTTTGGGCAGGTTGACTGCCAGCGCCACCACGCCCACCGGGTATTTTTGGGCTTCCAGCAAGGGCAAAACCAGTTTTTGGCTTTCTTCCCCGGCAGAAACCGTGTCTTTCAGCGTGTAGGAGAGGGAAAAGGACTGCTCACCGGAAAATCCGGCTTTGTTGCGGATGGTCAGATAGCGAAGTCCGTTTTCCGAGAAAGCATGGGATCTGAAATTGGTAACTTCCCTGTTTTTTGCTGTGCCGGGGAAGGCGAATGTAATTTCTTCCAAAACCCCGGCTATGTTCATTTTTATGTTCTGGGTGATTCGGGTATCACCGCGGTCATCCACCAGGCAAATGATCTCCACCCGCTGCATGGCTGTAATATCAGCCAGAGGATCCACCGGCTCATCAACGGCTTCCGCAGGCGGCTGCGAGGGTTTTGGGGGGGCAGGGGGCTGAGGTTCTTTCGCCGGCTCTTCATCCGCTTCCGGAAGCTGTACAGCCGGCGTCTCCTCGGGCACTTCTGCTGCCTCGATCGCCATAACCGTTGGCAAAGCCGCTGCCAGGCAGCACAACAGCAGCAGTGCTGCAAATACTCGCTTCATGAAATTCCTCCTATGGCAACGCCCGGAGGCGTATGTCTCATTTTTTTCATTGTAGCATAATCGGAAGAAAAAGAAAAGCCCCGACAGACATGCCGGGAGACAAGACAGGACAGCCTTGTACAGGATCTGCCAAAGACTGACATTATTTTATCGATATTTGTTTCCGTTTTGCATTCGTTTTGTCATTTTTCCCTTTACATTATTTGGGTTTTGTGGTATGATGCACATGGTAAATAATTGAACTCGTATTTCCTGTCAAAATGGGTCATACTGTAACTAAAGGTATGCTCCGGATTTGAGTATGAATGAGGGATTTTTTTGATTAAATATATCATCGAGGGCGGCAAACCGCTGCATGGAGAAGTCACCATTTCCGGTGCCAAAAATGCAGCAGTGGCGATTCTGCCGGCCACGTTGTTGGTCAACGGCAAGTGCCATATTGAAAACGTACCCGATATTTCCGATGTGCGTCTGCTGCTGGAGATTCTCAGCGATATGGGGGCACAGATCAGACGGCTCAGCCGCAACACCCTGGAAGTTGACTGCACCAGAGCCAGAAATACCACCGCACCGATCGACATGGTGCGGCGTATTCGCGCATCCTATTATTTGCTGGGTGCCCAGCTGGGCCGCTTCGGTCATGCCAGAAATGCAATGCCCGGCGGCTGCAACTTCGGTGTCCGTCCCATCGACCAGCATATCAAAGGCTTTGAGGCCATGGGTGCTGTGGTGGAGCAAAGCGGCGGCTATGTGATTTGTGATGCACCCGAGGGTGGTCTCAAGGGCGGCCATGTGTATCTGGATATTGTTTCTGTGGGCGCTACCATGAATATTCTGCTGGCGGCAACCCTTGCCGGCGGCATGACGATCATTGAAAACTGTGCCAAAGAGCCCCACATTGTGGATCTGGCAAACTTCCTCAACGCCATGGGCGCCCGGATCTCCGGCGCCGGTACGGACGTGATCAAAGTCCGGGGAGTCAAGGAGCTGAAAGGCGGAAGCTACTCCATCATCCCTGACCAGATCGAAGCCGGCACCTATATGGCTGCTGTGGCTGCGGCAGGCGGTGATGTGACTGTTCAGAATGTCATTCCCAAGCATATGGACTGCATTACTGCCAAGCTTCGGGAAATGGGTATGGTCGTCCAGGAAGAAGATGACAGCATCCGGCTGGAAAAAACCCGTCGGCTGAAACGTGCCAATGTCAAGACCATGCCGTATCCGGGCTTCCCCACGGATATGCAGCCTCAGATCACCGTGTGTATGGCAACCGCCAACGGCACCAGCATCGTGACAGAGGGTATTTATGATAACCGGTTCCGTTATACGGCGGAGCTGAACCGCATGGGCGCTCGTGTTCAGGTAGAGGGCAAAGCCGCCGTGATCGACGGTGTTAAAAACCTGCATGGCTGTGAAGTGCGGGCCTGTGACCTGCGTGCAGGTGCTGCCATGGTCATCGCTGCTCTGGCCGCTGAGGGGACGACTATCATTGAAGATGCACAGTATATCGAGCGCGGTTATGAAGATATCATTGGCAAGCTGACGGCACTTGGCGCACAGATCAAGCGGTGTGAAATTCACGATCCCACACCGGTAGCTGCCGGCGTAGGCTAAAGAATACCAAAGGCAACCGGCTCTTCGGCCGATATATATCTGTAAAAGAAAAGCAGACATCCACAAACGTTTGGATGTCTGCTTTTTTCTATGTTCTTTTAATAAAATGATTGCTGCACTTCGGACAGCGGATGTTGATCCTCCCGCGGCCGCGGGGGACCCGGACCGTTTGGCGGCATTGGGGGCACCGGAAATACCGGTGTTCCCGATCCTTCAGATGAGAGAAAAAGGAAACAAAGGCCGTATTCTCCCGGCGGCGCGCCGTTAAATTGCGGGAATACATCCGAAAGATGCACCAAAAAAGAGGGAGATAGCTTAAAGAGGTCAGGAATCCGGCAGCGGGATGCCGACGGCCCAGAAGCGCCCCCAGCAAGATCAGAAACAGACCCAGACCCAGCAGAGCGGAATTCAACTGGTCGGAACCATGCCGACCCATCATAAAATTGCGGAATCGATCACCGATTTTTCGGAACATTGTATCACCTGTTTTTATAATGTAAGCTTATTATACCTGATGGGCTTCCGGAAACAAGACCTCCCATCCATTGTTTACAAAACGTTTACCCTTTTTTCAGAATCAACGTAGGCAGATGGGGCCTGTTCCACAGACGGACGCCACCCAAGCCTCTGGAGACAGCCAACGTAGTCCGGCCTTGGGTATAAAGGCCCTCAGCGTTGTCCGGGAAAGGTCTGCGGTCCACTCCCAGCAGACCGCCCACAACGGGCAATCGGATGACGCCGCCATGACCGTGGCCGGATAGCACCAAATCCACCTCCAGTTCCGCCCATTGGGGCAGGGCATCATTGCGATGATACAGCAAAACGGTGTAAGGATCTTCGGGCACTTCCTTCCGCACCCGTTTCATAAACGCCTCCGGTGTTTCCATATCCTGATAGCCGTTGGGATCCTCCACGCCTGCCAGAACCAGCGTTTCTTTCCCTTTGCACAAAAGGAGAAAGTCATTTCGTAAAACCGTTACACCGGAGCGGGCAATGAGGGAAAGAAACGCTTCCGTGTCCGGCATGGCCCATTCATGATTGCCGGTAACATAGTAAGTGGGCGCGATGGCACAAAGCCCCTGCAGCAGAGACGGAATCATAGACAAATCGGAATACTCGTCTGCCAAATCTCCGCTGAGGGCAATACAATCCGGTCGGGTTTGGGCAACGGCATCCAACAGGGTTTCGCTGCCCGGGCCGAAGCGTCCTCCGTGGATATCGGTCAAAAGGGTGATTCTAAAACCGTCAAAAGCCTCGGGAAGCCGGGGCGAGGAGACCGTCCACTCTTCCGGCTGGATGGCGTAATTGCAATATACGGCGGCAAGAATCGCCGTTAAAAAAGCGGCCGCCCAGATACGTCTGTGTTTTTTCATGGAATATCCTCCCGCCCTGTATCATACCACAAAAAGGCAGAAAAAAACAGAAAAAGATCGCGAACATCCTCGGGCTCGGTGTACTGTGAGGAACCGCAGGGCAAAAGGCTCCCCTCAAGGGGAGGCTTTTTGCATTCTGCATATAAAAACCTCCCTGCAATGCAGGGAGGGATTTTTTCTTTTTATTGATTTTGGTTGCCTTCCATTTCCTTGAGGGCATCCTTCCGGGACAGGTTCACACGGCCCTTTTCATCGATCTCCATGACCTTGACCCAAGTCATGTCGCCGATATTCAGCACGTCCTCCACCTTTTCCACGCGGCGGTTCTCCAGCTTGGAGATGTGGACCAGACCGTCCTTGCCGGGAGCCAGCTCCACAAAGGCGCCGATGGGCAGGATGCGGACGACCTTGCCGCAGTACAGCTTGCCCACTTCGGGAACGAAGCAGATATCGTCGATCATCTTCTTGGCAGCGTAAGCGGCAGCGGAGTCCACAGCGGAGATGAACACAGAGCCATCGTCCTCAATGTCTACCTTGGCACCGGTATCGGCACAGATCTTCTGGATGGTCTTGCCGCCGGAGCCGATGACCTCGCGAATCTTGTCGGGGTCGATCTTGATGGAGAGCATCTTGGGAGCAAACTCGCTGACCTCCGGACGAGGTTCGGCGATGCAGGGCAGCATGACCTCGGACAGAATCTCCAGACGGGCCTTGCGGCAGCGTTCCAGAGCATCGGCAATGATCTCCATGGTCAGACCCTTGTTTTTCAGGTCCATCTGGATGGCGGTGATGCCTTCCGTGGTGCCGGCTACTTTGAAGTCCATTTCACCGTGGAAGTCTTCCACGCCCTGAATGTCGGTAAAGGTACGCCATGCACCAGTCTCCTGATCGGAGATCAGACCGCAGGAAATGCCTGCTACGGGACGGCGGATGGGAACACCGGCATCCATGAGAGCCAAAGTAGAGCCGCAGATGGAGCCCTGGGAGGTAGAGCCGTTGGAGCTGAGGACCTCAGAAACCACACGGATGGCATAGGGGAATTCTTCCACAGAGGGGATCACGGGGAGCAATGCCTTTTCAGCCAATGCACCGTGGCCGATCTCACGGCGGGAGGTGGACCGGGCAGCTCTTGCCTCACCGGTGGAGAAGCTGGGGAAGTTGTAGTGGTGAATATACCGCTTGCCCTCTTCCGGATAGATGGTATCCAGTTTCTGGGCAGCAGACAGGGTGTTCAGGGTGCAGATGGACAAAACCTGAGTCTGACCGCGGGAGAACAGGCCGGAACCGTGAACTCTGGGCAGAATGCCGACCTCGGCATCCAGAGGACGAATCTCATCCATGCCGCGTCCGTCCACACGCTTGCCTTCCAGCAGCCACTTCTTGACGACCTTTTTCTGCATCTTGTACAGGCAAACTTCAATATGGGTCTCGAAATCTTCATACTTTTCCGCGAACTTTTCGGCAAAGTCCAGACGGGCAGCAGTCAGGCGCTCCTCGCGAACATTCTTGTCATCGGTATCCAGGGCATATTCGATCTGACCCAAACCGTAGGCGATCAGATCATCCAACAGGTCGTGGTTCACGGCGGCCTTTTCAAAGGTGAACTTGGGCTTGCCGATGGTGTCCACAATGGTGTTGATGAACTTGACCACTTCCATATTGGTTTCGTGTGCCAGGCGGATGCATTCGTACACGATGGATTCGGGGGCTTCGTTGGCCTCCGTCTCGATCATGACCACCTTCTCAAAGGTGGAGGAGATGCACACAAAGCACTTGCAGGCTTCGCGCTCCTCGAAACTGGGGTTGATGAGGTAGCGGCCATCTTCCATATAGGCCACATTGGTAGTAGCCACAGGGCCGTTCCATGGCACATCGGAAGAAGCGATGGCAATGGAAGCACCGAGGGAAGCAACGATCTCCACGGGATTTTCGTAGTCATTTGCCATGACGGTGCAGGTCACGACGGTGTCGTTGCGGAGCTCTTCATCAAACAAAGGACGCATGGGGCGATCGATGATACGGCTGTTGAGGATGCCGTGGTCAGAGGGCTTTCCCTCGCGGCGGTTAAAGGAACCGGGGATGCGGCCCACAGCGTACATTCTCTCCTCGAACTCGATGGTCAGAGGGAAATAGTCGATGCCGGATTTGGGGATGGGGTTGCAGGTGCAGGTGGTCAGAACCACGGTGTCACCGTAGCGGCAGATGCACTCGGCATTGGCAAGCTCTGCTACTTTTCCGGTTTCCACGGTAAAGGTGCGGCCGCCGATCTCCGTCTCAAAAATGTGGTGATTGGGGTATTTTTTTCTGGTAATCATGAGAAACCTCCTTAAAAAATAGGTGGGCTTCCGCATGGGAGTTTAGCACTTGAAAGGGAAGTCCGAACATTTGCCCGGGCGGCTCTTTCAACTGCTAAAACAGACCCCACGCGGAAGTGTACTTCTAAAAAGATGGGCAGACCGGGGTCTGCCCATCTTGGGTTTACTTACTTACGGATGCCCAGCTTAGCGATGATGGCACGATAACGGTTGATATCCTTCTTTGCCAGATAGTCCAGCAGGCTGCGGCGCTTACCAACCATCATAAGCAGACCGCGGCGGGAGTGGTTGTCATGCTTGTGGACGCGCAGGTGATCGGTGAGCTCGTTGATACGGGCGGTGAGGATGGCGATCTGAACTTCGGGAGAACCGGTATCGCCCTCATGGGTAGCGTTGGCCAGAATAATGGCGTTCTTGTCTTCTTTGCGGATCATAATTGTTTCCACCTTTCAAAATAGATTGCCCGCACTCTAAGAAACGGGTCGGCAGAATGCCCGTGTAAAACCAGGCTCTCTCCCGAAACTGAGAAATGGGGCCATGGGCGCATTTCACGCCAGCCTGATTAGAATAACACAGGAAAGTGGCGTTGTAAAGAGATTTTTTGGAAAAACTGCAATTTTTTCAACAAAAACCAGCCGTTGACCGGACTTCGGCCGGGGAGCAAATCACAAAATCGGTGCTGTGCCGTCGTCCTGCTCCTTGGTGATCCGCCGAACCACCGCATAATAAGAATAGGTATCGGACACTTCCACCAAAAACCGATCGCCCACCCGCTTGCCCAAAAGGGCTTTCCCGGCAGGGGATTCCTTGCTGATCCGCCCCTGGGTCGGGTCACAGCGGACTGTGGTGACCACCTGCAAAACCTCCGTATCGTCGTCTTCTTCCAGATACAGCTCCACACGGTCAAACAGACCCACCTGGTCATCTGCGTAGTCATTTTCAATGATGGCAGCGGATTTGATCATCCGTTCCAGATAGCGGATTCGCTTTTTCAGGGCGTTCTGCACCTGCTTGGCGGCTTTATATTCGTAGTTTTCCGAAAGATCACCGAAGGCCCGGGTACGCTTGACCTCCTCAATGGCGGCAGGCAGTTCCCGCAGACGTTTTTCTTCCAGTTCCCGCTCCATAATTTGAATGTCCTGGGGTGTTAATTCATGATACATTGTAGTTTCCCTCGTTTCCGTTATGATTATAATCCCCGGGGCGATTTTTTGCAAGAGCAGGGAAACGCAAAGGGTGTCGGCCGCGTTCCAAAAAAATTTTTTAGCAAAAACGGGAACCATTGTGGTGGCGGCAGCGTCTCATATACCAGATGTTGTGGGTTGACGTAATGTTTTTGAAGAATCGATGAATTCTTTGAAAAACGCTGTACAAATATGAAAAAATGTGCTAGAATACGTCCATAAAATTCAAATGTGAATTTTCCATCATTTCGTAATTCTTTGAAAGAGGTGCAAAACTATGAAGAAAAACATCTCCAGAGTCCTGAGCCTGATTTTGGTTCTGGTCATGGTCCTGGGCGTTATGCCCACCGCCCTGGCCGACGGCCTCACCGTCACCATCAGCGGTGCCAATACCACCACAGTCGGCGAGCCGATCACGCTGACCGCGTATGTAACCGGTGCGCCCGACGGAGCCGAAATCACCTATGAGTGGGGCGGTGAAGCGGAAGGTTCGGCTGATACGGTCGAATTTACGCCCACGGCAACCGGCTCTTACGTTATTAACGTTACTGCTTCCTATACAGACGAAACCGGCGAGACTCCGGTCAGCGATTCTGCTTCTGCTTCCACCACGATCACCGTTACAGAACCGGAAGTGGAGAAAACGATCTCCGTCTCTCCCGCTACATTGTCCCTGGTGCCCGGAAGCCGATACACCCTGACTGCGGATGTCTCTCCCGAAGGTACCGATGTAACTTGGTCCAGCAGTAACGATCGGATCGCGACGGTCGACTCCGACGGTTCTGTGACTGCCAGAAGCCTGCCGGCCGGCCAGACTTCCGCCACCGCCACCATCACAGCAAGCGCCGGCGACGGTGTGACCGATACCTGTGTGGTCACTGTGAGAGGGAATGTTGTCCAGCTGAGCTGGGATGACCCCGATCAGGAGCTTGAGATGAGTGTGGGTCAGGAGACCAACATGAATGTGGCCATCGAACCCTTCGCCGCTGAATCCGATGCCACGATCAGATATACGTCTGATGATACGAGTGTGGTTTATGTGGACTCCTATGGCAATCTCACAGCCAGAGCCCCCGGCGAAGCCCTGATCACTGCAACGCTTACATTGAATAATCCCTCCAGAACCGAGTATACTTTGGGCGAGCCCAGTGTGTGCACACTGCTTGTCACAGTCAGCAGCTCTGCTTACATCGCCTGCGACAACGAAACCACTGACGGCTCCTCCATCACCCTGGAGCCCACCCTGTACTACAACGGCAGAGCCATTACTTCCGCTGAGTTTGACTATGTAGCAAGCACCGGCCTGGACGTAACTGCCTTTGACAATCAGGAATTCCGCGTGGAACCCGATGGCAGAGACTCCGGTTCTGTGAGATTTACCCTCAAGGAAAATATCAGAATTGACAGCACCACCACCATCCTGACAAGCGATGTGGCTCCCAAGACGGTTTATGTGTCTTTCTGCGAAACTGCCAGCCTGCGGGTGGAAGTCCGGGAAGGAATCTCCAGCTTCCGCTTTGACGATAATGGAATCGCCGCTTCTGCCACCTACGGACTGTTCAATTCCTCTGTGGTTGGTGCCAACCTGTCCAACTATTCTCTCATGGAGCTGATCAATCTGGTCATGCCCGGAACCGGTACCGACATTGACTATTATGAATTCTCCGTGACCTCCAGCTCCGGCGGCGAACTGATCGAGCCCAACGGCACCGGCAGCTGGATCACCGGCAATAAGCGTGTGTCTGAACAGCAGGTGGATTATGTCGGTTTCCGTCAGAAGAGCTCCACCAACGACACCACCGTCTTTACCATTTCCGCTCTGGACGGCAATGTGGCTGTGGGTGCTGTGGATGTGACCCTGATCGTAGGCGATACCTCTGCCATTGAGTACGAGACCACCTACAATGAGCCGGTCTCCTTCAAGTATTCCGATTTTGTAAACTACTGGAACAGCAACAGACAGTCCAGCAGCTCCAGCCTTTCTTATGTGTACTTTGACGTGTCCACGAAGGTTCCTGCCTACGGTGACCTCTATACCACCACAGCCCGCACCACGGAAGTCACCCGCTCCATGAAGTTCGTGCCCTCCTCTTCCGGCAGCGGTACCGGCAGCAACAAAACCTATTCCCTGTCCGGTGTGACCTATATGCCTGCTTCTTACAGCTCTTCCTACACCGTGGAAATTCCCTTCACAGCCTACGGCACCAGGAATGACTCTCTGTCAGGCTATGTTGTCATCAACCTCAACGGAAGCGACAGCAACATTGGTGCCAGAGGCACGACCCTGGGCGTCAATGGGGCCAGCAGCATCGCATCAAACTACCGCAATGCTACCGGCAAGACCCTGGGCTATGTGGTATTCACCCTGCCCTCTGCTCAACAGGCTACCCTGTACCGCAGCATTCCCTCCGTGGGCGGTTACAGCCGCGTGACCGAAGCACAGCGTGTCATGACCGGTGACCAGTTCTACTACAACTACAATGTCACGAACAGCACCACCTACAAATCCCTTGAGAACGTCAGTTTGGTGCCTGCAGCAGGCTTTAGCGGTACCATCACCCTGAAATACACAGCCTACACTTCCAGCGGCTCCAACCCCGATTCCGGTACGATCACCTACAAGGTGCAGACCAAGGACTCCTCCGCTGTGTTCAGTGATATTACCAGCAGAAGCTACAACTGGGCTGCCGATTCTGTGGATTTCCTGTACTACGAAGGCATCGCTCAGGGTTCCAACGGAAGATATAATCCCAGCGCCAACATCACCCGCGGCGACTTCATGCTGATGCTGTACCGTGCCTTCCTGGAAGAAGATTACAGCACTACACAGGTCACCAGCAACTTCTCCGATGTGGTAAACGGCTCCACTTCTTACGCACAGGAGACCTACAAGGCTGTCGGCATTGCCAAATATCTGGGCATTGCACAGGGTACCAACGGCAAGTTCAACCCCAAGGCCAACATTACCCGTGAAGAGGCCATGGTCCTGATCCATCGCACCCTGGAAGAAACCAACCGCACTCTGCGTTACAGCAGCAGCACCAACGCCAGCTCCTTTGGTGATTACAGAACCATCAGCAGCTGGGCAACCACTGCGATCTCCGATCTGGTGGGTCACGGTGTCATTCAGGGCTCCAACAACAAGATCAGCCCCAAGACCAACATCACCCGTGCGGAGATGGCCTGCATCCTGCACCGCGTGATCACCTACTAAATTCCTGCAAAAAATGTCCGTCCCTCCCGGGACGGACATTTTTTGTGGGTCAAAACACTTTTTGACACGCTGAAAAAGCCCCCCGATGGGGGGCTTTTTATTTTACTGTTTTTCTTGATTTTGCTGATTTTTTGCGATCTTTACGATCCGGCTGGTTCCCAACCGGGAGGCACCCAGACGGAGAAATTCTTCCGCATCGGAAAGGGAAGAAATGCCGCCGGCAGCCTTGATCTTCACATGAGAGGCGATGTGCTTTGCAAAAAGTTCCACATCGGCAAAGGAGGCTCCGGCTGTGGAGAACCCGGTGGAAGTCTTGATGAAATCTGCACCGGAACGGGAGACGATATCACACATTTTGATTTTTTCGTCCTCCGTCAGCAGGCAGGTTTCAATAATGACTTTCAAAAGTCTGCCGCCGCAGGCTTCCTTCACCGCCCTGATCTCATCCAGCAGTTCATCAAATCGCCCGTCTTTCAGCCAGCCAATGTTAATGACCATATCAATCTCATCGGCACCGTTTTCTACCGCATCTGCAGCTTCAAAACACTTGGCAGCGGTGGTGGAATAGCCGTTGGGGAAGCCGATGACCGTACAGACGGCCAGCTTGTCTCCCACATATGCTTTGGCGGCAGAAACATAAGACGCGGGAATGCACACAGAGGCCACCCCGTAAGTAATGCCGTCATCGCACAGAGCCTTGATCTGCTCCCATGTGGCAGATTGGGCAAGCATGGTATGATCACAGGCGGAAAGGATGGTTTTGAGCTCCATAGTTCCTCCTTATCAGTCCTGATAAACTTCTTGTTTCAAAATGCCCACAAAGGGCAGATTGCGGTAATAGTCCTGATAATCCAGACCCATCCCCACCACAAAGCCATCGGGAATGGTAACACAGACATAATCCGCTTCCAGATTTTCTTTTCTGCCCGAAGGCTTGTCCAGCATGGTGCAGATCTTTAGTGAAGCCGGATTCCGCTGCCACAGCAGGTCGGTGATTTTCTTCAGCGTCCGTCCGGAGTCCAGAATATCCTCCAAAATCACTACATGGCGTCCGGAAATATCCTGGTCGATATCCTTGCGGAAGGTCAGCACTCCGGTAGAGGAAGCGCCTCCCTCATAAGAAGTAATGCTCATGAAATCCTGCTGCATGGGAATGTCCATGGCCTGCGTCATGGCAGCATAAAAAGGAACCACGCCCTTGAGAACGCCGACCAGAATGGGGTTTTTCCCCCGATAGTCACGACTCATCTGTGCTGCCACTTCCCGAATCCGGCTTTGCAGTTCCTCCCGGGTCACCAAAACTTTTTCAATGTCCTGCATCATGTCTGTCGAATGGATCATTTGTCTCTCTCCTTTGTCTCCACACGCAAAATCCAAGCCTGTTCTCCGGGCAGAGCTTTGCGGCTTTCGTCACAGCCCAGTCCAAAAACGGCAATCACGCCTTGTTCATCGGCAAACACCGGAATCCGATCCCGTAAATGGGCAGGGACTTTCCGGTCAATCATCCACTTTTTCAGAGTCTTTGTTCCGCCGGGCAGGCGGATAGTGTCCCCGGGCAGCCTGGAACGCACCTGCACCACAGGCTCTGCCTGAAATCGGATGGCAAAGGCGGTTTGATTGTCCACCGGCTCCGACACAGGCACAGGACCTGTGAGAGACACATATCTGTTTTGTCCCGGAAGCTCGGTAAATGCTCCGCAACGCACGGTTTGCTGTTCAAAAACGCCTTCCGTTCTCTCCTGCTCAATGGTCAGCAGCGCATAGGTTCGCCGGATCAGCATGCCGCCGGATAATTCCACCGAGCAGGACCCATTCTGCCGCTGCAGGAGCTGCTCCACCGCCTCCACCTGCGCCATAGATGGCTTCGGGTTTGGCAAAAGGCGGCGAATGGCTCTGCGGCGCAAAACCGGATCCGCTGCCCACAAAGTCGGGCAATCATACCCTTTTTCCCTTTGGGCGGCTTTCAGCAGATCCTCCGCCTGCCGATCCAAACAGGCTTCGTCCTGCCGCAAAAGTTTGGTCATGCGGCAGACAGTATGGGTCAGATTTGGGTTCTCTTCTTTCAGCAGGGGCACCACATGATGCCGCAGGCGGTTTCGCAGAGCCTCATCTTCCAGATTGGTACGATCGGTACAATAAGAAAGGCCGTTGGCATGAACATAATCCAAAATCTCCTGTTGGGAGATATCCAAAAGAGGGCGGATGATCCGGCCCTGTTTGGGCATCATTCCGCACAGGCCCTTTAGTCCGGTTCCGCGGAGCAGGTTCAACAGTACCGTTTCCACCTGATCGTCTCCATGGTGTGCCGTGGCAATGAGCCCCGGCTGGGACAAAAGAAAATCATACCGCAATTCCCGGGCAGCTTCCTCCGGACTTTTGCCGGAAAGGGTCCTGGGATCGCCCCTTCCCACAGTCAGCTCCACATTCCATTTTTGACACAATGCACGGACAAAGGCCTCATCTGCATCGGATTCGCTGCCCCGGAGGCAGTGATTAAAATGGGCAGCGGAAACTGTGATGGACAGCGCTTCTTCAATGGCCAGCAGACCGTGGAGCAATGCCACGGAATCGGCCCCGCCGGAAAGGGCGCAGACCACCCGGTCACCGGGGGCGCACAGGCCGGTCATGGCAGCATACAGCTTACGGTTCACTGTGCTTCCACTCCCGGTCGGCAAAGGTGGTGAACTGGGGCAGCCACTGCACCTCTACGGTGCCGGCCTCGCCGTGGCGGTTTTTGGCCACGATCAGCTCTGCCACATTCTTCTTTTCGGTGCTGGGATCGTAATAATCCTCCCGATGGATAAACAGCACTTCATCGGCATCCTGCTCGATGGAGCCGGATTCACGCAGATCGGAGAGCATCGGGCGCTTGTTTTCGCCTCGCTTCTCGCTGGAACGGGACAGCTGGCTCAGGCAGATCACCGGCACATTCAGCTCTTTTGCCATGATCTTCAGCGCACGGGAAATATCGCTGACCACGGTCACGCGGTTGGCATTGGAGGAGCTTTGCCCCATGCCGGCAGAAGTCATCAGCTGCAGATAGTCGATGACCACCAGACCCAGATTATCCAGTCGGCGGCATTTGGCGTTCAGCTCTGCCACCGTGATGGAGGGATTGTCATCCACCCGGATGTCCGTCTGGCTCAGGGCGGAGGAGGCGATGCCGATCTTGCCCCACTCTTCCTCCGTCAGCTTGCCGGTGGAGAGCTTCTGGTTGTCCACGAAGCTTTCGTTGGACAAAAGACGGGTGGCCAGCTGCTCCCGGGACATTTCCAGAGAGAAAAACGCCACGGTCTTGCCGGTTTTCTTTGCTACAGCAAGGGCAATGTTCAGAGCCAGAGAGGTCTTGCCCATACCGGGCCGAGCAGCCAGAATCAGCAGGTCGGACTTATTCAGGCCGTTGATCTTCCTGTCCAGATCGTGCAGACCGGTGGAAAGACCGGGAAACGCCTGATCCAAACGAGACAGCTCGTCCAGCCGGTCAAAAACATTGACCAAAACGGTACCGATGTGCTGCAGGCTGTCCCCCGTATTGCCGTTACGCAGGGCATAGATCTTCTTTTCCGCATTTTCCATGATCTCGGAGGCAGTACCCACACCCTCGAAAACCGTCTGCCGGATATCTTCGGCAGCCACAGCCAGATTGCGCATCAATGCCTTATCCTTGACGATGGCGGCATATTGTGCCACATTGGCGGCGGTAGGGGTGATCTCCATAAGCTGCATCAGATAGGAGGCCAGCTTCTCATTGCCAAGACCGCGCTGCTTCAGCTTGTCCAATACGGTCACCGGATCAATGGTCTCGGAGAAATTGAACATGGTATAAACCGTCTCGTAGATCTCCTTATTCTGTTTTAGAAAAAAATCGTCGGGCCGCAAGATACCGATGACCTCCGCCACACAGCGGCTATCAATGAGCATCGCACCCAGAACCGACTGCTCTGCCTCCGGAGAGTGGGGCAGCTGCCGGGATAACAGTTCTTCTTCCATGTTGTGCCTCCGAATATATGAAATCACCGGGCAGGAGCCTTACAGTTCCTTAATCTCCACCCGCAGGTCAGCGTTGACCTCGTAGCCCAGCTTGCAGGTGACCGTATAAGTCCCCACGTTTTTGATGGGTTCCTTCAAAACAATTTTCCGCTTGTCCAGCCGAATCTTGTGCTCCTTTTCCAGCGCATCTGCAATTTCCGCATTGGTCACGGAGCCGAACAGACGACCTGCGCCGCCGCCCTTCGCCGCGACCACCAACGTCATTTCCTTCAGGACTTTCGACAATGCCAGAGCAGCCTCCCGCTCCTTCTGCCGCTTCTCCTGCAGCGCCTTATCATTCATTTTCATGGTATTTACATTGTCGGCAGTGGCTTCCTGTGCCAGCTTTCTGGGCAGAAGAAAGTTCCGTGCATAGCCGTCCGATACATCGATCAACTGTCCTTTTTTCCCCTGTCCCTTGACATCCTGCGTCAAAATCACTTTCATATTCAGACCTTACCTTTCCGCTGCGCTTCAAGGCAGAGCGCAGACTCAGCCTCATATTATGTGTGCCGGACGCTCTTTCAAGCCCCGATCACCAGGGCTTTGCACCCTGTAACCTTTTAGTTTTCATAGAACTTGTCGATGCTGGAAACCAGCTCTGCCAGCACTTCCCGAACCGTTTTTCCGGGAATCTGTGCGCCGGCAATGGCTGCATTGCCGCCGCCGCCCAATGTTTCCAATATCACCTGTACATTGGCTTCGCCGATGGAACGGGCGGAGATCACGATCTGATCTTCATCCGGGAACAGAACAAATGATGCGGTAATGCCCCGAATATTCAGCAGTTCATCGGCAGCCTGTGCCGCAAGGGAACGTTTGACTGTATGATCCAGCGCCGCAATGGCCACCTCGTTTCGGTAAAGCCGTGCTGCCTGTATAACATGATACCGGCTGATGGTCGTATCCAGATCATTCTGGAACAGCTTTTTCACATCCACCGTATCGGCACCGGCTCTCCGCAGAAACGCAGCGGCTTCAAATGTTCTGGAACCTGTGCGGATAGAGAAATTCTTGGTATCCAGCACAATGCCCGCCAGCAGCGCCTGTGCCTCCATGGGATGAATATCCTTAGGCTCCACGGCATACTGCAAAATCTCCGAAACCAGTTCCGATGCAGAGGAGGCAAAGGGTTCGTGGAGATTCAGCACCACCTGCTCAATGTAATCAGCGGCCCGGCGGTGGTGGTCAATGACTGCCACACGGGAGATACTCTCCAGCAAAGCACGATTTTCCACCTGATCCGGCCGGTTGGTATCCACGATCATCAGCAGGCTTTTATTGTCTGCCTGCAAAAGTGCGTCCTCTCCGGAAAGGATCAGCCCGTCATACTCAGGATACTCTGCCAGCAGTTCCAGAAGCGCACCCACCGAGTGATTGTCCTTATTCAGTACCACATGAACCGTTTTGCCCAGCTTGCGGCAAATGGTCACAAGACCCATGGCCGCACCCAATGCATCCAGGTCGGCCATCCGATGCCCCATGATAAATACACGGCTGGATTGGTTGATCAGTTCTGTCAGGGAGTTGGCAATGACACGGGCTTTGACTTTGGTGCGGCGCTCGGTCTCTTTGGTACGTCCGCCGAAGAAATTGAAATTATAGCGATCCTTGATGACCACCTGATCGCCGCCGCGGGACAAAGCCATTTCAATGGACAAAGAAGCAAATGTAAAATTCTCCTGGAAGTCGGCACCGTCTTTTCCAATGCCGATGGACAAGGTAGCGGCCACACCGGACGGGTTTGTAATGGTTCGAATCTCATCCAGAATCGAGAATTTCCCCTCCTGCAGCCCGGGTAGGTCTTTGGCTTCAAAGATAAACAAGTAGCGGTTGCGCTCATATTTTCGCAGAATGCCGCCGCAGTCCTGGCACCAGGTGCCGATTCGATCATTGATTTTGGCATCCAGACCGGAAATGGCGCTATCCGGCAGATTATTGGTCAGCTCATCGTAATTGTCCACCAAAATCACCGCCACAATGGGACGGGAGCGGACATATTCATCCCGGACATGAAACATTTCTGTCATATCCACCAGATACATGGTTGCCAAAAGCATGGACGCGTGGGCATCTTCGGAGCGGATAAGGTTGCCGAATACCCAATAGCGGCGATCCCGAATGATCACATCCTGCGGGCTTTCCGTACGCCCCTCTGCCAGCCAGCGGGTGGAAAAATGGGGTATCACATCCTCCAGCTTCTGATGCAGAAATGAATCCCGCAGGCCGGAAATGCGGTAGAAGGTGGAGTTTGCCCATACGATCTCGGAATCGCTCATTTTTATAACAGCCATGGGGAAAGGTGAACCGGATTTGAAGGCGGTACCCAGGGAATCGGTCGTACTCTGAATGTAGCTCAACAGGGCCTTTTTCCGTTTTCCGCTGGCTACGCGATTGTATATCAGAAGCAGCAGAATCAAAACAAGCTCCAGCGCGGCGGCATAATATTGCTTCAACGCCACGCTGATGGCTGCAAACAGGAAGAAAACAATAAAATAAAGGGCCATGCCCGGTTCCAACAGCCGGGAAAGCTTCTTGTTCACGATGCGCCCTCCTTCCGATGGGTCTCATTCGCCGTCTTATATGCATTATAACATCTTTCCCGGCTCTTTACAATCAAAAAAACACCCCGGAAATGATCTTCCGGGGTGCTGCTTATAATCAGTCTTTTGCAAATTCCTTCACAGATGCGGCAAGGCCGGCGAGGCTTTGAATCTCCGAGGGAATGATGATCTTGGTCGCCTGACCGTCAGCCACCTTCTGCATGGCTTCCAATGCCTTGAGCTTGATGACCTGATCGTTGGGGCAGGATTCGTTGAGAAGCCGCATGGAATCGGCCAGAGCCTTCTGCACCGCCAGAATGGCCTCGGCTTCGCCCTGTGCCCGAAGAATAGCGGCTTGTTTTTCCGCATCCGCCCGAAGAATGGCACTTTCCTTCTCGCCCTCTGCCACCAGAATGGCAGAATGTTTGGTACCCTCTGCCTGCAGAATGGCCTGACGGCGATCGCGTTCAGCCTTCATCTGCTTCTCCATGGAGCTCTGGATATCGGCAGGAGGCAAAATGTTTTTCAGTTCCACCCGGTTGACCTTGATGCCCCACGGGTCTGTTACTTCGTCCAGAATGGCCCGCATTTTGGTGTTGATGACATCCCGGCTGGTCAAGGTCTGATCCAGTTCCAGATCACCGATGATATTACGCAGCGTTGTGGCTGTAAGGGTCTCCATGGCCACCATGGGATATTCCACCCCGTACGTGTACAATTTGGGGTCTGTGATCTGGAAATACACCACCGTATCGATCTGCATGGTGACATTGTCCTTGGTGATCACAGGCTGGGGCGGATAATCCAGAACCTGTTCTTTCAGGCTGACTTTCTTGGCAACTTTTTCAATAAAGGGAATCTTGAAATGCAGACCAACTTCCCAGACAGCAGAAAAGGCACCCATACGCTCAATGACATAGGCTTTGGACTGCTGGACCACATGGATGTTGCGGATAATGACAATGAGGAGCAGAATAATAACAAAAATAACGACAGCAGGACCCATAGAAACTCCTTTCTCCGTACCGGTCAGACACCGGCAGCGACTTGGGCAGGCTCTACACAGAGCTTTACGCCCTCCAGTTTTACAACGGTGACCAGTGTGCCTTCCGGCAGCACTTCACCACTCACAGAACGGACAGACCATTCCTTGCCGTCCAGTTTCAATGCCCCGGTTCCCCGGAGATTATCCACCGTTTCCGTCAGATAAGCCTGCTGCCCCAAAGCCTTATCGGCATTGGTGGCGGTTTTGTTGGGGGTAACATATTTCCGGGTAAAGGGACGCAGGCAGGCAAGCAGCAAAATAGAAACTGCAAAAAACACAATGACCTGCACCCATATGCCGCCGCCCAGCAGCAGTGCTCCCAGAGCTGCGGCAGCACCGCCTATGAACCAGACAGACACCATATTTACGGTGGCGACCTCAAGGATGCCGAAGGCGATCATCGCAGCCACCCATACGAACAACATAATTTCCATTGGCGGTCAACTCCTTTCCTTTCCTATGTCCATGATAACAGATAGGATGTTCTTTGTCGATGGTTATTATCGGAATTCCACATCCATACCACGCAGCAGCAAAGGATTGATCTCCAAAACAGCCAGATCACCCGGCTGGCAGTTGATCTTGGTCACGTCGCAGACTGTGTGGAGCATGCCCACATGACCCAGAACCGGACAGGATTTTCCGTTCACCGTTACATAGATCTTCTTTTTGAAGATCATGCACTTCAATGCGCCGAATATCTGCCGCAGGCAGTCCCGGAACCGGAAAATATCATTGCCGTATTCTGCGGCAAAGCCGTGATACCATCCCACCGGCAGCACGGCGATTCGGGTGGGGCGTTTGGCACGCCATGCAGAACCATAGCCGGTAGTGTGACCCTTGGGCAGCCAGCGAAGCTGTTCCACCGTGACCTCACATCGGCCCACACGGCGCAGTCCCTTTTTGACCGACACCCGCCCCAGAAGGGCAGACCCGATCCGCACACCATCCATTTTCAATTCGGGAAAACGCAGGAACGCATTGGAATTGCAGCAATGGACCGCTCCGGGTTCTATCCCGGCTTCTGCAATGGAAATGATCGTCTTTTCAAACTGATCCGCCTGGGCAAAGGTGGCTTTTCTGCTGCAGAAGGCACAGGGGAAGTGGGTATAAATACCGGTGACAGCCAAATGGTCATGGCAGCGGTAAACGGACAAAATATCCGGCAGGTCTGCAGGCAGGAAGCCGTACCGGCCCATACCGGTATCGATCTTCACATGGACGGCAGCCACGCAGTTGCGCTGTACTGCCAGAGCATTGAGGGCAGCCGCGTCCTGCACCGAGCCGATGGTTAGAATGACATCCGCCGCCAACAGACGGGATAGTTCCGCCTCATCGGTGGTAGGGCGCAAAAGAAGGATCTGCGCCTGCGGTGCCATCTGCCGCAGAGTCTCCGCCTCAGAAACCTCCGTTACGGCAAAGTGATTGACTCCCGCCTGCAGGCAAAGCTGTGCCATTGGCACAAGACCCAGACCATAGCCATCTCCCTTAAGGACCGCCCAAAGCGGCACCTCCCCTGCCTTTTTCAGCAGAACATCCAGATTATGCACAACGGCTTCTTTTTCAACAATATATTTTTTCATAGAACCTCCCAAAATCGGATGCGTTGCAGCAGGCAGGGGTCTGCTCACTCTACGCTCTGCCTCTGTTTTTGACGAGATACAGCATTTTTCGGACATCCTTGAACATACTTGTGGCTTTTTCCATGAACCAATAAACCGGCTTGTTCAGCACCAGATCCATTTCTCCGACAAATTCGGTAAAATCGCCGCCGAAGCCCTTTTTGAACCGGTACAGGCCATAGAGCGGGTTGTCTTCGGACAGGTCACCGGAAACGCCGCGGAAATCGTAGATTCGGCAGCCGTTTTCAATGGCCCAGCGAATCATTTCCCATTGAAGCAGGTAGTTGGGCATGAGATTGCGGTCCTCATTGGAGGAAGCACCATAGAGATACCAGACTTTGTCGCCGTAATGGATGGCGAGGGTACCGGCAATGGGCCGACCCTCATGGAAGGCCATGTACAGCCGGCAATGCTCTGCCAGATTATCCAGCATAGCCGCGAAGTATTCCGGCTGGCGGGTCACAAATCCATCCCGGACGCCGGTGGTCAGCATGAGGTCTGCAAAGGCAGGGACCATTTCCTTGCCGCAGATTTTGACTTCCACGCCTTTTTTCTGTGCTACACGGATATTATACCGCCATTTCTGATGGAATCCGGCCTGTACTTCCTCCTCCGTCTTTCCCTTTACATTCAGGCGAAAGACAAACTTGGGCTGGATGGCTTCAAAATTCTTGCCGCCTTCTTTCCCCCGGAAGCCGAAACTGCCCAGCAGCTCTGCAAAGGCAGTATTTTCCGCAGGCACGTCCGGATCGATCTTGATCACGTAAGATCTGCTTTCCTTTGCCAGTGCTTTGGCCCCCTCCAGAAGTTGAGAAAACGTCTCCCGGTCATCCAGATCGCAGACCGGACCGCGGCAGGCATACATAAGGGTACGGCCCACCAGCGGCATTTTCCGGATCATAACGGCCATGCTTCCTTTGATTTCGCCATCTGTTCCGCGGACAGCGATGGCCTTCCAGCCCCACATGGGCTTCTGTTTTCCCCAAAGATAGCTCTGGGCAAAGTTTCCCTTGGGATGGGATTGGACAAAGGACTCGTATTCTTCCAATGTTTCCCGGGTGATCAGTTCATACATGGTGTTCGCTCCAGTTTGATTAAAGTTTTTCAGGGTCAAGGGTAAGTCCGGTTTCTTCTTCCATCTCTTTCAAAAGCTTCCGTTCCTGTTTGGTCTCAAAACGAAGGCGGCGGTACAGATCGGGTCTTCGTTCATAGGTGCGGTAAAGGGACTGCTTTCTCCGCCACCGATCCACGGCGGCGTGGTTGCCGGACAGGAGAATACCCGGTACGGTCAGCCCGTGCCAGACTTCCGGCCGGGAATATTGAGGATACTCCAAAGTCCCGGCCCAATGGCTTTCGTCGGTGAAGCATTCCTCATCACCGAGAACACCGGGCACAAGGCGGCATACGGCATCGGCCACAGCCATAGCAGGAATCTCACCGCCGGTCAGAACGAAGTCTCCAAGAGAGATCTCCTCGTCCACACATTCGTCGATAAACCGCTGGTCGATGCCTTCATAATGACCGCAGACCAAAATCAAATTGTCAAAATCATCCCGAAGCCGTCTGGCATCCGCCTGCGTAAAGGTCTTGCCGCAGGGGGACAGATAGATGGTGTGGACCGGACCTCCCACTTCGTCGCAAATGGCACGCCAGCAGTTATACAGGGGATCTGCCTGTATGACGGCACCGTGGCCGCCGCCGTAAGGATAGTCATCCACCTGATTTTGTTTGTTGGTGGTATAGTCCCGTATCTGCCATGCCTCAATGCGGATGAGCTCCCGCTCCTGGGCTCTGCCCAAAATACTTTCGTTCATCATGTCCCCCACCGTATCGGGGAACAGGGTCATAATATCAATCCGCATCGGTCTGCATCCCTTCAATCAGGTGAACCGTTACAAATCCCTGCTCCGGATTCAGTTCTTCCACAAATTCCTTCACGGCGGGAATCAGATATTCATGTTCTCCTTTTACCACATAAACATCGTTGCCCGGTGGGGTGAGGACCTCCACGATTTTACCGATCTCCTTTCCTTCGGAAAGCACCGGCAGACCGATGAGATCTGCAATAAACGCCACGCCGGCTTCCAACTCCACATCATCCCGGCTGATGGAAAGTTCCTTGTTCCGCAGTCCGGCTGCAGCCTCGATGGAATCGATGCCTTTCAGTTTCAGCAGAATCATGGTTTTCTGCTGTGCGGCATATTCCACGGCATATTCTCTGCCATCAATGAAAAAACGGTCAAAGTTCAGCAGATCGCCGGGATCATCCGCCCACGGCATGACCTTCACATGGCCCCTGAGCCCATGGGTGTTGACGATCCGACCGGTAGGAAGCAGGTTTTCTCTCATGGGTACAAACTCCTCATTCTATAATTAAAATGATTATAGCACAGTTTTGACGGTTTTGCACCTTTTTTCCGTATGTTCCGATGCCGGATGAAAGATTGTCATGATTTGGTTGGGGTTTGTGGTTGAAAACTGTCGAAAAATTATATATAATGATAAAAATGATTGTTTTGGGGCTGTGTCCCCATGTCAGATAGGAGCGATCGCTATCAAAAAAGGGAAATTTGAACAACCCCGGGTCGATTCTCAGGAATCGAATCCCCGTTTGTCCTGCGAGGATGTTACGATACAGATTCCCATTCCGCCTCAGGCAGAGTCCGCCGCTTCACCGTCCCCCGAACCGGAGCAGGCTGCCGGTTCCAAACGGGGCTTAATGGCTGCTGTTGCTGCCGGTGCCGCCGTACTGGTGATCCTGACTGCCATGTTTATTTGGGGCATGGTGCTCAAAGGCGGCGATACCATCTATCCCAATGTCTATGTGGCAGGGATTCCCGTAGGCGGCATGGATCGGGCCGCCGCCACAGCCGCTGTGGATGAGGCTGTAACAAACGCTTACTCCGCCGCTGTTTTGCACGTAAAGCTGCAGGATCAAACGTTGTCATTCTACCCGGAGCAGACCCGCGGTGCCCTGAACACAGAGCAGGCCGTATCCGCAGCTCTTTCCTGCGGCCGAAAGGGTAATCCATTTCTGGCCGTAACCAACTACTGGATGGCGGCCAAACAGCGCAAAGACGTGGATCTGCAGCCCATTGACACGCTGGACACAGCCTATATTCGGGCTGTCATCGATCAGGTGGCGGAAGAAGCTGCTTTGGAGCCCTCCGATGCACAGGTGGACTTTAACCCCAGAACCAAGACCATTTCCGTAGTGACCGGCAGCCCCGACCGGGCGCTGAACGCCGACGGTCTGTATCAGGCTGTATATGAGGCCTTTGCCAATGACGATTTCTCCGACCTGCATTGGGATTATGAAGAAGTGCCCTGCGAGCCGGTGGATCTGACCCCCTATTATGAAAAATACTGCACGGCACCGGTGGATGCCGTTTTTGACGAGGAAACCGGCAATATCTCCGAAGAGGCAGCGGGCTTTGGGTTTGATCCGGCGGAAGTCGCCCTGCAGTTAGCCGCAGCCGAACCGGGCAGCCAAATCGTCATTCCATTGAAAGATATGGAGCCAAAAGTCACCAAACAGGAATTGGAAAAACAGTATTTCGGCGTTGAGCTTTTCTCAAAATCCACCGCTTATGTGGTCAACGAAAACCGCACCAACAATCTGCGTTTGGCCTGCAAAGCCATCAACGGTACGGTGCTGATGCCCGGAGAGGTATTCTCCTTCAATGAGACCGTGGGTGAGCGGACAGCGGAAAAGGGCTACCTCCCTGCCACCGTTTATTCCGGCGGTGAGTCCCTGCCGGAACTGGGCGGCGGTGTTTGTCAAGTCGCCTCCACCATGTACTATGTGACCCTGCACATGGATCTGGAGCAGGTAGAGCGGACGGAACACATGTTCAACGTCACCTATGTCCCCATGGGCATGGATGCCACCATCTACTGGGGAAGTCTGGATTATAAATTCAAAAACACACTGGACTATCCCATCAAAATTCAGGCCAATCTGGATGGAGACACCTGCAATATCACCTTCTGGGGAGAAAAGCCTCTGGAAAAGAAAGTAGAAATGTCCTATTCCGTTCTGTTTACCGACCCGTGGGAGGAAGTGGAAGAACTGGATGAGACGAAGCCCATAGGCTTCCGCGAGGAGAAAGCCATCCCCTATACGGGATATAAGGTCGTTACCTATAAAACCGTTTACGGACCGGACGGCAGCAAGCTGTCCAGCGGTGTGGAAGCTTACAGCACCTATGAGCGGCGGGATCATGTGTTTATTGTCGGCCCCTCGGAGAACCCCGATCTGCCGGTTCCCGACGATCCTCTGAACCCGGATGTGGATTGGGAACAGGATGATCTTCTTCCGCCCGAGTGGGAGAATGTTGATGACCCTCTAAACCCATGGAACTAGAAAAAACCCCCGGACAAATGCAGATGCGTTTGTCCGGGGGTTTTGCTTTTAGCTGCAATAGGCAAGATACCATGCGATGAGCAAATCCGTCACTTCTCCGTAGGATTGAATGCCGCTTTCCTCCTGAAAGGCTTTGAGGTAGACATCGTTGATTTTTTGAGCCGCGTCCTGTACTTCCCCTTCGTATTTGTCATAATGTGCGGCAGCCTGACTGCAGTCTCTTCGCAAAGACTGGGAGAGTCCTTCCCAGACCTGTTGGGCGGCCTGAGGATCTGCCTTTTGCAGGGCGTTGTAGGTATAGACAAAGGCAGAGTACCAGCCGGAGTACCGGAAGGCCGGATCGTCGTTGTTGAGGCAGGCCAGAAATGCACAGAAATTGGCTTCGTCCTCCGGTGCCACCGTGAGGCTGTGAGACAGCTCATGACACATGGTAAAGGGGATAGAGACATGATAGGTGTTGGGATTGACACAGCTTTCGCCCGTATAGGGGATATAGATCCCCGTAACGCCCAGATAGCTGAACAGCTCCCCGCCGATCAGGGGCTTGACCACCGGGTCATCCAGCTCAAAAAAATCGTTTTCTTCCTCCAGGTGCTCAAAGCCTTCTTCGGCTTCGTCTGCCAGACGGCTGAAATTTACAGCCATATCCCCATTTTCATCCCGATCCACCCAGTCGGCCCACTGACTGGCCTGCCCCGCCATATATTGGGTGGCAGAGAGCAGCTGCTCTTTGGAATACGCTGTCACCGGCAGTCCTATCCGCTGTGGGATGGGCAGGGCAAAATGATTTGCGCCCCACAGCCCCACAAAGAGAAAGACCAGCAGGCTGCCCCCCACAACGACCCCGGCCAGCCAACACAGAAGCCCCCGCTTTTTTACAAAACTCCGCACCAGACCATACAGGAGCAGCAGGACCAGCAATACCAGCAGCACCTGCCACAGTGCAAAAGGGAACGGTCCGGAAATGCCGGAAAGGAACGCTGCCGCATTTCGGGAAAACCCGGTGTAAAAGGAGAAAAACAGACTGGGGAGATAATAGGCGGCAGCCCCCAAAGCAGCAGCGAGAAACAAAATCACCGCTGCCAAAATCAATCGGCTGATGGTTCTCATAAGAATGTCCTTTCCGGGCTTCATGCAGCCCGAAGCTTTTGGCTTATTATACCACAGTTTCCTCAAAAACAAAAGCATCCGGGAAAAAGCAGCGAAATCTTTCCGGAATATCCGGAATTTCTTGACATTGAAGCGGTTTGCCTTATAATGAACCGTGGATAGAATCCGAAATCGAGGCCCCGCAGCCAGCGGGGTCAATCTTGGGAGGATACGTATTATGATGAAAAACAGTGAAAAAACCATGGAAAAGATCGTTGCCCTGTGTAAGGGTCGCGGTTTTGTCTTTTCCGGCTCCGAGATCTATGGCGGTCTTGCAAACACATGGGATTACGGCCCGTTGGGTGTGGAGCTGAAAAACAATGTAAAAAAAGCATGGTGGAAGAAATTCGTTCAGGAAAACCCCTATAATGTGGGTCAGGATTCCGCCATTTTGATGAATCCCCAAACATGGGTCGCTTCCGGTCATCTGGGCGGCTTTGCCGATCCCCTCATGGACTGCAAGGAGTGCAAAGAGCGCTTCCGTGCCGACAAGCTCATTGAGGATTTCTGTGCCGAGACCGGCAAGGAGCTAAACAAGCCCATCGATGCTTTTTCTCAGGAGGAGATGTCCAAATTCATTGCGGACAATCAGATTCCCTGCCCTACCTGCGGCAAGCATAACTTTACCGACATTCGTCAGTTCAATCTGATGTTCAAGACCTTTCAGGGCGTCACCGAGGATGCCAAAAACACCGTCTACCTGCGGCCTGAAACGGCACAGGGTATCTTTGTCAACTTCAACAACATTCAGCGCACCACCCGCAGAAAGCTCCCCTTCGGCGTCTGTCAGATCGGCAAGAGCTTCCGCAATGAGATCACCCCCGGCAACTTCACCTTCCGCACCCGTGAGTTCGAGCAGATGGAACTGGAGTTCTTCTGCAAGCCCGGTACGGATCTGGAGTGGTTCCAGTACTGGCGCACCTACTGCCACGACTGGCTCCTGGGCCTGAACATCAAGGACGAGAACCTGCGCCTGCGTGACCACGATCCCGAGGAGCTGTGCTTCTATTCCAAGGCCACCACGGACTTTGAATTCCTCTTCCCCTTCGGCTGGGGCGAGCTGTGGGGCGTGGCAGACCGCACCGACTATGACCTGAGCCAGCATCAAAAGACCTCCGGCGTAGACATGACCTATTTCGATCAGGAAAAGAATGAGCATTATATCCCTTATGTGGTGGAGCCCTCTCTGGGTGCAGACCGCGTGACGCTGGCCTTCCTGGTGGAAGCCTACGACGAAGAAGTGGTGGGACAGGACAAAAACGGTGCAGACGACATCCGTGTGGTCATGCACTTCCATCCTGCTCTGGCACCCTTCAAGGCCGCCGTCCTGCCTCTGAGTAAGAAGCTGGGCCCCAAGGCCACCGAGATCTATCATATGCTTCAGAAGGATTTCATGGTGGATTACGACGAGGCCGGCTCCATCGGCAAGCGGTATCGCCGGGAAGATGAGATCGGCACGCCTTACTGCATCACCGTGGACTTCCAGACTGTGGGCGACGAAAACTCTCCTGCCGACAATGCCGTCACCATCCGCGACCGGGATACTATGGAGCAGGTTCGTGTACCCATCAGCGAACTGAAACAATGGCTGACCGACAAACTGGCCTATTAAGGAGGGCTTTCCATGAAAGCTATCGTAACCGTAGTCGGTCTGGACCGAGTGGGCATCATTGGTGAGATCTGCACCATGCTGGCCGGGATGCAGATCAACATCGTAGACATCAGCCAGACCGTTATGCGTGATTTTTTTACCATGATCATGCTGGTGGATACAGAAAAATCCTCCATGACCTTTGATGAGATCAGCGATGCGCTGAAAGAAAAAGAGGCCGCCACCGGTCTGACCATCCGCATCCAGCGGGAAGATATTTTCCACGCTATGCACAGGATTTGATCCCGGAGGCCGCGTATGCTGATTTCTCATCATGATATTATGCAGACGGTGGATATGATTTCCAACCAGCATTTGGATATCCGCACCGTCACCATGGGCATCAGCCTGCTGGACTGCGCTGACCCGGAGCCCAAGGCTGCCTGTGAAAAAATCTATGACAAAATCTGCCGCAGTGCCCAAAATCTGGTCTCCACCGGACAGCGGATCGAAAAGGAACTGGGCATCCCCATCATCAACAAGCGGATCTCCGTAACGCCTATGGCGCTGGTAGCCGGAGCATCCCGGACAGAGGACTTCGTCCCCTTTGCCGTGGCTATGGACCGAGCCGCAAAAGAATGCGGTGTCAACTTTATCGGCGGTTTTTCCGCTTTGGTGCAAAAAGGTATGACCTCCGGAGACCGGCGGCTCATCGCCGCTATTCCCGAAGCGCTGGCCACCACCGATGTGGTCTGTTCCAGCGTCAATGTGGGCTCCACCAAGGCCGGCATCAATATGGATGCCGTGAAGCTCATGGGAGAGACGGTCAAGCGCACCGCTGCCCTGACTGCCGACAATGGCGGCATGGGTTGTGCCAAACTGGTGATCTTCTGCAACGCTGTGGAGGATAATCCGTTCATGGCAGGTGCCTTCCACGGTGTCGGCGAACCGGAAACGGTCATCAACGTAGGTGTCTCCGGCCCCGGCGTGGTGTACCACGCTCTGCAGGAGTGCAAAGGTCAGCCTTTGGACGTGGTGGCAGAGACCATCAAAAAGACCGCGTTCCGCATCACCCGCATGGGGCAGTTGGTGGCGCAGGAGGCATCCCGGCGGCTGAATGTTCCCTTTGGTGTGGTGGATCTGTCTTTGGCGCCCACTCCCGCCGTGGGTGACAGCGTCGCTCGGATTCTGGAAGCCATGGGGCTGGAAGTCTGCGGCTGCCACGGCACCACCGCGGCTCTGGCGCTGCTCAACGATGCAGTAAAAAAGGGCGGCGTTATGGCTTCCTCCAGTGTAGGCGGCCTGTCCGGTGCATTTATCCCCGTATCTGAGGATGAGGGCATGATCGCTGCCGCCCGATCCGGTGTTCTGACGCTGGATAAGCTGGAGGCCATGACCTGTGTCTGCTCGGTGGGACTGGATATGATTGCCGTTCCCGGCAATACTCCCGCCTCCACCATCTCTGCCATTATCGCAGACGAAGCCGCCATCGGCATGGTCAATTCCAAAACCACCGCCGTGCGCATCATCCCTGCCGAGGGCAAGCAGGTAGGCGATATGGTGGAGTTCGGCGGTCTGCTGGGCGAAGCACCCGTCATGCCTGTCCATCCCGAAAGCGCCGAAGCCTTTGTGGCTCGGGGCGGCAGAATCCCGGCACCCATGCAGAGCCTGAAAAACTAAAATCCAACAAATTCATACTGGAAAAAAACCGATATATGTTGTATGATAAAGTGTGGAATAAGTGAAAACAATCAAAACAAAGGAAGGAATTGATATTTTATGGATCAGTCCAAACGCAATCTGATTGCGCTGAACGCTGCCAAGGCCCGTCTGCTGGCCGTGGAAATGGTTCACGGCGCAGCTTCCGGCCATCCCGGCGGCTCTTTGTCCTGTCTGGATGTTCTGACAACTCTGTACTTCGACGTGATGAACGTAGACGTCAACAATCCCCGTAAGGACGACCGTGACCGCTTCGTTATGTCCAAGGGTCACTGCTCTCCCGCTCTGTACCCTGTGCTGGCTCTCAAGGGCTTCTTCCCTGTGGAAGACCTGAAGATGTTCCGCCGCATTGACGGCCATATGTCCGGCCACGTGGAAATGCACCACGTCAAGGGCGTGGATATGTCCACCGGCTCTCTGGGTCAGGGTATCTCTACCGCTGTGGGCATGGCTCTGGCCGGTAAGGTCGCCAACAAGAACTACCGCGTCTACTCCATTCTGGGTGACGGCGAGATCGCCGAAGGTCAGGTTTGGGAAGCCTTTATGTCCGCTGCCAAGTATCATCTGGATAACCTGTGCGCCTGTATCGATGTCAACGGTCTGCAGATCGACGGCCGCACCTGCGACGTCATGCCCTCCGAGCCCCTGGACAAGAAGCTGGAAGCCTTCGGCTGGCACGTGATCAAGGTCGATGGCCACGACATTGACGCCATCTCCGCTGCTTACGCAGAAGCTGCCGCTACCAAGGGCAAGCCCACCATGATCCTCGCCAAGACCGTCAAGGGCAAGGGTGTCAGCTTCATGGAAGACAACGCCGGCTGGCATGGCAAGGCCCCCAACGATGAGCAGATGGCTCAGGCCCGTGCCGAGCTGGAAGCCAAGATCAAGGAACTGGAGGGTTAAATCATGGGTGAAAATATTGCAACTCGCGCCGCGTACGGCAAGGCTCTGGTAGAGCTGGCTGAGAAGTATCCCGATCTGGTGGTTTTTGACGCCGACCTGGCTGGCGCCACCATGACCAACGGCTTTATGAAGGCCTATCCCGAGCGTTTCTTCGACATGGGCATCGCAGAAGCCAACATGACCGGTGTTGCTGCCGGTATGGCTACCTGCGGCTTCAAGCCCTTTGTCAACACCTTTGCTATGTTCGCCGCAGGCCGCAGCT
>JAZRTT010000026.1:0-29034 GCA_045652125.1 Candidatus Avilachnospira sp. | reverse complement strand
GACTGCTTATCCACATAGATATTTTGCAGTTCAACGCCGACTTCTTTCAAGGCAATCTGCTGTCGATCCTCTTTCTGATCCTTGCTGCTCACACGGATATATCCATATACACTCAAATTGAAATCCTCCTGTTCGTTAATTCTCCAATAGGCGTTCACCCCTTTGATGTCTTATATTTTACAGCGTACCGATGCCGTTCTTTTTCGCCCACGCACTTGCCGCCTGTTTTCGTTCTTCGCTGTACGGCGTAGTCAGCCGAAAGCTCAATCTGCCTTTTTCAATCTCAAAGGTCAGCCCGCCTTGCTCGTCATTGTCAATCTGACGGCAGCATTGAGGATGTTCTTTCGCAAATGCGGTCAGACGCTTTTTAGATCGGTGTTGTGGGTCTGCACCTCGATCATATCGCCAAGCTCGTCAAAATAGATGGCAGTAGTCTTTTCTTTCTTGGTAAGTCCTGTTCTCATAAAACCTCCTGTTTTTGTGATTTTTCTCGGCTCTTGAATTGGAAAAGTGATGCAATTTTTCGATAGAAACACGCCAAACGATGCGGAGTATGTTTCGCCCCACGCTATCGGCTGATTTGTCACTTTTCCGGCTCTTGACCATGTTTTCACGCTTTTCGGTTTGTGCGGCTTTTCAGCCATTCCACAAGCTCATTTTTCATCACCAATTTACGCCCGCCGATCCGCAAGGTTGGAAAATCCGGGTCGTTCAAAAGGTTGTACGCACCCGCCTTGGAAATCTGCAACGCTTTGGCAAGCTGCTTTGCATCCATCACATCGGACATGGTTTCAAACGGTTCTCTGCTCATATAATCCTCCTTTCGGGCATCAAAAAAGCAGCCACGGTTATCGTGACTGCCTTGTTGAGCAATTTGTTATTTTGTATGCTTATCTAAAAAGCTACCGTACTCGCCGGACACATAATCCTCATACGCACCGGCGATCTTTTCAATGTGTTTGCTGACGGCACTCGGTGTCTTGAAGCCAACAGCGGCGGCGATTTCTTTAAAGGAACTGCCATCCATACGCATCCGCAAGATTTGCTTGTCCTGTTCGGTGAGCTTTCGCTCGAACTGCTCAATGCCGATTTTTTGCAGCACCTTCGTTTCAAACTCTGCCGCCGGGTTGGGAATGTCAAACAGCATTTCACCATCGATCATAACCCCGGTTTCTGCAATTTCCTCAATGGACAGGTGTTTGTGATTGCGGTCATGATACCAAGAACGGTTGAAGTCCCGTTTATGGACGCTGGAACCGCTGTAATCATCGGGATTGCGGTTATTCCAGAACTCGTCTATCATCGGCTGCCAGTTTTCCTCGGCAACGATCATATCGGTCAGATTGCCGATCAAATTGCTGAACTGCTGATAGGTGAGCCAAGGATGCTCGTCGTCTCTATCCATCAGAAACAGTCGTTGGAAGCTCCAATCCATTTCTGTTTCAAACTTCTTGCGGAAATGCTTGATGATTTCATAGGACAGCCGCCACAGAGAAAAATCACCGGAATAGTTTTTCCAATCACCGGGGATGTCCTTGTAGGTGCCGTCCTTGTTCGGCACTTGGAAGAATTGCCACGCAGACCACGCAAAGCAATCCCATACCAACAACAGGAACATATCGTTTTTGATAACATCCATGCTGTCAGGATCGTCAAGCAATTCATAGATATTTCTCGGCAAGGACAGGGCAGGCGGATATTTTTCGACAAGCTCTTTCGGCAGAGCATAGAACAGCGTCAACCACGAAAGGTTGCTCCCTTGCGGGATTTCAATAATGCCATCGGGTACAATGGCAAAGAAGCTATAGCGCAGACTCATGTGGTTCATCTCCCTTCGGTAGTTTTAATCGTTACGGTTATTGTAAGTTCCCAATTTGGGTACTTGCCTAACTGTAACACTATTTTCGTTACGATTGTTGCAAGTGGTCAGCGTGACCACTTGCAGTATCCGTAACACTTTCTCTGTATGCTTTCTGTCGGCAGGCGTTGCAACAGAACTTGGCATCCGACCGCTTGGGCGTAAAGGGGTTGCCGCATGTCTGGCAGATACGGTCTTTGCGCTCCTGTTTGCGCCGCCATTTCAATTCCTTTTGATACCCATGATTGCCGCACAGAGAATACAGACAATACTTCTTGGTTTTGATGGTGGTGTAGAATACTCTGCCGCAGCCCTTACAGTAAAACTTGCGGACAAAGAGATGGGTGTCCTTGCCTATCATCCTCTTCTCATAGTGATCCTTTAGGTAGTCCTGGTTTTCGTATTCCCATTTGCTGTGATTTATCATTTACACATCCTCCGTATTGCAAAAAAATATAGAGGAGTTTTCATACCCCTCTATAACAGAGGGCATGAGAAGGCTTGATTTTTTCCAATCCTTCAAAAAATTTTTGAAATTTTTTGGATTTTTACGATTAGCATCGGAATCGAAGCGAATGAAACGATATTGTATTTATTATACAGGAAAATTGTGAATAAATCTATTGTTTCTAAAGAGGGCAAAAAAAGAAGCGGTATCCGAATCATAGCAGACTCGGATACCGCTTCGGGAAGATCAGTCAAGCGGCTTATATTCAGTAACCGCTTTGAGGTATGCTTCGGGATCACCGTTCAGTACAAGATCGACATAGGCAATGGGGTCATTGTAGATGAGATAATCCAGCTCCGACCGCTGATACATATTATCGGCAATTTCATTTTCCACGGCGATGGTGTCAATGGCGATCATGCTACCATCGTTGAATTTCAGCTCCACACAGCAGTTGTCCATATTGTAGGCACAAGATATTAAGGCTTTCATGGTATATCCTCCGTGATTTGTTATAAGATAGAAAATCCCGTCTGACTTCCTGTTAGAAATCAGACGGGATTTGTCCGTATGCACCCCGGTACCGTCAGCTAACAGTTGATAAGTGAATTAGTTCCTTATCACTGTTTAGCCAAGGCCTCGGAGATTTTTTGTGATCGTTACATATCGAAGGGTTCCAGACCCAGAACCGGGTGGCCCACTTCAGACAGGAACGTCAGCAGTTCTTCGGGATCACCGCTGCCGCAGTTGGTCTCATCGGCGATCATATCACAGAAGTTTTCAATGCCGTAGAGTTCCATAGCGGTCTCGTTGACCTTGTCCTTGATCTGAGCCTTCAGATCGCTGGGCAGCCAAACCAGACGGGCCAGGCCGCCTTCGGCCTTCAGGAACTTCTTGGAAGCGATGAAGTGCTTGCCGTGACCCATGAAGCCGGGAGTCTGCACGCCGCCGCCGGTCATGGAAGCCATTTCGGAGAAGGTCATGCCCAGAGGAGTCATGCCTGCAAACTCACGGCAGGTGATGACAACACCCATGGAGCAGGGCTCTACGCCGCAGATACATTCGAAGCAGCCGCAGGAGGTCATGGGATCTTCAAACAGGGAGTACAGAGTAACATGCTCCAGAGCACCGTGGGACAGCTCGCACAGGACTTCGTCGATGTCTTCGTAACGGCCCACACGCTCGTCCTGGCAACGCTCCTTGGTAACCACCTGGCAAGGACCGTTGGGATCCAGCTCGTAAGTAGCCTTGGCACCCAGCCAGGAAACAGCACCGCACAGACCCAGACGTTCGGGAGTAACGATACAAACGTGGCTGGGGGAGAAGGCCTGGCACATGATGCAGGAGTAGAACACAGGCACAGACTCGTCAGTCATGGTCTTCAGACGCTCGTCACGGGCATCAAAGACCTTGTTGGCGGCCTTGCGCAGGTCGGCGTTCTTTTCTTCGCCAACCACGATCTTCACCTGGCACTTGTCCACAACGGCGTCAAACTCGGACTTGATCTTGGCGTACAGGACCTCGCCGATGTGCTTAAAGCGGAAGCCGGCATCAAAAGCAGCCTTGGAAACACGGATACGAATCATATCACGCTGGCCGGTGTGCATGACACCTTCCACGCAGTTGAGGAATGCATGGATCTTACGTTCCATAACAGGCTCAAAGTCGGGCTGCATGGCCTTTCCGGCCACCTCAATGGTGTAAGACAGGGAAACCATGGAACCGCACTCGACTTCGTCCAGCTCGGGGCCTTCCACGGTGATCTTGTGATCTTCCACGTCGGCGGCTTCCTTGGTTTGTACCAGCTCGAAGCAGTCCATCTTGGCACCGTAGATATCCACCTGCATATCGGCCTTACGGATGACCTCGCCTTCAAAGGCGGAGGAGTAGGCCACGGGGATGTCGATGTTGGTGATCTTCAGCTTGATGCCGCGAGCCTCCAGAGAGGTGTCGATCCAGTCGTTGTAGTTATCATAAATAATGAGGGATTTGGGAACGGCCCACATATCTTCATGATCGTTGGTGATAACGGGGAAGCCCAGCTTGATAGCACCGGCGCCGCAGGCCACGGTGATATCGTTGACAGGGGCAAAAGCGTTGACAAAAGCGTTGATACGGTCGAAGGTGTAGCGGTGGAAACCGTCACAGTCACCGGGCTGGATGTTGCCGAAGATCATAGCGGCACGGACAACCAGAGAGATGACGTGGCCAACGGACCAGATCTCCTGACCCACGGGGACCACACGGACGCCGAAGCTCATGCTGATGCCGGCTTCGTAAGCCTGATCGATGACACCGCCGATGAGGAACACGAAAATACCGCGGGACTGATAGCCCTTGATGAGAGCGGCGGCTTCCTCCGTAGAGGGAGCGGGCCCGATGATGACCACGAAACCGGGGATATCGCCGGTAACCAGAGGAACACCCAGCTCACGGACTTCGGCATCGGTAAAGTGGCCCCAATACTTGCGGTCGGGAGCGCCGGCCTCACCGTAGGGGACGGGATTGCGGGCATACTTGCAGGCCTCGATCATCTCAGCGGCGATGGCAGTGCCGACACCGGACTGGAAGATAGAGTTGGTCTTGGGCTCCCGGAGCATCATAGCCTTCACATCAGCCAGTGCTTCCTGCAGCTGACCGACGGTGGTGACCTTCTTGCCGATGTAAGCATAGATACAGGCCAGGAAATAAGCGGTGTTGGGCATATTCATAGGTGCGTCGGCACCCAGTTCGGCTACCAGCTGGTTCACATCGGCTTCAGCCTTGGCGAACATTTCGTCGGAGCCGGCGAAAACACGATCAAATAAGGGTCTAGCCATTGCATTCATTCCTTTCGAAAACCAAAATTATTCTTGAGAGTCGATGACAGTCTTAATGGCCCGGACTTCGTCCACGGCGGTTTGACTGCAGTCATAAGGAGAAAGTCCTTTTCTGTCAGCGTCGATGACTTCGGCGTTGTAGCTCATGAAGCCCAGCAGGTCTTCGGCAGGGATTCGGCTGCGGATAAATTCCCGGTCAGCCTCGTCCCGGACCTTATTGGCCACCACCCGGACCTTGTGAACACCGATGTCCTTTGCCAGCTGTTTGATCCGCTCGTAGGTCTGGATGGACCGTGCACCCGGCTCGATGACCACAATGAACTGGTCCATCATGCTGGCGGTACCTCGGCCCAGATGCTCCAGGCCGGCCTCCATATCCATAATGACCACGTCATCCTTGCGAAAAACCAGACTGGAGAGTATGGACTTGAGCATCACATGCTCCGGACACACACAGCCGGTACCGCCGGTATCGATGGTGCCCATGACCAACAGCTTTACGCCGCCTGCGTCCTTGGACAGCTTGTCGGGCAGGTCGGAGACCTGGGGATTGAGTTTATAAAAAGTGTTGCTGGCATTGGCGGCGGTGCGTTCTTTTGCAAGCTCCTTCATTTTGGCCACGGGGACGATGGAATTGACTTCCTCCTCCGTCAGGCCAAGAGCCAGCCCCAGATTCGCATCCGGGTCTACGTCGGCGGCCAGAACATTCCGGCCTTCTGCGGCGTAGAGCCTTGCAAGGGTAGAGGACAAAGTGGTTTTGCCCACACCGCCCTTGCCGGTGACTGCTATTTTCATGAGACAGGACCTCAGATGTTAATGTTATCAGATACCCAGATGGGCACGCTTGGCTTCGATGGCGTCCATCATCTTCTGGCACAGCTTTTCCATGTCGGTCTCGACAGTAAAGTTGGCTTCGACCCACTGCTTGATGCCGTCTTCGCCCTGCAGCAGGCGGGTGACTTCTGTGGAGCCCTTGGAGTAGGGATCAACGCCCAGGAAGGTGTCGATGCCGGTACCCACGACATAGTTGCCGATGGAAACGGCCTTTTCGGACATCCATTCGGGAGCACAGCCCACAGCAGGCAGTTCGGAAATGTTGCAGCCCCAATCCTTGGCCAGATCGGAGACCAGGATCATCATACGGGAGATGTCCACGCAGGAGCCCATGTGCAGAACGGGGGGAATTCCCACCAGTTCGCAGACACGCTTCAGACCTTCGCCGCAGTATTCCTTGGCATCGGGATCCATAAGGCCGGCCTTGGCAGCAGCCTGAGCGGAACAGCCGGTAACGACCAGAATAATGTCGTTCTTCAGCAGGGTCTTCATCATTTCAATGTGACCGTAGTCGGGACGGATCTTGGGGTTGTTGCAGCCGACCATGGCCACAGCACCGCGGAGAACGCCGGCCTTGACAACGTCGGCCAGGGGCTTCAGAGTGCCCATTTCGTCCACGTGGGTGTTGCACACGCCGTCCAGAGTTTTCTTGATGGTCTCCACAGAGTAGCCGACACGGGCCTTGGTTTTCTGGTCGGGAATGTGGACCAGCTCAGGCTTACGGTTGACGAAGTTCTCAATGGCAGCCTTGACGATGGCCTTGGCGCTTTCGCCGGCGGTCTCGGGGCTGAACCGGATGAACTCGGAGTCGGGGATCTGTGCGATGGGGGAAGTGGTAATAAACTTGGTATGGAAGCACTTGGACAGGGGGCCCAGTGCAGGGAAGATGCACTGCACGTCCACAACGATGGCTTCGCAGGCACCGGTCAGAATGACATTTTCCTGAGACAGGAAGTTACCTGCCATGGGGATGCCGTGACGCATGGCAACTTCGTTGGCAGTGCAGCAGACACCGGCGATGTTGATGCCCTTGGCGCCAACGGACTTGGCCAGAGCGATCATTTCGGGATCGTTGGCGTAGTGGACGATCATCTCAGACAGGGAGGGATCGTGGCCGTGGACGATGATGTTGACCTGATCCTTGTCCATAACACCCAGGTTGGCTTCCGTATCCATGACCTTGGGAGTGCCGAACATGACGTCGGAGAACTCGGTGCCCATCATGGAACCGCCCCAGCCGTCGGCCAGACCGGAACGCAGAGACTGGCGAATCAGTGCCTCAGGTTCGGAGGAGCAGCCCATATGGGTCATATGCAGGGACTGGACCACTTCCCGGTCGATGGCGCGGGGGGTGATCTCAGCCTTGTCCCACAACTCTCTGGTGTGGGGATGTACACGGTCTGCGAACTTCTGGTAGCCGAAGGGCTTGCCGTATTCCATCAGACCAATCTCAGCCATTTCGTGGGCCAGAGCGTAAATATCTTTGCCTTCGGTCTCTACGCCCCATTCCTTGGCGATGCGGATCAGCTTCTCGGGATCCTTGACGGTGTAGTTGCCGCCTTCACGGGTCTCATGGAGGGTGTGCATGATCTCGCGACCGTGGTCGGAGTGAGTTGCGGTACCGCCGGCGGTGAACCGCAGGTAGTTACGGGCGACGATGCCGTGGACATCACAGCCGCAAATGCCTCTGGGGGCCTTGGGAGTGATACGGCAGGGACCCATGGAGCAGATCCGGCAGCAGGTGCCTGCTTCACCGAAGCCGCAGTGGGGGGTCTGATTCTTGACTCGCTGCTGCCAGGTGTCAGCACCGACTTTTTCGCCGGTTTCCAACAGTCTTGCAGTCGCTTGTTCCATTTCTTCAATTGTGATTAAGCGATCCCAATCCTTCAATGTAGTGTCCTCCTGGTAAAATTGTTTTTCTCGGAGCAAATGACCGGATGCCAAAGCGGCATTCGGGCATTCTATTCGACTGTAGTCCATTTTATCAATTAATTAAGGTGAAGTCAACGGAATTTGCCGTTTTTTTATGCGATTTGGAGGAATGAACAAAACCCCTGGCAGGGGATGGAAAAAAACCACAAAAAACGGCACAGAAAGCGGTGCTTCCTGTGCCGAAAAGGGAAAAATTACTTAGTAAGGATATGGACACGGGGGACGGCCATGGTCACGCCGTGGGCGGCGTAGGCAGGCTTGATTCGCTCCATAATGGCGAAGTAGGCATCCCAGTAGTCCTCGTTTTTCACCCAGACCCGAAGGGTATACTCCACAGCGCCGTCCTTGTAACCGCTGACCTTGGCAAAGGCCGGCTGGTCCTTCAGAGCCTGCTCGATGTCGGCGGCCTCAGTAATGGCGGCCAGAACGTCGGCTTCGGCACATTCGGAGGAGGCGGTGAAAAGGAAATCCACACGGCGGGTGGGCTCGGCGGAAACGTTGGTGATGACGTTGGAGGTGACAGAGCTGTTGGGCACCAGGATCATCTGATTGTCCAGGGTATTCAGCTTGGTGTGGGTAATGCCGGTCTCCACGATGACACCGGTTTCACCGCCGATGGTGACATAGTCACCGACCTTAAAGGGCTTGGACATGAGCAGAGTCACACCGCTGAAGAAATTGCCCAGAATGCCCTGCACGGACAGGGAAATGGCCACACCGGCGATGCTGAGGACTGCCAGCAGGGAAGCGGTGTTGATGCCAAGAGCCGGTGCCACGATCATAATGGTCAGGAAGATCAGCAGGACCTTCAAAGTGGAGCGGATAATGGCGTGGAGGCTCTTATCCAGCTTGCTTTTGTTCAGCAGCTTACCGGATAAAGCCAGCAGGAGGCGGGATGCGATGAGGCAGACCACCAGAAGGAGGACGGCCTTCAGAAGAGTAGGAAGGAAGGCTGCAAATGCTGTCCATGCATTGAGGCTTACCATACTTTTGATACTTGTCATGTTAGTCACTCACTTTCTTTTGCAGTATCTTCATCGGAAGGAGTTTCTTCGGCGGCTTCCGGCAAAGCCTTTTTATCGGCATTGACGTAGGTCATGAATTCATCGCCGGTGATGGTCTCTTTCTGCAAAAGGAACAGGGCGATCTCGTCAAGGAGCCCCCGGTTTTCCCGCAGGACATTGCAGGCATTTTCGTAGCACCTGGCCAGCAAGGTCTTGACCTCTTCGTCGGCTTGTGCGGCGGTGACATCAGCACAGTTCATCATGGTGCTGCCGTCCAGATAGGGATTGGACACGGTGGACAGGGCCATGAGTCCGAATTTTTCACTCATGCCGTACTGGGTGATCATCCGTCTGGCCAGTTCTGTGGCACGCTCAATGTCATTGGCAGCGCCGGTGGTCATGGAACCAAAGACGATCTGTTCGGCTGCCCGGCCGGCCAGCAGGGTCTGCAGTTCCGTAATGAGTTCTTCCCTGGAGGATAGGAATTTTTCCTCCTCCGGCAGGTGAAGGGTATAGCCCAATGCACCGGAGGTATGGGGGACGATGGTGATCTTGGTCACGGGCATGGAGTGCTTTTGAAGAGCGGAGACCAAAGCGTGTCCCACTTCGTGATAGGCGACCATGCGTTTTTCCGTTTCCGTCAGGACGGTGCCTTTTTTCTCTGTGCCGGCGATGACCACCTCAAAGGACACCAAAAGGTCCTCCTGATTGACGGTTTTGCGGCCCTGACGGACAGCCCGGAGCGCAGCCTCGTTGACCAGATTGGCAAGGTCTGCACCGACGGCACCGGCAGTAGCCTGAGCGATCTTCTGCAGATCCACATCCTCGGCCAGTTTAATATTTTTGGTGTGAACACGAAGGGTCTGATAACGGCCTTGCAGATTGGGCCGGTCTACCTCGATCCTCCGATCAAAACGACCGGGGCGGAGGAGGGCCTTGTCCAGAATTTCCGGACGGTTGGTAGCGGCCAGAATGACAACACCCTTGCTGCTGTCAAAACCGTCCAGCTCTGCAAGGAGCTGATTGAGGGTCTGCTCCCGTTCATCGTTGCCGCCAAACCGGGAGTCTCTGGTACGGCCGATGGCATCGATCTCGTCAATGAACACGATGGCAGGGGCTACCTTGGCAGCCTGCTGGAACAGGTCACGGACACGGCTGGCACCGACACCCACGAACATTTCCACGAAATCAGAACCGGAGATGGAGAAGAAAGGAACCTTGGCTTCACCGGCAACGGCCTTTGCCAGAAGGGTCTTGCCTGTGCCGGGAGAACCCACCAGCAGAGCGCCCTTGGGGAGCTTGGCACCGATGGCGGTGTATTTCTGAGGATTATGGAGGAAATCGATGATTTCCACCAGAGATTCTTTGGCTTCATCCTGACCGGCCACATCGGAAAAAGTTACGCCGGTCTCTTTTTCCATGTAGACCTTGGCCTTGCTCTGCCCGATACCGCCCATGCCGCCGCCCATGCGCTTGGACATGGAATGCATGAACAGGCTGATGATGAGATAAAACATGGCAAGGGGCAAAATCCAGGTTGTAAGGAAGGAAAGCAGGGGGCTCATTTCCTCTTTGATGGTGCCGTCGTAAAGGACATTCTGTGCCTGCAGCTGAGAGATCAGGAGATTATTGTCCCGATTGGGAATCAGGCCGGTGTAGTAGACGATCTCTCCGGCATCTTTGGCGGCCTCTTCTTTGGTCAAAATGAGGATGCGATCCTCCTGAAACTCCACTTCTGCTATCTGACCGGTGACAAGCAGCCGGTCAAATTCCGAATGCGTGATCTTTTTCATATAGGATTTTTGGATGGACGTATAGACCAAATTAACAAGCACCGTAAAGACCAAAGCCACCACCACCATGGTGAGAATGCTCTTGGTACGCTTGCTGCCCTCCGGGTCCTCTTGCGGGGACTTGTTCCGGGGATCTTTCTGTTTAGGATCAAAATTCAAGGCAAATGCCTCCTTACTTGGACGAATAATGACTGATTTTACCACAAAACTCAGTCAGTTACAAGGAAAATGAAGGGAATTCCTGTAAAATTTCTATGAATGAGGCCGCTGGGGAAAACTGAGACTTTTTGGAGGTTTCCGCTTGTAACCGGAGTGATTTCCTGTTATACTATATTCTAATATCCTATGGAATAAAGGATGGAGCAATACACATGAATGAAAAAAGAAATAACCGCCCCGGAAAAGGAGAATTCCGTGATCAGCGGGATGAACGGCGGGAATTGGCAGAAGATATGATCGAGGGCCGCAATGCAGTGACAGAAGCGCTGAAAAGCGGACGGGCTATCGATAAAGTGTTTTTGGCGTCCGGCGATACGGATAAAGCCCTGGCACGGCTGGCGGCACAGGCCAAGGAGAGCGGTGCGGTGGTGGTTGCCACAGACCGGAGAAAGCTGGATCTTATGAGTCCCACCGGTGCTCATCAGGGTATTATGGCCCAGGTTGCCGCCCATGATTACGCCACAGTGGAGGAAATTTTACAAAATGCCGCAGACCGGGGCGAAGCACCGCTGCTGGTTTTGTGCGACGAGCTGACCGACCCCCATAATTTGGGCGCGATTCTCAGAACGGCAGAGTGTGCCGGTGCCCACGGTGTCATTATTCCCAAGCGGCGCAGCGTGGGGCTGACGGCTGTGGTGGCAAAGACTTCCGCCGGTGCGGTGGAGTATATGCCGGTGGCCCGGGTCAGCAATATGGCTGCGGCGATCCGTGACCTTAAAAAGCAGGGCGTTTGGGTCTATGGTGCTGCAGGCGGCAGCAAGACCGATTTGTATCATGCCGACTTCAAAGGCGCTGCCGCCATTGTCATCGGCAACGAAGGGCAGGGCATGAGCCGTCTGGTGGAAGAAAGCTGCGATGTGTTGGTGAGTATTCCGATGAAAGGCAATATTTCCTCCCTGAATGCTTCTGCTGCAGCATCAATTTTGCTTTACGAGGCTTTGCGCCAGAGAAATACCTGATCATAGGAGAACATGATGGAAAAGAATCCACAGGAATTGGATCTGCAACTGAATACGGATGCTCCTGTGGAAGAATATACCCTGGAGGATATTCTCAAGGAGTTTGGCGGTTGGACAAAAGAACCGGAAGAAGAACAGCAAGCACCGGAACCGATTCCGGCAGAGGAGCTCGGTTTTATTCGTGTGGCGGCGGA
Source organism: Candidatus Avilachnospira sp. (assembly GCA_045652125.1). Classification (GTDB taxonomy): domain Bacteria; phylum Bacillota; class Clostridia; order Oscillospirales; family Oscillospiraceae; genus Avoscillospira. The sequence goes on along the minus strand of JAZRTT010000026.1, from coordinate 16,974 downwards.
GCCGCAGGTTATCAAACTGCCGCCCAAAGAGGTGGACCTGACCGGGGATACCATTCGATTTGCACCGATCATGCCGGAAGAACCGGAGGAAGAACCGCCTGCAGAACGGCAGGAGCCGGTGGAAATGCCGGAAGAGCCGAAAATCTCGACACAGGACAGGAAGAGACGCCGGGCGGAAGAACGAACCAGGAAACGGGAGACCAGACGTCTGCGGCGGTTGGCACACCAAAGGAAAAAGGAACTTCGTGCCCGCCGCAGGGCATTGCGAAGAAATGAGCCGGAAGTGGTTTATCCTTCGGTGGAAGATGCCTGCACCGCTTATGCCAAGGGCGGCACACTTCGGCTGCGTTATCTGGTATCCGGAGGGATTTTCGCAGCACAGGCCATATGCCTGTTTCTGAGTTTCTATCCGCTTGGGGCCTTGGATCTGACGGGCAGCAATCGCACCCTTTCCGTTTTGATGCTGTTTTTGCTTTTGGGGCAGTGTCTGCTGTGCGGAGATGTGTTTGTCCGGGGCGTTTATCAGGCTTTGAAACGGCGGTTTGATCTGACGACCATGTTGGTATTGACTGTGCTGGTAACAGTGGTGGATGCGTTTGTTGCCATCCCGGCCGGACGGGTTCCCTTTTGTGCAACGGCATCGCTGGCATTGCTGCTGGCGCTGTGGTCGGTATCTCTGGAAAAAAGGGCCAAATGGCGGACGCTGAAAACCGTGCTGGCCATGGAAACGCCTGTGGCTGCGGTGAAGGAAGAAAAATCATGGCGGGATCTGGATTGTATTTTCCGGCAGGAGGGCTCGCTGGAGGACTTTACCTCCATGTTGGAGACACCCGATGCTGCCCAGAAAACCATGCGGGTCTATGCACCGGTTGCCACGATCATATCGCTGGTTTTGGCTGTGTTGGCGGCATACTTCGGCGGTGGCGGTTTCTGGTGGGCATGGACAGGACTTTTGACGGCTGCATTGCCGACAGGCGGGTTTTTCTCCTGCTGCCGTCCGTTTTATCTGCTGGCGGCTCGGCTCGGTAAGACAGGTGCCGCAATTTGCGGTTGGCGGGGAGCAAAGATCCTCAGCGGCGAGTGCGGAATCGTCATTGAAGACAACGACCTGTTCCCTGCCGGGAATATTTCCATGAATGGCATGAAAATGTATTCCGATCTGCCGGTGCGGCAGGTGGTCGGTTATGCAGCAGCGGTCGTTCAGGCGGCAGGCAGCGGATTGCTTCCCCTGTTTGAGCAGGTGATGAAGGATGAAAACGCCCGACGCTATACCGTGGACAGCTTCCGGCAGTATGAAGGGGGCGGTCTGGGTGCAGAAATTCGGGGTGATGTGGTGCTGCTGGGATCTATCGCATTTATGCGCCTCATGGGGGTCCAGGTGCCGGAGGGTACCCGGATTCAGTCGGCGGTGTATATTTCCGTCAATAAAGAACTGGTGGGCGTGTTTGCTTTGTCCTATGCTCCGGCAGCCGGGACAAAGTCGGGCTTGCAGGAGATTTTGCACAGCCCCGGTCTGACCCCCGTTCTGGGTACTCGTGACTTTATGATCACACCGGGATTGGTAAAAAAGCGCTACAAAGTCCCGGCGGATCAACTGGAATTTCCGCTGGTGGCGGAGCGGGCCAAACTGTCTGCACCGGAAGCAGGGGCATCCGGCCTGCAGGGCGCTCTGATGGATCGAAACAGTTTTCCCGCTTTTGCAGCTGCCGTTTCCGGCGGCAGGCAGCTGCGGCGTGCGGTCCATTCGGCGGTTTTGGTATCCCTGCTGTCCGGATTGATGGGCTTGGGTCTGCTGTTCCTGTTGACCTATTTGGATGCAGGGGAAGCGGCCAACGGGGTTAATTTGCTGCTGTATCAGCTTTTATGGCAGCTTCCCGTCTGGATGATCACAGGACTTGTTGGTAAAAACCAATAAAATTCGTGTGCATTTTTGCACTAATAATACAAAAATCTTGTGCATTCCCCGGAAACGGAAGAATGTATTTGCAATCGTTTTGCCTTTGACTTATAATTAAGAATACTAGGCGCTTCATGGAAACGCCGCGGGTTCGGGCCAAGTTCCTTTTTCCCGAGCCTGAAGAAAGGAGAACAACACGTTATGAGCTATACTGCTAAGAACATTCGGAACATTGCTTTGCTGGGACATGGTGGCGACGGAAAGACCATGCTGGCAGAAGATATGCTGTTTATGACCCACGGTTCCGACCGTTTGGGTTCTATTGCGGACGGAAATACCGTCTCTGACTTTGACCCGGAAGAAATCAAACGGCAGAACTCCATATCTACCTCCCTGATCCCTGTTGAATTTGAAGGCTGCAAGATCAACCTTCTGGACAACCCCGGCGTGTTCGATTTTGCCGGTGAAATCGTCCAGTCTCTCCGCGTGGCAGATGCCGGCATCATCGTCCTGACCGCCAAGAGCGGCATCGCCGTTGGTACCGAAAAGGCATGGAAGTCCCTGAAGGATGCCGCCAAGCCCACCATGTTCTACATCTCCAAAATGGATGAAGATCATGCCAACTATTTCAAGGTCGTGGAAGATCTCCGCGCCCAGTTCGGCAACTCCGTCGTTCCCATGCAGTTCCCCATTATGCAGGGCGAAAAGTGCGTGGGCATGGTGGACCTGCTGAGCAAGACCGCAAGAGATACCCAGGGCAACGACATGGCTCTGACTGCTGAGGCTGAGGCTCATCTGGAAGAGTACCTGGCAGCTCTGTCCGAGCAGGTCGCTGAAACCAGCGAAGAACTGATGGACAAGTTCTTCATGGAAGAGCCCTTCACCCCCGAAGAACTGGTGCAGGGTGTCAAGGACGGCATGATGCAGCGCTCCATCACGCCTGTGTTCGCAGGTTCCGCTATGGCCGGCTACGGCAGCAAGCGCGTCATGGAATATCTGGTCAAGTTCTGCCCCAATCCTCTGGAAGGTCTGGCTCTGGAAACCGAAGAGGGCGAAATCAAGCTGGATCCTGCCGGCAGCCCCGTTGCTTTCGTTTACAAGACCACTGCCGATCAGTTCGGCAAGAACTCCTTCTTCAAGGTCATCTCCGGTGAGATCACCGAAGGCATGTCCGTAGTCAACGCCCGTACCGGCGCTGCCGAAAAGCTCAGCAATATCTTCTTTGCCAAGGGCAAGACTTTGACCAAGGCAGCCAAGATCAGCTGCGGCGACATCGGTGTTGCCACCAAGCTGGGTTCCGTCAAGACCGGCGATACTCTGGGTCTGGCAGGAAAGACCCCTGCGATCAAGGGTATGGAATATGATGAGCCCTGCTATAAAATGGCGATCTACGCCAAGGTCAAGGGCCAGGAAGACAAGATCGCTGCCGGCCTGACCAAGCTCAATGAAGAAGACTGCTCCTTCACGTTCGGTACTGATACGGAGACCAAAGAAATGGTTATCGCCGGTGTAGGCGACATTCATCTGGGTGTTATCTGCTCCAAGCTGGCAAGCAAGTTCAAGGTCGAGGCAGAGCTTCGTCCCGCCAAGATCGCTTACCGTGAGACGATCAAGAAAAAAGTGGAGATCCACGGCCGTCACAAGAAACAGTCCGGCGGCCACGGTCAGTTTGGTGATGTTCACATCCGCTTCGAGCCTCAGTCCGAGACCGAAGATATGATCTTTGGTGATGAGACGGTCGGCGGCTGCGTGCCCAAGAACTTTATTCCCTCTGTTGAAAAGGGTCTGCGCAACTGCATCGGCAAGGGTGTTCTGGCCGGCTATCCCATGGTGTTCCTGAAGGCAACTCTGTTCTTCGGTTCTTACCATCCCGTCGACTCCTCCGATATGGCATTCCAGACAGCTGCCGGTATCGCCTATAAGGAAGGCATTCCTACTGCAGCTCCCACCTTGCTGGAGCCCATCGCCGAACTGAAGGTCTATATTCCCGACAGCAACATGGGCGATATCATCGGCGACCTGAACAAGCGCCGCGGCCGTGTGCTGGGCATGAACCCCATCGGTGACGGCCTGCAGGTGGTGGAAGCCGAAGTTCCCATGGGTGAAATGTCCTCTTACGCCATCGACCTGCGGTCCATGACCCAGGGCAGAGGCTCTTACTCCATGAACTTTGTCCGCTATGAGGAAGTGCCTCAGATGAACCAGGCAAAGATCATCGAGGACGCCAAGAAGGCCGAGGAAGAATAAGAAAAAGAAAACAAAGGGGCGTGCATCAAACGATGCACGCCCTTTTCTTATGGGCAGTATGGGAAAAACGAAAGCGGTTTGCGGGGCATCCTGCCCGCAGCATGACAAATCATTACTTGATCTGGGTGCCGCAGGGGATGGAATCATCCAAAAAGATGACTTTGCAGCCGCAGGCATTGTTGGTACCCGCCAAAAGCATACCCTGAGAGGTCACACCGGTGATCCGATGCGGCTTTAGGTTGGCAACCACAATGATCTTTCGGCCAATCAGTTCGTCACATTTGTAGTCGTGCCTGATGGAGGACACAATGACACGCTCGCCGATGCCGTCATCCAGCGTCAGCTTCAGGCAGTTGGCACTCTTGCGAATTTCCTGTGCCTTGACGATCTTGCATACACGCAGATCCAGTCCTTCGAAAAAGTCAATGTCGATCTGTGCCTTTACCGGCTCTACGGGATCGGGATCGCCATAGACCTTTTCTTCCACCACTTCTTCCACGATCTCCGGTTTTTTTGCTTCTTCTTCAGTCATAGGCGTGGAGAAATCCAGCAAACGCAGATACCGCTCCGTCTCAATGGCATAGAGGAACAGATACAGTCTGGGGCCACGCTCCTTGTCGATGAGCAGCTTGTAGACCGTTTTGAAAAACTCACCCTGTGCGGCCTTCAGCTCCTTGCTGCCCTGCTCCAATCCACGGGTTTTGGCAGGAATGGCATAGATGGCAGAATTCAGTTCTTCCAGAGTATAGCCGCCCTTGGACAGATAGGCGTGCAGATCGGCGATCTCCTGTTTTTCCAAGTCGCTGAGAGTCTCGTAGAGCTCCCAGTTCCGGCCGCTGCGCAGGCGGTTTACCTGATCGGGTGCACATTGCTCCAGCCAGAATTTTGCCCGTTCCAGCCGATCTGCAAAGTCGGCCTCCTTGAAGGGGGTACCGATCTTTTCAAAGACCGTTTCCAACATGGGGATATTGAAATCCACCACAGATCCCATCTGTACCAACAGGCTCATGGGCACAGGATTGACTTCCCGATCTTCCACCGTGCAGTTATACATTACGGCCTGCATCTGTTCATCGGCTTTGCCGCTGCGGCAGGCCTCCAGCATCCGGTCAAACTCAAAATACTGTTTGAGAATACCGTCATCAAAACAAAAGTCAAAAGCGCGGGTAGGCTCGGTTTTGGAGTACAGCCACAGAATCACTTCCGGCTGATAGAGCTTCAAAAGGGTATCGGGGGTTAGGTTCAGGCCGGTGGAGCCGGACATTTTGCCTGTGGAACCACGGATTCCAATAAACTCGTAACCCTGGAACAAGGGGGCATCGAAGCCAAAGATTTTCTTGGAGACCACCTTGCCGTTATTGTAAGAGCCGGTAGGGGCAGCGTGATCCTTGCCGCCGGGTTCAAAATCAACGCCTTCATACCGCCAGCGCATGGGCCAGTCGACCTTCCATGCCAACTTGCAGTTGGTCTGGGTCTTAAAGTCAAAGTGACCGTGATGACCGCAGCGGGTACAGGTGTATTCCGCTTCGGTGCCGTCGGCAGAGAGGCTGTCGATGGTGGTGAAGTCCGTGTGGCACTCTTCGCAGAAAATGCTGACGGGATAATATTTTGCCTTTTCCTCATCGTGCTGACGCTTCAGCTCTTCCTCGGAAAGGCTCTTATCCTTGGTCTTGAAGGAGTCCAGAATTTCGAAGATCTCGCCCCGCTTTTCGATGGCTTCCAGAATGTCCTTGGTGTATTTTCCGCTGCGGTACATTTCTGCCTGATATCGGCAATCCAGAGGAATACCGAATTTCTTCATGGCAGACAGGAATTCTTCTTCAAAGTGCTTGGCGTAGTTCTCGTGGCAGCCCCAGGGATCGGGGATATCCACATAGGGAGAGCCGATGTACTTATCGTAGCTGTCACCTACCACGGCCTGCACGTTGACGGGAATCTTCCGGCAGCGGTCATACTCGTCCCAGCTGAACAGAAGGCGAGCCTTTTTGCCCATTTTCTGCAGAGCTCTGACCACAAAGTAGCTGGTAGCCACATCCCGGAAGTTTCCGATATGAACGGAGCCGGAGGGGCTGATACCGGCGGCACAGACGTATTCTTCCTTGTCCGGCTTACGGGCAACGATCTCCTGTGCGATCTTTTCCGACCAATGCATAAAATCACCTCAAAAAATGTCAGAAGTACATGATCTTTCAATTTACTATTTTACAACACAAACTATCCCCAGTCAACCAAAAAGGCTTGCATTGACCATAGATTTTATTCTGCTTTTCTGATATACTGATAAAAAATCACGGAAAAAGGAACTTCCTCTATGAAACGTACCGTCATCGGCGTCCTTGCTCATGTGGATGCGGGTAAAACAACCTTATCCGAAGCCATGCTCTACATTACCGGCACCATCCGCGCCTTGGGCCGGGTGGACCACGGCAGTGCCTTTCTGGATACCTTTGCCCTGGAGCGGCAAAGAGGCATCACCATTTTCTCCAAACAGGCCCTGCTGGATCTGCCGGGGGACCTTCACGCCACTTTGCTGGACACGCCGGGTCACGTGGACTTTTCTGCGGAAATGGAGCGGACGCTGGACGTTCTGGATTGTGCCATTCTGGTCATCAGCGCTCCGGAAGGTATCCAGAGCCACACTTTGACTTTGTGGAAGCTCCTTCGTCAAAGGCACATACCCACCTTTGTGTTTCTCAACAAAACAGACCTGCCCGGTCCTGCCAGAGAAGAGCTTCTTTGCGACCTGCGGAAGCATCTGGGAGAAGGCTTTGCTGACCTTTCCCACCCGGACTATGAGGCCATGGCCATGGGCAGTGAGGAGCTTCTGGAGGAATATCTGGAAACCGGAAAGATCTCTCCGGAGAGTCTTTTGCAGGCCATCCATGGGGGAGAACTGTTTCCTTGTTGGTTTGGCGCCGCCTTAAAGCTGGATGGTGTGGAGGAGTTTATCAAAGGATTGGCTCAATATGCACCTGCCGCCCAGGATCGCGGTGAATTCGGCGCAAAAGTATTTAAAATTTCCCGTGATGAACAGAATGTCAGGCTGACCCATCTGAAGGTCACCGGCGGCAGTCTGCGGGTTCGGGAAACGCTGTCCGGTGAAAGCTGGGAAGAAAAAATCACGCAATTGCGTGTTTACAACGGTTCCAAATTTATCCCTGTGGAGGAAGCCTTCACCGGTGATGTAGTCGCTGCGGCAGGCCTGAGCTGTACCCGGCCGGGTTTGGGCCTTGGTGCGGAAAATATGGGTCTGCCCCCGGCCATGGAGCCGGTCCTCAACTACCGGGCTATCCTGCCTGCCGGAAGCGACCCCCACAAGGTTTTGGGGCAGTTCCGCCTTTTGGAGGAAGAGGACCCTCAGCTCCATATCGACTGGAATCAGCCTCACCAGGAGATTCGCGTCCGGCTTATGGGCCCCATCCAGCTGGAAATTTTACAGCAGCAGATGAAAGAGCGGTTCGGTTTGGAGGTCAGCTTCGGACAGGGCAGTATCCTTTACAAGGAGACTATCGCCACTTCCGCAGAGGGCGTGGGACACTATGAGCCTCTGCGGCACTATGCCGAAGTCCATCTGCTTTTGGAGCCTGCCCCCCGGGGCAGCGGCCTCCAGTTCGGCACAGGCTGCCGGGAGGATGACCTGAGCAAAAACTGGCAGCGGCTCATTATGAGCCATCTTTCGGAAAAACAGCATCTGGGCGTTCTCACCGGCTCGCCCATTACGGATATGACCATTACTTTAATGTCCGGTAAGGCCCACCTGAAGCACACGGAGGGCGGCGACTTCCGCCAGGCCACCTACCGGGCCGTCCGGCAGGGTTTGATGCAGGCAAAAAGCGTCCTTTTGGAGCCGTGGTATGCCTTCCGGCTGGAAGTGCCACAGGCCCATATCGGCCGTGCTATGACGGATATGGAGCAGATGGGAGCGAGCTTTGAACCTCCCGAAAGTGACGGGGACTTCGCCGTACTGACAGGCACCGTTCCCGTTTCCGCCATGGAGGGCTATCCCCAGTCGGTGACGGCCTATACCCGGGGATTGGGACGGTTTTCCTGTTCCCTCTCCGGCTATGCCCCCTGCAAAGAGCAGGATAAGATCGTGGAGGAGCTGGCCTATGACCCGGAGGCCGATTTGGCAAACTCCCCGGACAGCGTGTTTTGTGCCCATGGTGCAGGGTTTACGGTCAAATGGGATCAGGTGCCGCAGTATATGAATTTGCCCAGCATTCTTACGATACCAAAGGAAGAAGAGCCGGAGCTGCGAAATTTGGCGAAGGAGTACTGCTCCATGGTTGCAACAGACAAGGAACTGCTGCAAATCTTTGAGCGAACCTACGGCCCCATCCGCCGGGACTTGGGCACAGCGTTTCAGCCGGCCCGTCACGAACTGAAGGACAAGGTCTACAAAGCAAAACCCCAGAATCAGGGTCCGGAGTATGTGCTGGTGGACGGATATAATATTATTTTCGCATGGGATGACCTGAAAAAACTGGCACAGGAAGATCTGGATCTGGCCCGTACCCGTCTCATTGAAATATTACGAAACTATCAGGGTTTTCGGCAGCATCCGGTCATCGTGGTCTTTGATGCCTATAAAGTCAAAAACAACCCCGGTTCCATTGAGCATTTTGGAGATTTGTCTGTGGTCTATACCAAAGAAGCAGAAACCGCCGATATGTATATTGAGCGGGTCACCCATGAATTGGGGAAAAAACACAAAGTCCGGGTCGCCACTTCCGATGGTCTGGAACAGATCATCATTCTGGGTCACGGGGCACTTCGGGTGTCTGCTGAAAATTTCCGCAGGGAAGTGGAGCAGGTGGAGCGTGCCATCCGGGAATACCTCAAGTCCTGAGAGGAGAGTATGAAATGCTGAAAAACAAAGTCGTTCTCATTACGGGAGCTTCCGGCGGAATCGGTTCCGAGCTGGCCCGAAGACTTGCTCCTTTGGGCGTCCGTTTGGCCCTGTGCGGCCGGTCGGAAGAAAAGCTGAACAAGCTGAAAGCGGAAGCGGAAACCCTTGGTGCCACCGCTATGGTCTGGGCCGGTGACATCACAGGAGAAAATGCTCCGGCAGACTGCATCCAGGCTGTGGTGGACACCTTCGGCGGACTGGACATTTTGGTGAACAACGCCGGTCTTGCCCTCTCGAGCCCCTTTGCCGAGACCACACAAAAGCAGTTTGACGACATTATGAACCTCAATATCCGGGCCCCCTATTTTCTCACCCAAAAGGCCCTTCCTTATTTGGAGCAGTCGGACTATGCCACGGTTTTGAACATCGCCTCCGTGGTAGGGCATAAGGGCTACCCCCTGCAAAGTGCATATGCTGCGTCCAAGCATGCCCTGATCGGCATGAGTAAATCTCTGGCCAACGAAGTCTATGACCGGGGGATCCGGGTGCATATTATCGCCCCGGGCGCCGTCTATACGGATATGGTGAAGATCTCCCGGCCGGATCTCAGTCCGGAAGGCATGATCTTGGCCGAAGACATTGCCGATATTGCCCTGTTCCTCCTGACCCACCGTACCAACGCAGTGATCGATGAAATCCAGGTCCATCGGGTGGGAAAAGCTCCTTTTGCATAGAAAAGACGAACAACCGGACAACAGAAACAATCCCCCTTGTGCAGAACCAAAGCTGCATAAGGGGGATTTTTCTGCTGTGCAAAAGGAAGCACACCCTCGGTGCGGTCGTGAAAGCCAGGGATCGGGGATCACACATTGAACAGGAAGTTGACAATGTCCCCGTCTTTCATGATGTATTCCTTGCCTTCGCTGCGAACCAAACCTTTGGATTTGGCATTGGCCATGGTGCCGCATTCCTTCATATCCTCAAAGGCGATGACCTCGGCACGGATGAAGCCGCGTTCAAAGTCTGTGTGGATCTTACCGGCGGCCTGAGGTGCCTTGGTGCCTTTTTTGATGGTCCATGCACGGCACTCATCGGAGCCTGCGGTGAGGAAGGAAATCAGACCCAGCAGGGCATAGCTGCATTGGATCAGGTTGTCCAGACCGGAGCGTTCAATGCCCAGCTCCTCCATGAACATGGCTTTTTCTTCCGCATCCTCCAGCTCGGCAATGTCTGCCTCCAGCTTGGCACAGATGGGAAGGACCCGGCTGCCTTCTTTGGCTGCCAGCTCTTTGACTGCCGCGAAATGACGGCTGGCATCCGGATCGGTCACTTCATTTTCCCCCAGATTGGCGGCGTAGATGGTCTTTTTCAGGGTCAGCAGGTCAGAAGTGGCGATAAGCTCGGAAGCGGCGGGGTCGCATTCATAGGTGCGGGCCAGTTTGCCCTCGTTGAGATGTGCCAGCAGACCCTGGAATACTTCCACTTCTTTGTTGAACCGCTTGTCGCCGCCCTTGGCCGCCTTCTGGGCTTTGTCGATCCGGCGTTCCACCATTTCAATATCGGCCAAGACCAGTTCCAGATTGATGATCTCAATATCACGCAGGGGGTCGGTGGAGCCTTCTACATGGGTGATGTTGGTGTCCTCAAAGCAGCGGACCACATGGACAATGGCGTCGGTGGAGCGGATGTTGCTGAGGAATTTGTTGCCCAGACCTTCGCCCTTGGAGGCACCCTTTACCAGACCGGCAATGTCTACAAACTCAATGACTGCCGGGGTGAATTTTTTGGGCTGATGGAGGTCACGAAGCCATTCCAGACGGGAATCCGGAACCGCGACCATGCCCACATTCGGGTCGATGGTACAGAAGGGATAGTTGGCAGATTCTGCGCCTGCATTGGTGATGGCGTTGAATAAGGTAGACTTGCCTACATTGGGCAGACCCACGATACCTAATTTCATATATCTAAATTCTCCTCTATTTCCGAGGCAAAAAACATCTAATTCGCCTCAATTATTAAACTTCTTGAAACTTTTTTAAGATTCGTTTTTGCTCAAGCAGGATTACTCACCCCTTGCTCACCCTTTTGTGCAAACGCCCCTTCTTGAAACTGACGAACAGCAGCAACCAAAAAATCATCTGACGCATGAACATATTTGTCCATTGTCGTCTTGATGCTACTGTGTCCTAACAGTTTTTGAAGTGCTTTAGGTGACATTCCGCGTTCGATCGCTCGCGTAGCATAAGTGTGGCGCAACGCATGCATGCAAAACCGCTCAATCCCTGCTTTCTCGCAGAGCTTGTATAGGTGTGTATCATAGCTGCTGTTTTTCGCAGGCATTCCCGTTCTCCAATTGATGAACACCAATTCCCGCATATTAAAAGACTTCTCTTGTCCAGTTTTTCGATCCAGATAAGAAAGCTCTTTATCGAGATCAGAAGACTCCTTGCGATAGCATCTCGTATCGTATAAAGTCTTCAAAATCTCATATGCAGCATCTGTCAACGGAATTGTCCGATAACTCTTTTTCGTTTTTGTCGGTCCCGCACGCCAATCTTGCTGCTTGTACCGAAACTCCATTGTTTTACGAATCGAAAGAGTGTGCTTGTTCCAATCGATATCATCCCATGTCAAGGCAATCATCTCTCCTGTACGCAACCCCGTCTCCAGCAGCAATGCATACTGAGCATAGTTGTGGGAATTGCGTGCCACTTCCAAGAATTTCTTCTCTTCTGCTTCGGTTAAAAAATGTATTTCGTCTGCAGCTTTGATTTGACCATCGAATCGTACACCGTCCATAGGGTGTTTGTCAATGACTCCATTATCGACCGCGCTGCGCAGCATAACGCCAAGTGCAATATAAGCCTGCCGAATCGTTGAATTCGCATACTCCGGCTCCATATTTTTGAACACTATTTTGCAGTCAATAGGTCTTATATCAGAGATACTCACATTGCCCAACAGTGGTTTCACATTAGTTTTGTAGCGCTCAGTATAGTTTCGTACTGTATTAGGCGCCAGACTCAAAGAGTCTATCCAAATATTGAACCACTGATCAAGGGTCATCGTTGTAGAGCTTCGCTCATTTTTTTGTTTTGCGGTTTCTTCTGGATGCAGTTTAATATAAATCTGTTCTGCTCTCCAGTTTTTTGCATCAGCCAATTCTTTGAAGCATTTCTCTTTCCTGTGTCCACTTCCATCATTGACACGGGCATAGTATAGACCATCTTCGCGCTGACCGATTCCTTTGCCAAGCTCCTTTCCCTTTATACTTTTAGCCATCGTTAGGCTCCTTTCTGTTTAAGAAAATGAGCCCATGCAACATTTTTATTATAACACAGGCTCATTCTTTTCTCAATTATTTTTTCGCTGCTTAAATCGCAAAACGACTGCGAAGGAATTCTTCAAAAGCTTCTCTTTTGACAAGCTTTTTTGATCCAACGCGAAGCACAAAATCGCAGTCTTCCGCACGAAGCAATGAATCGATCTTGTTGATTCCGATATTGCTGTATGCGGCAGCCTCGTTGATTGTCAACAGCACTTTTTCGTTAATGGGAACAGGTTCGGGTTTCACGGGATCGGCTCCTTTACGCATCATAATAATACGCCAGAAACTTAATGCCATTGCTGTCCACAAATTCACCGGGCTTTTCCGGGAGATTGGCAGCAATATCTTTGAGACTCTCCCCAAAGACGACCCGTCTCAGATTGTCGTCTGCCTTGCCGCAAAAACGGATACAGTTACTCCGGATTTGACCAGAGAAAGATTGATCCGGCCTCTGCGCGCCATAGATTACAATGTATCCCAACGACCTGCCCTGGCGAGTCAGCGTTTCAAGCAAGCTCTTGATTTCATCGTAAAGAACCTTTTCCTCCTTGGTAGGAGGAGTGCAGAGAAGATCCGCCGCCTCATCGACAATAATGCAGACACGGCACAGATCATCTCCGGTCTTTTCGCGGTATTCGTCAATATTGCGTGCATTTGCGTGACGAAGCAACTCCTTGCGATGCAAAAAATCTCGCATAGCATCTCGAAGCAGGTTTAATGCTGAAAGCACATCATTCACAATACTTGCTTCGTTGAAACATGGTCTGTCCCAGTCGGCCGATGCTTTATAATCAATAACAAGCAGCTTTCCGTTCCGCAATAACACTTGATGCCCAATTAACGATTGAATCATTGTTTTCCCGGATCCAGTAATTCCTGCAATAATTGCGTGAGGATCCATTCGGACATCCCAGATTACAGGCTCGCCAGCTCCGTCAACGCCGAGCAAAAATTTTGCATCATCATCCAAAATATATTTGTCTTGCCAAAGCATCACATCTGGAAAGGTGAATCTGCCATCCCTTGCACGGATAACAATGTGCGTAAACCAGTTGCCGATGTAAATGCCAACAATGGTGATATCCAATATTGCGCTAATCTTGTCGGCAAGTTTTTTCCAGTCATCCAATGGAATTCCTGGGGTAAAGAATTCATATGTTTTCAAATGTGGGTCTTTGGGATCTGCAATAATAGAGATTAACCGGGGAGCTTCGCCATTGGCATTGGTAAGTCCGATTCGCAACAGCTGTTTGTGGATAGTAGTTGCACATAGTGGTGCACCACGGAACCACAACACAATTGTGGCAACCATGATACCAGTAGTCACGGCTGCAAATACTCCCACCAAATCCATGGCAACAGCACCGATATCGGTGCTGCAATAGCCAATCACATCATAGCGAAGCGTATATACACCGCAGGCAATCGCACAGATGCAGAGGACGAAACACATTTTGGCAAACCATCCTCCGAAGTTTGCCCAACCACGCCCGAGACGCAGAAATGCCTGCCGGGCATTTTCTTCGCGGCGCAGGACTTCACGCTCGTTCGAGCCATTAGTCATGTAGGTTTTCACGGATATAATCCTCCTTGTTATGGTGTTTTGTCTCTCCATTTGGGAGATATTCAATAATCTTGGTAATACGCCTGCAAAAGGCTTTCCAAGTCTCTGGTTGTTCCTTCTGGATTTTGGGATATAGATCCCCGAAGGAAGTATTGGAGTTAAGATAAACCGTCGTGTAACAAGCAATTCTGTCGTTGTATCTTGCAGGTAACATGAGTGGATATATGTCCAAATAATTCAGCATGTCGCGAATAGGAACTTGTCCTGTAAATTCTTCAAACACTAAGACCTCTTGCCCGTGATATGCGTCAAAAAGGACTCCGGTTCCTTTGCGATACGAAGTTATACGGCAAATATTGGCGGCACCATGTTTCTTAAATACTCCTCGGGTTTTTCCCGTTCCTGATGCACCAAATTGGTAAATGACCTCAATTTGACGGTTCTCTGTTTGATATTTTTCGCAAAGAAATTTCTCGCGCAAAAGCTCTATGTCTTTCACCTTAAATCCAAAATTCGGGTTTTCTTTGATGATTTCAGTTGAGCTTTTGCCATCACAGATGTCGGTTAAAAGCCGGGTCATAGCAGGAAACTTCTCTTGTTTGGGAGTAGGACAACTTCCAAACTCTTCAAAGCTTCCTTTTATGGATGTCTTTGCCTTATCTGTACCCTCCCACTTGCCTATTTTGGCAATATAGTCACGGTTTGCTTGAGCACTTCCGTAGGCCTTGTCCAAGTGAGCAATTGGGAACCGAGTTTTCAAAGTACTAAAGCGAATAGGAGCCTCGCTTTGAATGTAGATATGAGTATGCGGAGTTCCTGTCGAGGCAATTTCGTCAGACATACATGCATAATCAAAGGTAAGCTTAAATAATTCTTCTTTAATCCTTTCCCGTGTTAATCCAACGGATAACGGGTTGTTGATTACAATCTGCCACTTTCGTGACTGTGAGTTGGGAGATAAACTCATTTCAAATCAATACTGCTACATGCTACATCCATCCGAAGTGGTAATACTACCACTTCGGATGGCAACCCCGCAGCACCCAACTATCCCCCCTTGGGGGGGAATAGTTAGGTGCTTGCAGATTAACCAGCCTTAACGAAGTGGACACCGGACGCAGCAGCTGCAAGATGATAGGTGCCATCGCGGAAGTACAGCGACAGCCGAAGATCATCAAAGCGAACCTCGGCATATCCACGGCCTTCCGGCACATCAAGAATCTTGTCACCATCAATTTTGACAACAATCTTCTCAAATGCTTTATCGGGCAAGGCAATCGTATAGCCATAGGCAATGATCTTATCGGTTTTGGTGTTGTTAACATACTCAAATTTGGGAGTAACGCCCACCAACAGATACCGCTGACCAAGACTCTCCAGTGCAATTTTCAGCTCCGTAATTTTCAACATATAGCTTTTCCTCCTTTCTCTGCCCAGTTCTTCGCGGGGCCAGCGCATGAACACAGGCAGGAATCATAGATCTATGCATCCTTTCGGACGATTTTGAGCGCTAAAAATGCTCTCGCATATGTATTACGAAAATTCGCGAAAAATAATTTCCAAAATCGCAATAGAGTTTCGGACATTTCTGCACCCTCTCTCTTTATACGAAAAACAGGAAAATACTATTTGCGAATGGAATACACTCGAGGTTTTAGTGCCTATTATTTTTTTACGCAAAAGAAAAATTAAAAATAGGAGCAGTTTTGAAATTTTTTCAAAACTGCGCCTACTTTCTTGAAGCAGGGGGAATCTCCTTATAGCTCATTGGTGATTTCGGATTAAGATCATTCACTCCATGAGAGAGCATAATAGACAGAAACAGCAAACCCCTCTGGGATTGCCCAGAGGGGTACTTTTAGACCTTAATGAATAGGGGAAACGGGAACAGAGTGCATACTACCATGCAAACTGCCTCTTGATTTAAAATACTACACTAATAGTGGTACCCTGCCCAAGTTCGCTGTTAATCGCAATTTTGCCGTGATGATACTGTACGGCGTGCTTTACAATGGACAAGCCAAGGCCTGTGCCACCGGACTGTTTGGAATGACTCTTATCGACACGATAGAAGCGTTCAAATACCTTGTCCTGATGTTCAGAAGCAATGCCAATGCCGTTATCGCTAACGCTGATCTGCACAGCCCCCTGCTGTTCGGCAACAGAAACCTTTACATGACCACCGGGATTGTTGTACTTGATGGCATTGTCACAGAGGTTATATACCACCTCATACAGCAATCTGCGGACACCGTTGATGACACCATCATCGCCGGTGACTTCCAGAGAAACATTTTTCAGCTTTGCGGCATCTGCAAGAGTTTCGCAGACTTCTTCGGAAAGCACTCTCAAAGAAACATCCTCACGGGGCATTTCTGCGCCTTCGTCCAACTGAGACAGGCGGATAATATCGTCGATCAAAACGACCAGTCTGGATGCTTCCTTGCGGATATGCCCGATAAAGCGGGGGATATCTTCCTCCTTAACAATGCCGTTCTCCATCAGCTCAGCAGAGCCGATGATGGTTTGCAGCGGGGTTTTCAGCTCATGGGACACATTGGCGGTAAACTCCTGACGGTGCTTTTCCGCATTTACCTGCTCGGTAATATCGAAGGCCAGAATGACCATGCCGTGATTATTGCCGTCAGAGTCAATGCGGCTCAGATCGAACTGATACTCTCTGCCGTTTTTCTTGGTGCGAAAATCAGAGTGTCCCTGAGCGTTTGCCTCATCCAGCGCAATTCGCATATTCTGCTTGCGGTCGATGGTCAGAAAATCTTCTCCGACACAGGCAATCCCGGCCCCAAACAGTGTTCTTGCTGCAGGATTGATGCTGACGATTCTGCCGGTGTTATCCAAAAGAACAAGAGCTTCTTTCATGTTGCCGGTGATCTGCTCGAACTCATCCTGTTTGCGCTTCAAGGTCTGCATCTGGAATTTAATTTCCTTGTGCTGGGCATGGATACGATGCAGCAGAGGAGAAAGCTCCTCGTAGGCTTCGTTTTCCATAGGCTTTTCCAAATCCAGCTTGTTCAGGGGCTCCACCACACGCTTTGCCATGCGGTGTGCCAGCCATGCGGAAAGGGCGA
>JAZRTT010000025.1:0-118246 GCA_045652125.1 Candidatus Avilachnospira sp. | reverse complement strand
CAGATGCCGTAAAATAGTTAAATTTTTGGTTTAACTGTTTTACGAACACCCATCATTTTGCTCGGTGCTTTTTTGTTGTTGCGGTATTCGTCTGTACGGATGATACGCTTGCCGGATCACAGCAATATATTTCTCAGGTGCATGCATATTGACCGGTTTATGATCTACGGTCAAATCAGAATGATCCTGCCCCGTTCTTCTGAAGTGGCAGTCATGGAATTGTTTGGAGCGGCAAAAAGCGTATAGAGCCGAGCAGCACGCTGTTCCAGTTGGTAGAAATATGGATCCTGCGGTGTTTCACCGGCATTGATCAGGGGAAGATCTCCTATATCCTTTGCCCGTCTCAGCAGATTTCTGCCAGTCTCATTTGCACCCAGAACACGAACATAGGGAACAGGCTTTTTTAGATCTGCATCTGAGATTCCAAGGTAGGCGCACATCAAAAACCGCTGGATTCGGGTTCGGGGATATCGTTTGGATTTCACCGCAGCAACGACGGCTTCAAAGTCGTCTTGTGTTCTGGCTGCCTTCATAGCTTTTCTAAACAGTCCCTCGGAGCCGTGGGCACAGGCCTCCCATTGGTCATCTTCCAAGGTTCGAAGCCGTGCCAGTACTGCACGTTCACCAAAGGGCAGGTGATACCATGCTGCTGTTTCAAGAACCTTTGCAGCCGCGGCAGGGACAAACCTTTTCCATTCCCCGTGAGGATAAAGATTTCGTATTCCCGAGGCAGAAGGTGCTTGCATTTGTGGAATGGGGTCGTGATAATTTCCGTTTCTGGTAACAGTAAAAGGCCGGAGGGGACTGTTTTTTTTCAAGATCGCGCTGCAGTATTCCAGAGCGAGGATGTTGTTGGGTGCAGTCAGGAAGTCCGTGTTATCCCCAAGTGCTTTCTGCCGAGCAGCGGCATAGGGGAGTCCTGCATCCAGATTCTCGCGGAGTGCTTGACGGAAATCATCTCCGTCCACCTGCTTTGCAAGGGAAAGATAGGTGCCCTCGTTGCCATGTTCCACACCAAAACACAGATATTCCACACAAGCAAGGCGGCTGAGAATATCCACACCGGTGGAAGCAAACCCTTCTGCTGACTGCAGTACACCGGTGATCGGCAGCTCCAAAATCAGGTCGACACCGCAGGAAAGTGCCGCCTTGGCACGGGTGAATTTATCCCACATGGCCGGCATACCACGCTGTACATAATTTCCGCTCATAATGCCAATAATGGCACAATCGGCGCCGAATTGTTCCCTTATCAGGTGTACCTGCCGCAGATGACCCAGATGAAATGGGTTATATTCACAAATAATTCCGGCTGTTTTCAAGGGAAATCACCTCAAAGAAAGAAATTATCTTTTTCCTCTTGTCTCTTTTGGAAATGTATAGTAGAATACTACAAGTAATGTTATTTTACCATAAAATTTTCCTTTAGGAAATAATGAATTACAGGAGATGTAAAACATGAATATTCTGATTATCAATGCAGGCAGTTCCTCTCTGAAGTATCAATTGATGGACCCCGATTCCGGTGTTGTTTCCGCAAAGGGACTTTGCGAGCGTATCGGCATCGACGGCCGTCTGAACCACAGCGTTCCCGGCCGCGATAAGGTCGTCCGCGAGATTCCCATGCCTACCCATTCTGAGGCGATCGCTGCGGTTATGGAGATTTTGGTGGACGCCGAAAGCGGTGTGATTGCCTCTGTTGACGAGATCGATGCTGTGGGTCACCGCGTGCTGCACGGCGGTATGGCTTTCACCGAATCCTGCCTGATCGACGATGCCTGCATTGCTGCGATTGAAAAGTGCATCCCCCTGGGCCCTTTGCATAATCCTGCCAACCTTATGGGTATTCGTGCCTGTCAGGCTGCTATGCCCGGAAAGCCTCAGGTCGCTGTGTTTGATACTGCTTTCCACATGACCATGCCTGCCAAGGCTTACACCTATGCCATTCCTTACGAGTACTATGAGAAGGACGATGTTCGCCGCTATGGTTTCCACGGCACTTCTCACCGCTATGTGTCTGCCCGTGCTGTGGACATGCTGGGCAATCCTGCACACAGCAAGGTCATCTGCTGCCATCTTGGCAATGGCTCCTCTCTGTCTGCCTGCGTGGACGGTAAAGTGGTTGATACTACCATGGGCCTTGGCCCCTTGGCCGGTGTTCCCATGGGAACCCGCTCCGGTGATATCGATGCCACCATTCTGGAATACCTGATGGATCGCTATGGCTACGATATTAAGACCATGATGAATATTTTGAACAAGAAGTCCGGTGTGCTGGGCATCTCCGGGGTCTCTTCCGACTTCCGTGACCTGGATGCTGCTGCCGCCGAAGGCAATGCGCGCGCACAGTTGGCACTGGACAAGTTCGTCTATGAAGTCAAAAAAGACATCGGCGCTTACGCTGCTGCCATGGGTGGCTGCGATGCTATCGTTTTCACCGCCGGTGTTGGCGAGAACTCCGTGGATATGCGTGAGAAGCTGGTGGAAGGTTTGGAATACATGGGCGTGAAGATCGATCCCGTGAAGAACAAGACCCGCGGTGTGGAAGCGGAAGTGCAGGCCGATGACTCCCGCGTCAAGATCTTCGTCATCCCCACCAACGAAGAACTGATGATTGCCAAAGATACCGCCGCCCTGGCAAAATAAGACTCAGGGTCAATAACAGAAGAGCCGGTTCGTTTTGAACCGGTTTTTCTGTTTCAAAAGGCAAGGGAATCTTTACTACGTTTACAAAATGTTTCCTTTTATTTTGAAATTTTATGCTATTCTATAAAACAAAGTGAAAATATGGAAAAATTGAGAGGAACCATGATGAAAGAGAAAGTATCCAATCTGTGCTATCGTCTGATACGCTGGCTTGTCTGGCTGTTTTATCCCAAAATGAAAGTGTTTGGCATGGAAAACTTGCCGGAGGAACCCTGTGTCATAGTGGGGAACCATGCACAAATGCATGGCCCTATTGCCTGCCAGCTATACTTTCCCGGAAAGTGCGCCATCTGGTGTGCAGGGGAGATGATGAAACTGCGTGAAGTGCCATCTTATGCCTATAGGGATTTTTGGAGTCAAAAGCCTCCTTATATTCGCTGGTTCTATCGAATTCTTTCCTATATCATCGCACCTGTCTCGGTTTGCATATTTAATAATGCCAGCACGATCGGCGTTTATCGCGGCGGTAAAATTATCCAAACGTTTCGGCAGACACAACAGCATCTGGAACAGGGCGAAAACATAGTGATTTTTCCAGAGGAAAATACTTTGCACAATCAATTTATTTTTGAATTCCAGCGGGGCTTTGTGGATGTGGCAAGACAATACGATAAAAAGACAGGAAAAGAACTGGTTTTTGTTCCCTTATACATCGCTCCCGATTTGAAATCTATGTACTTAGGTACTCCCGTACAGTTTTGCAGAGAAGCTCCGATTCAGGAAGAGCGGGATCGAATCTGCACGCGCCTGATGGAAGAAATCACGGATATGATCCTGCATCTGCCACGGCACAGAGTTGTACCTTATCCCAATATTTCCAAGAAGAATTATCCCTATAATCTTGAAAGAGAGGTGGACAAAGTATGAAGCAGCCGCTCATCAATTATCGGAAATTCCGTTTGTCAAAATTGAATGAGCCGGAGTTTTCCCATTTGAAGCTTTTATTTGGTTGGGTCGTATATTTTGTCCTATATTTTCTCACGGAGAATCTGATCCCTGTTGAACAATGCCATCCGATCCACTGCTTTTTGGATGACATTATTCCTTTCTGCGAGATTTTTGTGATCCCCTATGTGGGTTGGTATCTGCTGATCGTTGCTTCTCTTTTATATTTTGCGTTGTATAATATTGAAAACTTCAAACGGCTCCAAACCTACATTATTGTTACACAAATCGTTGCCATGGTCGTTTATATCATCTATCCAAGCCGACAGGAACTCAGACCGGATGTGTTTGAAAGAGAAAATATCCTTACATGGATCGTAGGGGTGCTGTATCACCTTGACACCAATACCGGTGTTTGCCCTTCTCTCCATGTAGCTTATTCCATTGGAATCGCCTCTGTTTGGCTGAGAGAGCCTTCTGCAGTGAGGCTTTGGAAAGTGACAGTTGTATTTTTAGCAATTCTGATCAGCCTCTCCACAGTGTTTATCAAGCAGCATTCGGCTGTGGATGTTTTTGCTGCATTGCCGGTGTGCCTGTTGGCTGAGTGGTGGGTGTTTTACAGAAAGAAAGCAGCCGATCATCCGTAAGCGGAAATGGAATTTGGTGAAAAAATCCAAAATAATTTGTTTTTTGCAGTAGATTACTATTGTATTTTTTGAAAACATAGAGTATAATCAAAAAGATGAATACAGATGTCCGCAAGGAATGGACAATCTGTAGATAGGAGGAAAAGAAAATGAAAAAATTTGCAGCTCTTATGTTAGCCCTGATCATGGTTTTTGCACTGTGTGCATGCGGTGCTGAACAAGCAGCTCAGGATGCAGAAAAGGTCGTTAAGATCGGTGTCTTTGAGCCTCAGACCGGTGACAACGGTGCAGGCGGCAAGCAGGAAATCCTGGGTATGCAGTATGCCAACTATGTGCAGCCCACCGTGGAGATCGGCGGAGAGACTTATAAGGTCCAATTGGAGATCGTTGACAACCGTACTTCTGCCGAAAATGGCCCCTCCGCTGCTGCAGAACTGATCAACCGCGATGTGTCTGTGGTTCTCGGTTCCTATGGTTCCGGCGTCTCTATGGCCGGCGGTGCTGTTTTTGCAGAGGCAGGCGTTCCTGCTATCGGCGTTACCTGCACGAACCCTCAGGTCACCTCTGACTGCGAGGTTTACTTCCGCGTTTGCTTCCTGGATCCCTTCCAGGGTACGGTTCTGGCAAATTACGCCTACAATGAGTTGGGCGTAACCACTGCCTACACGCTGGCTATGCTGGGTTCTGACTATGACCAGGGTCTGGTCTATTATTTCACCGAGGCATTTAAGGCTCTGGGCGGCACTGTGGTCAATGAAGACTTCACCGAAGGTACTGCCAACTTTGTTTCCTATGTCAATAATGCCAAGGCTGCCGGTGCCGGTGTCATCATGGCTCCTGTTTCCACAAACTATGCACAGCTGATCATTGAGGCCGCTGATGCTCAGGGCTTCGAGGGCACTCTGCTGGGCTCCGATACTTGGGACAACAACATGGTTCTGGAATCCTCTCAGGGCAAGAATGTGGATGTTGCTATCACCACCTTCTATCAGGAAAGCGGTTCCGACTTTGATAACGGCATCAAGGAATGGATCAACGCTAACCCCGATGCCAAGACCAACAACGGCGGCAACGACATGGTTTCTGCTGTTACCGCTATGGGTTATGATGCCTACTTCACCGCTCTGGAAGCTCTGAAGGCTGCCGGTTCCATCGAGCCTGCTGACGTTCTGGCTGCTCTGCCCGGCGTACAGTATGATGGTGTTTCCGGTCATATCGAGTTTGACGAGATCGGTGATGCGATCCGTGATGCTGCCTACATTAAGGCTGCCAATACTGAGTCTAACAACTGGGACTTTGTGAAGGTTCAGACTGTCGATTGATTTCCAACACATAACCTAGGGACGGCGGCTCTTCCGCTGCCGTCCCTTTTGTTATATATGGGTCGCCTCGAAAGGGCGATAGTCAGTCTCTTTTTCGAGACGACCCGTGCTTTGCAACGGTAAAAGAATCCATAGGAGGAATGCTCCATGCAGCAAATATTCCCATATCTGCTTAACGGTATATCTGTTGGCGGCCAGTATGCGCTGATTGCTATCGGATATACTTTGGTCTACGGTATCCTTCGACTGATTAACTTTGCTCACGGTGACGTGTTCATGGTTGCCGGTCTGGTTATGGTATATACTACGACGGTTTTGCCTATTTATATTTCTCTGCCCGTGGTTTTACTGGCCACAGTCATACTGGGCTTTACGATTGAGCGTGTGGCCTATAAACCATTGCGTACCGCACCGAGAATGTCCCTGATGATCTCAGCTATCGGGGTTAGTTACCTTATTCAAAACATGGCATTTTACATCACAGGCGGTGTGCCGCAGCCTGTCACAAATCCGATTCCGTTGATTTCAGAGAATGTTGTGCTTTGGAGTGCTTCTACAAAGATGGTCACACTCTTGACTCCCATTCTGACGGTGCTGTTGGTCGTTGTTTTGGTATTGCTTATCAACCATACCAAAATCGGCATGGCAATGCGTGCCGTCGCAAAGGATTACGAAACTGCCCAGCTTATGGGCATTAAGATCAATAGTGTGATTTCCATAACCTTTGTGATCGGTTCTTTCCTCGCTGCAGTTGGCTCCTTGCTGTATTTCACCAACTACCCCTCTGTGGCCATAACTTCCGGTGGAATGCCCGGACTCAAAGCCTTTGTTGCTGCCGTTTTCGGTGGTATCGGTTCTATTCCCGGCGCTGTGGTGGGAGCTTTCGTGATCGGTCTTTGCGAGGAGATCATTAAGGGCGCCGGATACACCACATTCTCCGATGCATTTACTTTCGCTTTGCTGATCGTAATTTTGTGCGTCAAACCTACCGGCCTGTTCGGTGAAAAGGTCACCGATAAGGTGTAAGGAGGGGATTGACATGAATTTGAACAAGAAAAAAACTGTTTTTACAGCAGCAATCCTGCTGCTTCTGTTAGCAGCGTGTGTGATTGTAGATGTGCTGCTGCCTACCTACCATATTGCTGTTACGGTCATTAAAAAGGCAACTGTTTATGCCTTGGTGGCGGTATCCATGAACCTGCTTAATGGTTTTACCGGTCTGTTTTCTCTTGGTCAGGCAGGCTTTATGCTTTTGGGTGCATACTCCTATGCTATCCTCATGATTCCTGTGAGCAAGCGTGCCAATGTTTATCAGTATTTTGACGGCGGCATTGTAAACTTCTCTCTGCAGGAGCTGTTCGGTGGCGGGCAATTTGGCATGGTTATGGGCGTGATCGTTGCACTTGCAATCGGCGGCCTGCTGGCAGCATTTATCGCATATCTCATTGGCCTGCCTGTCCTTCGCCTGAAAAGCGATTATCTTGCTATCGCCACCCTTGGTTTTGCGGAGATTCTCCGTGCGTTCTTTCAGTGGAACGCGCTTGGCCCTCTGACCAACGGTTCAAATCTTTTGAAGAGCTATCCCACTTTCAGCCATGCAACTCCCTATGTTATTATTGCAGGTCTGATGATCACGATCATTGTTCTTCTGCTTAACTCCACTTACGGCCGTGCATTCCGCGCCATTCGCGATGATGAGGTGGCAGCGGAAGCTATGGGTATCAATTTGGCCAAACACAAAAGAATGGCCTTTATTATCAGTTCTTTCTTTGCCGGAGTTGGCGGTGCTCTTATGGCTATGTATATGGGAACCATTGCGGCTGCGCCTTTCAAGAGTACCCTTACTTATGAGATCTTGTTGATCGTTGTCATTGGCGGTATTGGCTCTGTTTCCGGCTCCGTGATCGCCAGCTTCCTGTACATTTTCTCTTCCGAGTGGCTGCTCCGTGGCTTGGATTCCGGAAAGTTCCTTGGAATCAGTGCGCCCGGTATATTCAAAAACGGCTTCCGTATGGCTATATTCTCCGTGATTATTATGGTCATTGTCCTGTTCTTCCGTAAGGGTATTATGGGCGATAAAGAATTGCCGGATTTACTGAACAGGCGGATTAAGAAGCAGGGAAAGGAGGCTGCCGAAGAATGAAAAGCATGTTAAAGGTTGAAAATATTACGATGCAGTTTGGTGGCGTTGTGGCGGTCAATAACCTTTCGATTGAGGTACCCGAGGGTCAGATCGTGGCTCTGATCGGCCCAAACGGTGCCGGCAAGACGACAGCCTTCAACTGCATTACCGGTGTGTATCAGCCTACCAATGGTGCTGTCTACTTTGGCGGTGAGAAAGTAGTTGAGAATTACCCTCAGGGTAGGATGAAAAAGCTCTATGCCGGTCAGCACAACGGAGATTACAAGGAAAAATTAGCCCCTACCCCCGATACTTTGACCAAACTTGGAGTGGCGCGTACATTCCAGAATATCCGACTGTGGAAATCCCAAACGGTATTCAATAACGTTCTTATTGCCAAGCATTGCCGTGTGAAGGCCGGGGTATTTTCTGCTATTTTCCGTACCAATGCCAAGGAAGAGGCACAAATGCGTGCCGAAACCTTAGCGTTGCTGAAAGAGCAGGGGCTGGATAAGTATAAGGATGAACTTGCAACCAGTTTGCCCTATGGTCTGCAGCGCCGTTTGGAGATTGCCAGAGCATTGGCCACAAACCCGAAGCTCCTGCTTCTGGATGAACCGGCTGCCGGCATGAATCCGCAGGAAACGCAGGAACTTGCAGAGTTT
Organism: Candidatus Avilachnospira sp.; assembly: GCA_045652125.1. Classification (GTDB taxonomy): domain Bacteria; phylum Bacillota; class Clostridia; order Oscillospirales; family Oscillospiraceae; genus Avoscillospira. The sequence continues at coordinate 109,899 of JAZRTT010000025.1, read as the reverse complement.
ATCAAGGAAATCCGTGATAAGTATAATCTGACGGTCTTTCTGATTGAACATCACATGGACCTGGTTATGAGAATTTCTGATTATATCTACGTGATTGACTTTGGCAGCGAAATCGCCCGCGGAGTTCCCAAGGAGATTCAGCAGAACAAGCGTGTCATTGATGCCTATTTGGGGGTGAGTGAGGATGAGTAATATTCTCGAGATCCGCGATTTAAAGGTCAACTATGGTGGCATTGAGGCGGTCAAGGGAATCAATTTTGATGTCCCGAAAGGTGAGATCGTTACCCTTATCGGTGCCAACGGTGCCGGCAAAAGTTCGACGCTGCGTGCCATCGCCGGGCTTGTAAAACCTTCTTCCGGCCAGATTTTTTTCCAGGATGAAGATATCACCGGTAAGGATTCAAATATAATCGTCTCTCATGGTGTGACACTTGTTCCGGAAGGAAGAAGAATTTTCCCTGATCTGACAGTAGCAGAAAATCTGAAGATCGGTGCTTATTTAAGAAAGGACGATCTGACGGATGATCTTAGCTGGGTTTACGATTTGTTTCCTCGCTTGAAAGAGCGGAACTGGCAGGCAGGCGGCACACTGTCCGGCGGTGAGCAGCAGATGTTGGCAGTGGGCCGTGCTTTGATGAGTCGTCCTAAAGTAATTATGATGGACGAGCCTTCTCTTGGCTTGGCACCTCTGGTGGTAAAAGGTATTTTTGATATTATTAAAGAAATCAATAAGCAGGGAGTTACGGTGCTGCTCATTGAACAAAATGCAAATATGGCACTAAAAACTGCAGATCGAGGCTATGTCATGGAGACCGGTCGAATTACGCTCAGCGGCACCGGAGCCGAATTGCTCAGCAACGAAGCGGTTAAAGCAGCCTATTTGGGCACATGATTTAAAAAACCTCCCGGTTCATGCGATCGGGAGGTTTTTAATATGGGCATGAAGCTTATTTGCAGGCGATTGGCGTCATCAATGGACACGGCGCGGAATGTGATCTTTTTGCACAGGGGATGGATTTGTTCTGTGAAAATTGACAATTGCTGTCACCGGTTCTATAATAGTAAACAAGAGATATAGATAGAAAGAGGCGATCGACAAATGTATCATAGAATGAAAATTGCCGGTGTTGAGCGGGATCTTCCCATTTGCAGGGTGACGGATGATCTGTACATCGGCGCTTTTGTGATTTTTGGTGATGTGGAATTGACTGAACGCAGTGCTGCAGCCCTGTTGGAGAAAGCGCCGGCGTATGATTATTTAATCACTGCTGAAGCGAAAGGAATTCCTCTGATCCATGAAATGGCCCGTCAAAGCGGGCAGAACAAGTATATGCTTGCCAGAAAAGGTCCGAAGCTCTATATGCGGGATGTTTTGGATGTTGCGGTTCAGTCCATTACAACCGCAAAGGAGCAGCATTTGTATTTGGACGGAAATGATGCTGCACTTATGAAAGGTAAGCGTATTTTGGTGATCGACGATGTGATTTCTACCGGAGAATCTTTGCTCGCGTTGGAAAAGCTGGTAGAAGCGGCAGGTGGAATCGTGTGTGGTAGAATGGCGATTCTGGCAGAAGGGGATGCCCAGAACCGGGATGATATTATTTATCTGGAAAAATTGCCGCTGTTCCATGCAGATGGATCTGTGATGGAATAATTTGTAACTTGACATCCGGCTGCGTCGTTGCTATGATAAACACGAATTTCATACTAAGACATCCGATTCAGGGAAGCGGGGTGCAATTCCCCCACGATACCGTCGCTGTAAGGCGGAGCATCTGTCAATATGTCACTGGGAAACCGGGAAGGCGGCAGATGCGAAGATGCCAAGTCAGAATACCTGCCGGATGGGCTGTGCAAGGAGCTGCGGATTACGGCAAATTGTGTGACACGATCAGTGTATCTCCTTTCTTTGTACAGCCGACAAGGAAAGGAGATTTTATTATGAAGAACAAAAAGATCATAGCTGCGGTTCTGGTGCTGGTGGTACTGATCACCGTGGCGGCGTTGTGCTGGTTTGCCTTCGGCCCGCAGACAGCGGAGGGCTCAAAAACCGTGACGGTGGATGTGACCCATCAGAACGGTCAGACCAACACTTTCACCATTGAGACAGATGCGCTCTATTTAGGCGAAGCCATGAAGCAGGAAGAACTGCTGGATGGTACAGACGGCCAGTTTGGCCTGTATGTTCTGACTGTGGACGGGGAAACGGTGGATGAAAACGATCAGGAATGGTGGGGCTATACCAAATCCGGTGAAATGGTCAATTACGGTGTGGATACTTGCCCCATTGAGGACGGTGATCACTATGAATTCACCTTCAACGTCGGCTGGTAATCGAAGACTCCGGGAGATCATTCTCCTGGCGTTATTTGCGGCCATGATGCTGTCAACACAGGTAGCACTTGCCGCAATACCCAATGTCCATTTAGTCGGGGTGTTTGTCATTTTGGCTGCTTTGCTGTTTGGCTGGAGGGCATTGTATGCCATATATATCTTTGTTTTCGCGGAAGGGTTGATCTACGGGTTCTCCATGTGGTTCGTTAATTATTTGTATGTATGGACCGTTTTGACCATGATTGCGGTTTTATTTCGCAAAAACCGATCTCCATGGTTCTGGAGTGTGGTTGCAGGTATTTTTGGCCTGCTTTTTGGGGCATTGTGCTCCATTCCGTATTTTATCCTTGGCGGATGGGCCGCAGGCTTTTCCTACTGGGTGGCCGGAATACCCTTTGACTTGGTCCATTGCGCCTCCAACGGCGCACTGACCGCAATTTTGCTTTTGCCTCTGTATCGGCTCTGCTGCAAGCTGTTGGGCCGCCCTGTTGATGCATAAAAAAGCTGACTGCTATATGCAGTCAGCTTTTTTTATACATGCAAAATCACAGGGATTTCAGGCTCTCCACAAAGGCTTTGGTATCGGCTGCCTTGAAATAGGCAGAACCGGCCACCAGTACATCCGCTCCGGCGTCCACACAAATCTTTCCTGTTTCCACATTAACACCGCCATCCACTTCCAGTTCGCAGGGAATGGCTTTTTCAGAGATGTACTGACGAATTTTTGTGACCTTGGGCATCATATCGGCCATAAAGCTCTGACCGCCAAAGCCCGGCTCCACAGTCATGACCAGAATGAGATCGCACAGGTCAATGAAGGGAAGGACAGCCTCGGCAGGGGTTTTCGGCTTTACCACAACGCCTGCCTTGACACCGCAGGATTTAATGATTCGAAGCGCCTCCAGCGTGTTTTCTTCCGTATCGGCCTCCACATGGACCGTAACAAGGTCAGCGCCTGCCTTACAGAAGCGTTCCACATAACGGATGGGACGGTCGATCATCAGATGAACATCCAGAATCAGATCAGAAATTTTGCGGATAGACTCTACGACCGGAATGCCAATGGTAATATTCGGTACAAAAATACCGTCCATTACGTCAATATGAACATAGTCGGCACCGGCAGGTTCCAAAGAACGGATATCTCGTTCCAGGTTGACAAAATCAGCAGATAGAATGGATGGGGAAACTTTTATCATAGTTAAGATCTCCTGGTCAGAATTTGTTGTTATCTGTATCAAAGACAAGGAATGGAGCATAAAAAGAAGTATACAGCGGTGCGGGAAAAGGCTCCTCTGCCCGCGCGGATCCAAACCGTTGTTGAGATAGACGGCCGCATACAGCCAATATGCGGCCGTCACTGGGTCTATTATAGCAAGTTTCTTATATCTGTCAATGTATTTGCGTGATTTGGTGCAGTTGAAGAAGAACGGGGTGTTTTCTGCTCTTTTTCTCATGCGATGTACTATCTTTCGGACATGGTTTGTGGTAAAATAAATAAAACATGCCAAGGAGGGATCGATATGCTGCACCTTCTGATGGGTTTCGATCGGATCGCTTTGTCAGATCGGCTGTTGAATCAGCTTTGCCGGGAAGAAACGCTAATGGAAAACGGACGTATTCTGTTGGTGCCGGAGCAGTTTTCCCACGAATCGGAGAGACAGTTGAGCCGATATGGTGGAGATACCATTGGCCGTTACGCTGAGGTACTTAGTTTCTCCAGAATGGCAGATCGCGTGGCAGAGTCACACGGCGGAGTGGCAAGATCGTATTTGGATCAGGGCGGCCGGATGCTGGCTATGGCTTTGGCCGGTGAGCAAATTGCATCTCGTATCAAATATTTCGCTGCCGTACTCCATAGACCGGAATTCCTTACAGATATGGTAGCAATCGTGGATGAATTTCAGAGCTACTGCCTGCAGCCCGCCGATTTGATAAAAGCGGCTTCCCGTTCAGAAGGTCAGTTTGCACAAAAGTTGGAAGAACTGGGCCTGCTTTATGAAGCATACATGTCGATCTGCGCCAATGGTAAAGCGGATCCGGCTGGGAAACTCCTTTGGCTCAATGAATCACTTGCCTCGTCCGGATGGGCAGAAACGCGCTTGTTCTATTTGGATGGGTTTACTGATTTCACAGGTGCGGAAATTGCAGTGCTGGAAACCATATTACGGCAGAGCAGTCATGTTTGGATTGCTTTGCCTGCAGGGGACAGTCAGCAGATTTCCCGACCGGTTGAGGAAACGGTTTTCAAACTGATGCGGTTGGCTGAAAAGTGGGAGATTCCCACACAGACCGTTTCCGTTACAGAAAAAGCAGACCGGAATCCTGCTGTGAGTGCATTGCTTCATGGAATGTTTGCATCGGAATACACCGTGGCTGCACCATCGAATCGCATCCGTCTTTCGAATTTTCCGTCAGTAGAAGAGGAGTGCAAACAGGCTGTTGCGGAAATCAAGCGTCTGCTTTTTTCCGGTGCAAGATGCAGGGAGATTGCAATGGGCTGCACAGATCCGGCCCTGTATGAAGCACCGCTTCGGGCAGCTTTGAAAAAGGCAAAGCTTCCGTTTTACTTTGCCGGGAAAGAGGACATCCTCAGCAAGCCGATCGTGAATGCACTTTTGTCTGCCCTTATGGCGGCGGTTGGTTCCATGGATTATGAGGATGTGGAAGTGTTTCTAAAATCCGGGCTGCCGCCTCTGGAACGCGATCGCTGCAGCCGCTTGGATATTTACGCTTATCAATGGAATTTGCGGGGCAGACAATGGGAGCAGCCGTGGGAACTGCATCCCAGAGGATTTGGGGAAGTGTGGTTGGAGGATGACCGGATTCAGCTGGAAAACCTTAACCGGGATAAAACGACAGCCCTATCCTCGCTGTTTCACCTGAGAAACGGTATGCAGGCTGCTGCCAATACCGGCGAGATGGTAACCTGTTTCTATCGTTTTCTGGAAGAATTACGGCTTCGCCAGCGGCTGGAGGAACAGGCGAATATAGTGGGCGGTCAGATTGGTCAGGAGTTGGTTCAGCTCTATGATATTCTCTGTGCGTCGCTGGAGCAGACATGGCTGATCCTTGGCAATACCATCAGAACACCGGATGAGTTTGCCAGACTTTACCGTTCTGTTTTGATGCAATACCATGTGGCAACCATACCGGCGGGGATCGACCAGGTATATGTTGGATCGCTTCATGATTTGCGGCAAAAACACACCTGTCACTTACTGATTCTGGGTGCATCCGACGGATTGTTTCCGTCCTATAAAACCAGTGAGGGCCTATTGACGGAAGAGGAGCGGAAGATATTGCTTATGCAGGGCCTTTCGTTGTCTCCGCTGCGTGCCGATCAAATGGAGCAGGAGATGAGTCGGCTGTACAGTGCCATGTCGTCCGCCCGGGAGAGTATTTGGCTCTCTTATGCTGGAGAGCAGCCTGCATGGCTTTACCGGCGTGCTGCCGCATTGTTTCCGGAGTCCGTATCAAATGGCAAAAAAGAAGCGATTTTGGATATTTCTTCTCTGGCAGCCCATCGGCTTCGTTACGGAGATACAAGTTCGGTATCTGTTCCGGACCTGGATGTTCTGGAACAGAATTTGAGAGCGCTTCGGGACTACTCGTTCAAACCACTATCCCGGGAGACGGTTGCAGGTTTGTATGGCAGTCAGATCTATCTGTCTGCCTCCAGAATCGACAAATACAGTGCTTGCCGGTTTGCTTTCTTTCTGGCCTATGGCCTTAAAGCAGAGCCCAGGAGACAAGCCAAACTGGACCCTTCTGCTTTTGGCACCTTTGTCCATGCTGTTTTGCAGAATGCAGTTCTTCGAATCAAGCAAGAGGGGGGATTTCAGAAGGTTAGTCTGGACCGTTTAACAGAGGTGGCGACACAGGAAATTGATGCCTACGCCCGTACATATTTTCCTCAACAGGCACAGCGCTCTGCTTATCTGTTCATGCGGTCTAAGCAAGAGATCATGGACATTGTTTTGGATTTGGGCGAAGAACTCCGGCGCAGCTTGTTTGAGCCGATGGACTGCGAATTGGAGTTTTCTCAAACAGGGCAGCTGCCTGCAGTAGTTGTACAGGGAAACGACGCGTTGTGCCGTGTATCTGGCTTTGTAGACCGTATTGACCTTTATGAGGCAGATGGGACGGCCTATGTACGTGTAGTAGATTACAAAACCGGGCACAAAGATTTTGATTATACGGATATTCTCAATGGTATCGGCCTTCAAATGTTGATTTATTTATTTGCCCTGAAGCAATATGGCGGCTCTTATTATGGGCATGAGCAATTGGTACCTGCCGGGGTTCTTTATCTTCCAGCCAGACGGGAATATACGCTGACACCCTCTATGCCGCAGGATGACACAGTTGAACAGCGGCATCGGGAAGAACGGCGGCGAAAAGGATTGATCCGCAGTGACGCAGACATTCTGGCAGCGATGGAAAAAGACCCGGAACATCCTCGGTTTATGCCCTATTCTGTCGGGAAAAACGGTCCCAGCGGGAATCTTGCAGATAAGAGGCAGATGGAATTGTTGGAGCGGCATGTCCTGTGTACACTTTCTGCCATGGCCGATTCTATAGCATCCGGTAATGTGACCCCGAACCCCATTGTACGGGGGCAGGATTCTTCTTGCCGTTTCTGCGATTATAAAACCTTGTGCCATATGGATCTGTGTCCCGGTGAAGTACGTCCCATGGCAGCAACATCGGCAGAAAAATTCTGGAAAAAGCTGGAGGAGGAGTACAGTCATGCCTGAGATCAAATTAACACCGGCTCAGCAGGCGGTAGTTGATGACCGGGGCGGTACACTCTTGGTTTCGGCTGCTGCCGGTTCCGGAAAAACAAAGGTTTTGGTAGACCGGCTGCTGAAGCGAATTTGTGATGAAGCATCGCCCTGCAATCTGGATGATTTTTTGGTCATTACCTATACGAAAGCGGCAGCAGGGGAATTGCGCGTAAAAATCGCACAGGCACTCAGCGAAAAACTGGCCCAGCAACCGGAAAACAAGCATCTGCATCGCCAGATGAGCCGCATCTATCTGGCGTCCATATCCACCGTTCACTCTTTTTGTTCCGACCTTCTGCGCACTTATGGATATAAGCTGGGAGTTCCTTCGGATTTTCGGGTTATGGAGGAGACAGAGAGCCGCATTTTACAAGATAAGGTACTGGAATCTTTGCTGGAACGGGGATATGAACAGCCGGATGAAGATTTTTTGGCTATGGTGGAAGGATTTGGCTATGGCCGTGATGACCGTAGGCTGCCGGAAGCCATTAAAATGGCTCACAAGGAAATGCGATGCCGTGCAGATATGGAAGGGTGGCTTTCCCATATGCTGCAGATGTTGGATACAGACCGCTATGAAGATGCAGCAGAAACACCGTGGGGTTCTTATCTGATAAATCATTTCCGTCAATTTCTTCAACAGCAGATCGGAAATATGGAAAAAGCCATACAGGAAATGGAGCATTACCCCAGAATCCGGAAGGGGCTGGAGACTTGTTACCAGGAAAATCTTCGTCAATTGCAGCAGCTTCTGTCCTGCCGGACATGGGATGAGATCTTTACCAATCAGGTTATGGATTTTGGACGTGCTGGTGTTGTGCGTGAACCGGAAGATATTCTGGTAAAAGAGCGGCTAAGCAAGGTGCGGGCTGTTTGCTGGCAGGATCTAAAAAAATGGCAGGGATACTTCAGTGAAACATCCCGGTTCGCTTTGGAGGATCTGCGGCAGGTGGCGCATGGTGCCAAGGCGCTGCTGAAGTTTGCGAAGGTCTTTGACGAAGCGTATGCTGCAGAGAAAAAACGGCGTAAGCTGCTTGATTTTTCAGATCTGGAGCATTTGTCCATCAGGCTGCTGAAGGACAAATATACCGGACAGCCAAGCAAAACGGCACAGGAGATCTCGGGCAGATTTGTGGAGATCATGGTGGATGAGTATCAGGATTCCAATGAAGTTCAAGATACCATCTTTGAGGCTATATCACGCTGCGATCAGAATCGGTTTATGGTTGGCGATGTGAAACAATCTATTTATCGGTTCCGACTGGCGGATCCATCCCTGTTTCTTCGAAAATATATGTCTTACAGTCTGAGGGAAGATGCAGCACCCGGTCAGCCGAGAAAGATTCTTCTTTCGGAGAACTTCCGCTCCAGAGGGGAGATTTTGTCTGCCTGCAACGACGTGTTTCGTCTGGTGATGCGGAAATCCGTAGGTGATTTGGATTATACAGACGATGAGGAACTTCGGCAGGGAAGACCGTATCCGCCGCTGGATGAACCGGCAATAGAGCTTCACTGCCTGACCAGCTCCGAAACAGAGCAGGAAAAAACTGTTTTGGAAGCAGAATTTGTTGCATCAAGGATTCGGGAGATTCTCGATAAACAGATTCCCATATCAAGCGAAGATGGGACGCGTCCGGTCCGTCCGGGTGATATTGCCATTTTGATGCGCTCTTTGTCTTCTACGGCCTCCGATTATCTGTCTGCTTTGGATCGTTATGGCATACCGGCAGTTTGTGATCGCGGAGGCAGTCTGTTGGAGACCTCTGAGGTGCAAATTCTAGTGGCGATTCTGCAGGTCCTGGACAACCCTCATCAGGATATTCCGCTCCTGACTGCCTTGGGAAGCCCTGTATTTGGTTTTAGTCCGGAACAGTTGGCAAAACCAAGAACAACTAAGCGCAGAGGAGACTATTATGATGCCATCTGTGAGGACGAGCTGTTTCGGCCTGTAATAGATCTTTTGGCATCCTTGCGGGATGATGCACAATGGATGAATCTTCATGAAGTGGTGGACAGCGTGTTCTGCCGCACAGGGCTGCTGGATGTCTTTTCTTCAATGGAAGATGGTTTGCGGAGAGAACGAAATCTCATGGCATTCCGGAGCTTTACTGCTTCTTTTGAGACCACAGGCAGCAAAGCATTACCCCAACTGCTGCGATATCTGGCAGATTTGCAGGCTACGGGCGGACAGATTCCTGTGCCCAAAACGGTAGCTGAAAATGCTGTGACGATCATGACCGTCCACAGCTCCAAGGGATTGGAGTTTCCTGTGGTATTTCTAAGCGATTTATCGCGGAAGTTCAATTTATCTGATATGCAGGATGCCATTTTGGTGGACAATGATCTCGCTGTGGGCTGTAACCGGGTGGACCATCAGAGGTTTGTTCGGTATCCGACCCTGGCGAAGAAAGCCATCATTCATAAAAAGACAAAAGAGGCGATCTCTGAGGAACTGCGGATTTTGTATGTGGCTATGACGCGGGCAAAAGAACGTTTGATCATGACGTATTACAGTCGGTATTTGTTATCGGAACTGAAGAACCTCAATAGTCTTTTGACATGGCCGCTGTCCGATGAACTGTGTGCTTCAGTCCGAAGCCCGGGGAAATGGCTTCTGATGGCTGCCTTATGCCGGACGGAAGCAGGAGAATTATTTACACAATGCGGGAACAACGACGTTTCCAGAGTTTGGGATACCCCTTGGAAAATTACCTTTCAGGATCTTTCTGTACCTGCTGCCAACGGGAATGTACGGACACAGGAACCTGTGAAAGCATTACAAAAAATCGGAGAGGAGCATATTCAGCTTCTGAAGTTTGTCTACCCCCATGAAGCGGTTTGTCAGATTCCGGAGAAAGTTACCGCCACACAGTTAAAAGGCAGAATGCAGGATCAGGAAGCATCTGACGGAGCAGAAAACTTAGTCAGAAATTCAGCCTATTCTTTCCGCCGTCCGGCTTTTTTGGAGCAGTCGCTTACTGCTGCGGAATTTGGAACCGCTACCCATCTGTTTATGCAATTTGCGGATTATAACTGCTGCTGTGAAGAGGTGGATCTGAGCAATGAATTACAGCGTTTGGAAGAGCGGCAATTTCTGACCTCGGATCAGGCACAGGCTGTCAGAAAAGAGCAAATTCTTCGCCTCTTTCAGTCTCCACTAGGCCGCTGGCTGCTGAGCCATTCTGTACACCGTGAGTTTAAGTTCTCTCTGCTGACTGATGCTGAAGTCTGCAAATTGGATGCACCCGGCGAACAGGTGATGCTTCAAGGCGTTGTGGATTGTTTTGTAAAAGAGGACGATGGCATCACGATTTTGGATTTCAAAACCGATCGAGATCCGAAACCTGAATGTTACCGGGCACAGCTTGAGATATATGGGATGGCTCTGTCCCGTATTTTTGAAATGCCGGTCAAGCGAAAGCTCCTGTACTTCTTTTCCACAGGTGAGGTATTTGAATTGTAAGATAGGAAACCCGCTGTTTTTTCAAAAAACAGCGGGTTTCTTATCCTTGCGTTTCTGACAGTTACATTGCTGCCTGATTCTTCTTTGCCAGCTCCAAAGCAGTTGCCAACTGATCCGGGCAAGATGTGTTCTTCATGCCGCATCGGATACCTTTCAGCCGGTGAATTACTTCATCAATATCCATACCCTCCACCAAGGCAGAAATACCCTGCAGATTGCCGTGACAGCCTCCGATGACGGTGAGTTTTTTCAGCGTGTTGTTTTCGATTTCCAGATACATTTCGTTGGAGCAAACGCCCTTGGTTCTATATTTAAACTGCATATTTATTCCTTTCTATTCGGTTAAATCACAAACTGTCATATTTGCATAAGCGATCAGATCTTTGGGAGAAAGAATGATCTGTTGACCACGGATGCCTGCTGAGACGGCGATTTCATCAAACAACTCAGCAGTTTCGTCGATGAAGGTCGGATACTTTTTTTTCATACCAATGGGACTGCAGCCGCCGCGGACATAACCCGTGAGTGTGAGCAGCTCCTTCATGGCAGTCAACTCTGCTTTTTTATCACCGGCGGCCGCAGCCGCCTTTTTCAAATCCAGAGAGCAGCTGACTGGAATACAGAATACAAGAATACCACGCTTAACGCCCCGGACGACCAATGTCTTAAATACCTGCTCCGGCGGCATACCGATGGCTTCGGCGGTGTGAGTTCCGCTGAGATCATTTTCATCGTAGTCATATTCCGATGCTCGATAGGAAAGTCCGGCCTGCTCCACCAGCCGCATGGCGTTGGTTTTTGTCATAGCGTATCCCTCCGAAGAAAATTATATCGCATGTTATCATACCTTGCAAGTCCTTATTCTATATGATAAAATAAGGAAAATTTTAGGAGGCTGCGGGATGTCTATCGAAAAAGTAAGGTCTTATTTTGAAACATTGGGAATTGCTTCTCGTATCTTGGAGTTTGATGTTTCGAGTGCCACAGTTGAATTGGCTGCACAGGCTGTTGGTGTTGAGGGAAAGAGAATTGCAAAAACCCTTTCCTTTTTGGTGGCAGATGCCTGTGTTCTTGTAGTTGCCGCCGGTGATGCTCGTATTGATAACAGTAAATTCAAGGCGACATTTCATGTAAAAGCCAAGATGCTTCCTTATGATGCAGTGCCGGAGTATATCGGCCATGCAGTCGGCGGTGTTTGCCCCTTTGCTGTGAAGGCCGGTGTTACCGTCTATCTGGATGAATCCCTCAAACGGTTTGAAACGGTATTTCCGGCCTGCGGCAGCAGTAACAGCGCCATTGAATTGACCATACCGGAGCTGGAAAAATATTCTGGCTTTAGCGGATGGGTCGATGTGTGTAAGGACTGGGCATAACCAATATAATTTTGATCGGCATGACAAGAGTCGTGCCGATTTTTTCGTTCTGCGGCCTGTCCGGCAATCATAAAGTATAGGGGAAGTGATGTGATGAAACACAGAAATGCTCTGGAGCCACTGCTGCCCGAGATCTATCTCAGACAATTACGTCCAATGGATTGGGAAGGACTGGAGGAAATTCGGATTGGTGCAGGCAGGCCGCTTCGACTGCGGTACGGACGGGCGGAACGAGAAATATGGCCTGCAGCCACAGGCAATGTTGTGGAAGAAATATTGCAGCGATCTTGTCATCATTCTGCCTACGCCTTTTCAGAGACCATTCGGCAAGGTTATGTGACCGTAGAAGGTGGTCACCGAATCGGGATTTGCGGCTTTGGCGTGATCAGAGATGGTGCGGTTCAAACATTACGGCTGCCATCATCTCTGAATATTCGCGTTGCACATGCAGTTTTAGGCTGTGCCGATTCTCTTGCTCCTGTGCTGACAGTTTCTACCCTTTTACTGGGACCGCCGGGGAGCGGAAAGACAACTCTGCTCCGGGATGCAGTTCGGCAATTATCGGACCTGAAAGGAGAAATAATCGGCATAGCGGATGAACGGGGAGAATTGTCTGCCTGTTTGGATGGTATGCTGCAGTCGGAGCTTGGCAGCAGATCCGATGTGCTTGTGAATGTGCCAAAAGCTGCGGCTGTCATGATGCTTCTTCGTACTATGAGCCCACAATGGATCGCACTGGATGAAATTACGGCCCCCGAGGATATTGTGGCGATAGAGCAGGCTGCTTATTGCGGTGTAAATATACTTGCCACCGCCCATGGTGAATCCCTGCAGGATTTGTATGGCAGACCTCTGTATAAAAGACTCATGGAAACGGGGGTATTTCGGCAGGTAGTTGTTCTTAATCGGGATAAGTCCTATTCCATACAGGAGGTGTCGATATGAAACTGGCAGGTGTTATATTTATTGTCATTTCTACCTGTTCTGTCGGTCTGCGAATCGCATCAACTTTGCGAAAACACTGCAAAATGTTACGACAGCTTTTATCAGCACTGCAGGTTATGGAAAGTGAAATTGGCTTTTGCAGCACACCGCTTCCTCAAGTTTTTGCATTAATGGCAATTCAGACGGACGGATCTCTGAGCCGTGTGTTTTCTTCGGTTGCAAGAGCAATGGACAAAAACCGTTGGCTGACACCGCAGTCAGCTATGGCAAAAGCATTGCAGGCAGAGACACATTCTGAAATGGACAAGCAGGTGGCCGAGGAGCTTCTTTCTCTTTCTGCCGGACTTGGAAAATACGATCGGGAAAGTCAAATTGCAACGTTGGATAAGGCAAAAGCCCGGATTGGACTGCTGCTGCAGTCTGCCGAGCAGGAATGTAATGTTCGAAGCAAAACATACAGGGTGTTGGGGATTTGTGCCGGGATCTCGGTGGCAATTCTTCTTGTATAGGTGAGCAATGGAAATTGATTTGATTTTTAAAATTGCAGGAGTTGGAATCGTTGTTTCTATTCTTAATCAGGTTTTGGTTCGTTCCGGTCGGGAGGAACAGGCAACCATGACGACCTTGGCAGCGCTGGTGGTCGTATTGATGTTGGTGGTGCAGAAAATTGCTGACCTTTTTCAATTGGTCGAAAACCTGTTTCAGTTTTAATGGATACAATGCTTAAACTCGCCGTTCTGGCGGTATTGTCGGCAGTCATGTGCCTGCTTTTACGACAAAATGAAATGTCTTTGGCCTTGGTGTTTTCCGTTTTGGCCTGTACCTTAATTTTGCTGATTGGAATTCGGTTTTTACAGCCTGTTTTGTCGGTAATAAAACAGCTGGAAGACTTATCCGGTTTGGAAAAGGGAGCAACTCAGCCGTTGTTTAAGGTGGTTGGAATCGGCGTTCTGACGCAAATCGCCGGGAGTGTTTGCCGCGATGCAGATGAAGGGTCTTTGGCAAAAAGTGTGGAGATAGCAGGCACATTTCTGGCTATTTACGCATCGCTGCCTTTGCTTAATGCTGTGCTGTCATTGGTGGAAAAACTAATTGGAGGAGCACTTTGAGAAAGTTGGTCATTTTGATAGTACTGCTTTTGCTTTTATCAGTAAAGACAAATGCCTCTGAGATCATGCGGCAGCAAGCGGAACTGTTTGGAGTAGAGGCCTTGGAAGATGCGATACCATCAGATGCAAAAGAGTTCATGAAAGAGATCCCATTGGAAGGGCAGGATTTTACAGATGGCGTATCGGAGATCGCAAAATCGGCTGTTTCAAAAAGCGGCGGATATTTTCGTGCATCCGCAGCGCTGCTTCTGAAAATCCTGCTGATTCTGCTTCTATGCCGCTTGGCGGACGGCGGAACACAGGGGCATGTAGGACAAACGGTGGCAATGACCGGTGTATTTTCTATGACCATGTGCTGTGCGGCAGATCTTCGTGTGATGATCGGTTTGGGAAAGCAAACGATGGATGAACTGATGGATTTTTCCACATTGCTGCTGCCGGTAATGGCTTCCGCTTCGGCAGCATCGGGATCTTTGACCGGTGCCGGGATCCTGTACGGTGTGGCTGTATTTTTTGCAAAAATCCTCATCGGATTTTGCGGGAAAGTTCTAATACCATTGGTTTATGCATTTCTGGCATTGGGGGTTGTGGATGCGGCGCTTCAGGAATCACGATTGGCCAAGCTGCAGGCATTTCTATCGTGGGTCATACGGTGGGGACTGAAAGCGATCATGTATTTGTTTACCGGATTTTTGGCAGTCACCGGTATATTGTCCGGAACTGTCGATACCACAGCATTAAAAACTGCCGGTGCAACCTTATCCGGTATGGTGCCGGTAGTTGGAAGTATTATTTCAGATGCAGCCCAAAGTGTTCTTTACAGTGCAGGTCTGCTGAAAAGTGCCATCGGTACATTCGGCCTGCTGGCTTTTTTAGCGGTATTTACCGCACCATTTTTTCGATTAGGACTTCATTATTTGGCCTTTCGGATGACTTCTGTGCTGGCAGGACTTATGGGCAGCAAACTGGTTGGTTTTGTAGACTGTATTATGGATGTGATGTCTTTTTTGTTGGCGATGTTGGGAAGCTGTGTCCTCATGTGTATGCTGTCTTGTTTTTGCTTTATGCGGGTGGTTGGTATATGAGTCAGGTAATTGGGCGGTATTTCCTGTCAATTGCTGCAGCGGCGATGTTGCTGAGTCTGCTTCAGTCCATCATTCCCAAAGGTCCGGTGCGCCAGACAGCAGGATTTGTAGGAGGACTTTTGGTAGTTCTTGCGGTGTTGTCACCTGTAGTTAATTTGGACTTTGATGGGATTTCTCATACTATTTCCGAGATTCAAATTCAAAGGGACTTGATGGAAACGGATGTGTTGACCCGGAACAAAGAATTGACCTCCGATATCATAAAGCAGCGATGCGAGTCATATATATGGGACAAAGCCAGGGAACTTGGTATCGACCTGCAGGTAACCGTTTCGCTCGGTGAGCGGGATGGGTATCCATATCCGGTGTCTGTGATTTTGACAGGAAAGGTCACGCAGGAGCAGCGGAAGAGACTGTCAGAGGAGATCTCGCAGGCGATGGGAATTCCCGGACAGCAACAGGAGTGGAATATACGGTGAAGATGAAGCAGCGTGTTCGGGAACTGTTGGCGAAAGCCGGGTCTTACAAATATGCAGTTCTGGTTTTTTTATTGGGGATCGGACTGATGATAATGCCGCAGGGAAATCAGAAACAAGCAGAACAAAAGCCGGAACCGCAGCCTGATACGGATATACTGGAGGAGAATTTGGAATTGATCCTGAGCCGAATGTACGGCGTAGGAGAGGTGGAAGTATTGCTGACACTCGAAAAGGGAATGTCCTTTCAGTATCAGACTGACGAGCAAATACATACACAGCAGGAAGAATCGGAGGTGCAAAAGGAAACGGTGTTGGTTGAAGATGATACAGGAAGAGAACTCCCGATTACAGTCAAAACAACTTATCCGACCTATCAGGGGGCTTTGGTTGTGTGCCAGGGTGCGGACAGCGCAGCAGTCCGTTTGGACATCGTCAATGCAGTATCTGACTTGACCGGTCTCAGAAGCGACAAGATCAGCGTTATCAAAATGAAAGATCATTAGGAGGATATCATCATGAAAACTTGGAAACGAAATGCGATAGTGGCAACAGTATTGGTCCTGATCTGTGCCGGCGTCTATCTCAACTGGAATGCCACGCAAAATCAACCGGTGGATCTCTTGGAAACCCTTGACGCTCAGCAGGTGATGGGAAGCGACGATCTTTCTTTTGAGGAAAATATTGATCTTGCTGCCGTTTCGGGCGATGCACAGGAGAATAACTTTGCACAGATTCGGCTGACTCGACAGGAATCCCGTGACAGTGCGGTGGAACTGCTTCAAGAGACCATTCATTACGAAGATGACAGCGAGGCTGCATCACAGGCTGTAATGTCTCTGGATGCCATTGTAAACGATGCCCTGGCCGAATCACAGGTAGAGAGCCTGGTGATTGCCAAGGGGTATGAAGATTGTGTGGTCTATATGAACGACGAGCTCATACATGTTGCCGTGTCTGCCCCTGCGGAGGGCTTGACAGATGCAGATGTTGCTTTGATCTCCGACCTTGTGACGAATCAGACAAATTATACTTTGGAGGATATTCGGATTATTGAGGTAAAATAGTTGCCTTTTCTGTAATTTGTGGTACAATGAATAAAAATAAAGACATTGTACACGGAGGAACTCATTATGAATGATCGCAAGGAATATATTTCTCAGGATTTGCAGAATGGTTCGATTTCCATTTCTGAAGAGGTCATTATTTCTCTGGCTGCTATGGCAGCACAGGATGTAGAGGGCGTTTATGGCCTTGGAGGTGCAGGTACAGATATTGGCAAGCTGACCAAGAAGGCTGTCGGCAAGGACATTCGGGTAGAGATTTCCGAGCAGGATGAAATTTCGATTGATTGCTATATTGTGGTACTCTACGGCTACTCGGTCGTTGAAGTAGCAAAAGCGGTGCAGGAAGCTGTCGCTTCTCAGGTAGAATCCACTACGGGACGTGCCGTAAAAGATGTCAATGTAAGCATCGGCGGTATTTCTTTGCCCCGAACCGGAAAAAAATAAGAGAAAATAAACCCTTTGTTGCTGCAAAGGGTTTATTTTTTTTGACATAAACGCTATAATAAGCAAAAACAGCCAAGGAGAACTTATATGACCAGATCCAATGCCAGAGAGATTGTTGCCCATTTGATTTATGAAATGAATTTTACCGATGATTCTGCACGGCAGTTGGTAGATACTGCCTTTGAGCCGGAGTATTACAGCAGTCTGGCACAAGAGACAGATATCTATGCCGAGCGCCCCAATAGAAAGCAGTTGGACTATATCCGCAGCGCTGTGCAGGGTGTGCAGGAAAAACAGGAGGAACTGGATGGTTACCTTGCCAAGTATGCCATCAACTGGAGTATATCCCGTATTTCCAGAGTGGCTCGAGCCATTCTCCATGTTGCCATGTATGAAGCGATTTATGTGGATGATGTCCCTGTCAGCTCAGCGATCAATGAAGCGGTGGAGCTGACCAGAAAATATGAGGATGAGGATGTGGTTTCTTTTGTAAACGGCATTCTTGGTTCCTTTGCACGGGAACTGGAGCAGGTATGATTGTTCTGGGATTTGATACCAGCAACTATACAACATCCATAGCTTCTTTTGACGGTAAGACAGGCAAAAACCGTTCCCGTCTTTTGGATGTCAGCCCCGGTGCCTTGGGGCTTCGGCAGAGTGACGCTGTGTTTGCCCATGTGAAGCGTTTGCCGGAATTGGCAAATGCGCTGTTTGAAAACCAAGAGCCGGACGTTGTTCGTGCGATCGGCGTCAGCACCAGGCCAAGGGCGGTAGAGGGTTCTTATATGCCGTGTTTTTTGGCGGGCGTCTGTGCTGCACAGACCATGGCCGCAGCCCTTCATGTGCCCTGCCATGCTTTTTCTCATCAACAGGGTCACATTGCAGCCGCATTGTGGTCTGCCGACCGAATGGATTTAATGCAGGAACCTCATCTGGCCTGGCATTTATCCGGCGGAACAACAGAGCTGCTTTTGGTGGAGCCGGAAGAAAGAAATGTGCATGTGACGTTAATTGGCGGAAGTACAGATATCTCTGCCGGCCAAGTTGTAGACCGGACCGGGAAAATCCTGAATTTACCGTTTCCCTCCGGAAAAGCTTTGGATCAGTTATCTTCCCAGGTAGAAAGACCGGAATTTTTTCAGGTAAAGTCCAATAACCTGCAATTTTCTTTGTCCGGTTTGGAGAATAAAGTATCCGCATTTGCCGCCGTACACGGTTCGGAAGAAACTGCGGCCTATGCCATGGCTTCTATCTGTAATGTTATCGTAAGGACGACAAAAGACGCGGTAAAGAGGTATCCCGGACTGCCTGTGGTCTTTTCCGGTGGAGTTGCTTCCAACTCGATGCTCCGGGCGAGTTGTGCCCGGTTTTTACCTGTTTTTGCAACACCTGATCTGTCCACAGATAACGCAATGGGCATTGCAGTCCTGACTTGGCTGCAGGAGGATGAATTGTAATGGAATCTACTGTTTACTCTGTCTCCCAGGTCAATCAATATATCAAATCGCTGCTGGATCAGGATGGAGTTTTGACCAACATTTGTGTCAGAGGCGAGCTGAGTAACTATAAGATCTATCCCTCCGGTCATCACTATTTTTCTTTGAAAGATCAGGATGGTGCCATCCGTGCTGTCATGTTTAAAGGCAGCGCCATGCGGCTTCGTTTTCGGCCGGAAAATGGCATGAAAGTTTTGGTTACAGGCCATATCTCCGTATTTCCCAGAGATGGCGCTTATCAACTGTATAGTGAATTCATGCTTCCGGAGGGGTCCGGAGATCTCCATGTGGCCTTTGAACAATTGAAGCAAAAACTTCAGGCCGAAGGACTGTTTGATGCAGCCCACAAAAAGCCGATACACAAATATCCGCAGCGCATCGCTATTATTACATCGTCAGCCGGTGCAGCAGTCCATGATATGATTCGGATATTGGGAAAACGCTACCCTTTGTGTAAGGTCCTTCTCCTTCCGGTGCGGGTACAAGGGGTGGAGGCACCTCCGGAGATCTGCGGAGCAATTCGTTATGTAAACCGTTTTCAGCTTGCCGATCTGATGATCGTGGGGCGGGGCGGCGGATCGATCGAAGATCTTTGGGCATTCAACGATGAACGGGTCGCAAGAGAAATCTTTTTGTCTCAAATTCCCGTGATCTCAGCGGTTGGGCATGAACCGGATGTGACGATCTCGGATTTTACGGCAGATCTTCGTGCTGCTACACCCTCAAATGGTGCAGAGCTTGCTGTTCCGGATCAGATGGAGCTGCGCCAAATGCTCCACAGTATGGATGTCCGCATGAGTAAAAGTCTTGATGGGCAAATGAAAATTTTCCGTCAAAAATTGCTTCGCCTGAGCAGCAGCCGAGTGCTGCAAAAACCAACAAACTACCTGCAGGATCGGCGAATGCTGCTGGATCATATGCAGAAACAGTTGATATCTGCTTTGCAGCAAAATTTAGGAGAAAGAAAGCAGACCCTTGTCCGGCTTGCTGCCGGCATGGATGCGATGAGCCCAATGAAGGTTTTAAGCCGAGGTTATTCCGTGACCAAAGACAGCAACGGTCGGATCCTGACCAGAGCTGCCGGTATTCAGCCGGGTGACCGCATTACAGTTACCCTTTGCAGCGGCCAATTGCAGGCTGTTGTGAATCAGATAGAAGGAGAAATGCATGAATAAACCGAAAAGTTTTGAAGAATCCATTCAACGGCTGGAAGAAATTGTGCGTCAAATGGAGCAGGGAAATGTTTCGCTGGAAGAATCCCTGAAATTGTTTGAAGAAGGGACAGCCTTAACTGCCGCCTGCAATCAGCAGTTGAATGAGGCGGAGTTGAAGGTTGTGCGGCTGATGAAAGGCCCGGATGGGAATCCCATAGAGGTCCCCTTTGAGCAAGAGTCGTGAACGCAATAGATTATAAATGATATTCCAAAACCCCGGATTTTACCGGGGTTTTCTGTGTCATTGGCGAATATCCCTTGTATATTCATGAATATTGTGATATACTTATTAGTAAATGGTGCAGTATCCTAGTCAGTACTTCCGTCTCCCAGGAAGGGCCTAAAAATCCTTTAAAGGGCATAACTGTGAAGCCCTTGGTGCCTGCTTCTTACGCCCAGTTTGGGGTGGGTGCTGAGGGAAGGCGTAGGCAATACGCCTGCGAAAAGAGGGCGCCCTCCAATGGCATGGAGATCCCGACCCTTTTTTTGTGGAGACCTGATATTGTGCAGAAGCGTACTCCCTTTGCGGTAATCGACTTTTGTACGAATCAGGATGTGAACCTGCATTGCGGTAGAAAAAACTACGGTTTCTGCTGTGTGCAGAGTAGCCTGCCTTGCGTGAACAGTTCGGGATGGAGGAGTGAAGCATCCGGACCCCCGGCCGGGGGCGAGGGATGATATTGCCTCCTGAAAGCCTGTTTGCAAAAGAGGATAAGAGGCGGAGTGGTACTGTGTTGGAAATCATCTAGGCTGTCTTATTATAGAGCAGACAAGAGATTGCAGTACGGACTAAGTGGCAATCGGGTTGCTCCCACGGCAACGGGGAGACTGGAGCTTTAATGGGAAACCGCTCAACCGGCGACGGGGAGTAGCACCCGGGGAAAACCTACCCGACCTAAGCCGTAAGATTAATCTTGTCTGCTGCCATTGTTATTTAGTCAGGAGGAACCTCGTGAGCAGCAGAGGGAAACGAAACTCAAAACATATCCGCATAAAGCCGGACTGGAAATGGATCACAACGATCTTTGGTATTACCATTGGCATTTCGGCAGCTATGTCGTTTTTATCCAATGAGGTACTTTCAGGCGGCGGTTTGATTTTGTCTTTTACAGTACTGTTAGCTATTGTGTTATTGGGTATTGTGTTCGATATTATCGGTATGGCTGTTACCGCTGCCGATGAAAAACCATTTCATTCCATGGCATCAAAAAAGATGACGGAAGCTACCGTTGCCATCCGTATGATTCGGCGGGCAGAACGGGTATCTTCCTTTTGCAACGATGTTGTAGGTGACATTTGCGGCGTGGTGTCCGGTTCGGCATCTGCGGTGATCGTCACCAGGGTTTTGGTGGATATGCAGCCGACTGCAGACAGTATTGTGCAGCTGCTGATGTCTGCCCTTGTAGCAGGTCTCACAGTGGGCGGCAAGGCATTTGGTAAATCCATTGCCATGAACAATGCCACTGCTATCATTTTTGCAGCGTCCAGGCTGATTTGCACGCTCAGAGCGATACCGGGAGTAATTGCCCGACTTTTTCGTCGGGCATAAGAGGTAATTATGCTGGAAAAAATTAGAAACAGAAATGACCTTTTGGCGTTGGATGTGGTGCAGCAAAAGCAGCTCTGCAAAGAAATTCGTGAATTTCTGGTACATCATCTGGCGGAAACCGGGGGTCATCTTTCATCCAATTTAGGTGTAGTGGAGCTGACATTAGCCTTACATAAGGTTTATGATACAGCCGTTGACCGTCTTTTGTTTGATGTAGGGCATCAATCTTATGTCCATAAAATTCTGACGGGAAGAATGGAGCAATTTTCTTCTTTGCGGCAGCTTGGCGGCTTGGCCGGATTCCCAAAGCCTTCAGAAAGTGACCACGATGCGTTTATAGCGGGACATGCTTCGGATTCTGTTTCCGTTGCTCTTGGAATGGCCAGAGCCAGAACCCTGCAGAAAGAAAATTATGACGTTGTGGTCATTTTGGGGGATGGGGCGCTGACCGGAGGCTTGGCCTATGAAGGGCTGAATGATGCAGGGCAAAGCGGGGAATCACTTGTTGTCGTTCTCAATGACAACGGTATGTCCATTAAACCCAATGTGGGCGCCGTAGCCCGGCATCTGTCCCAAATGCGACTGAAGCCCGGGTATTTTGACCTGAAAAAGCTCTATCGGGAGATTGTCTTTCGTGTGCCCTGTGGAAAAAAGGTCTACGCATTCACGCACAGAATCAAAGCATGGATGCACCGAAAGATCCTCGGCATGACCTTGTTTGAAGAAATGGGCTTTCAATACCTTGGCCCCGTAGATGGCCATGATGTGAAAATGCTGACCCATCTTCTTCAGCATGCGAAGGACATGAAAGAACCGGTGGTGCTCCATGTTGTCACCACCAAAGGGAAGGGCTATGCGCCTGCGGAAGGACAGCCTGCCGATTTTCACGGAGTTGGCAGTTTTGATCCCGATACCGGTTCATCTGTAGGATCTAAAAGCGAGAGTTTTTCCCGAATTTTTGGCGAAACCCTCTGTGATATCGCTGAAACTAATGAAAGTATTTGTACCATTACCGCTGCTATGGAGCAGGGTACCGGTCTGGATCAGTTCGCAAGAAGGTTTCCGAAACGGTTTTTTGATGTGGGTATCGCCGAAGGGCATGCTGTTGCTATGGCGGCAGGTCTTGCCAATCAGGGGATGATACCGGTATTTGCTGTCTATTCTACATTCCTTCAAAGAGCCTATGATATGCTCATTGAAGATGTTGCACTTTCAAATCTTCACGTGGTTCTGGCGGTTGACCGAGCCGGACTGGTGGGCGAGGATGGCGAGACTCATCAAGGTATATTTGATGTGGGATATCTTCGTCAAATTCCCGGTATGCAGATTCTTTGTCCTGCCAGCAACGAAGAGCTGCGACGTATGCTTCGCCATGGGGTTGTGGAAATGACAGGACCGGTAGCAATACGATATCCCAGAGGTTGTGAAGGTGCGTATTCCTGCAGCCAATGGAATAACGTGCTTCACGATGACAGCGAGATTACGATTGTTACCTATGGCGTGACACTTAACGATGTACTGACAGCGGCAAAACATTTGAAAGCAGACGTGATCAAGCTGGATCAGATTACTCCGCTTGATCCCAATGCTGTAATCAGATCAGTAAGAAATACCAAGCGGCTTTTGGTGGTGGAAGAAACTGCGGAAGCCGGTTGTGTTGGCTTGGAACTGCTGGCCTCCATCTGTCAAGACGGTATTTTATGCCAAAGCCGTCTGCTGAATTTGAAAAACGGAATCGTTCCGCATGGAGAAGTGGAAGCCCTGCGCAGAACGATGCAGATCGATTCTGAAAGTATTTTACAGGCAGCAAGGGAGTTGTTGCACCATGAAAACGAAAGAACGTCTGGATGTACTCCTGATCCAAAAAGGCTTTTTTGACAGTCGCTCCAAGGCACAGGCAGTCATTATGAGCGGTGACGTATATGTAGATGGACAGAAAGCCGATAAACCCGGAATGACGATTCATGTCGAGGCAAATATTGAGGTGCGCGGCAGCGTATGTCCTTATGTCAGCCGCGGCGGCCTGAAGTTGGAAAAGGCTCTGCGTGATTTTGGTGTTGATCCGACAGGGTTTGTTTGCAGTGATTCCGGAGCTTCTACGGGTGGTTTTACGGATTGCCTGCTGCAGCAGGGGGCAAAAAAGGTATTTGCTATCGATGTCGGTTACGGTCAGTTGGCCTGGAAAATCAGAAATGATGAACGAGTAGTGGTCATGGAACGGACAAATATCCGATATGTGACACCGGAGCAGTTGGGTGAACCGCTGGATTTATCTGTGGTGGATGTTTCCTTTATCTCTTTGAAACTGGTGCTTCCGGTTATTAAAAGGCTTTTGAAACAGGACAACGGTCAGGTTCTTTGCCTGATTAAGCCTCAGTTTGAGGCCGGAAAAGAGAACGTAGGGAAGAAGGGTGTTGTTCGTGACCCTCAGATCCACGAGGAGGTTTTGAAAAGCTTTGTGGAATTGGCACGAACTTTGGGCTTCACGATTTGCAATTTGACTTTTTCTCCGGTCAAAGGACCGGAAGGGAACATTGAATTTTTAGGACACCTGTCTCTGTCTGCCGGTAAAGATTGTATTCCTGAATTGTCCGAACTGGTACAGACGGCACATGATTCGCTGAAAGGGTAACATATGAGAGCTGTACTGACACCAAATCCCTATCGGGATCGAAATTTCAAACTGGTGGAGCAGGCTGTGGCGATACTGCAGCAGGCAGGCATTGAGACCAGAATCTGTCTGCCTTTTGATGTGGATAAGAATTTAGAGATGCCGCAGAACATTGTGTTTCACGATTTACAACGGGAGATCAAAAAAGCGGATGTTTTAATTTGTTTTGGCGGTGACGGTACGATTTTGCATTCCTCCAAGGTTGCAACCATGCATCACGTGCCTATTCTTGGCGTAAATGTAGGAACAATGGGATTTATGGCGGAATTGGAAGGCAGTGAATTACCGTTGCTGTCCAGATTGGCTGATGGTGACTATACCATCGAAAAGCGAATGATGCTCCGGGTGACGGTTGAAAATGAAGGCCGCATCTTATTTGATGAAGTTGCTCTCAATGATGCAGCCATCACCAAAGGCGCTATTGCCCGTGTGGTTCAGGTAGCGGTGGAGTGCGATGGAGTGGAGGCAAGCACTTTTTTTGGTGACGGTATCCTGATCTCTACACCTACCGGATCTACTGCTTATTCCATGTCCGCAGGTGGTCCCATTGTAGAGCCTTCTGCACAGAATATTATCATTACACCCATTTGCCCTCATGGGTTCCACGCCAAGGGGATTGTAACGGCTCCGTGGCGCACAATTTCGGTTCGGCTTGGTAAACTGGGGCGAAAAAGTGCATTTTTGTCCGTAGACGGAGGCCGGGCGTTCCGCCTTAATATGGGTGATGTAGTAACTGTACGGAAGGCAGAGCAGGAAACTTGTCTACTGCGGCTGAAACAGACCAGTTTTTACGAGATATTTAACAATAAATTCTACGTTCGATAAGGAGTTTATCCAATGAAAATAAACCGGCAGGCAAAAATTTTGGAACTCATAGAAAACAAAGATATCGAAACACAGGAGCAGCTTCTGACGGAACTGAGCAACTACGGTTTCTCAACAACCCAGGCAACGATTTCCCGTGATATCAAGGAACTGCGCATTATCAAAGAACAGAGCCCCGGTGGTATCTATCGATACAGCACTGCTTCTCGTCAGCTGGAGCCAACGCTCACTTCAAAGCTTGACAGTATATTCAAGCAAAGCATAGTTGCCTGTGATCACGCACAAAACATCGTTGTTATCAAGACTATGCCGGGCTTGGCCTCTGCTGCCTGTTCTGCCATTGATGCCATGAATTTGGATGTGATCGTTGGCACGCTTGCCGGTGACGATACGGCATTTCTTCTGATGCGTGATACTGCGGCTGCAGTTGCTCTCTGCGCAGATTTTAAGCGTCACGTCAGTTGATTCTAGAAAGGACGTATATTCTATGCTGAATTTGCTTCACATAGAGAATATAGCTGTAATTGAGCAAACGGACATCCGGTTTGGCCCTGGGTTTAACGTCCTAACCGGTGAGACCGGTGCGGGAAAATCCATTGTGATCGATGCGATCTCTGCCATATTGGGTGAACGGGCTTATCGGGATGTGATTCGTACCGGTGCTGATAGGGCGTATGTCAGTGCCGTATTTTCCGAAGTTCCTTTTCTTTCTTGGTTTGAAGAGAACACAGTACCCTATACTGAACAGGAACTTTTGGTGCAGCGGGAAATTTTTGCGGATGGGAGAAATGCTTGCCGTGTGAATGGACACCCCGTTACTGTATCAATTCTTAAAAAGCTGGGCGTTCAATTGGTCAACATCCATGGTCAGCATGATTCTCAGCAGTTGTTTGATGAAGCCAGTCATCTATCCTATCTGGATCTGTTTGCCAGAAACCGGATGGAGCTGACGGCGTATGAAGAAGCATTCAATGCAGTTATGCTGGTGCGAAGGGACATTCAGCGATTGTCGATCGATGAGGGAGAAAAGCTTCGTCGGGTAGAAGCCCTGCAGTTTCAGATTGAGGAGATCAGGCGGGCACAACTGACCATCGGGGAATTTGAGACCCTGGAGAACAGACGAAAAGTCCTGCAGAATGCAGAAAAATTGATGGATGGATTGTCTCGTGCCGTTTCTGCCTTATATGGAGATGAAAATAGAGATGGTGCTGCCGGATTGACCTCGGAAGCAGTACAGGCACTATCCAAAATTACGCGGTACGATGATGGCTTAAGTGAAATCTTTGACAGAATCTCTGATTTGGGCTACGCTATACAGGATATTTCTGAGGAGCTGCACAGTCGGATGGAGGAGCTTAGCTACTCCGGCGATGAGTTGGAACAGATTGAAAGCCGATTGGATGTAATTTACCGCCTCCGACGTAAGTATGGTGCATCGATAGAGGATATCCTATCTTATCTGGAGAAAGCAGAGCAAGAGCTGGAGGAAATTGAGTTTGCTTCCGATCGGGTCGAGCTGCTGAACAAGCAATTGGAGAAACTGGAAAAAGAGGCAGAAGCGGCTGCAATGGTTCTTCGTGACACCAGAATTCGTGCAGCGGAGAAGCTGCAATGCCGTCTGGAAGAAGAACTTGCGGCGCTGGATATGCCCCGTACGCAGTTTGTTTGTCATTTTGAGCCGCAGCCTATGGCACAAAACGGTATGGACGATGTCAAATTTTTGATGACTACCAATGTAGGTGAGGCGCTGAAGCCTATGAGTAAAGTAGCTTCCGGCGGTGAGTTGGCACGCATTATGCTGGCAATCAAAAATGTTCTTGCAGAGCAGGAGCAGGTCAATACCATGATTTTTGACGAAGTTGATGCCGGCGTCAGCGGTCGCGCTGCCCAAAAGGTAGCAGAAAAGCTTCGTTCCGTTTCTGTTGGAAAGCAGGTTTTGTGCGTAACTCATTTGCCGCAGATTGCTGCGGCAGCGGATGAACATCTTCTGATATCCAAGTCAGAACGTCAGGGAAGAACTTACACACAGGTAACTTCTCTTGACAGAAACGGCCGGATCAGAGAGCTTGCCAGAATTATTGGCGGTGCAGAAATTACGGCTACGACCCTCCGCAGCGCAGAGGAAATGCTTTTTTGTTGACAAATGCAGCAGAATTTGATACCATAACCAGGATAAATGCGGAGAAAAGGACCAGTACGTCTGAAGAACCGTTCAGAGAACTTCCGGTTGGTGCAAGGAAGTGGGGGAAGCGGACGGAATACACCTTGGAGCAGCCGCCTGAAACAAGAGTAGGGTAGGACGGGTACGCCCGTTAAAGCGTGGAGTCCTTGACTCCGTGAGGCCGTTTTTGTGAAAAAGCGGTAAACTGAGGTGGTATCGCGTAACTACGCCCTCTGTCAGCGACAGAGGGCTTTTTCATTTGAGAAAGGAATGGATACAATGACACTTTACGAAGAACTGGTAGCCCGTGGGCTGATCGCTCAGGTCACAGACGAGAAGGAAGTCAGCGAACTGATTAATGCAGGAAAGGCAACCTTCTATATTGGCTTTGATCCAACGGCAGATTCCCTGCACGTGGGCCACTTTATGGCTCTTTGTCTCATGAAGCGGCTGCAGATGGCAGGAAATCGTCCCATCGCTCTCATCGGCGGCGGTACCGCCATGATCGGCGACCCCTCCGGCCGTACGGATATGCGTTCCATGATGACCCCTGAGACCATTCAGCACAACTGTGACTGCTTCAAAAAGCAGATGGAACGGTTCATCGACTTTGGCGAGGGCAAGGCCCTGATGGTCAACAACGCCGAATGGCTGCTGGATCTCAATTATGTGGAACTGCTTCGTGAGGTAGGTGCCTGCTTCTCCGTAAACAATATGCTCCGAGCTGAGTGCTATAAGCAAAGAATGGAAAAGGGCCTGAGCTTCCTGGAATTCAACTACATGATCATGCAGTCCTATGACTTCTATTATCTGTATCAGAAGTTGGGATGTAACCTGCAGTTCGGTGGCAACGATCAGTGGTCCAACATGCTGGGCGGCACGGAACTGATCAGACGAAAACTGGGCAAGGATGCCCATGCCATGACCATCACGCTGCTTCTGAACTCTGAGGGCAATAAGATGGGTAAGACCGCCAAGGGCGCTGTGTGGCTTGACCCCAATAGGACCTCACCCTTTGATTTCTATCAGTACTGGCGCAATGTGGACGATGCAGACGTCATGAAGTGCATTCGTATGCTGACCTTCCTGCCTCTGTCCGAAATTGAGGCAATGGCCTCCTGGGAAGGCAGCCAGCTGAACAAGGCCAAGGAGATTTTGGCCTACGAGCTGACCAAACTGGTTCATGGCGAGGAAGAGGCCGACAAGGCGCAGACTGCTGCCAAGGCTCTGTTTGCCGGCGGTTCCGATGATGCCAATATGCCTACCACGGAAATCACAGCCGATCAGCTCACCGATGGCAAAATTGCCATTCTGGATTTGATGCTGGCTTGCAAGCTGATTCCATCCAAGTCCGAAGGCCGTCGCTTGGTTCAGCAGGGTGGTGTCATGGTCAACGAGGAAAAGGTGACCGGCATTGAGGTTGTTTACACCGCCGAACAGCTTCAGGGAGGCCTGAAAATCCGCAAGGGTAAGAAGGTTTACCACAAAGCAATTTTGGCATAAGAAAAAGCGGATGGCTTTGAGCCATCCGCTTTTTGATGTTATCAGATGTAACCTTCAGCACAGAGAAGCTCTGCCAGAAGGACTGCACCGCCCGCAGCACCGCGCAGCGTGTTATGGGACAGGCAAACGAACTTGTAATCATACTGGGTATCGGGACGCAGGCGACCGATGCAGACTGCCATGCCGTTTTCCGTCATGCGGTCCAGCTTGGTCTGGGGACGATTATCCTCTTCAAAGTAGTGGAGGAACTGCTTGGGTGCAGAGGGAAGCTGCAGCTCCTGTGCTCGGCCGGCAAAGGCTGCCCAGTCGGCTTTGATTTGCTCCATGGAGGGAGCTTCTCCCTTGAATTTCATGAACACAGCGGCCATATGACCATTGCTGGCAGGAACACGCAGGCACTGTGCTGTGATAGAGGGCTCAGAGGCGTTGACAATCTTGTCGCTTTCCACATGACCCCACAGCTTCATGGGTTCCCGTTCGGACTTTTCTTCTTCACCGCCAATATAAGGGATGACATTGTCTACCATTTCAGGCCATGACTCAAAGGTCTTGCCGGCGCCGGATATGGCCTGATATGTGCAGACCAGGGCAGAATCGATTCCATATTTCAGCAGGGGATGGAGTGCAGGAATGTAGCTTTGCAAGCTGCAGTTGGACTTGACGGCAACGAACCCTCGTTTTGTACCAAGGCGTTTTCTCTGCGCATCAATGACTTTAATGTGATCAGCATTGATCTCCGGCACCACCATGGGGACATCCTCTGTCCAGCGATGGGCGGAGTTGTTGGAGACCACAGGGCACTCCAGTTTGGCATAGCGTTCTTCCAGCGCTTTGATCTCCTCTTTTTTCATATCTACGGCGCAGAAAACGAAGTCGACCATAGAGGCGATCTTTTCGGCATCCATATCGGCATCCATCACGATCATGGAAGCGGCCTGGGCAGGCATGGGATCTTCCATTGCCCAGCGGGAACCGATGGCTTCTGCATAGGTTTTTCCCGCGCTGCGGGAGCTGGCAGCCAGAGCGGTCAACTCAAACCAGGGGTGGTTGCTGTTCAGAAGAACAAAACGCTGGCCTACCATTCCGGTAGCACCGATAATACCAACTTTGTACTTTTTCATAAAATCGTCTCCAATCTGATTTGTTCTTATAAGTTTAGGTTGCGGGAAAAGAAGGAATGTATTATAATATTTTCGTGCTGATGGACGAAATTGTTTTTCTACGGCGGTCATATGTCCACCGTTGTGGCTATAATATCACAGGAATATGCAGATGTCAATCAAGCACAATGTAGAAAACTTTTCATTTATAGAGGGTTCTGTTGTTGAAAACACATGATTTTTACTATGAATTACCGGAGGAACTGATTGCACAGACGCCTCTGGCACAACGGGATATGTCCCGGCTTATGACGTTGGACCGTGTGACCGGTCGGATCGAACACAAGTATTTTTATGATATTTTAGATTTCCTTCAGCCCGGCGATTGTTTGGTTTTGAATAACTCCCGTGTTCTTCCCGCAAGACTCCTTGGTCATCGCGTACCTTCCTTGGGGGCAGTGGAGGTTTTGCTGCTGAAGGACAAAGGCGATGGTATATGGGAATGTCTGACTAAACCCGGCCGTAAGACACAGCCGGGTACACAGCTTTCGTTCGGAGACGGCAGCCTGACTGCCACGGTGACAGATGCTCTTGAGACAGGAAATAAGCTCGTTAAATTTCATTACGAGGGAATCTTTCTGGAAGTCTTGGAGCGTCTTGGGAAAATGCCGCTTCCACCCTATATCAAAGAGGAACTGGAAGACGGAGAACGATATCAGACCGTTTATTCCAAAATCAACGGTTCTGCCGCAGCACCGACAGCCGGACTTCATTTCACAAAGGAACTCTTGGCAAAAATTGAGGCAAAGGGTGTAAAACTTGCCTATGTGACCCTTCATGTCGGACTGGGAACATTCCGTCCGGTAAAAGCCGAGGAAATCAGCGAGCACCATATGCATTCGGAATTTTGCATGATATCTCAGGAAACTGCTGACATGATCAACGATACCAAAGATAAGGGCGGTCGGGTGATCTGCGTCGGCACAACATCCTGCCGAACATTGGAATCGCTGGCAGGAGAAAACGGCAGATTTTCGGAGGCATCGGCTTGGACAGAGATTTTTATTTATCCCGGTTATCGTTTTAAGGCTATGGATGCACTGATTACCAATTTCCATCTGCCGGAAAGTACGCTTGTGATGTTGGTTTCTGCTTTTGCAGGAACAGACGCCGTACTGAATGCTTATCAAGAGGCTGTCCGGGAGAAATACAGGTTCTTCTCTTTTGGTGACGCCATGTTGATTTCCTGATGGGAGGAAAACTATGTTTCAAGTATTAAAAACAGAGGGGCGGGCCCGCCGTGGTGAATTTACCTGTCCTCACGGAACCGTTCAAACCCCGGTGTTTATGAATGTTGGTACCCAGGGAGCCATTAAAGGTGCCCTGAGTGCTGCAGATCTGGAGCAGATCGGTACACAGGTGGAACTTTCCAATACCTACCATCTCCATCTTCGGCCCGGAGATCAAGTGGTTCGCGACATGGGCGGTTTACATAAGTTTATGACATGGAACGGACCGATTTTGACGGATTCCGGCGGCTTTCAGGTTTTTTCTCTGTCCTCTCTGCGAAAAGTTAAAGAAGAAGGTGTCTATTTTTCGTCCCATATTGATGGCAGAAAGATTTTTATGGGTCCGGAAGAAAGCATGCAGATTCAGTCCAATCTTGGCTCAGATATTGCCATGGCTTTCGATGAGTGTGTGGAAAATCCCGCACCCTATGACTATGTGAAACGTTCCTGTGAGCGGACATACCGTTGGCTTGAACGGTGCAAGGCGGAAATTACAAAGCTTAACAGTCTGCCTGATACAGTTAATCCGGGTCAGGTCCTCTGGGGGATCAATCAGGGCGGTACGTATCCGGATCTTCGCATATGGCATATGAAGGAAATTGCAAAGCTGGATCTGCCCGGTTATGCCATAGGCGGCCTTGCTGTGGGTGAAAGCACAGATGAGATGTACGGGATTATTGATGCAGTAGAACCCTATATGCCAAAAGAAAAACCTCGATACTTAATGGGCGTAGGAACACCGTCCAATATTATTGAGGGTGTCGCAAGAGGGATTGATTTCTTTGATTGTGTGATGCCTGCCCGAAATGCCCGTCACGGTCGACTTTTCACATGGCAGGGTGCAATCAATATGAAAAATGCAAAATACGAGACGGATCCGTCACCCATTGACCCGGAATGCGATTGCCCTGTCTGCCGCCGCTATACCAAGGCGTATATTCGTCATTTGTTTAAGGCAGAAGAGATGCTGGCCATGCGGCTTTGTGTCATGCATAATCTGTATTTTTACAATCAATTGACCAAGCGGATTCGGGAAGCTTTGGAGGAAGGGCGGTTTGCGGAATTCCGTGCCGTATATTCCGAAAAGCTCAGCCAGAAAATTTGATTGTAGGGGTTGCTTTTACCGGGAGTTCTCAGTATAATAAAATCACTATATTTACGGAGGCAATACTATGTTTTTAACTGCACCTGCAACACCCGCAACCGGAGGACCGTCCTTTATTGTTATGATGCTCATCATGGTTGTCGTATTCTATTTCTTCCTGATTCGTCCCGAAAATAAGAAGAAGAAGGAAGCAAATGAAATGCGAAATGCCCTAAAGGTTGGTGACAATGTTACCACCATTGGCGGTATTATCGGTGACGTGGTCAGCATCAAGGATGATTCCTTTGTTGTGGAGACCAGCGCTGATAAGGTTCGTGTGGAGTTTGCCAAGTGGGCGCTTTCTACCAATAATACTGCTGCCAAGGCGGCCGCAAAAGCCAAGGAAGCGGCTTTGGCAGACAGAGCGGCCGCAAAGAAGAAAAAGAAATAAAATCGGCTGCCCTATGGTCGATGGTCATGAAAAGTTATCGGCACAGCGGTTGATTCCGCTGTGCCGATTATTTCTTATATGGCTTGTGACGTTTGGATAATGGAATACAGGCTCATGATCGCGAAGTGGTTCTTGGATACCTTGGTAAAGCGCCATCTTTTTTATCACATATGAACGTTCTTTCATAGAATAGACAGAATTCAACCAAAGGAGCGATGCGAATTGGATGAAGTGTATTTGTCTGAATTGAAAGAAGGGGACTGCTGTACATTGCAGTCTGTTTTGTTATATACCGGTCAAAAACGGCGGCTGCAGCATATGGGAATGCTTCCCGGAACAAGAATCGTCTGTGCTCATGTTGCACCTTCGGGTTCTCCCATAGCGTTTTGGGTCAAAGGAACTTTGATTGCCCTGCGGCAGAATGATTGCCGCAAAATGACGGGCTGCCGCTGTGAATGACTATATCGTACAGAAGAAAAGGCCGGAGGATGTTGTAATTGCCCTTGTAGGGAATCCGAATGTAGGTAAAAGCACGATCTTTAACGCATTGACCGGATTAAATCAGCATACGGGGAATTGGCCGGGAAAAACAGTGTCCGTTGCACAGGGACGCTATACATATAAAGGAAGAGGATATATTTTAGTAGATCTTCCCGGGACGTATTCTCTGCTTTCACAATCGGAAGAGGAACGGGTAGCAGTGGAATTTATACGTTCCGGTCAGGCAGACTGCACATTGGTATTGGCAGACGCTACTTGCCTGGAACGGAATTTGAACTTAATTTTGCAGGTTATGCAGATCACTGACCGTATGGTAATGTGTGTCAACCTGATGGACGAAGCCGCACGAAGAAAAATTGACATAGATTTGGGTCTGCTGGAGCGACTTTTAGGTGTTCCGATAATAGGAACTTCTGCAGGCTCCGGTGAAGGGCTTTCCGCTTTGCAGGAAAAACTTCGAAATATGGTGGATGGGTTTCTTGTCTGCAACCCCCACAGAGTTTTTCCTGACGGACTGGATCTTTTTACAAATCAAGAAAAGTCTGAAGCAGATCGTGCGTCTGTACGTCTTGGGAAAAAAGCCACCGAGATCGCAAAATTGACTGTATCCGGAAAGGAGCAGCCAATCGGATTTGGTTTTGATCGTATCGCCCTTGGGAAATGGACCGGAGGCTGCTTGCTCCTGCTTTTGCTGTTTGTGATATTTTGGATCACACTTCAGGGTGCAAACTATCCTTCACAGGTTCTTCAAGCTGTATTTGACTGGATTGGGGAACACCTCCGGCTTTGGATAGAATCGTTTCCTGTATGGCTGCAAAGCTTATTGATAGACGGAATCTATATGACCGTTGCCCGTGTTGTTTCTGTCATGCTTCCGCCAATGGCAATTTTCTTTCCTTTGTTTACACTTCTGGAGGACCTTGGGTATTTGCCGAGAGTGGCATTTCTCATGGATCAGAAATTTCAGCGATGCGGCGGCTGCGGAAAACAGGCATTGACTATGGCGATGGGATTTGGCTGCAATGCAGTGGGAGTTATGGGATGCCGTATTATTTCTTCACCAAGAGAGCGCCTGATCGCCATACTGACCAACTCTTTGGTTCCGTGTAATGGCAGATTTCCTGCTATGATCGTTCTGATCGGTCTGTTTTTTTCCGGCCAGAGTCTGATTGGTGCTTTGATTTTAACCGGCTTTGTATTGCTTGGTGCGGCCATGACATTTTTTTCTTCATTCATATTAAACCACACGCTGTTGAAAGGGCATGAATCGCACTTCATTATGGAGCTGCCGCCTTATCGAAAGCCCCAGGTTGGTAAAATTTTGCTCCGATCCTTGCTGGACAGGACCGTTTATGTACTGGGCAGGGCAGTATGTGTAGCTGCTCCATCGGGGCTCATGATCTGGCTGCTGCAGAATGTTGCAATATCAGATACTCCTTTTCTCCAGTGGTTGGCTACTGCATTGGAGCCTGTCGGTGCGTTTTTGGGGATGAATGGTGTGATCCTTCTGGCGTTTCTTTTGGCGTTTCCTGCAAATGAACTTCTGCTTCCGCTTACCATGCTGATTTTGCAGGGAGGAATTCTGCAGGATGCATCTTTATCCGTTATGAAAGAGGCATTTATTGGGGCAGGATGGACGCAGCAGACGGCTCTTTGCATTTTGTTATTTTTAATGTTTCATTGGCCTTGCGGCACTACCTGCCTAACCATAAGAAGGGAAACCGGATCCTGGACCTGGACCCTGATTGCTGTTCTGCTGCCGACAGCAATCGGAATCGTTTTGTGTAAATTTGTGGCCTGTTTTTAAGTAATATAACGATAATTGATGAAATAAAATGAAAAGACATTGAAATTACAATTGGATAGTGTTAGTATGTAAAAAAGGGGGGATTGTCTGATGCAGGAAGGAAAAACAATTCAGTCTGTCGCAAAAGCAATGAAATTGCTGGATATTTTGGCTGCGTCCCCAGCACCAATGGGGCTTGCAGAAATCAGTTCGCTTACAGGTTGGCCCAAAAGTACCATTCACGGCCTTCTGTCTACCATGCGTGAGACTTCCGTTGTTTCGCAGGATGGAGACGGCAGATATATGCTGGGGATTCGGTTGTTCGAATACGGGTGTACACTCAGCAGTTCGTGGAATATTATTGAGCGGGCAAAGCCGTTTATTCAGCATGTTTCTTATCATACCGGAGAGACCGTGTTCCTGTCTGTTCTGGATCAGGGCGAAGTGATCACGCTGGATCGGGCGGAAAACCGGATTGGATTGCCTACCACTGCTGAAATGGGATGCCGACTACCGGTTCACTGCACGTCACAGGGAAAGCTGTTTTTAGCCTATATGTCCGAAGATGAGCGGCAGGCCGTGTTGGACCGTACAGAGCTTTGTGCATATACCCAACATACGATTACTGACATATCAGCACTGAAAAAAGAATTTTTGAAAATCCGTTCACAGGGTTATGCCGTTGAAAATGGGGAATATAAAGTAGGCTTTCGATCTGTTGCTGCACCTATTTTTGATGAAAACGATCGTGTTCGGTATGCCATTGGCATCATTGGTATGTTTCGCCAGTTGGAAACCGAGCGGTTTGAACGTGCGATTCATGTGGTACGGGAGACGGCAGAGAAGATTTCAAAAACCTTATAAAAAAACAGCGGGGCAAAATGCTGCCTCGCTGTTTTTTTGGAACAAAAAAACAAGAGTGTATAAGGTCCTCCGGGACATACTAGCTTTGTATTCCGACAGAGGAGGTAAAATATATGAACAGCAAAGCAAACAAGGCAATCGAATGTACGGTCAGCCAGTGTGCGTACCACTGTGATCTGGAGAACTATTGCTCTCTGAATAAG
Source organism: Candidatus Avilachnospira sp. (assembly GCA_045652125.1). Taxonomy (GTDB): domain Bacteria; phylum Bacillota; class Clostridia; order Oscillospirales; family Oscillospiraceae; genus Avoscillospira. Next base: position 74,116 of record JAZRTT010000025.1, on the reverse strand, counting down.
ATCAAGGTGGGAACCCATGAGTGCAATCCCACAATGGATCAGTGCACAGATTGCCTGTCCTTCGAGCGCAAGTAATTGCCATTGTCCTCTCCGGCTTGGCCGGAGAGGGGGCGATCCGTACATCAGAATAGTGCTTCCCGAATAATTTTGATTGGATGATAGGATTTATTCAGCAGTAATTTTCCCAACAGGGCTCCGTACAAGAGAATACTGATACAAATCTGCAGCCAAAGACTGGTCAAAAGGATCAGTCCGAGGCTGCCGTACAGTTTTTGATCGGACCGAAAGTAGTTTACATAAATCGAAAAACCATAGGAAACTGTCAGCCAGCCGACAGAAGAGAAAAAGCCGCTTTTCAAACAAGAGAGGAAGGGAAGTGGCCTTTGAGGGAGAAACAGATATAAAAGAGCAAAGAGGATACTGAGAATCAACAGGGAATATACCTGCCGCAATCGGAACAGAAGCAGCAGAAGATTTTTCAAATCCGGCATTTTCAGGGAAAAGTAAGTCAGTAATCGCCTGCCAAAAACATGAAGGACAAGGGTTGCGATCAGAACGACCGAAAGAATTGCAAATACGATCATTGCATCCACACGCCGCCTTATAAATCCCCGCGGTTTTTGGCAGTCAAGAATGACAATCAGCCCGTCTGTCATAGCCATGATTCCTTTAGATGCAGACCAAAGGGTCAGAAATGCCCAAACAGAAAGCAGGGCCGCAGGGCTGCGGGATGGAAACTGATCCAATAAGTATTCTGTGACAGCGCGAAAATCAAAGGGCAGAATGTTTATTGTCAGATGTCCGAATTCTCTCACAGCATCGGGGAAAATAGACAGAATCGTAAATACAAGCGCAGTTGCAGGTAGTAAGGACAGTAAAATATAGAAGCAGGCAGCGGCAGAATGGAAGGATATCCGGCTTTGAGTAAATGGCACCCATAGTTGCCTAAGAGCGTTATAACGTTTTCTAACATTCCTCCTCATACTATATATAGACAAATCCCCCTTGTTTATGATATACTACAAGTAAGCTTTAGCTGAAAGAGAGGAGCGTATTCATGAAATGTCCGTATTGCGGTTACCAGGAAAGTAAGGTCGTAGACTCCCGTCATTCCGATGATAACACATCGATTCGCCGCAGAAGAGAGTGCCTTACCTGCCAGAAACGATTTACCACGTATGAAACAGTAGAGAGCCTGCCTATGATCGTGGTCAAGAAAGATGAGAGCCGTCAGTCTTTCGACCGAAATAAAATTCTCAACGGAATGGTGCGTGCCTGCGAAAAGCGTCCTGTTCCCATGGCAGCGCTGGAAGCCGCCGCTGACGAGATCGAGCAGATCGTTCAGAACTCTCTGGATCGGGAAGTCTCCACAGAGCATATCGGTGAACTGGTCATGGAGCGACTGAAGCCTTTGGATGAAGTAGCATATGTGCGCTTTGCATCTGTCTATCGTCAGTTTAAGGATATCAATAGTTTTATGACAGAGCTGAATAAAATTCTCAAAGAGCGATAATGGTTAAGGTGCTGCGAAAGCAGCACCTTAAGGTTTACATAATGTTTTGTATTGAGAATTCTTCCATTTCGCGAATATGCTCCAATTGAGACAAAAGAGATGCACAGTTGCTCAAAAATTCGCTTCGGTCCTGGGTGAGTGCATAAGCTTCCAGCTTTGCAAACTCTCCCATAATGTTATCGATCTCGTCATGACGAAGCACAGTACCAAAAAATGTTTCATAACTTTCCCAAGTATCTGAGGCTGCCTGGATTTTTTGCAGACAAACTTCACTTTCGTTGGCTGCGGCTGCATTCCATGCCGCGTCTAACAGCGTGCCGGTTTCTTCTATTGCCCGGACAACACACCGCGATGCAACAAGGCACAAGCCCAGCATCAAAACCAGCAGTATCAGGCTTACAACAATATATTTCATACAACCTCCGATTTGATGGCAAGATAAATCCTGCCGGAAGGTTCTACTGTGAGAAGATAAACATTCCGTACCGAGCAATGGTGCTGTTCCAGCAATTTTTCCAGCCAACTGTTGTCTTTGCTGATAAGCTCCATATTTTTACGAAGCAGTCTTCCTCCGCTGATGATTGTTACAGGCAGCTCCAGATCACCGGTTTTTTTGTTCATATCCAGTGGGGATAATGGTTGGTATTCCGGGTAAAGTAAAGCACTCAGCTGACCGTTTGACTCTAAAATGGCGTATTTAACGGTGGTCAGATCCGTGATTTCTTTTTCTCGAAGAAGTTCCGTCAACTCATCCGGTGTGATCCTTGTCTTTTTGAGGTTTTTCTGAAGAATATTCCCGTTTTCCATCAGAATAACCGGCTTTCCGCAGAACAGCTTTCGGACGGTGATGGAATAATAGGACAGAGCTGACAGAATCAGCTCCATAAACAATACAGTTAAAATGGGGATCACTCCGGAAAAAAGAGGAATCCCGGGCTCCTGCATTGGTACAGCGGCCAAATCTGCCACAAGCATGGTGACAACAAATTCTGATGGTTCCATCTGACCGAGCTGCCTTTTTCCCATAAGACGAATGGCCACAACCAAAATCAAATACAGAAACAGTGAGCGAATGAGTCCTACCAGCAAGGAGTGCACCTCCCGGTTACCCGTTTTTTCCAGTATGTCCCGTTTATCAAGGATGTATACGCTTAAATTTGAACTATTAAATCCTGATAATATGTGATATAATTTGTGCAAATGATTGTAAAGGAGCTAAATTATGGAGCAGAAACCGAACATGGCAGAGGAAAACGAATACGAAGATTCAACAGCGGAAAACAAGAATAAATATACCCCCCGACCTTTCGGCCATTTGCTCCTGGCGTGGGTGCTGATTGCGGTGGTTTTATTCGCATTCGGCGGAGTGTGCTATTGGATGGTCGCTTTTGGCAGGAATTGACATGATACAGCTTTGGAAACTGTTTATTGCTTTCTTTAAAATCGGTCTGTTTACCTTTGGCGGTGGATATGCCATGCTGCCTATGCTGCAAAGGGAAGTTGTAAAGCACCATAACTGGGCGACAGAGGAAGAACTTCTGGATATCTTTGCCATCGGGCAATGTACGCCCGGTGTAATTGCTGTCAATACTGCCACGTTTATCGGAACAAAATTGTCCGGCGCAGCAGGCGGTGCGGTTGCTACTTTTGCGGTGATTTTTCCTTCTGTGATCATTATTACGATCATCAGCGGATTTCTGAAAAACTTCTCCGACTACGAAATTGTTAAGCATGCCTTTGCCGGTATTCGTGTTGCGGTGGCGGCTCTTATGATCTCCTCTTTGTGGAAGCTTTATCAAAAAGGTGTTAAGGGTGCATTTGCCAATGTTGTTTTTATCGGTGCGCTGCTGGTGATGCTTATGTTCGAAATCTCACCCGTTTGTGTGGTCCTTTGTAGCGGTTTTATTGGGGTCCTTCGTGCCCGTTGTGGAGGGAAATGATGACCTATATACAGTTGGCTTGGGAATTTTTTAAAACAGGGTTATTTTCCGTCGGGGGTGGGTTGGCCACGCTGCCGTTTCTTTCCCGGATGGGGGAGAAATACGGCTGGTTTACGCAGGAAGAATTAGCCAATATGCTGGCTGTTTCCGAGTCTACGCCCGGTCCCATTGGTGTCAATATGGCAACTTATGTCGGCAATGCCACAGGCGGCATTCCGGGTGGGATAATTGCCACCTTGTCTTTGGTTTTTCCGTCATTTTTGGTGATTTTATTGGTAGCTAAGGTGATGAACCGATATCGCAGCAGTCCTTTGGTACAAGGTGCTATGGCTGCATTAAGGCCGGCATCTGTCGGTATGATTGTTGCCGCCGTTCTCGGCGTTTTACAGTCTGTTCTGTTAAATCATGGTGCTGCTTCTGTTCAGAAACTGATAAATGTTCCGGCTCTGAGCCTGCTTGCAGTTTTTCTTTTGTTTTATTTGAAGTTTAATAAGATACATCCTGTGGTTTTGATCGCCATAGGTGCCGCAGTTGGCATTGTGATGCAGATGTGAGGCAAAGATGCGTATTTTAGGAATTGATCCCGGTTATGCAACCATCGGATTTGGTGTTATTGACGCCAAGCATGGAGAATTCGGACTGAAACAGTACGGTGTTATCACAACACCGGCGAACTTGCCGTTTCCTCAGCGTTTGAATGTGATCTATGATGACATGAACCGCCTCTTGGATGCAATGAAACCGGATGTGATGGCAATAGAGGAACTGTTCTGGGGCCACAATGTGACAACAGGCATCGGTGTTTCTCACGGACGCGGCATAATTTTACTGGCCGCAGCACAGCAGAATCTTCCGATCAGTGAATATACCCCTATGCAGATCAAGCAGGCCGTGGTAGGCTACGGAAATGCGACGAAACTGCAGGTTATGGATATGACACGTCGATTGCTGCACATGGAGAAAGTGCCTCGTCCGGACGATGCTGCGGATGCCATTGCAGTGGCACTGTGCCATGCCAGATCCGCGACCAGTCTTCTGAGCAGGCTGGATAAGAAGGAGTGAGAATGATATGTTTAACTACCTCAACGGAATGATCACCGGACTGGAATCCAATCTGGCTGTGGTAGACTGCGGCGGTGTTGGTTTTGCCTGCAATACCACCAGCTATACCTTGTCGCAGCTGCAAATTGGCAAACCGTATAAGCTTTATACTTACTGCAATATTCGGGAAGATGCCTTTGACATATACGGTTTCTCCACGAAAGAGGAACTGTCCTGTTTCAACCGCCTGATCGGTGTATCCGGTGTCGGTCCGAAAGCGGCTTTAGCGATTTTATCCGTTTTGACACCCAGTCAATTTTCTCTTGCTGTTATGACAGGCGACGAAAAAGCTTTGACCATGGCACAAGGCGTCGGAAAGAAAATGGCGCAGCGGATCATTTTGGAGCTGAAGGACAAATTGTCAGGAGATCTTCCGGAAGCAGTCTCTGCAGGTGCGGTCTCTTATTCTGCAGCCTCCGGCAATAAAGTTTCCGAAGCCTCTGCGGCGCTTGCGTCCCTGGGGTACTCTCAAAGTGAGATCGGTCTTGCTCTGAAGGGGCTGGATGTGGAGCATTTGACCGTGGAAGAAATTGTCCGCAATGGGCTGCGAGCCATGGTGATGCAGTAAAGGAGCGATTTGATGAGCCTTGATTTTTCTCAGGAGTTTGAATCTCCCTTGGTCACAACATCTCTGACAGCAATGGATGATGGTGAAATTTCTCTTCGCCCCAAGACGCTGGCAGATTATACCGGGCAGGAAAAGGCAAAAGGGAATTTATCGGTGTACATTGAAGCGGCGCGCAGAAGAAATGAGTCGTTGGACCATGTCCTTCTTTATGGCCCACCCGGATTGGGTAAAACCACAATGGCCGGTGTGATCGCCAATGAAATGGGCGTGAATATTCGAATTACATCAGGACCTGCTATTGAAAAGGCGGGGGACTTGGCTGCACTGCTGACCAATCTCAATCCGGGAGATATTCTCTTTATTGACGAGATTCATCGTCTTAACCGGGCGGTGGAAGAAATTCTGTATCCCGCTATGGAAGATTACGCCATTGACATTATTGTGGGTAAAGGACCTTCTGCCAACTCGATTCGATTGGATCTTCCGCATTTTACTCTGATTGGGGCTACGACCCGGGCAGGCCAGCTTTCCAGTCCGCTTCGGGATCGTTTTGGTGTTTCGTTGCGTCTGGAGTTGTACACAAAAGAAGAATTAGCCAGCATCGTCACCAGATCCGCTGCGCTTCTTGGAATTGATATTGCCCCAGATGGGGCGGCAGAAATTGCATCGCGGTCCAGGGGTACCCCCAGAATTGCCAACAGGATGCTTCGCCGCGTTCGCGATTTTGCGCAGATCTACCACGATGGCGTGATTACGAGAGAAGCCGCAGATCACGCACTTAGTTGCCTTGAAGTGGATTATCTCGGTCTGGATGCAACAGATCGTCGGATGCTGACCTCTATCATTCAAAATTACCGCGGAGGGCCGGTCGGATTGGAAACGCTGGCTGCCACAATTGGGGAAGAAGCCGTAACCTTGGAAGATGTGTATGAACCTTATCTGATGCAGATCGGTTTTTTGACCCGTACACCTCGGGGGCGCTGCGTCACACAGCTGGCATATGATCACCTGCATATAGCTTCACCGGAAAAAGAAGATATGCAGATGCACTTTTAGACCATATGGAAAAAGCGAGACGGTGGTATCCCGTCGAATTTTCACAAAAATAAAAAATTTTCCGAATTACTTTTATTACTATTGACAATTCTAAACTCCTGTGTCATAATAAATGAGGTCGCACCATGGTGAAATGGTGCCTCGATTGTTTGTCCGTCTCGAACCAATTCATTCGCCTCTGAAATAGTTTCTGTTTGGAGTTCATCCGAAGGCTTGGCTCACCGCGAGAAAACGTCGATCCACATGGCGTTCACAGCAATATGCTGTCCGCAATAATTTCCCCTGACCTATAAAGCTTTTGATGGAAATGCTTCAGGGAAGAACTATGTCAAAGAGAGGTAAGATCAATGTACGAAGACAAGACTTTGGTTTGCAAGGAATGCGGTTCTGAGTTTGTGTTCACCGCCGGTGAGCAGGAATTCTATGCTGAGCGTGGCTTCCAGAATGAGCCCCAGCGCTGCAAGAGCTGCCGCGATGCCCGTAAGAATGCGGCTCGTGGTCCCAGAGAGTATTTCACTGCTACTTGTGCAGCTTGCGGTGCAGAGGCAAAGGTTCCTTTCGAGCCCAAGACTGACCGTCCTGTGTACTGCAGCGATTGCTTCGCTCGCATGAAGGATTGATCAAATCAATGTCAAACCCCGTCACGTTCGTGACGGGGTTTTGTCTGTGTTATACCATTTTTTCCTGTTTGACTTTATGATCGATCACATGACGGGAGGCCAGTTCTTTCTGAATATCTTCCAATGATATACCCATTTCGACCATGAGGACCATCACATGATAAGTCAGATCTGCGATCTCATAAATCGTTTCTTTTTTGTCATTGGACTTTGCGCCGATAATAACTTCGGTACACTCTTCTCCAACTTTTTTCAGGATCTTATCCAGACCCTTTTCAAAAAGGTAAGTGGTATAGGATCCTTCTTTTTTTTCAGTTTTTCTGCCTATAAGCATTGTCATCAAACCTTCCATGGAAAATGCGCTCAGTTCCTCATTTTCCCAGACAAGACTGTTGAAACAGGAATCCGTACCCATGTGGCAGGCAGGCCCTTCTTTATTTACCAGAACGATCAGAGCGTCTCCATCGCAATCTGCGGTAATTGAGACGATATGCTGTACATTACCGCTGGTTTCGCCTTTCCGCCAAAGCTCCTGCCGAGAACGGCTCCAGAAGCAGGTTCGTTTTTCCTTTATGGAAATTTCCAGACTTTCCCGGTTCATATAAGCCAGAGTCAAGACTTTTTTGGAATCGGCATCTACGACAATGGCCGGTATCAGTCCTTTGTCATCAAATTTCAGGCAGTTCAGATCAATCATATTTACAACCTCACATGGATGGAATTTTTTCGCAGTTCTTTTTTTAGATCACAGATTTCCACTTCTCCAAAGTGGAAGATCGATGCGGCAAGGCCGGCACTCATTTCAGGGATCTCCCGGAAAAGTGTAACAAAATCCTCCATACTACCGGCACCGCCGGAGGCAACAACGGGAACATGAACTGCCTCACAAACGGCTTTCAGCATAGGCAGATCGAATCCTTTCTTCACTCCGTCCGTATCAATGGAATTGACGACCACTTCTCCGGCACCCATGTCCACACAGCGGCGGATCCAGTCTATGGCCTCCATTTCTGTGTCCTCCCGACCGCCTTTTGCAAACACATGAAACTCGCCGTTGACCCGTTTTATGTCACAGGAAAGCACTACACACTGATTGCCATATTTTTCTGCACCCTGACGGATCAAATCTGGATTTCGAATGGCACCGGAATTGACGCTGACCTTGTCTGCTCCACACTTCAGAACCCGGTCAAAATCCTCAATGGTATTGATGCCGCCGCCGACAGTCAGGGGAATGAAAATCTGAGAAGCGACCTGCTGTAAAATATCGGTAAACAGTACCCGACCTTCGGCTGAGGCGATAATATCGTAGAACACCAATTCATCCGCCCCGCACCTGCTGTAATATTCTGCCAGCTTGACAGGGGAGGAAACGTCTGCCAATCCCAGAAAATTAACACCCTTTACCACCCGTCCGTCCTTCACGTCCAGACAGGGTACAATTCGTTTTGTTATCATTTTGCTACCTCTATGGCCCGGTGCAGGTCTATGGCACCGGTATAATAAGCCTTTCCGATAATCGCTCCGTAAAGATCCATGCGACGCAATGCTTCAATGTCCTCCAGAGTAGACACGCCGCCGGAAGCAATGATGTCCATATGATATGTGCGGGAAAGGTGGCGATAGAGCTCCAGATTGGTACCTTTCATAGCACCGTCTCTGGAAATATCCGTGCAGACCATAGTGGAGATTCCCAACTGCTGCATCTTCTCGCAGAACACATCACAGGTATATTGAGATTGCTCAGTCCAACCTCTGATAGCCACATAGCCATCTTTGATATCTACGCCAACGGCGATTCTGCTGCCGTATTTTTCGACTGCCTCACAAAGAAACTCAGGATCGGTTACAGCGGAGGTACCTAAGATCACACGGTCAACACCACGTTCCAGATAAGCACGCACCGTTTCCATAGAGCGAATTCCGCCGCCGACTTCGGTAAACAGACGGCTTCGGGAAACAATATCCTCGATCACGTTCAGGTTGGGCGTTCCTCCTGTTTTGGCACCCTCAAGGTCTACCAAATGCAGACAGTCAGCTCCCTTTTTTTGAAAATCCTCAGCCACTTGGGCAGGGTCATTGTGATAAACCGTCATCTGGTTATAATCGCCTTTGAACAGACGGACAGCCTGACATTGAAACAGGTCGATAGCAGGAAATATTTTCATATACCAACCTCCAAAAATGCTCTTAAAATCCCAAGCCCGACATCACCGCTTTTTTCCGGATGGAATTGACAGCCGAAAATGTTGTCCTTTGCGACAGCGGCGGTTATTTCTATGCCATAGTCTGTAACGGCTGCCAGAGAATCGTCACATTCCGAAGCGAAATAGGAGTGGACAAAGTATACACAGTCCCCTTCCTTTGTATATCGGAACAGGGGAGAGGCATTTTGCTTGATATGCAGGCGGTTCCATCCAATATGGGGAATGGGAAGGGAAGAAGGAATCATATCAGTCATGGGAATCACACGTCCCTTCAGCAGACCCAGACCGTCATGACAGCCGTATTCCATACTTTTTTCAAACAGCATCTGCATCCCAAGGCAGATACCAAGCAGAGGCTTGCCGGCAGCGGCCTCCTCCTGTACTACCTGTGCCAGTCCACTTTCCCTGAGTTTCGCCGCTGCATCTGCAAATGCACCAACGCCGGGCAGAATCAAGTGATCTGCCTTTTTTATAACATTGGCATCTCCGGTCACAGTTACATTTGCACCGATCTTTTCAAGGGAGCAGCGAAGGGAAAAGAGATTGCCCACACCATAGTCAATAATCGCAACCATTACAGCACTCCCTTGGTGGAAGGGATCTCCCCATCGCAGGCAGAATCTATTGCGGCAGCCTGACGCAGGCTTCTGGCAGCGGATTTGAACGTACCTTCTATGATGTGATGACTGTTCTTACCTGCCAGTTGACGCAAATGCAGGGTGCAGGCTGCGGTTCGTGTAAATGCCAGCCAGAATTCCTCATTAAGCTGGGTGTCGAATGTCCCTACTTTTTCTGTGGGAATTTCCAGATCATAGGAAAGGAAACTGCGTCCGCTGAGATCCACGGAGGAAAGAATCAAGGCTTCATCCATGGGAAGGAGCATATTTCCGTAACGGTTGATTCCTCTTTTATCCCCCAGGGCTTTGCAGAAACTCTCACCAAGACAAATTCCGATGTCCTCTACTGTATGGTGATCATCAACTTCCGTATCGCCGCTGCAGCGAACCGTCAAATCAAATCGTCCGTGTTTTGCAAACAGGGTCAGCATATGATTCAAAAATCCACAGCCGGTATCGATATTTGCTGTGCCGCTCCCGTCCAGATTGATAGAAAGATAAATATCGGTTTCGGTGGTTTTTCTGCTCAATTCGTATGTACGCACGGTTCATACCTCCAAAATTTCTTTGATGGTGTTCACAAGTAATTCCATCTGCTGCTGTGTGCCAATGGTAATTCTGTTATATTGAGAAATTCGGGATCCTTCAAAGTGACGAACAAGGATTCCTTTGCGCTTCAGATCCAGATAGAGCATTTCTCCATCCAGCTGCGGGTGAGAGACAAACAGAAAATTTGCCTGAGAGGGAATGACCGTAAAGCCCAATTCCTGCAATGCACTTGTTGTATATTCTCTTGCTTCGACGATCTTATTGCAGTTTTCTCTATAATACTCCGCAGCGTTTAAGGCAGCAATGCCGGCCGCCATGGTAAGACGGTTGACATTATATGGGTTTGTGGCAAATTTGATCCGGTTGAGATCCTCGATCAGATCGGCACTTCCTATGGCAAATCCAAGTCTTGCACCTGCCAGACTTCTGGATTTGGAGAAAGTTTGTACGACCAGAAGATTGTTATATTTCTGCACCAAAGGGACACAGGTTTCCGCTCCGAAGTCCACATAGGCTTCGTCAATCACGACTACATGATCGGGATTTGAAGCAATGATTTGTTCCATCTGAGAACGGGAGAGAGCTCGACCTACCTGTGCATTGGGATTGGCCAGAACGATCATGGCATCTTTTCGGAGATACTTCCTCCAGTCGATGGAAAAATCCTGCTCCAGCGGTATGATCTCGGTGCGGACCTGATGGAGGTCGGCAAAGACCTGGTAAAAGCCGTAGGTCACGTCGGGGAAGATCGCACCGTCTTTGCCGAAGGCCATAAATGCAAAATTCAGAATATCATCGGAGCCGTTGGAGACAAAAATATTTTCTGCTTGTACGCCATAGACCTCTGCCAATTTCTTTACAAGCGGTTTGCTGTCCGGGTCGGAGTACAGCCGCAGATTTTCAATCTCCGTCCTTCCGATCGCCGAAACAACCTCCGGTGCCGCCGGATAGGGCGATTCATTGGTGTTCAATTTGGTATAAACCATATCCTGAGGCTGTTCTCCGGGTGTATATACCTTCAGGTGTTCATAACGGGAATTCAGATATTTACTCATTACTATCTTCCTTAAATCGAATGGTGGCACTGCCTGCATGAGCCTGCAGGCCTTCTTTCATTGCAAATGCAGCGACACGGTCTGCCACACGGTGAAGTGCATCCTGCGAATAATAAATATATTGGGATTTTTTAATGAAGTCATCTACGGATAGAGGACTGGAGAATCGTGCAGTTCCACTTGTCGGCAGAGTATGATTGGGACCTGCCATGTAGTCACCCAACGCCTCTGGACAGTGCTTGCCCAGGAAGATGGAACCTGCATGGGTGATCGATTCCAAATAGTCAAAGGGGGAATCTACACACAGCTCCAAATGCTCCGGAGCCAGCGCATTGGATATGCTGATTGCCGCAGGGATATCTGCCGTTACTATAATTTTTCCATTTTGTTCGATGGAGGCTCTTGCAATCTTTTCGCGCGGCAAATAAGGCAGCTGAACCTCCAGCTCTTGCTGCACAGCTTTTGCCAGGTAGAGGCTGTCTGTTATCAGTATGGCACTGGCCATACGATCATGCTCGGCCTGAGAAAGCAGGTCGGCGGCAATCACTTTTGGATCGCAGGTGCTGTCGGCAATAACAAGAATTTCGCTGGGGCCGGCAATCATGTCAATGGAGACCATGCCGAATACCTGTCGCTTGGCCTCTGCCACATAAGCATTTCCCGGGCCGACGATCTTATCTGCCTTTGGCACGGATTCGGTGCCATAGGCGAGGGCAGCCACTGCCTGTGCACCACCCATTTTGAACACCCGATCCACGCCGGCGATTTTTGCAGCAGCAAGGATCGCCGGGGGTATTTTTCCGTCTTTCCCGGGTGGTGTTGCCATAATGATTTGCCTGCAGCCTGCCAATTTAGCGGGGATGGCATCCATTAAGACGGTAGAAGGATAAGCCGCAGTACCGCCGGGGACATAAATTCCAACATTTTCGATGGGCATGATCTTCTGACCCATTACCACCCCCGGTTTATCCGTCAGGATAAAACCGGTTCGAAGCTGCTGGCGGTGGAAAGCGCGGATATTTTTCGCTGCCTCCTCCAAAATGGCAAGGAACTCCGGCTCAATCAATTTTTCTGCTTCGGTAAATTCCTCGGCAGAGACTTCCAATGCAGACAGATGAACCTGGTCAAATTTTTCAGCATAACGAATCAAAGCAGAATCGCCATGTATCCTCACGTCGGTTAAAATCTCCGCCACCACGTCCGTGACCTGTTCTGTGGGCATGGATCTGGAAAGAATATCCTCCGGCGATACCTCTTGTGCTTTTAGAATTCGAATCATTTCTGCTTCACCTGCTTCTTCAATTCTGCCGAAATGGCAGCAATTTGTTCATGTTTGAATTTGTATCCGGCTTTATTACAGATCAGACGGGCGCTGATGGGAACGATGGTTTCAAATGGAACAAGATCATTTTCCTTTAATGTGCTGCCCGTCTCTACAATATCCACAATAACATCGGATAATCCGAGAATCGGAGCCAGCTCGATGGAACCGTTCAGATGGATGATGTCAATGTCACGACATTGTGCGCTGTAATACGTACGGGCGATATTGGTAAATTTAGTAGCCACACGAAGGGTCCGCTCTTTGTTATCCCGAAAATCACGCTTCGCTGCCACAGCCATTCTGCATTTGCCCAGATGCAGGTCTGCCAGTTCATATACATCCGGCTTATACTCCAAAAGAATATCCTTACCGGCTACGCCGATATCTGCTGCACCACGCTCTACATAGATGGCCACATCAGAAGGCTTTACCCAGAAAAATCGCACACCGGCGTCCTGATTCTCAAAAATCAATTTTCTGTTGTTTTCTTTGATACTGGGACAGTCAAAGCCTGCCTGTTCAAACATTTCATATACCTTCTCACCAAGACGTCCCTTGGGCAAGGCGATATTAACCATGGGTCTCAAGCAGATCCACCCTCCCGTTCTTATATTGCATCAACTGACGGAACCGCAGCTCCGCCGGCTTTTTTGTTAAAACAAGTACACTGTCTCCTTGGGACGACAATTCATTTGCTGCTTGGGAGACTGCCGAAATCTCATCTGTTCGATCATAGAGCAGGATGGTATCTACGTCGTATTTCTTCGTTCTGTTGTCCAGAAGCTCTATCTGATCCAGATAGACTGCAAATCCAACACCGCCGGCGTTCTTATTCATCTTTTCCATCAGATTGTTATACTGACCACCGGACAATACCCCTGTAGGAATCCCTTCCACGTAGCCGCAGAAAACAATACCGTTGTAATAATTCATGTCGTTCACAATAGAAAAGTCCAACTGGACATGGTCAGCCAGATCATTTATTTCCAAAACGCGGTAGATCGTCTCAATTTGCTGCAATGCTTCCAACGATGCCGGTGTTTTACAAAGAGCGGCAAGATGGGGCAGTGTGTTTTTTATCGGACCGCAGATATGAAGCAGATCCAAAAGGGGAGAAACGTCCTTATTTTCCAACAGAAGTGCATCTTCGTTCTTTTCAGCGATAGCTTCCAGAACCTGAATACGATGTTCAAAATCAAGATCCAATGAATCCAGAATATCCGAGACGATCTGCATATGGGAGAGATCCAAAACAAATCTTTCCGAAATGGTTTGCAGACTCTTGGCCGCAAGGAGGATGACCTCGCAAAGCTCATAGCTTCCAACATCACCCAAGCACTCCAAACCTGTCTGCATGATTTCGCGGAACGTTTGTCCGCTTCCTGCCCTTCGGTAGACGTTCTCGCTGTAATGAACTTTCTGTACAGGAGTATCTTCCTTCCGGTAATTTTTAACAATAGACAAGGTTACATCCGGTTTGAGTGCCATCAGAGTTCCGTCCGCATCTGTAAAGGTTATGACTCCCTCGGAAACCAAAAAGTCTTTGTTCTGCATATACAGTTCATAGGTCTCAAACTTGCCCATCTTAAACGGTGCATAGCCCATGCGGCCGTATAAGTCACGCAGGGCGTAAACTACGCGTTCCTCCGGCTTTAATAATCCGATCATATTATTTCTCCTTATTCAAATCCGATAGCCGTTCCAGCGCGATCCGATAACCGCTGTTTCCATAGACCAGACATTTCTTTACCCGGCAAATGGTCGCAGTACTGGCACCGGTAGCCTGATTGATCTCATTATAACTTTGCCCTTTCCAAAGAAGCTCCGCTACTTCAAAGCGCTGTGCGATTTCTTCAATTTCCTTGATGGTACAGGCATCTTCAAAGAATTCATAACATTCGTCCGTTGTCTGCAAAGATAAAATCGCCTGAAACAGCCGATCTACCGATGGGTGCCGAAGCAGATCCATAATCATAACCCCTTCTCAAATATATCTGAATATATTTTAGTGCTTCATCGTGCTAAAATCAAGATGTTTTTTCAAAAAACTTTAATAGATTACAACAATAAATTGTTCTGTAATTTGTGCAATCAGTAAAAAGTGCGCCAAGGAAGTTTCCTTGACACACTTTTTACACGACCGGGTCTGTAAGCCGGGTTCTGTATTCGACAGTCATCTATCTAGTCACAGGGTCACCCCTGTGATCCAGCCACCTTCTCGGAAACAGCCGGGCCGACCTTGTTTCCTCTGCGGTGTTGCTCCGGATAGAGTTTGCAGCGATGGATGCTTCCACACCATCGGGTGCGCTCTTACCGCACCTTTCCACCCTTACTCCGCCCAATACGGCGAAGCGGTATATCTCTGTTGCACTTTTCCTGAAGTTGCCTTCGGCGGGCGTTACCCGTTATCCTTGCCCTGCGGAGCCCGGACTTTCCTCATGTACGGCCTTTCGGCACTGCACACGCGACTGTCCGACCCGGACGTACCGATATTCTACTTTATTTTGTTTATATTGTCAAATCAATTGCAAAAACCGCCGCACACGGCTATAATATGATTAGAATTGGAAAAGAGGTATCTCTATGAATATTGGGGTGGATCAATATTTTGAAAAACTCAGAGGCAAACGAATCGCGGTTCTGGGGATCGGTGTCAGCAACCGTCCGCTGATCCGCATGATGCTTGGATACGGGCTTCATGTTATTGCCTGCGATAAGACCCAACGGGAGAATCTGGATGAAGAGGTTCTTGCGTTGGAACGGGGAGGGGCGGAACTTCACCTTGGCGATTCCTATTTGGATGATCTGAGTGCCGATGTTGTTTTCCGGACACCGGGCATGCACCCCAATATTCCGGTCCTTTGCACCCTGAGAGAAAATGGGGCTGTGATCACCTCTGAGATGGAAGCATTTTTTTCTGTGTGTCCCTGTCCTGTTATTGCCGTGACCGGCTCTGACGGAAAAACCACCACCACAACGCTGATTGCGGAGATTCTAAAGCATGCAGGGCATTCTGTGTGGATCGGGGGCAATATTGGTCAGCCATTACTGCCTTTGGCAGCAGATATGAAACCGGATGATATTGCGGTTGTTGAACTCAGCTCCTTCCAGCTGATGCATATGCGTCAGTCTCCCCATGTGGCAGTCGTTACAAATCTTGCACCCAACCATCTGGATATCCACCGGGATATGGCTGAGTACACAGAAGCCAAAGAAAATATTTTTTTGCACCAAAAACCTGAGGATAAACTGGTTCTTAATCTTGACAACAGCATTACTGCATCCTTTGCGAAAAAAGCAAAGGGATCGGTAACCTATTTTTCAAGAGCCCAGATGTTACAAAAGGGAGTTTGTTATCACGACGAAATTGTGTGGCACAATGGCAGTGCCGTTATAAAAAAAGAGGAAATCGCCATTCCCGGCCTGCACAATGTAGAGAATTATATGGCGGCCATAGCTGCAGTAGAAGGACTTGCGTCCCATGAAGATATTCGATATGTTGCACGTAATTTTGGAGGAGTGGAGCACCGCATTGAATTGGTTCGCATACTGAATGGTGTGCGATATTATAATGATTCGATTGCCAGCAGCCCATCGAGAACCATTGCCGGTTTGCATGCCTTTGATCGGAAAGTGATTCTCATTGCAGGCGGCTACGATAAACAAATTCCGTTCGATATCCTCGGTGCCGAAATTGTTTCACACGTGAAAGCATTGATTCTCTGCGGCAGCACAGCCGACAAAATCAGGCAAGCCGTTGTAAGGGTGCCCGGATATGATCCGCAGCGATTACCTATTGTCGTGACAGATTGCCTTCAAAATGCCGTATCCATGGCACAACGGCTTTCCTGTTCGGGAGATATTGTCACATTGTCTCCGGCCTGTGCCGCTTTTGATCAGTTCAAAAACTTTATGATTCGCGGCAACATCTACAAGAATTTAGTTATGTCTTTGCCGGAGGAAATGGGATATGATGAATAACCTGCTGAAATTGGTGAAAAAGAAAAAAATCGCTCCCTGTTCGGCTGTGATCGTTGCAGCGGGGAATTCCAGCCGTATGAAAGGTGAGGACAAAATTACATCCGAATTGCAGGGGAAAACAGTCATAGCCCGAAGCATTGATGCTTTTGAGTCTTGTTCAAAAGTGGATGAGATTGTCGTTGTCACCCGACGTGACCTGGTGGCATTCGTACAAAGTCTTTGTGACAGGAATGGCTACAAAAAAGTAACCGCAGTTGTGGAGGGCGGTGCAACACGCATAGAATCGGTCATGATCGGTTTAGATCACGTTTCCCAAAAATCGGGGTTGGCAGCAATTCACGATGGTGCAAGACCCCTGATTTCCAATTCTGTAATTGAGGAAACAATTGAAAAAGCCAGAGATTGCCACGCTGCTGCTCCGGCTGTTCCGGTGAAAGATACGATTAAAACGGCAAAAAACCAAATGGTACTCAATACGCCGGAGAGGAAGTCTCTCTTTGCTGTGCAAACTCCTCAGATTTTTGATTATGACTTACTTCGCGGCGCGTTGCAGAATGCACTGAATCAAAATCTCCCCGTTACCGATGACTGCTCGGCAGTAGAGGCATTGGGTATGCGGGTTTTCCTCACCGAGGGATCTGAAGAAAATATTAAAATCACCACACCCATCGATTTGGTTTTAGCAAATGCCATACTGGAAAGGAGGAGCGAGTGATGAGGATTGGTCATGGATATGACGTGCACCGGTTAAGAGAGGGGCGAAAGCTGATTCTTGGCGGTGTGGAAATTCCGTACGAAAAGGGGCTGGATGGTCATTCCGATGCCGATGTTCTGATCCACGCGGTTATGGATGCTCTCCTTGGTGCTGCGGCGCTGGGTGACATTGGAATTCACTTCCCGAATACAGATGAGACGTATCGCGATATTGACAGCATGGTGCTTCTGGATCGGGTATTGCAGCTGATACAGAACAAAAACTATGATATCTCCAATTTGGATATCACAGTGATCGCTCAGCAGCCCAAACTGGCAGCGTTTCTTCCTGCCATTAAGGATCGTTTGGCAACGAGATTACACATCGAACCGGATCAAGTAAATATAAAAGCCACAACAGAAGAACATCTCGGTTTTACAGGCAGGAGTGAAGGCATATCCTGTCATGCGGTCTGTCTTTTGAAATAAATCGACACAGCACCCTCAATAGTTGAGGGTGCTGTGTCGATTCTTCCAATCCTGACATACGATGGATGGGAGGGTAGACCGATGGACACGTATTATTTAACCTTTCAATCTATGACACAGGCGCAAACAGCAGCTATGCTGCTGCAGCAGCACGGGTTTGAGACCACGGCACAGCGTGCGCCAAAGGGCATCTCCTTGTCCGGCTGCGGATATGCAATTCAGCTTGGTCTATCAGATGTCTATGGGGCCATATTTGTGCTGCGAAGCAAAGGTGTTTTTCCCCGCAGATTCTTTCGGGCAAATTCTTACGGTGACATGAAGGAGGTGTTCTTTTGATCTATTTGGATCATGCTGCCACCTCCATGAATAAGCCACCAGAGGTTGCTGAGGCTGTGCTTTATGCAATGAAACATTGCGCCAGTCTTGGACGAAGCGGTCACAATGCCTCAGTTCGGGCAGGAAGATTGGCGTTTGATTGCCGAGTAGAAGCTGCAGATTTTTTTGATGCAGGACCGGAACAGGTAGTTTTTACCGCAAACGCCACTCACGGTTTGAATATTGCCATTCACTCTCTGGTCAAACCCGGTGACAGAGTTGTGATCTCCGGGTTTGAACACAATGCCGTTACGCGGCCCCTATATCATTTAGGTGCCGAAATCATCACAGCGGGAACAAGGCTCTTTGCTCCGCAAGACACCGTCACAGCCTTTGCTGAGGCCATAACGCCACAGACCAAAGCTGTGATCTGTACGCATGTTTCCAATGTGTTTGGATACGTTTTACCTGTGGAAGAAATTGCGGAGATCTGCCGCAAAAGAAAAGTTCCTCTTGTGCTGGATGCAGCGCAGTCTGCCGGTGTTTTGCCCATATCCCTAAAGCAGTTGGGGGCTTCCTTCATTGCTATGCCGGGTCATAAAGGGCTGTTGGGGCCGCAGGGAACGGGGTTGCTTCTTTGCAATCAGGAACCGAAACCACTGCTCTGCGGTGGAACCGGAAGCAACTCGCTGGATTGGGAGATGCCTGCATTTCTTCCTGATTCAGCAGAGGTGGGAACGCACAATGTACCCGGAATTGCCGGATTGCTGGCAGGTCTGAGGTACCTGGACCAAATCGGCATACAGCAGGTTTGGAAACAAGAACAACACCTGCTGAAATATTTATATGATCTCATATGGGATATTCCCGGCGTGCGTTGTTTTCGGGGGCCGGAACAATGGCAGACAGGTGTATTATCCATTCAAATTCAGGGCTTTGATTGTGAGAATGCGGCAAAAATTCTGGCCGATAACGGAATTGCCGTGAGAGCAGGCCTTCATTGTGCGCCGCTGGCTCATGCCTCTGCCCATACGCTGGAACAGGGAACGGTTCGGTTTAGTGTATCCCACACAAACACAGAAAAAGAAATAGAATTTGCGGCTGAAATCGTAAAAGGAATGATTCCTTGAAATATTTGACGCTTTGCTCTTGCTTAATTCACGATTCTCGGCTATAATTACAGTGTTTCATTGTAGTTATTTTTAGAATGGTGGTGTAGGCGCTTGCGTGAATTTCGCTCATTGTTTCAGGGTGCTAGAAATGCGTTTATGAGCATCGGATTGTCCGATCTCCTGGATATCCTGATTGTGGCCTTTCTCATATTTAAGCTGATCAATATGGTTCGTTCGACCAGTACAGCCAGAGCTGCCAAAGCAATTGTTGCTTTGCTCCTTTTGACATGGGTCACAAATTTGATGGATCTTTATGTTCTGCACTTTATTCTCAGCAATATTTTGTCCCTGGGCTTTATTGCGCTGGTTATCATGTTTCAACCGGAGCTCAGACGGGCGTTGGAACGGTTCGGCGGCAAGCGTTTTATGGATCTGCTTGGTGGGAAATCTCCCAAAAGCGAGTTGGGCGATGCGATTCATGCTACCGTATCCGCCTGTGAAATTATGTCCAAAGAGCGTGTTGGCGTATTGCTGATATTTGAGCGCGAGACTTCCCTGGGGGAATACTTCAAAACAGGAACACCTGTGGATGCTGTTCTGACCGAACAGCTTCTTCGAAACCTGTTTTTCCCGAAAGCTGCCCTGCACGATGGGGCGGTGATCGTTCGCGATGGACGGGTCGCAGTTGCCGGCTGTGTGATGCCCTTGTCTGAAAATCCCAATCTTCACAGCGATCTGGGAACACGCCACAGAGCCGGCATTGGCTCCAGCGAAGTATCGGATGCCGTGGCAATCATTGTATCGGAGGAAACGGGTACGATTTCCGTTGCCATTGGCGGTATGTTGAAGAGGCATTTGGCACCACAGACGCTTGAACGACTGTTGACCAACGAATTGATGCCAAAAACAGAGGAACAGCAGTCCCTCTGGACCCGAACAAAACAACTTTTGACCAAGAGGGAACGAAGCGATGCAAAATAAAAAATGGCTCAGTATGCTGTTAGCCCTTGCGGTCTCCGTGGGGTTATGGCTTTATGTTGTTACGGTGGAAAATCCCCAGGGTGAACGCACACTCGGTAATATTCCCGTCACTTTTGTTGGCGAAGATCTGCTGCGGGAAGATCATGATCTTTTGATCACTAAAACCAATGTTCCCACCGGCGTGTCTTTGACATTTGGCGGTAAGCTGGCGGATTTGAACAAGCTGACGGAAAACAAGTCTGACATTGTTGTCAGCATTGATGTCAGCAGCCTCAGAACGACCAGAGATTACCCGTTTTCCTTTGACATCTATGATGTGACGCTTCCGGCCTCTGTTTCTGCACAGGATGTAACCATGAATTTCCGCAATCCCAATCAGGTGATCATTACCCTTGAGAAGCTTGCAAAGCGGATCGTACCGGTAAAGGTTCTCACCGAAGTGGACATTGTGGAAGGTTACACAGCCGATCGTCTGGATCAAAATTATGCGGAGATCACCATTGAAGGTCCGGAAGATGCCGTGAATCAAGTCAGCTATGCACAGGCGATTCTAAAGCGTGAGAATGTGGATCAGACGATCAGTACCACTCTGACGTACCAGCTGATGGATAGAAATGGTGAAATGATCAACAATCAGGACATCACTTCAGAAGTGAAGGAGATCGAGGTCACGCTTCCTATCCTGCTGTATAAGGATGTGCCTTTGGAAGCACCTGTCATTGACGGTGGTGGTGCTACCAGCGCAGATGCTGTGATCGATATTTCGCCCAAATCCATCCGACTGTCTGCAGACCCCACCGTTTTAGAGGGCATTCAGAGTATCAAATTGTCTGCTGTGGATCTGGCCAGTCTCATGACCAATAAAGAAGAGGTGACCAGAATGATCACCATTCCGGAAGATTGTACCAATCTCAGCGGAGAGCAGGAGGCAACGGTTTCTGTTCAAATCAAGAACAAAGCCATTCGCCAGATGCGTATTTCCAGCAATCATTTCAGTTTTGTCGGTGTTCCGGCTACTCTTCAGGCTGTGGCAAGAACCAATATTCTTCCTATTGCGATCCGTGCCAACGAGGATGACATCGATAAAATACTGGAGGAAAATGTTCGGGTTGTGGTTGATTTCTCCAATGTGACTTTGGCAGAGACTGCGACATCCATGACCATGCCCACGAAAATCTATATTGATGGCTTTGACGGTGCCGGTGTGATTGGAGAAACGGAGTATACCGTTGTGGTGGACTTGGTTCCTGTTGCTTAAAATACAATGACTGTGCGCGGAATTTCCGCGTACAGTCACCATTTGGAGGGATAAAATTGATCAGAAGTATGACGGGATACGGCAGAGCCACCAACACAGTGGAAGGCCGCGAGATCACCGTTGAGGTTCGTTCTGTCAATAATCGATATCTTGATTGTTCCGTAAAGCTTCCCCGGGTTTATAGCTATGTGGAAGACCGTATAAAGCAATTGGTAAAAGAACATGTGACCCGCGGAAAAATAGATGTTTTCATTTCTGTCGTGAATGCCTCCGGCGAAGATGTCAAAATTACGCTGAACAAGCCCGTTCTGGAGGGGTATTTGACGGCGATGCAGCAGGTGGCTGCTGACTACCCCGTACGAGACGATATTTCTGTTACGGCACTGTTTCGTCTGCCCGATGTATTTGTGACCGAGAAGCCGGATGTGGATGAAGAAGCAAGAGCTGCCGAGCTTCTGCAGGTCGTGGGTGAAGCGCTGGACCAATATGATACCATGCGGACGGTGGAAGGTGCAGCTTTAGAACGGGATCTGCTGAACCGGCGTGAGACTATTATTTCCATGGTTGAGCAGATAGAAGCACGAAGCCCCGTTACAGTTTCGGAATACAGGGCAAAATTGCTGGAGAAAATGCAGGAGGTACTTGCCGGTACATCCATTGACGAAAGCAGAATTCTGACAGAAGCAGCGATTTTTGCAGACAAAATTGCAGTAGATGAAGAAACTGTTCGTCTCCGAAGTCATTTGAATCAACTGCAGCAAATGCTTGCTTCCGGCGGAGCTGTCGGCCGAAAGCTGGATTTTCTGCTTCAGGAAATGAACAGGGAAGCAAACACCATCGGTTCAAAATGCAATGATCTTGAACAGACCAGAACGGTGGTGGACATTAAGGCAGAACTTGAAAAGATTCGGGAACAAACACAGAATATAGAATAATCGGAGGGAGCTATGAAACTTGTAAATATCGGCTTTGGCAATATGGTTTCATTCGGACGGGTCTTAACAATAGTCAGTCCGGAATCAGCTCCGATCAAGCGTATTATACAAGAAGCAAAAGATCGCAGTATGTTGATAGATGCAACATATGGGCGCAGAACCAAGTCAGTAATCCTGATGGACACAGATCACGTGATCTTATCTGCCGTTCCGCCGGAGACCATAGCTGCCAGAGCGGCAGGAAAACCTGACCCGGTGACAGCAGGAAATGAGGAGGACACATAATGGACGGGAAATTGATCGTCATATCCGGCCCATCCGGTGTGGGAAAGAGTACTGTGGTCAAGCAGCTCATGTCACAAAGCCCCAATCTTCATTTTTCTGTTTCTGCTACGACCCGTCCCATTCGTCCCGGTGAGGTTGATGGTGTTAACTATTTTTTTGTCAATCATGATACCTTTCGCGAAATGATTGACAGGCAGGAATTACTGGAATATGCCGAGTATGTTGGGAATTTTTACGGTACACCGGAAGCACCGCTGGATCACGCCCTTGCTCAGGGGCAGGATATTTTGCTGGACATCGAAGTGCAGGGGGCGCTCAATGTAAAGCGCCGCCGCCCCGATGCCGTACTGATTTTTATGATGGCTCCTTCTTTTAAGGAGTTGGAAGCTCGCCTTACCGGGCGTGGAGATACTGCCGATGACGTAATACAAGGAAGACTCACTCAAGCCCGTTGGGAATACTCCCATGCGCAGGATTATGACTATCTGGTTGTCAATGATCAGGTGGACAAGGCCGTTTTGGAGATCGCTTCGATTATAACGGCTGAAAAATGCAGAACAAAATCCAGAATTCAATTACTTCAGGAGGAATTATAATTATGCTTTACCCCCCTATGTCTAAACTGCTGACTTATGTGGACAGCCGATATCTGTTGGTGAATGTAGTGGCCAGACGTGCCAGACAGCTTTCAATCGAGGCTGAGCAGGAAGGCTATACATTGCCGCAAAAGCCTGTAACAATGGCCATTTGCGAGGTTTCCGAAGGCAAACTTACAGCAACTGTTAAAGAAGAGTATCTTCGCTGATCTGCCGAAGCAAGGTGCAGGCTTTTATGCCTGCGCCTTGAAGTTGTATTTAAGGGGGTGTGGATATTGATCGCGTCTATTGCGGTTTCTGCGGCAGTCTATGCAATCGATAAGCCATACTCCTATAAAATTCCGGAATCTATGTCCTTACAGCCGGGGATGAGAGTAACGGTTCCATTTGGCCGCGGCAATCGCCGCTGTGAAGGTCTGATACTCTCAATTTCTGACGGAGAAGAATTGGGGCTGAAATCAATTGACGGTGTGTTAGATGATGCACCGATCCTGTCTGAATCCTACATCCGCATGGCTGCTTTTATTCGGGAGCGATATTTCTGCACATTTTACGATGCGGTGAAGGCCATGCTCCCGGCAGGACTTTGGTTTCAAACCAAAGGACAGTTTACCCTTATAGAAACACCGGTAGATATGGACAGCCTTAAAAATACATCGGAGGCGGCATGGTTGGTGATGCAGCTATTGCTGTCCCATAACGGCCGAATCGATGAGGCGGCACTTTATGCTTCGATTTCAGATTCCGAAACCGTTGATACGGGATTGTCCTATCTGAAAAAGAAAAAATACATTCAGTCCGATGTGGATTTCAGCCGAAAGATACTGGACAAAACGGAGAAAATAGCATCCCTGGCAGTTTCTGCTGAAGAAGCAATGGAATTTGCACTTCGAAAGAAACGCTCGGCACCTCTTCAGTATGAGGTGCTAAAGCTCATTTGTGCGGTCGGAAGCGGCAGCACCAAGGAGATTTCTTATTTGACCGGTGCCGGCATGACCACGATTCGTCGTCTGGAAGCGCTTGGCTATTTGCAGCTATCCGTACGGGATGTATTTCGAAATTCCTTGCCGGAGGCTGTTATTCCGGCTGATCCCGTCGTTCTCAATTTTACACAGGAAGCTGTGTTTTCCGGGCTTCTGAGCCAATCAAGGCAGGAAGAACCGGGTGTTGCTCTGATTTACGGCGTGACCGGAAGCGGAAAAACAGCGATATACATTCGTATGATACGGGAAATGCTGCAGCAGGAACGCTCCTCCATTTTTCTGGTTCCTGAAATTTCTCTGACCCCGCAGTTGATCCAGACGCTTATGTCGCATTTTGGCGAAGAAGTGGCTGTGCTCCACAGTGCCCTGCGTGTTTCTGAGCGATATGATACATGGAAGCGAATCAAGGCCGGGAAAGCACGGGTTGTTCTGGGTACCCGTTCTGCTGTGTTTGCACCTGTTTCAAATTTGGGACTTCTTATTGTGGATGAGGAACAGGAGCATAGCTACAAATCTGAGAATGCACCCCGTTACCACGCCCGGGAAATTGCCATTTACCGCGGAAGCCGGGAAAACGCACTGGTCATCCTCGGCTCCGCCACACCTTCTCTGGAAAGTATGTATCTGGCTAAGAACGGCGTATATAAGCTGTATCAATTACCAGATCGATATAACGGAAAACACTTGCCGACTGTAGAACTGGTTGATATGAAACAGGATTTGAAAGATGGCAACGGAAGTGCCATCAGCAGACATTTGGCAGATTCTCTGCGGGAGAACCATGCCCTCGGCCGGCAAAGCATCCTGTTCCTCAATCGACGCGGTGCCGGCAAATGCATGATCTGTGTAGACTGCGGTGAGGTCATCATGTGTCCGCGCTGCAGCGTCAGCCTGACCTATCACACCGCCAACCATCGGCTCATGTGTCATCACTGCGGATTTTCGCAGCCGATTCCGGATGACTGTCCCCATTGCAGCGGACATATGAAGGCCATTGGTACAGGAACGCAGAAGATTCAGCAGGAGCTTCAAGCTCTGTTTCCCGATACAGACATTCTTCGCATGGATGCGGATACTGTTTCTGCATCCAATACACATGACGCAATACTGAGCAAGTTTCAGAATGAGAAAATACCATTTCTCATTGGTACGCAGATGGTGACGAAGGGGCTGAATTTTGAAAATGTGACGCTTGTCGGCGTTGTTGATGCTGACAGTTCCTTGTATGTAAATCATTATCGGGCGGCAGAGACAACATTTTCCATGTTAACGCAGGTAATCGGACGTGCAGGCCGCGGTGAACATCCGGGCCGTGCCATCATACAGACCATGACACCGGAACACAGCGTTATTCGTCTTGCTGCCCGACAGGATTATTCCGGTTTTTATAATCTGGAACTCACCTTGCGTGAACTTCAAAAAACGCCGCCTTATGGTGATGTGTTCGTGATTATGTTTGTCGGTGCCTTTGAGTCACAGACGATTTCTGCTGCCGGAGCGTTTCGTCAAATGCTGGAACAGAGTCTGCACCATCCTTCTTATGAAGGCACTCAAGTGCGGATCTTGGGCCCGTCTCCGGCATCCATTTCCAAAATTAACAACGCTTATCGGTACAGAATTACCCTGCATTGCACCAATCAGCGCTCTGTTCGGCAGCTTTTGGCACATTTATTGCGGGAATTTACAAAGAATAAGAGCAACAAAGGCGTTTCTGTTTTTGTTGACATCAATGCTTACGAATAGAAGGGATACACATGGCTCTTAGAAACATCGTAACCGTAGGGGACAGCGTTTTATCCAAAACCTGTCGCTCTGTGACAAAATTTGACAAGCGGCTCAGTATTCTAATTGATGATATGATTGATACCCTGAAAGATGCCAATGGTGTGGGACTTGCTGCACCGCAAGTAGGGATCCTCCGTCGTGTTGTGATCGTAGATGCCGGTGAGGAAGGGATTCTGGAACTGGTTAATCCTGAAATTATAGAACAAAGCGGAGAACAGACAGGTGTGGAAGGTTGTTTGAGTGTGCCTGGAAAATATGGCATCGTTACCCGACCCAATGTGGTAAAGGTCCGTGCGCAGGATCGCTGCGGCGAATGGTTTGAGGTCGAAGGCGAAGAACTGATTGCACGCTGTTTTTGCCATGAACTTGCCCATTTGGATGGACAGTTATATACCGAAGTGGCTGATCACATGCTGACGCCGGAGGAATTGGAGGAAATAATGGAAGGAGAAGACGAGGAATGAGACTTGTTTTCATGGGGACCCCCGATATCGCCAAAACCTGCCTTCAGCGGATCTGTGAATCGGGGTTCCATGTGGCAGCTGTTTATACAAAGCCGGATATGCCCAAAAATCGTGGGATGAAGATGACGGTGTCTCCGGTCAAAGAGTATGCCTTGTCTCAAAACATTCCTGTCTGTCAGCCTTTGAGCTTTCGGGAAGATGAAGTGGTGGAGGGCCTGAGACAGCTCAAACCGGATCTGATCGTCGTTGTCGCATACGGCAAAATATTGCCTCAGTCCGTATTGGATATCCCGCCGAAGGGCTGCGTGAATATGCACGCCAGTATTCTTCCGGAACTGCGCGGAGCAGGCCCTGTACAGTGGTCAATTTTAAATCATCTTTCCGAAACCGGTGTAACTGCTATGTATATGTCTGCCGGAATGGATGAAGGCGACATAATCGAAATCAGAAAAACAGCGATCGATCCCATGGAGACCGGGGCAGAATTGATGGATCGGTTGGCACAGATCGCAGCAGAGCTTGCCTGTGATACCATTGATGCAATTGCCAATGACTCTGTTAAACGGATTCCTCAGGATACTGCCAAAGCAACCTACGCTCCCATGTTGAGTAAATCCATGTGTCCGATCGACTGGAAGCAGCCTTTGCGTTATGTGATCGATCAGGTTCGCGGATTGATTCCGTGGCCGGTGGCTACTGCGGTTTTTAATGAAAAAACATTTAAGATCTTCCGGGTAGAGGATGGAAAAAAAGCGACACAGGCCCAACCGGGGACCGTTTTGGCCTTGACAAAGCAGGGGCTGGAAGTCGCCTGTGGGGATGGTAAAACCGCCCTGATTACTCAATTGCAGTCAGAAGGCGGCAAACGAATGGCTGCTGCTGACTATTTTCGCGGACATCCCATTGATATCCCGTGAGTAAGGAGTATCTATGAGTGCCAGAACAACAGCATTATCTGCTTTGGTTGCCTGCAGAAAGCAGGGGGCATGGGCAGACGGCATATTAAAAGAATATATTGCCCGGGATCGGCTGGATCGCCGGGATGCCGCATTGGCCAGCCGCCTGTGTTATGGTGTACTGCAAAACAGGATGCTTTTGGATTATCACCTGAAGCACCTACTATCCTGCAGTATGAATAAGCTGCAGCCAGTCGTGCCGGATATTTTGCGTTTGGGACTCTATCAAATCCTTATGATGGATAAGATCCCCGCATCTGCTGCTGTAAATGAAGCTGTGGAACAGGGAAAACGTTATGCCAATCGAGGTGCAGCCGGATTGATAAACGGGGTTCTCCGCCGAGCTGTTCGGGAGAAGGATAGCCTGAACGCCCCTGAGGATCTTTCTATTCGTTACAGTCATCCCCGTGGTCTGGTCGAATTGCTGGAGGATTCTGTTGGGAAGGATGCCTTGGCCCCTCTTTTGGCCAGTCATAATGAGCCTGCCAGGACAACCATTCAGGTTAACACCCTGGTAACAGGCGACGAGGATGTCTTGCAGGCACTTACACAAGCCGGTGCCGATGCCGAACCGCATCCATGGCTGGAACATGCCTATTATATTTCCGGTTACGGAAATTTGGAAAATATCCCCCTGTTTCGCCAAGGAGGTTTCTTCGTTCAGGATCCGGCTGCCAGACTGGCTGTTGAGGCAGCAGATATAAGACCGAATATGCAAGTATTGGACGGCTGTGCAGCTCCCGGCGGAAAAAGTTTTGCCGCAGCATTGGCGATGAACAATCAGGGACATATTTATTCCTGCGATATTCATCCGCATAAAATTGATTTGCTCCGAAGTGGGGCCGCGCGCCTCCGCATTGACGTGATGGAACCGGTGCTTCAGGATGCGACACAGGCAGTTCCTGCATGGGAACAGTCTATGGACGTCGTAATTGCTGATGTTCCATGTTCCGGCCTTGGAGTTATCCGCAAGAAGCCGGATATTCGTTATAAAGACTTGGAAGCACTACAGAATCTTCCTGCTGTTCAAAAGCGGATACTCAATCAGCTTTCCGCTTATGTTAAGCCGGGCGGTATTCTTTTGTACAGCACTTGTACCATTTTGAAACGGGAAAATGAGGATATCATTCGCTGGTTTTTGGAGCAGCATCCTCAGTTTTCTTCGGAATCTTTTCCTTTGCCGTCCGGGTTTCCCGGTCAAGACAGCAATGAAGGAATGCTGACATTGCTGCCAAGCATTCACAAAACTGACGGCTTTTTTATTTGTAAATTGAGGAGAGCCCAATGAAGCAGGATATCAAATCCATGAATCAGGCAGAGCTCTCCCATGCCCTGCAGGCCATGGGAGAGCCTGCGTTTCGAGCAAAACAGATATTTACATGGTTACATAAAGGCTGCCGCAGCTTTGACGAAATGACCAATCTACCTAAGATACTTCGCCAAAATCTGGACCTTGCCTTTTATATTACCGTTCCGGAAATCGTCCAAAAACAGGAGTCTCAAAAAGACGGCACCATCAAATACCTGTGGCGTTTAGGGGATGGAAACTGCGTGGAATCTGTTCTCATGCGTTACCGCCACGGTAATTCCATCTGTATTTCATCAGAGGTTGGATGTGCAATGGGCTGTGCTTTTTGCGCTTCCACCAAAGGAGGCTTGGTTCGCCGACTGTCTCCGTCTGAAATGGTGGATCAGGTCTTGTTTGCGTCTCTGGATTCAGGACTTGAAATTTCCAATATCGTTTTAATGGGTATTGGAGAGCCTTTGGACAACTATGATACGGTCCTCCGGTTTTTGGAATTGATCAACAGCCCGGACGGGATGCACATCGGCATGCGGCATATCAGTCTTTCTACCTGTGGCTTGGTTGACCGGATCTATCAATTGGCTGATCAAAAGCTGCAGCTGACATTGTCCGTTTCCCTTCATGCGCCGCTGGATGAAATTCGCACGAAACTGATGCCGGTGAATCGAAAGTACAATGTTGAAACGCTTTTAGAGGCATGTAAGGTCTACTTTGAGAAAACGGGAAGGCGAATCTCTTTCGAATATGCTATGATTCGAGATGTCAACGACTCTTCCGAGATCGCTGAAATTTTGGCAGGCAAGCTCAAAGATATCGCAGCCCATGTAAATTTGATTCCTTTGAACAACATTGCTGAGAGCCCGCTGAAGCCCAGCACACGCAAAGCAGTTATGGAGTTTCGGCGAGTTCTGGAAAATCACGGAATTCCCGCCACAGTACGCCGCACTTTAGGCAGCGATATCGATGCCTCCTGCGGCCAGCTGCGCAGAAAATACGAAAAAGCAAGGGAGGTATGACTATGCAGGCATGGGGTTTGACCGATCCCGGAATGATCCGCACGCAAAATCAAGATGACTATGCAATCAAAAAACTTGGCAAAGATCAGATGCTTGTCCTTGTATGTGATGGAATGGGCGGTGCCAGATCCGGCAACATTGCCAGCAATATGGCCGTAGAGGTCTTTACGGGCGAAGTACATCGGACGGCACGATCCGGTATGAAGCCTGAGCGCATCGACCAAATGCTGAAAGATGCTCTGGAGCTGGCCAATAAGGCCGTGTATGAACAATCGCAGCTCAGCGAAGAGTATAAAGGCATGGGAACGACGCTTGTTGCGGCTTTTTTTCAAAAAGATCATCTGACTGTAGTCAATGTAGGTGACAGTCGTGCCTATTTATTAAATGATAACGGTATAACCAGTATTACAACAGATCATTCCCTTGTGGAGCTTATGGTCCAACGTGGGGAACTGACCAGAGAAACCGCTAAAAATCACCCGGGAAAGAATTTGATCACCCGCGCCGTTGGCACAGAAGCCAATGTTGAGTGTGATTTATACCACATTTCCCTCAAAAAAAATGATTGTGTTTTACTTTGTTCCGATGGCCTGTCCAATATCATGTCTGATCAGGAGATTCTTTTTGAGGTCGTTCATGGTGTTAATAAAAATGACTGCTGCCAGCGGTTATTGAAGATAGCAAATTACAGAGGTGCACCGGATAATGTGACCGTTGCCCTGATCACAGTGTGACCTCTTTTCTATATTTCGGCACCCGTCAGCCGGCTAAGGACGGGACGAGTAATCGGAAACGGAGCTACTTATGGAAAACTACATAGGAAGGCTGTTGGATAATCGATACGAGATTCTGGATGTGATCGGTACCGGTGGTATGGCTGTGGTCTACAGAGCCAGATGCCATCGTCTGAACCGTCTGGTTGCGATTAAAATACTGAAGGATGATTTGTCTCAGGATGCGGAGTTCCGCCGCAGATTTCACGCGGAATCCCAAGCAGTAGCCATGCTATCCCATCCCAATATTGTCAATGTCTATGATGTTTCTCATTCCGATAATGTGGACTATATCGTAATGGAATTGATCGATGGCATCACACTCAAGCAGTATATGGAGCAAAAGGGAGCATTGAACTGGAGAGAGGCACTTCACTTTTCAACTCAGATCGCAAAGGCTCTGGAACACGCCCACAGTCGCGGAATCATTCACCGTGATATTAAGCCTCATAATATCATGGTGCTTAAAGACGGCAGCGTCAAGGTTGCCGATTTTGGCATCGCCCGTGTTTCTTCATCCCAAAGTACACTGACCCGAGAAGCACTGGGCTCTGTTCACTATATTTCACCGGAACAGGCAAAGGGCGGCAAGATCGATTACCGTTCTGATCTGTATTCTTTGGGTGTGGTCATGTATGAAATGCTCATCGGCCGCCCGCCCTTTGATGGAGAAACACCTGTTTCTGTGGCTATTCAGCATATTAACGCCAAGGCAGTGCTGCCCCGTACCATTCAGCCTCAGATTCCGCTAGGGCTGGAACAGATTACCATGCATGCCATGACTGCCAATTTGGATGAGCGCTATGAGAGCGCGGAAGAAATGCTGTGGGATCTGGATGAATTCCGGAAGAACCCCAACATTGATTTGCGGGCCAATGTTTCCGAAACGGTTTTGCCGGAAAAGAAAGAAGCACCTCATTCCGCGGCAGACCGCGCGCCGCGGTCGAAATCTGCGGCTGCGGCTGCAGTCAGGCAGCAGATATCGAAGGCCCGAAGGAAACACAATGGATCTGCCGGCTTGATTGCCGGAATGATCTGCATCGTACTGGCCATATTGGGTATCGGCTACTTCCTGTATTCCTTCTTCCTTTCGGATGTCTTTACAGGCACAGAAGAATTTCCTGTTCCGAATTTTGTAGGAAAGTACGCTGAGAGTCTGGATTATTCTGCCTATCCCAATTTTGATATCTATATTAGTGATTGGATGCCCAGTGAAACGGTTGAGACCGGATATGTCATCAGTCAAAGCCCCAAGGCTGAACGGATGGCAAAAGCCGGAACAGCAATCGAACTGACAGTTTCCTCAGGGCCATCCACAGATTCTATGCGCAATTTGGTAAAGCAAACGGTTCAAAATGCCACAACGATTCTGGACAATCTTCTTTTGGATCTGGAAATTGAGCTCTTATATGAGAGCAGCGATCTGATCGGTGAAAACTGTGTGATTCGAACCATTCCGGAAGTAGGGGAGACCCTGACCGCAGGTCAGACCGTAACCATGGTAGTAAGCACCGGACCTGAAACCAAAATGGTACCGGTCCCCGGGCTTTTGGGCTTGGAATATTCCAGAGCGATAGAAAAGCTGGAAGAAGTCAAACTGCTTTATGATATTACCAATGTGGACAGCGAAGAAGCCAAGGACACCGTGGTGTTCCAGAGTATTGCCCAAGGGGAAATGATAAAAGAGGGGACAACTGTTAACCTTCAGGTTTCAAACGGGCCCGATCATCTCGTTGAAGATGATCCTCTTAATGGAGAAGGCCCCATGGACTTCCCCAATCGCCCCATAACCAGAATCATTAATATCCCTCTGCCGGACATATCGGAGGTAATGATCGTATCCGTATTTATGGACGGCGTAAAGCAGGATGAATTTGAGGTAGATCCGGTAACTGTTACAAATTATCAAGTCCAGATCGCCCTGGATGGAACCGATGTACATCAAATCGATATTTTGATCGATGGTGTACTTTGGCACAGCATGTTCTATGATTTTGATGCAGGAGAAGTGGTATATTGAGTATTGGCGGAAGGATCATAAAGGCACTCAGTGGTTTTTACTATGTCCAGACAACCGAAAACATAGTGGAATGTAAGGCACGCGGTCGGTTCCGAAAAGAGGGGATTGTGCCGCTTGTGGGTGACTGGGTTGATTTGTCCATGGAACACGGAAAAGGAATGATCGAACAGATTCGCCCAAGGAGAAATTGTTTTGTCCGTCCGGCAATAGCAAACCTGGATATACTGGTGCTGCTGGTTTCCGAAGCTATTCCCGTTACAGAGCCTTTTCTCATCGACCGGATTACTGCGATTGCCGGTGCACAAAATGTTCCGGTGATCATATGCGTCAACAAAAAAGATCTTCACCCGGGTAATTCTCTTTCTGAGCTGTATAAAAAAGCCGGCTATGATGTGGTTTTAACCAGCACCGTGACAGGCGAGGGGATTGATGAGCTTCGTGAATTGATCACGGGAAAGGTCGTTGCCTTCACCGGAAACTCCGGTGTTGGCAAGAGCAGCATTTTGAACTGCCTGGATTCGTCTTTGTGCATACAGACCGGAACGGTTTCGGAAAAACTGGGCCGTGGTCGTCATACGACCCGTCATATTGAACTGTTTTCCTTAGGCGAAAATACTTATGTGGCAGATACACCCGGTTTTTCCTCCTTTGATACAGAGCAGATGGAGATCATCCTGAAAGAGAATCTTCAGTTTGCGTTTCCTGATTTTTCTCCGTTTTTGGGTCGGTGTCAGTTTCATGACTGTGCCCATTTGAAGGAACCTGGCTGCCGTGTAACTCAGGCCGTACAGGAAGGGGCCATAGAACCAAGCCGATATGACAGTTATGTACGCCTCTATGAGAAGGCAAAAGAAATTAAATCATGGGAACATAAATAAATGGTTCCGCCAAAGTCTATACTTTGGCGGAACTTTTTTCTGCCCGTCATCATATTCTTGGACTAGGGAGGCGTTGTTATGTGTCACCAAACGAAATTGTATAAAGTGGTGTTGCTCGCTATTGGGGCGGGGTTTATTTTGTCCTGTTTGTTTGGAAACTGGCTTATTCGATTGGTCATTGGAAGTATCCTCGTTTCGGTCAGTTTATTGTTATGCCGAATTTATTAACATATCCTTGTCCACTTCTGCGTATAGATATAACAGAACATACAAGGAGTGAGGTCTATGGAGCTTACCTTTCAAAGTAAACCCTTTCATTATCTGCACAATGTCCTGCAGGATATTTACTGTCAGGAGGAAACTGCCGAAATTATTGTGCCGGACAGCTATCCGGATATATCGTCTATTGTTGATTGCTGTGCAGAGGCAATATTAAGAGGGACGGATTGTCGCGACGGAGGTGTTACCGTAACGGGCGGACTGAAGGGTGCCCTTTTATATGCCCCTGAAGATGGTTCAAGCCCCAAAAAAATGGAAGTTTATATTCCGTTTTCCGCTAAATTCAATGATCCTGCTTTTTCTTCTCATATGCAGATTATCTGTTCTGTTCGGGTACGTTCTGTGGATGGAAGAATGATCAACTCCAGAAAAGCGCTGCTGCGAGTAAATATTGGCTGTGAAATTGCAGCCTATGAACAAATAAACGATCAGAAATACACGCTGGAAACCAGCATCCCCGAACTGCAGACAAAAGAAGCAGAATACATAACCGACATTCCTCTGGAAATGGGTGAAAAGGCGTTTACCGTCAGCGATACGATAGATTTTTTGTATGGCAGACCATCCGGTTCTCAAATTTATGATTTTCGATGTTTTCCGGAATTGACAGAAGAAAAGCTTCTTGGAAACAAGGCTGTATTCAGAGGGGTTCTGCACTGCAAAATACTCTATCTGTCAGAAGAGGAGACCCTTTGCCTGCAGGAGGAGACCCTGCCTTTTTCTCAGTATTGTGAATTATCTGCGGATTATGACGAGGAAACTGTCCATACGCAACTTAACGTTACAGAATATGATCTGGAAGCATCTGCCACTGATGACAGCCGTCAGTTGGTGATTAACGTAAATATTCTGGCAAAATGTATAGTTTCCGGGCAGCTGAAGCTGTCGCTCATAGAAGATGCTTATTGTACCAGGGGCTTGCTGCAGCCGCAATGGAAGGAGTACAAAGTAAGGGGCAGTTTGGATCGGCAAACGCTCAAAACCAACATCCGCTGCCATGTGCCGGGGACGTTCCGTCAGGTACTGGATACGCAGGTATATTGGGATTTTCCTGAATTGATACGGGCGCAAGACCGTACGGAGATCAAAATCCCGGCAGTCATCCGTGTATTGGGTTATGATAACGATGGTATGCTGTTTGCGCAGACTGTCAGGACGGAGGCCAGTCAGGAGATCATGCTTGCGGAAAAGGCACACTGCCTTGTTTCTGTATTGCCCTCAGCAGATATTTTTGCATCTTCCGGTTCCGGAGGGATTGAAGTAAGATGCTCCATTCCGCTGTCTGTCTGCTGTTGTGTCCATGATATGCTGCGGACACTTTGCGGCGGTGAAATACAACCGGATGAGAAACCGGAGGAAAAGAGACCAACATTAATTGTGCGAACCGTGGGAAAAGACACACCTCTTTGGGATTTGGCAAAAAGCTATCGCACAGCTACAGAACAGATTGCTGCCGTAAACCATTTGGATGGTCCAATCGTACCAACAGATACTATGCTGCTTCTGCCCATAGTTTAAGAAAATCCGGCCAGATGGCCGGATTTTTTATCATAAACAAAAATTAACAGACATAAGCATAGTGTACAAGTATCGTAGAAACGGAGGAAAGTGCTATGCAAAGTGCGGCCGCAAATATTTATCAGGAAATTGCAGAACGTACCGGCGGCAATATTTATATTGGGGTCGTAGGACCGGTTCGAACGGGAAAATCTACTTTTGTCAAGCGGGTTATGGAAACGCTGGTCATCCCCCGCATCGAAAATGTCTACCAGAAGGAGCGTGCAAAGGATGAACTGCCCCAAAGCGGGTCCGGAAAAACAATTATGACCTCAGAACCAAAATTTGTTCCGGAGGAAGCTGTCAGTATCTCTCTGGATGGGGCGGCAACTCTATCCGTTCGCATGATAGACAGTGTCGGATACATGATTCCCGGTGCCATAGGAGCAGAAGAGGACGGCAAGTCGAGAATGGTGACAACGCCATGGTATCCGAATGAGATTCCAATGGTTCAGGCTGCGGAGCTTGGAACAAAAAAGATAATGGGAGAACATAGTTCCATCGGTATCGTTGTGACCACAGATGGCACGATAACAGATATTACAAGAGAAGATTATGTACAGGCGGAAGAAGCGTCCATTTTGGATATGACAACGACGGGCAAGCCGTTTCTTGTATTGATCAATTCAAAAGACCCACAGGGCGAAGCCGCACAAGATCTAAAGAGGAACTTAGAGGAAACATACCATGTAACTTGTCTTTGTGTAGACTGTCTCACCTTGCAGGAGCAGGAAATATGTGAAATATTAAAGAACATCCTTTACGAATTTCCTGTAACCGAGCTGCATTTTTATCTCCCTCAATGGTTGGACGTGCTGCCGATCACCCATGGACTAAAGGCGGAATTGTATCAGTCGATCCTTAACTGCTGCAAAGATATGGAAAAACTCAAATACTCAGAAACTAAATTGTCAGAGTTATGTAAACTTGACAGCGTTGAAAATATATTGGTTTCCGAAATAGACTCCGGCTGCGGTATCGTAAATTGCGAAATTCGGCTTCTAAACTCCTTGTTTTATGGTATTTTGTCGGATGAATGCGGCTTTCAGGTGGAAAATGATGGAGATTTGATGTATTTGCTGAAGGAGTTATCAGAGGTAAAGCAATCCTATGATAAAATTGCCTCAGCATTGGAGCAGGTAAAGGCTACCGGGTATGGGATTGTCATGCCGACGCCGGAGGAAATGCGGCTGGAGGTGCCGCAAATCGTTCGGAAGGGTGGCAACTATGGTGTAAAAATGCGAGCCAGCGCACCCTCTATCCATATGCTTCGGGCAGACATTGAAACAGAGATCAGCCCCATTGTGGGAGATGAAAAGCAATCGGAAGAATTGCTTCAGTTTTTACTGCAGGAGTATGAAGGAGACACAGAAAAATTGTGGCAAAGCAACATCTTTGGAAAATCCGTCTATGAGTTGGTGAATGAAGGACTGGGAAGTAAGTTAAAACGGATACCGGAAGAGGCCAGATATAAATTACAAACGACTCTTTCCCGTATTATCAACGAAGGGTGCACAGGTTTACTTTGTATCATTCTGTCCTAAAAACGGCATTGTGGGTAAGACGGCACTCATAAAACACGCCGCCAAACCGAAATCGGCACAGCGATTTGATTCGCTGTGCCGATTAACTGTTTTACGACCCTGTCTGTTTCACAAGGTTAATTTTTATTAGCCGTCCAGCAGGGAAATGCCTTTGCGGATTCTGGCAAGAGATTCTTCTTTTCCGAGCAATGCACACAGTTCTGTGGCACCTCCGGGGGTGGAAGCCTTACCGGACACAGCCACGCGAAGAGGCCAAAGAATAATGGCATTCTTCACTCCCAGTGTTTCTGCCAATGCTACCAACGTCTCATAAAGAGACTCGTTGGTCCAGACATCCAGCTGTTCCAGCACGGGAAGTGTCTGCTGCAGAGAAGTAAGGGCGTTTTCAAGATTTGTCTTGGATTTTTTGTGAACATACAGTTCCGTTTCGTATTCCGGCAGCTTGTCCAAAAAGTCCAAACGTTCCGGCAGGTCAGAGAGGATCTCGCAGCGAGACTGGACCAAAGCGGCGACGGCCCTCAGATCAATACCGGGGTTATGAATGACCTGTTTCAGCCAAGGTTCGGCTTTCTCGAAGAACAACTCAGGAGAAAGCTTTTTCATATACTCAGCATTCATCCACTTGAGTTTGACAATGTCAAACACAGCAGGGGACTTAGAGATACCGGAAATATCAAATGCCTGTACCAGCTCATTGAGATCAAAGAACTCCTTCTCGGATAGCTCACCTTTGGGAGACCAGCCCAACAGCGCCACATAATTAAGCACCGCGTCAGTCAGGAATCCCTGTGCAATAAGATCTTCATAGCTGGGATCACCGTGGCGTTTGGACATTTTATGCTGAGCATCACGCATAACAGGGGAGCAATGGACATAGGTGGGGATTTCCCATCCGAAAGCTTCGTACAAAAGGTTATATTTTGGGGCAGAGGACAAATACTCGCTGCCGCGAACCACATGAGTGATTCCCATGAGATGGTCATCAATGACATTTGCAAAATTGTATGTGGGCAGACCGTCTCTTTTGATCAGCACCTGGTCATCCAGGGTGCTGTTTTCAACAGTAATATCACCAAAACTGGCATCATGGAAGGTGGTGGATCCTTCTGCGGGGATCTTCTGGCGAATAACATAAGGCAATCCGGCATCCAGTTTGGCCTGAATCTCCTCTTTGGACAGACGGCTGCAGCGACCATCGTATTTGTGGATGTTGACGCCATCTGCAACTTCCTGTTCTTCACTGTCATCCTTATCACAGAAGCAGCGGTAGGCACCACCCAATTCCACCAGTTTCTCCGCAAAATTTTTATAAAGATCCCGGCGCTCTGTTTGAATATAAGGACCGGTAGGACCGCCGACATCCGGTCCTTCATCGTGGGTCAGGCCACATTCGGCCATTGTCTTATAGATAACATCCACAGCACCTTCAACAAGCCGTCCCTGATCGGTATCTTCAATGCGAAGAATAAATGTTCCGTCGTGATGCCGGGCAATCAGCCACGTATATAACGCAGTACGAAGATTACCAACATGCATATATCCGGTAGGGCTGGGTGCAAAGCGAGTTCGGACTTTACCCTTTGGAATTCGGCTCTCCAGTTCTTCAAAGAAATCCATTTGGTTCTCCTCCATTTTTCCTACTTTCGAATATAATATATTTTATTTCGCCCTTCGTCAATGATTTATTGCGAAATCGTTGGTTTTGTGGTAAAATACTCTCGACTACGACCAAGACGGAAAGAGGTTAACTATCATGGATTCAAAGAAGCGTATTTTTTCCGGAATTCAGCCCAGCGGTGAATTGACCCTGGGTTCCTATATGGGTGCAATCAAGAACTGGGTCAGTCTGCAGCATGAGTATGAATGTTTGTTTTGTATTGTGGATATGCACGCGATCACGGTTCGTCAGGTTCCTGCCGACTTACGCAGAAGATCCGTGGCTCAATTGGCACAGTACATCGCCTGTGGTCTGGATCCTGAAAAAAACATTATGTTTATTCAAAGCCATGTACCGCAGCATGCAGAACTCAACTGGGTACTTGGGTGCTACACCCAGTACGGTGAGCTTGGCCGCATGACGCAGTTTAAGGACAAATCTCAAAAGCATGCCGATAATATTACTGCCGGCCTGTTCACGTATCCGGTGCTCATGGCTTCTGATATTCTGCTTTATCAGGCCGATTTGGTCCCTGTTGGTGCAGATCAGATGCAGCATGTTGAACTCTGCCGCGATATTGCCACACGTTTTAACTATCATTTTCCCGATACCTTTACCATCCCGGAAGCATTTATCCCCAAAATGGGAGCCAGAGTTATGAGCCTTGGCGCCCCTGAGAATAAGATGTCCAAATCCGAGCCGGATGGATGTGTATTCCTGATGGACAAGCCTGAGGATATCATGCGAAAATTCAAACGTGCCGTGACTGACTGTGAAGCCGCTGTTCGTTTTGACCAACAGAACAAACCCGGTATTTCCAATCTGTTGACCATCTATTGTGCTGCCACAGGTAAAACACTGGCAGAAGCTGAAGCTGAGTTTGATGGGCAAGGCTATGGCATTTTCAAGCCGGCCGTAGGAGAAGCTGTGGTAGAACTGCTGCGTCCCATTCAGGAGGAAGCCAACCGGCTCATGCAGGATAAGGCATATTTGGAGCAGATCTATCAGGAAGGTGCTGCGAAAGCACAGTATTTGGCAAATAAGACCCTTAGGAAGGTATACAAAAAGGTAGGTTTCGTTCCTGCAAAATAACGAGGTGAGATTTATGCCACAGGGTTTATTCATGGTCAAATTACTGGCAGCACTGACCGTTGCCGTTTTGGTTTCCTATTTTGCAACGCCGCTGGTCAAATCTCTGGCCTACAAGATCGGTGCCATTGACGTGCCAAAGGACAATCGACGCATGCATAAGACCCCAATTCCGCGTCTGGGCGGTCTTGCTATATTTATCGCGTTTCTGTTTTCCGTGATTCTGTTTGCAGATATTGACCGACAGATGCAGGGGATTCTGCTGGGTGCTGTTATGATTGTGGTGCTCGGTGTTATGGATGATATTATGCCCCTCCGGGCTCTGCCGAAATTTTTGGTACAGATCGCTGCTGCCGGTGTGGTTGTTTATCACGGCTGCTCCATTCAGTTCATTTCCAACCCCAACGTGTTTTCCGACACCGCTTATATCAATTTGGAATGGCTTTCCACACCGGTGACCATTATCTGGATCGTTGCCATTACCAACGCCGTCAACTTTATTGACGGGCTGGACGGACTGGCAGTCGGAGTCTCCGCCATTTCTACCGCATCCTTGCTGGTGATCGCGCTTTTGGTGGCAGAGATGAACGTTTCCATCGTTCTGGCAGCACTTCTGGGTGCCTGTATCGGTTTTATTCCCTACAATAAAAACCCGGCCAAGATCTTCATGGGCGACACCGGCGCCACATTCCTTGGCTTTATTCTTGCGGTACTGTCCATTCAGGGATTGTTTAAGCTCTACGCCATCATTTCCTTCGCCGTACCGTTCTTGATTTTGGGCATTCCCATTTTTGACATCTGCTTTGCCTTCCTGCGGCGTATCGCCAAGGGGCAAAATCCAATGGTTGCAGATCGCGGCCACGTACACCACCGTCTGATCGACATGGGCTTTAACCAAAAACAGGCCGTAGCGATCGCCTATATGCTCACCGCCATTCTGGGTCTTGCGGCTGTGCTTCTGACCTCCTCCGGTGAGTTCAGAGCATTGATCCTCATCGGTGCCGTGATCATTGTCGGTGCCATTGGCTTGAGGATCATCTTCAAAAAGCCGGTACATCCCACAGAACCAGAACATTCGATCGAGGAAGAACATCATGAAGAAGATTAGGATTATGTCCGTATTCGGGACCAGACCCGAAGCCATTAAGATGGCACCGTTGGTCAAAGAACTTGCAAAATATCCGGATTTGGAAAGCATTTGCTGCCTCACAGGACAGCACAGGGAAATGCTGGATTCTGTTATGGATATTTTTCAGCTAAAAGGTGACTATGATCTGAATATCATGGAGAAACGTCAAACGCTCTCCACCATCACAACCAAAACGCTTCTGGGCATGGAACAGGTCATGGAGCAGTACCATCCGGATATGATCCTGGTCCATGGCGATACGTCCACCACCTTCGCCGGAGCTCTGGCAGCATTTTATCATCAGGTTCCTGTGGGACATGTGGAAGCCGGTCTGCGTACATGGGACAAATATTCGCCCTTCCCGGAAGAAATGAACCGCACCTTGGTTGGCGATATTGCGGAACTTCACTTTTCTCCCACAAAAGCCAACGCCGACAACCTCCGGCGGGAGGCCATCGGCGGAAAGATCTTTATCACAGGAAATACCGCTATTGACGCCATGAAATACACGGTGCAGAAAGACTATGTTTTTTCTGACAATGTTCTGAAACAGCTGGATTTTGAGAATCGCCGTGTCATCGTTGTGACTTGCCATAGACGGGAAAATTACGGCGAACCAATGGAACAGATCATGAAAGCCATTGCTGAGATGGTCCGTATTCACCCTGACGTTGATGTGGTTTATCCGGTTCATCTGAGTCCGGTTGTTCGGGACTGTGCCGCCAAGTATCTTGGTGGGAAAGAACGTATTTACCTCATTGATCCCTTAGATGTGCAGGAAATGCACAATCTGATCGCCCGCTGTTACATGGTTATGACGGATTCAGGCGGTCTGCAGGAAGAAGCACCTGCTCTTGGAAAACCGGTTTTGGTTATGCGGCGAGAGACAGAGCGCCCGGAGGCCATTGCCGCTGGGACAGCGAAATTGGCCGGTATCTGTTATGATGATGTACTTTCCTTAGCCAATGAATTGCTGGAAAGCAAGGAAGC
This sequence comes from Candidatus Avilachnospira sp., assembly GCA_045652125.1. GTDB lineage: Bacteria > Bacillota > Clostridia > Oscillospirales > Oscillospiraceae > Avoscillospira. The sequence goes on along the minus strand of JAZRTT010000025.1, from coordinate 32,495 downwards.
ATACGCTGCTATGGCAAAGGCGGTCAACCCCTATGGAGACGGTGAAGCCTGCCGCCGCATTGCCAATGCTATCCGCTACCACTTTGGCCTGACCGAAGAAGTGCCGACGGATTTTGGTGGTTAAATACAGGCAGAAAGGAGGCCCTATATAATGTTTTCTAAATTACGCAACGGTAAGGCTGTATGGATTGGGGCCGCATCTGTCATTCTGGTGGTTCTGTTCCTTATAATGCTTTTTATTGTACAGTCCTCACCGAAAAAACAGGAAAGCATCGTGCTTCCTCCCGCAGTTCCCAACTCCAGCTCCGATAAGGAACCGATCAGCGATCCAAACACTAATCAAGTCAGCGATTTTATTGAGTTGACCAACGAAAATGTGCAAACTGTTCTGCAAACACTCAACATCCCCACCGCATATCACCAAAGCTATACCGTCATGGTGGGCCAGGAGGAGCAGCAGCTTAAGAAAGAAATTCATCTTTGGGTTAACGGCGATCTTCTGCATGCAGAGGTCAAATTTGAACAAACGGTACAATCCCTGATCACCGACGGTGTGTCTGCCTATCTGTGGTATGAAGATTCGCCGGAGTATGTTTCCATAGAAATCAGAGAAGGCGTTTCCCCGGAAGATTTGCTGGGACTTCCGGATTTTGATTCCTATCTGCAAATTTCACAGACAGCTGTGGTCGATACGGATTATTTATTTCTTGATGAAGAAGATGTGCAATGCATCTATGTATGCGTTCAAACCGATGACAATCAGACAATCCGCTACTGGGTGAATCTGAGCAACGGCCTTCTCTATCAGGCAGATGCATTGGAGAACAGTACCCCCGTCTATTCTATTTATCAGACAGCCTTTGAACAGCTGGCCATAGAAGATGAGATTTTCAATGATCGCTTTGTTTTGCCGGATGGTACTACGGCATTTATTGCAGCAGCAAGAATGCCCCAATCATAATCATCAGGGGAAGGCTGTCATCCCCGTCTGAATCGATCATCAATAAAACAATAATGCACAATAGCAGCAGGTCGCCCAGATCGAAACCGTCTGATGCGCTTCGGCAGGGTTTTTCCTGCTGCTGCACAATTGTGTGCGGCTCCTCGCAATTCTTTGCTTCAAATTCCGGCGTCGGACAGATTTTTTGAGGTTCGGCCACCGTCTGCCTCCGATAGCTTCCGTCATGACCGGGAACATAACGATTATACATGCATTTCCTCCTGTTCTGTCATCGGATGAGATTTGAAATTGCCTTGGAACGCCACCCCTGCCATTCGTGACAGATGGGAGATTTTCATGGCACGTTCCAATCGAACCTGCCGCTTTGGAGAAAGATAGGGAAGAAGAGCCCGAACCAATGTTTCCTGCCGCTTCTCTTTTGCTTCCGCCTGATGCAGAGCATGAGAGACCTGCTGGACTACTTCCTGCGGAACAAGCTGCATGATATTTCCTTCCTCAGCCGGTATTTCCAATCCCATTGCTGATGCCATTTCCATGATTTGCTGCATTCTGCCCGGATCCTGAAGGATCTCCGTTAATTTTTGACTAAGCTCTTCCAATCTTCTGATTCAGCCTTTCAATCAGGTTCTCTGCATCCGGTGTATTCAATAACGGTTTCAGAATTTTTGCTGCCTTTTCATAATTTCCCATTTTCAAGGCATCCAAAGCCGCATGGAAATCCGTTCCTCCGTTCTTTTGCAGCAGATGAAACAGCGCCGCGGCTTCCGCTGCCTGCTTTACCGTTTCTGTATCGTTTTTGCTAAATAAAGGAATTTTCCCGTTTTCTGCACTCACAGAATCATACCCCTTTCATTTGGCCAGTCCTATTGGAAGCGCCTATGGTTCTATTTTATTTTATGCCTGCCGGCAAAAAGGGTGACAGCTATGAGAATACTGGTGTTGTCCGATTCACACCGAACGGTCCGATATATGCAGCTCGCCGTTATGCGGGAACATCCGGAGCATATCATCCACCTGGGCGATCATTCTGCGGATGCCGATTCCCTGCAGCAAATTTTCCCCACGCTGCCAATTCTGCGCATACGGGGAAACTGCGATCATGATATAACCTGCGAGGAAACGGTTGTAACTGAGATCTCCGGGATTCGCATATTTCTTTCCCACGGGCATCGGTACGGAGTCAAGAATGGGCTGCTGCGCCTTGCGCTTGCCGCAAAGGAAGCCTCAGCGGATGTAGCTGCCTTTGGTCATACCCATTCCGGTGTGTGTGAGCTGCACAACGGGTTGTGGCTCCTGAACCCCGGTAGTTGTTCTTCCGGGTGCAGGCCATCGTACGGTGTCATTGAAATTAACAGCGGCGTCCTCAACTGCCGACTGGAATACTTCGATTGAAAGGAAATCACGCATTATGGTTCTGGCAATTGACATTGGAAACAGCAATATTGTCCTTGGATGCTTAGAAAACGACTGCATTGTCAAAGAAGCTAGAATGGCCACAGATCTCCTCAAAACCTCCGATCAGTACTGTGCTGAACTGAAGGGGATGCTGGACCTGTTGGAAATTCAGCGAAACAGCATCGAAGGAGCCATCATATCCTCCGTTGTGCCTCCGGTACTGAATTCTTTGAAAACGGCTGTGGTGAAGCTGACCGGTGTTGTTCCGCTGATTGTCGGTCCCGGCATCAAAACCGGTCTGAACATTCTATTGGATAATCCGGCATTGGCCGGTGGAGATTTGATTGTCGGTGCCGTAGCCGCACTCGATCAATACAAACCTCCGCTGCTGATTATTGATATGGGTACCGCAACAACGATTACGGCAATCGATGCCAAGGGGAATTTTCTTGGCGGCAGCATTTTTCCCGGTGTGAAGATTTCAGCAGAAGCACTCAGTGAAAAAACGGCACAGCTGCCTGCCATCAGTCTGGAGGCACCTCAAAAAGCCATCGGCCGCAACACGATAGATTGTATGAGAAGCGGTTTAATGATGGGAACCGCCGCAATGCTTGATGGTATGATTCAGCGGATGGAGGAAGAATTGGGCAGCTCTGCTACTGTGATCGCCACGGGAGGGATTGCCCGGTTTGTCATTCCCATGTGCCGCAGACAGATCATCTATGACAGAGATCTTCTGCTCAAGGGCTTGGGCAAACTCTATCTCAACAACAAATCTAAAAGAAATCAGGAATGATAATGATGGCAGATTATAAACCGGACAAGATCTTTGCCCCGGCTGATGCAATCAGGAAAATTGCAGACCGGGACGGAACACCGTTCTATCTATATCATAAGCAGGGGATTCTCGATTCCATTTCTGAAGTACACGGTGCTTTCTCACAATTTCCAGAACACCAGAACTACTTTCACCTCAGAGAGAATAACAATCCCTATATTCTAAAGCTGCTCAGCCAGGCAGGCACAGGGGTAAGCACCTGCAGTTATACGGAGCTGCTTTTGGCGAAAAATTGTGGTTTCTCCGGAAATCAGCTTATATATGAACCAACACGCAGAGACAGACAGGCAGAAGAGCTGGCCAAGGAACTTCATGCAGTCTGGATGATAAACAGCGTGGCTCTTCTGCCGGAAGATCTCCCGGACCAGATCATTCTTCACTATCATGCTTCAGAAGATCGCCTTTCTGCTGTTCAGTTTCCCAAAATCGGCAACAGTAAAAACGGAATCAATCGGCTTCATATCTTTGATGTTTTGTCTGAACTCCGGGAAAGGGGAGTGCGTAAGCTGGGGCTTGCCGTTCAAGTCGCAACCTATTGCATTCAACCGGGCTTCTGGGAGAAGAAGGCAAAAATGCTCTTGTCTTTATTCCGGGAGGCAGAGGAACGACTGGGCATGACTCTATGGAGCCTTCATATTGGAGAAGGCCCGGGATTACCATACCATCCCAGAGCAACCGCCCCATCCCTTGCTGAAGAAGCACAGAAAGTATATGAACTTTTCTCCGAGCTTCCGAAGGAGAAAATCCCGGCTGTCTTTACCGGAGTCAACCGGCAGCTAATGGAACGCTGTGGTATTCTGATCACAAAGGTTCTGGAGCAGCGGAGCATCTATAAAAGCTTTTTGATATTGGATGCCTGTATCAGCCACTATATTCGTCCCGCTCTGAAACACGCCTATCGCCATGTTTCTCTCTTGGGAAACAGCGAGATCGAAAATCGCAAGCTCTATTTTTTGGTAGGGGAGCTTCCAAACGAGTCAGACCGCGTTGTCATGCAAGGCCGAATGCTGCCCAAAGCCTCTCCGGGTGATTATTGCGTATTTCATGATGTAGGATGCGGAGGCAGGACCATGGCCATGCTCTATGGCTCCCGCTGCATTGCTGCAGAGTACATCTTTGAGGAGGATGGCAGCATCCATCCCATTGCACCCAAACGCACCGAGCAGCAGGTTTTGGATTTCCTTACAGCATGGTAAATGCAAGGCAGACGCAAAACAAACTGCATACGCCGATAGCTGCAGTTACACCTACCTCAACCAGGTGAAGAATCCATTCCCGCAGTTCGCTGCTGCGAAACCGAAGTTCTGCACGCCGATTGTATGCTGCAAAGTCAAATACCTCTGTTTTTCGATATTGGGACAGTTCGATTACATTGTTATGCTTCATATCTTTCAGCTCCTTTATGGCCTTATTCTATTATCTTGTATGTACTTTAAAACGGACACATTGAGAATGTCGGAAGAATTGTCGTCAAAGCGAGCAAAAGGTTGCAATCTGTAACTTTTTATGTTATAATCTCTTCAATAACTTCCGCTTTTGCGAAAGGAGATTCTCATGAGACGCCACTTCAAGTTTATCTTTCTGATGTTTGTGCTTGCTCTGCTGATTTCGGTCAATGCTGCCGCTATCGAATCGGATCCTCTGGCCGGCGGTACACCACAGGATGACCAAATCTTCACCGATCAGGTCACGGATCCAAGTGCAGATCCGGTTCTTAATTCCTATTTTTCAGGCAGTCTAAAGACGAGTCCTTCCTGTATAGAAATGCTTAAGGATATGGAGGGATATCTGAAAAAACCTGCCGGTGATTATGGTCAATATTCTATTGGTTACGGATGTAACACCAAATATCTTAAGCAGTATCATAAAGAGCTGGATATCAGTGAAGAAGATCTGCAGCAAGTGCTCAGCGGATCCAGTTCCAACTATATTCTGAAAGAGGATAAGGCAGAAGCCTTGATGATGTATGTTTTGTCCGAAACAGAAGAAGATCTGGACAAATTCCTGACAAAGCACGATATCTCAGTTAATCAATACCAGTACGATGCCCTTGTCAGTTTTACATACAATCTGGGAACCGCATGGATGAAGGCTGACAGCCGATTGGGTGAAGTACTGATTTCTGACCAATATACGGTCAATGAATTGGCCAGTGCCATGGGCGTTTACTGCCATGTGACGGAAAACGGTGAAGCAAAAGTTCTGGATCTTTTGGTAGATCGCCGGATTCGGGAAATTAAGCTGTTCTTATTTGGTGCTTACGATCTGAATGATACCGATGTTAAATTCTGTACCCTGCGGTATGACGCCGGCGACGGCGAAGGCTTCACAGATATCGGATTTTATCAAGTAGGGGAGCCGTATCAAATCCTTTTCAATGCTGAACCGACTGAAAAAACGCTGCCTTATTTTTCAGGCTGGTATGACGAAAATGGCAGAAAGATCACTTCCGATACTACGGTAGAAAAGAGCATTACAGTAACAGCAGTCTGGAGCGATGTGCCGGATGACCCCGAATTGGAGCAGCAGGGAGATATCTATCCTTCCGGCGACGGTCCTGCTGTGGGAGAAACTGAGTATCAACCGGATGCCTGGATCCCTGTGGATATTACTGCTGTGTTTTCCGATATGAAGCAGGATGACTGGCACTATGATTATGTCTGTGAACTCTACAGCAAATCGGTTATTGACGGCTATCCTGACAGAACATTCCGGCCAAACGGTACGGTCACAACCGGTGAGGCCCTGAAGATGATTCTCTTGGCAGCTGAGTATGAAACGCCGGAACCGGTTGCTTCCCATTGGGCTAGAAACTTCCTCAATCTTGCTCTGGAAGAAGGCTTGATCGATCGCGGCGATATTACAGACCTTGACATTCCCATAACCAGAGGCATGATGTCAAAAATTGTGGTACGTGCACTGAATTTGGCATCTATGAACAAGCCGCAATATTTCAATGACACCGATAATGCCTATGCACAGCTCTTGTTTGAATACGGAATCTCCGACGGGTACAGCGATGGCACCTTCCGTCCGAATCGTTCTTTGACCAGAGCAGAACTCAGTGCCATAGTCTGCCGCATGTACGATTGTCAATCATAAATTTGTACCCTCTCCGATGGAGAGGGTACGATTTATCGTACACAATATAGCCTATACTAAACACAACCAAAAGGGGAGTGTTTAGTATGTATCGTATCTGCTATGTAAGAGGACATATTGAGGTGTATACCAACGATGGGAATTTTCTGTTTTCTGCCGATAATATGCATGAAGTAGATGAATTACTGGGGGAATAAGATGCGGAATTTTAAGCTGCTGCTTGCTTATGACGGCAGCCGATACAGCGGATGGCAGAGACTTGGTCATACGGGCAACACCATTCAGGGAAAACTGGAAGCTGTTCTGTCCCGTATGACAGGAACACAGATCGAAGTCATTGGAAGCGGCCGAACCGATGCAGGTGTTCATGCAGCAGGTCAAACAGCCAATTTTCATGCCGATACAGAAAAAACACCGGCTGAAATTTTGAATTATCTGCAGCAGTATTTGCCGGAAGATATTGGCGTGCTGTCTGTGGAGGAGGTCGATGCCAAATTTCACAGTCGGTTTCATGTTATCAGCAAAACCTACGTCTATCGCATTTGGACATCGGAGCAGCCTTGTGTTTTTGAGAGAAAGTATGTATGGCCTGAGCGTTCTCAATTTGATCTGTGCGCCATGAAAAAAGCATCAGAGTATTTTGTCGGCAGTCACGACTTTATGGCATTGTGTTCCAATAAACACCTAAAGAAGAGCTCTGTCCGACATATATTCAGTTTGGACATTGAACAGACCGATCAGGAGCTGCGATTTACAGTTACAGGAGACGGCTTTCTTTACAACATGGTTCGGATCATGGTGGGAACATTGTTGGCGGTGGGCAGGGGAGAGTTGATGTCTTCGGATATTCCCCGGATTCTGGAAAGCAGAAACAGGGAAAATGCAGGCCCTACTGTTCCGGCCAGAGGACTTTGTCTGATGGAGGTGCAATACAGATGAATATCCAAATCTTCGGCTCTGCAAAAAGCTTCGATACGAAAAAAGCAGAACGATATTTCAAAGAACGCGGCATCAAATTCCAAAGTATTGATCTTATTAAATACGGTATGTCAGGAAGGGAATTTGAAAGTGTCTTAAAAGCTGTGAAGGGAATTGACAATCTCATTGATTGGAATCTAAAGCATCCGGACATTGATCTCATGCGGTATATGTCAGATTCTGCTGCCAAGGAAGATAAAGTATATGCGAATACGAAACTCATGCGCACACCGATTGTTCGAAACGGACAGCTGGCTACAGTAGGATATTGCCCCGAAATCTGGAAAACTTGGGAATAGAAAACACGCGATGGAAATAGCATCCATCGCGTGTTTTTCATCACATTTTATCCATTATCTCATCTTCGCAGGCAGCCATGGCATTGAGGGTTTTCATCAGCAATTCATCCAAATCCCAACCAAGTCGGTCCGCACCTTCTTTTATTATATCCCTGGAACAGCCTGCGGCAAATTTTTTGTCTTTAAACTTTTTCTTCAGGCTGGAAAGTTCCATATCCTTGCAGCTTTTGGACGGACGCATTTTTGCAGCCGCACCAATGAGACCCGTAAGCTCATCTACTGCAAACAAAACCTTCTCCATTTCGTGAATCGGCTCAACCTGAGAACAGTGACCATATCCATGGCTGCACACCGCATGGATAAACTCATCCGAGCAGCCCGCTTCCAGAAGAAGAGACGGTGCTATTTCGCAATGCTGCTGCGGCCACATTTCATAATCCACATCATGAAGCAGTCCCACAAGAGACCAAAATTCAGAATCGATTTCATATCCCAGTTCCTTTACAAACCATGCCATGACGCACTCTAATGTCACGGCATGCTGACGATGAAACTGTTCTTTATTATATTTGGTCAACAAATTCCATGCCTGATCCCTGGACAGATGTTCTTTCATACCACAATCTCCTTTGTTTTTTTCCATTTTAATTCCAAATCTCTTAAAAATCAACTGCCGATTGACTGAAGCAGCCGGACAGGTTATAATAAACGAAACTTTTTCGGAGGATCAACATGAATCAAGCTGCTTTAGGAAAATGCAAAATTTTTGCATCTATGTTCATATTCGGCACCATCGGCATCTTTGTTCGCCATATTGCCGTTCCCAGTCAGATTCTAGCCATGGTCAGAGGTGTGGTCGGTGTTTTATTTTTGCTCTGTGTTGTGCTGCTTCGCGGTGGTCGGATCGAATGGTTTCAGGTAAAGAAAAACAGGCTGTGGCTGCTGCTGTCCGGTGCTGCGCTTGGATTTAACTGGATATTTCTCTTTGAGGCCTATCGATATACATCGGTTGCCGTATCCACTCTTTGTTACTATTTGGCGCCGATCATGGTGGTTCTTGTATCTCCGTTTCTTCTGAAGGAGCGTCTTACCTTAAAAAAATGCATTTGTGTGTTTCTGGCACTGCTTGGTATGTTCTTCATTTCCGGTATTCTATCCGGTGGGCTGCCGTCTTACGAAGAAATCAGAGGTATTCTTTATGGACTTTCAGCAGCCGTTCTGTATGCATCCATTGTGCTGATGAACAAGAGAATCAAAGACATCTCCGCTTTTGACAAGACCATTCTTCAGTTGGGTATCTCAGCACTTATTTTACTTCCATACTGTCTTTTAACCACAGATCTGTCTGCCCTTAATTGGGGCGGCAGTACAATTCCGATGCTTCTTTTTGTCGGCGTTGTTCATACAGGATTGGCCTATTTGCTGTACTTTGGAGCAATGGATTATGTCTCCGCCCAAACGGCGGCCATGATCAGCTATGTAGACCCTGCAATTGCTGTTTTGGCCTCTGTATGGATTTTGAAAGAGCCTATGTCTCTTATGGAAGGTTTGGGTGCAGTTCTCATCATCGGAGCTGCACTAATGAGCGAAATTACACTTCCCAACGGAAGGAAGAAACGCCTATGACACAGGTTGTTGCCGCCCTGATCTGGCAGGGGGATCGGTTTCTTATCTGCCAACGGCCTGCTCACAAAGCCCGGGGAATGCTGTGGGAATTTGTAGGTGGAAAAGTAGAACCGGGAGAAACAAAGCAGGCCGCACTCGTCCGGGAGTGCAAAGAAGAGCTTGACATCTCAATTACGGTAGGGGATGTGTTCATGGAGGTCACTCACACCTATCCGGATCTGACCGTAAATCTGACGATATATCATGCCGTCATTTCAAAGGGATCTCCTAAAAAGCTGGAACACAATGACATTCGCTGGATATCTGTGAATGATATCGATTATTATGAATTCTGTTCTGCAGACAGGGATATTCTTCTGCAGCTCAAAAATAATTATTTCCGATAAAAAACGCCCCTTGACTTTGTGTCAAGGGGCGTTAACCTTATGGATCATTCTTTATTTTCAGCTTCCGGATGATAGAAGAACTTGCCAACAAAAAGGACAACGACTGTTACGATCACGAAGAACAGAACAGGGAAGGAGAACCGTCCTTCGGCGGCTGCAGCCTGATACTTTGCAATACCATGTGCATAGATTGCACAGCCAACCAGGAAAATGCAGCTGAAGATCGCCAGAGAGGGAATCACAAAACGTTTGAATATATTAAGATCCTTCATCTTATACATCTTGACAAAAATGGGAATATAGAGCAAGTACAGAGCAACAATCACCAGTTCGCTGGAATCAAAGCTGAATACGCCAAACCAATTGGTGCTGCTCAGGTTTGCGCCATAGAAATAAGTCAACCAGACTGCGGCAATCAGAGCACCAAAGAAGGTGGAATTGATGGGCATATCAGCATCCTCATCAATACGAGCAAAGAGGGAAGGCTTAGGACCGTGGCCACGTGCTGCAAGGGAATACAGATTACGGGAGTTGGCCATCATTAAGCCATTGGCAGTACCCATGCAGGAAATAACAATAAACACAGACAGGAGCGTGCCAAAGGTATTACCAAACAAATTCATAAACGCCTGAGGAGAGCCGGCGGCCATGAGTTCTTCCACCGAGATGGCACCGCAGATACCAATATAATAGAATACAAACACAGCGATGATAATAAAAGAACCGAGCACCAAAGCCAAAGGCAGATTCCGCTTGGCATTTTTCAACTCTGCGTTAATGGAAGTTGCCAGAATCCAACCTTCAAATGCAAAGGCAAGGGCAACGACAGAGGACATCATGCCACCGAAGAAGGAAACATTTCCATCAGAAGGAACAACAAAGTTGTTTACCAACTGACCGTTGCTCAGACCGGCAACTGTTCCGACAACCGCCATCAAAAGAAGAGGGATCAATTTAATAACAGTAGTGGAAACCTGCAGCTTTCCGGCAAGCTTGGGGGACACAGCGTTAATAAAGACATCCACCATCAAAAACAGAGCTGCCAAAACCATAGTCTCGCCGCTGGTCGCGCCAAATCCAAACAATGCGCCAAAATATCTGGCGGAAACCCAGCACAAAACAGAAGTGATACCGGGAGTGTAGATAAATGTCATAAACCAGCCGAGGTAGTAGGCATATTTGGAACCGCAAGCTGCCTCAGCATAGTCCAGTACACCATTCACTTTCTCATACTTCTGAGCCATCAGACTGAATGCATAGGAACAAAACAGCATGATCATACCCATGACCACAAGAGATAAGACACCGGAAAGAACATTGCCGCCGGTAACGGCCAAAACAGCTTCAGTCTTAAAGAAAATGCCGGAGCCAATGACGATACCGACAACCATGCAGATTGCAGTAAGAAGTCCGTACCTCTTTTCCATCGTTTGTTTCATTATATATCTCCTTTCGTATTTGGCGCATTTATGTAATGCTACAAATATAAATTATTATAAAATACAAATGACCGCAATGCAAGAACAATTTACAAATATGGCGAAAAAACAGATTAAATGGATAGATTATTATGCAATACTGTGACAAGCAAACAGGCCACCTGTCGGTGGCCTGTTTTATTCTTTTACAGATCCAACGCCGGGTTCATGGCGTAGACATTTTTTTCATTCAGTCGTCTGCGAAGCAGCTCAATTGCTTCACCTGAACAATCAGAGTGGAATGCTTTTACCATAAAAAAATAAATTAGATTTTCCACTTGATCTCAAGACTGTCCTTTGTAGCGTTAATACGCTCTATAAGGCAATCTACAACAGTTATTTTGTCACGAACCGTGAGATCTTCCCAATGCTCCATATAACCGCTGATTTCTCCGATATTGTCCCTGCCGGCTTCATCAACCTTTGCAATCTCGGCATACAGTTTTTCCTTTTCGGCATTAAGTTCGGTAATGCGGTTGTTTATGTACTGCATAACCGTTTCGTTTGCTGCCGCAATTTTATCGACCAGAGAGGATATCTCCTTGTCAATCGCCTCTATGCGGGTTTTAAGTTTTACGATTTGCAGGTTACAGCCTTCCTGCTTTTGATGTGACAGCGTTTTGAACTCCTCTAATTTTTTCTGCATTTCTTCAAATACAATTTCATCGACGATATCGGCATCTAATGAGCCGAAACTACAACCGCCGGCATTATATTTGTTATTACAGAGATAATAACGGTTATCAGATTTGGTTTTACATCGGTATATTTTGGCTGTGAGGGCATATCCGCAATGGGCGCATTTGATTTTTCCTGCAAGCCAGGTTACCTTCGCCTTAACCGGCTTTGCAACACTCTGGTTATTGAGGCACTTGGAACGGCATTTGATCCACGTTCTTGAATCAACAAGCCCTTGGTGCGGAGCAATTACAAGGGTATGACCTTCGAGTGATACGCTCTTGCGTTTCCTGGTATCACCGGAATATAGGTACGCTCCGTTTGTGCCAATAAAGTCTTCGGGGATGTTGGCAATATTGGTGCCTTGTGCCTTAAAGAAGTCATACAGCTGATAATCGGCTTTGACATACACAGGATTTATCACCACATCACGAAGTCTGTTTCGGTTAAAGAGTTTACCGTCACGTTTTCGTATTCCGTGTGCTTCCAAATAACGCATTACGTCTCCAAGGGAAGTTTGCGGTTCGGAATAAAGTGAAAATATCAGTCTAATAATTTCTGCTTCAGACTCAATGGGCTCATACATTTTGGTGCGTATTCCATCAATAGAGGTTTCAATAAGATTGAACCCAAAGGGAACTCTTCCGCCCATATAAAAACCACGCTTGCTTCGTGAAGAATAGGCATCAATGACACGCTGCTGAATAGTTTCACGCTCAAGCTGTGCGAAAATCATTACGATCATCAGCATTGCTTTGCCAATAGGCGTTCCTGTATCAAACTTTTCCATTGTGCTGACAAAATCAACGTTGTGCCTTTGGAATACATCGATCACATTGGCAAAATCAAGCACCGAACGACTGATACGGTCAAGGCGATGAACGATTACACGGCGAATAATACCGGCTTCAATATCGCGCATAAGTTCCTGAAACGCAGGTCGGTCAATGTTTTTGCCACTATAGCCCTTGTCCGTATATACCTTTAATTCCTGTCCGATCACTTCCTTTTTACAAAACTCAACTTGACTTTCAACGGATATGCTGTCTATCCTGTCAACCGACTGTCTTGTGTAAATAGCATCATAAAGACTCACTTTGCACTCCTTTCTCCACAAAAAGAAGCAGAGCCGCTAAACCATAGCAGCTCTTTTATCAGGATTTTCACGATATATACTTATGAAACACGTCGTAAAGTTTTTGTTCTATTTCTCGTTTGTATTTTTGCTTTTCTTCTGCAAAGAGATCAGGGGTCAAATTTGTAATTGTGATAACACGATCACCAATGCTCTTTTTCCAAGACTTCACAATATAAGCAATCATCCATCCACACCGTCCTTTTGCGACTATAATATGATTTGCATCTTGCTCTGTATACCAAAATGCAATGACGTTTGTATCAGAATGACTTTTCGATATAAAAAAACAGGTCTCGCGAATCCGTAGATTCGCAAGACCTGTTAAAATAGTGTATCGTTTTGGAATTTTTAGCAAATAAAGGACGAGCATATGAACGCGCAGTTATATCAAAACATCAATATGAAAATATTTATCCTAAGGCAACCATGCTGAAAACAAGTGCGAACAAAGCAACCGTTTCACAAAGGCCCACGACGGTGATATACTGAGAAAAACCTTTACCGGTTTCGCCCAGCGCATCTGCACCGGCAGCACCCGCTTTGCCCTGATAAACGGCGGAGAAGGCTATTGCCGTACCTGATGCAATTCCAAGTCCTAACAAAAATAGAGGGTCGGCAGTTGAGGCCTTCATTTGCTGCATTAAAAGAAAGCCGTAGATGGTCTGGGTTAAGGGTGCTCCTGCAAAAACAGTCAGTATAAACGGCGCAGCTTTATTTGCCATATAGCATTTTTTCCAAGAACCGATTGCCGCCTGACCGGAAATACCAATGCCGATTGCTGAGCCAATTGCCGCAATACTCATTGTCAATGCTGTACCTAATAATCCTAAATTCATAATCATACTCCTTATCAATCTATTATTCTTTAAATGGCTTGAACTTATATCCGCTCCAGGACATATCCAAATGTGACGAGAATTCCAGCGTGTTAAGTCGTATTCCGTGGACGATAACGGATAAAATATTCAGTATCATATTCAACCCGTGACCAAACACCAAAAGAACGATGGCAAAGATCATAAACATAAAATTGCCGAGCAGCGGACCTGCCAATTCGTTTACGGTTGCCGATATTGCAGCACCTGCAAGCCCGACCGCCCAAAGCCGTATATACGATACGATATCAGAAAATACGTTTACTACGCTGAGTAATACCGAAACAATATTGGTACAGCTTGCAATAACGGACTTTAAAATACTGCCCTCATAATTTGCAAAGATAAAGGTCAAACAAAAACCAATTGCAATAACGCCTATGGCCACCATTCCGATTGAAATGCCGCCTATTTTAAGGCCAAAGCTGAAAACCTCAGCGTTTACCACGACACTAAGAACCATATAATACATTCCCAAAAGCTGCATAACTGACCCTATGTCGTAAAGCATTTTGATTGATTTTTTATTCCTTACCGCACATATGATATGTGCTACCGTCAACTGGATGAGCGCCAACGTAAAGCATAAAATCTGCAGGTTCTGTGACGTTGTAAGACCCGCTCCTCCACTTGTCCACGGCAGTCTCCAAATTTTATCGCTGTAAACGTTGGATATGACCGGTATTGACAACGCTTTGAGCCACTGTGGTAACTTCTCCGGCGTAAGACCAAACCAAGTGCAGGTAAGCGTGCCCCACAAAATTGTTGAAAGTCCAAAGAGTCCGATGAGCAGAAAGATCGGATTAACTGTTTTTTTGTTAATCAACGATTTTATAATGGGGATTGCCGCAATCGTACAAATAAGCAATCCATACCCGCCGTCACCGAAAATTATTCCGAAGAAAATGAGTATAAACGCTAAAAACCATCCTGAAATGTCATACTCAAAATAACCGGGAATTGTATTCAAAAAGTCGCTAAGCGGGTAAATTAGACTGACAAACCGATTGTTTTTAAGTTTGGTGGGGACATTATCCTCCGGTGTTGGATCCTCAGCCATAATTCCCCACGAATTAGTTTTGGCAGCCTCTTTAAGCGCGTCTAACCGTTCTGCCTCGACAAAGCCCTTAAAATATGCGACCGAAACCGAATTCTCAGATAAAACGACCGAATCCATACCGGTTGCATAAATCTCAAATTCAACCTTCTTTTGCATATCGGCTATCCCCAGATTCAAGCCTTCCAAATAGCAAGCATAGGATGAGATCTTCAGATCGATATCCTTTTCCTTCGTTGTTATTTGAGAAATCTTTTGCTGCATTTGAGCGGTTGATATTTTGGGCAAGGACAATTGATAATCGCTCAAGGAATCAGCCCGACCGCCCGGCTCTTTTTTTAGTAAAAATCTCACAACGGATTTGTCGGAATAAAGCTTTACGGCCTTTAAGTCGTCCGAGAGAGCCGCATAATCTGCTTTGGGCATTTCATAAAGAGCGATCTCTACGCCTTTTGCTTCCAATTCCTTGATGCTGTCGGGATCAACCTTGCCCCACGCCTTCAGGCGCGCCAGCTCGTTAATATAACCGGCCCGTTCGGCGATGCAGTCGGCCCTTTCCTTGGTAAGCCTGTCAATTTCAAGGGCAATTTCCAAAGCCTTTTGAGTGTCTAAGGGCTGCTGCTCAGTTTTTTTAGGCTTACCGATTGAAATAATTGCCTGCTCCAGCAAGATGATTTGCTCGTTATATTGAGCCAACCTATCACCGCTGCCTTCGCTTATTTCAATTTGAACAATACCAAGCTTTCTTAACTTTTTAAGGGTATCTTCCTTATTTTGCCCCAAGGTTATAAGGGAGATTTTTTTCATCGGCACGATCATACGTAAGGCACCTGCCCTTCAGAGACCTGCATGTTTCGCAGTGCTATTTTGCGTTTGGAAATTTTAGAACGCACAACGGCACTGACCTGCTGGTCCGCCATATAGACCGATATTTTTTTAATATTTTCTTTTGTTTCGGGAATTTTTACCTTTTCAAACAGATTAACTCTTTGAGAGGTTGCAAGAAGCTCCTTTTGCAAAAGTCGCACCTGTTCGTCTAACACTTTGGCTTCCAGATCAAGGGAAATAACCTGCTCAATATGATCGGCAGCAATGTCAACCCAAAGCGGAGTGAAATATAAATCGTAATCTCCTCTGAGGAAATCCGCGCCGTCATAGGTTGGAATATCAACGCCTGCAATATTGCCCTTGCCCTTACGAATATTGCTCACCGTAATAACACCTTCGGGGAACGCACCCTTTTCGCTGAAAACGGCAATCCAATCCTCAAAGTCCTTTTCAAGCTCGTATTTGGCCTTTCTCACGTTCTGGACTTTAGCCTCTACAGAACGAATTCCCGATTGAAGCTGTTGTTTTTTTAGTGTCAGAGTCGGCAAATATCTTTGGTACATTTTAAGGGCATCCTTTTGTACCTTTAACTCATTTTTAGTTAATTTGATTTTTGCCAAAATCGTAGACCTCCTTATACCTTAGCCCAAAATTCATCAACAAGGTCTGATTTGATTCCGGTTTCATCCTTCTCAAAGCAATCGCTTAAAATTTTCCAACCCAAATCCAGTGCTTCTTCAAGAGATAGGTTGACCGACAGGTCCATTAGCTTTTTCTCAAAAAGTTCACCGTATTTCAGTAATTTTTCATCCCACTTGCTCATGGAGAAGCCCATATTTTTCTTTTCAAGGGTCTCCTTATAGGCAGAATACATACGAATCATCGCATCCATAAGAGCACGGTGATCCTTTCTTGTTTTACCATTCACGTTTTGCTTGAGTCGGGAAAGTGAGCCAAAGGGTTCAATTCGTCCACCCTTCAAATAATACTGTCCCTCGGTAATGTATCCTGTATTGTCTGGCACGGGGTGCGTTACATCATCACCCGGCATAGTAGTTACTGCCAATACTGTAACTGAGCCTGAATTAGCAAAATCAACTGCCTTTTCATAACGTGCCGCAAGCTGAGAATAAAGATCACCGGGATATCCACGGTTAGAAGGAACCTGCTCTTGCGTGATGGCAATTTCCTTCATAGCATCGGCGTAGTTGGTCATATCGGTTAATAGCACCAATACATCTTTATTTTGCAATGCAAACTGCTCAGCAACCGCCAACACCATATCGGGAATCATTACACATTCCACTGTAGGGTCTGAAGCGGTATGAATAAACATAACCGTCTTGCTTAAAGCACCGCCCTTAGCAAGCGTGTCTTTAAAATACAAAAAATCATCATATTTAAGACCCATTCCGCCAAGAACGATTACATCTGCCTCAGCCTGCATAGCAATACGGGCAAGAAGCTGGTTATAGGGCTCGCCTGAAATTGAGAAAATAGGCAGCTTTTGAGAAACAACCAGCGTATTGAACATATCAATCATCGGGATATTCGTTCTCAGTATTCGGTTGGCAAGAATTCTCTTTGTAGGGTTGACAGAGGGCCCGCCAATAGGTTTCATATTATCCTCAAGCACAGGCCCGTTATCTATCGGTTGTCCCGAGCCGTTAAATATTCTACCCAACAAATCCTCGCTGAACGATATACGCATTTCATGTCCCAAAAAGCGAATTTCATCACCTGTTGAAACGCCTTGACCGCCTGAAAACACCTGCAAGGAAACTATATTTTGGTCGATTTTATTGACCTGCGCCAAGGACTTTCCGAAACGAGTGTTTATTTGAGCCAATTCGTTGTATTTAACGCCGGTTGCTCTAACCGTGATAACATTACCTACGATGGTTTCAATTCGATTATAGACCTTGTTCATATTCTTCACCATCCTTAAGCATTCAGCAAGCGCTCTGCCTCTTTGTTTAAAACTCCGTTTTTCTCCTTGTACAGCGCATCAATTTCATTTTCGGCATTTTTGAAGGCATCGCTTTCAAACTCGGTATAATTCCAGTTGATAAATCTTTGACGCATACGGTTGAAAAACACACGGGAATCGTCCTTGCTGCCAAGTGAATAATCGCTTCCTAAAATATAGATAAGCTTATCGGTAACGTAGCGTTGACGTGGCGTGCCGCAGTTTGCATCAACAGGATCGAACGAGTTTTGCTGCAAATACACAGCGTCAAGCATTTCCGATTTCAAATAGATTATATAATCGGCAAGTGTTGTTCCTTCTTCACCGATCACCTTCATCATAGAAGCAATGTCGCTTCCGTGATGAAGGAAATTTTTGCAGTAGTCAGACTTTGCGCAATCAATAACGCTTGGATATTTTGACCATGAAATCAACGGATCGATTGCCGGATATTTTCTTGCATCCGAGCGCTCCCGGGAGAGTCCGTGAAAAGCTCCTACCACTTTTAACGTCGCTTGTGTTACAGGCTCTTCAAAGTTACCGCCTGCAGGCGAAACCGTTCCACCGATTGTAACCGAGCCTTTGCTTCCATCCGGCAGACAAACATATCCGGCTCTTTCATAAAAGGCTGCAATGTATGATTCCAGATACGCAGGGAAGGCCTCCTCACCGGGAATTTCTTCAAGCCGTCCGGACATTTCTCTGAGTGCCTGCGCCCAACGAGATGTTGAATCGGCAAGAAGAAGAACATCAAGCCCCATTTGCCTGTAATACTCGGCAAGAGTAACCGAGGTATAAACAGATGCTTCACGAGAAGCAACCGGCATGGAAGAGGTGTTACAAATAATAATCGTCCTTTCCATAAGGGAACGGCCGGTTTTGGGGTCAGTCAGTTCGGGGAATTCAGTTAGAGTTTCAACTACCTCACCTGCACGTTCACCACAGGCAGCAAGGATCACGATATCAACATCGGCATATTTTGAGGTTGTATGCTGCAAAACGGTTTTTCCTGCCCCAAAAGGTCCCGGTGTGCAATAGGTTCCACCCTTTGCAACCGGAAAAAAGGAATCAACCAGGCGCACCTTGGTTTCCATTGTTTCTACAGGTGCCAATCTTTCGCTATAGCATTTTATAGCACGCTTAACAGGCCACTTGAAGGACATAGTAACATCTATATCCCGTCCGCGCTCATCGGTTATAACAGCCACCGTATCTCTTATGGTGTATTCACCGTTTTCTGCTATGGATTTAACCGTATATCTTCCATGCAAATAAAAGGGTATAAATATTTTATGGGTAAAAGGGCCCTCGGGAACAGTGCCGATATATTGTCCGGCACACAAAGTGTCTCCAACCTTGGCCGTGGGTGTAAACTCCCATTTTCTATTGTTCTTTAAAGCATCGGCATAATTACCGCGCTCTAAAAACCAACCTGCTCTTTCGGCTAAATCCGGCAGCGGATTTTGAAGACCATCATATATTTGACCAAGTAAACCTGGGCCTAATTCGACCGATAGCATCTCACCGGTAAACTCAACCACGTCACCGCACTTAATGCCGCCTGTCATTTCATAAATCTGAATTTGGGCAACATTGCCCCTTATACGAATAACCTCGCTTTTAAGGGTAGTGTCATCTATCTTGACATAGCATATTTCATTCATGGAAACATTGCCGTTAAACTCTACAGACAACAAGTTTCCGTTAATGCTAATAACCTTTCCTGTGCTTTCGACCATAGTTAAGCCCCCATCTTATCTCCATTAAAAATAGAATCATAAATATCTTTATATTTTGCCTTGCCAAGCTCTGTATCGAACTGCTTCATTCGCAAAAGGAGTTTTAGCTTAACAGCATAATAAAAAATGTACTCCTTTGAGAATACTTCTGTTGGTCTGAGCATTTCCAAATGGTTTAATCTTTGGTGCAAAAGAAATTTTTCGGCTTCTAAAGGATTTTTAATTTCCACCGCAGAGCTTGCGACTTTAATAAGCTCCGGCGATAGGTTTTTGCTTCCTGCATCAAAGGATTTATTCAATTTATCAGCGCGTACTTTGCCCAATGCAAGGCGCAAAGCTCTTTCGGTCTCATTCCAAGCCGCTATCAAAGGAGAATTGGAATTTTCTGCACTTTTGGGCGGCACAAGGGTAAAGTTTTCTATTTCCCTCAATGCAAATTCATCCAAAAAACGACCGCAAAGATCTAAAAAATATTCTTCCGTTATAGGTATCGGAGCGTTTTCGCCAACACCATCTAACGACGGTAGCTGTGAAATAAAATAATACTCAGCCATAATTATTGTGCCTCTTTCAAAAGCTCGGTAAGCTTGGGGCTTAAATATTTTGCAAGCATATCAACCACAGTTTCGGCAGAGTAGTCATAATATGCACCGCCTTCGTTTACCGAAATACGGAAACCGCCGTCAAAGTTATCGTTTGCCCTAAGTGTTACGCCGGAAAGCATTCTCTCTTTTATGCCAGCAAGCAACATTTCCTCAAGTGACTTCAAACTGTCACTATTCAAAATAACGGTGATATCTTCCGCTTCTGGTTTATTTGCCCAAATCTCGATGACGTTTATGATAATCTGCGCCAAGCCTGCAGAGGAATATACGTTGGCAACATTTTGATTCAAAATAGCCTTTAATTCTCTTGACACACTTTCTCTAAAAGACAGTAAGAGATTTCTTCCTGCTTGACGGATCGCTTCCTCGCTTGATTTAACCATACGCTCGTTCTCATTTTGGGCATTCGCTAAAATCCTGTCAGCCTCAGCCTGCGCCTGAGCCACAATTTTTCCGGCCTCAGCTTTCGCATTTTTCAATATAGACTCCGCCTCGGCTTCGGCTGCATCAACGCCGTCCTTTTTTATTTGGTTAATAAGCTCTTCGAGTTGAATCTCCATAACATTTTCTCCTTAATATTTTTTGTACTATTTTCCTTAGTTTATGCCTTTGCTTCGGATAATAATTTTATATAACTCATATTTTTTCCAATTGCCCCTAAAGCAGATATGCAATCACACATATGTTACAATTAAGATTATCTTAATATTCTAGCACGAATATATAAACATTTCAAGATTTTTCCACAATTCATACTCTTTGCTACCGAATAGGTCAAGACCTCGAAGACCTTACTTTCAAGCGGGGTGCCAGCAGCTCTGCTTCAGTCATTTCATATTGATTGTTTTGTTTCACCGAAGCGTTGGAAATGAACAACCTCCCGCTGCCGCAGGAATTTGATCACATCATTAACGTCAGGATCATCGCTGAGGCGGAGAATGTTATCATAGGTCGTTCTGGCTTTTTGCTCTGCTGCCAAATCCTCGGAAAGATCGGTCATCGGGTCGCCCTTTACCTGCATAGATGCCGCTGACCACGGGAATCCGGATGCTGAAGTTGGATAAACGCCGGCGCTATGATCCACAAAATATGGCGCAAAATTGCTGTTTTCGATCTGTGCATCTGTCAGCTTTCTGGTCAATTGATGAATAATAGAACCAACCATTTCCAAATGACCCAGCTCTTCTGTACCTACAAAAGGGTGGTAACAGAGCCATTTGGTTCATAAAATGCTTTTGAAAGGAGGCTGACCATGGCAGATCAGTTAGTATTGACCGAACCTCCAAAATCCTTTATCCCGGAGGAAGAACAAGCATTTCATCTTGCTGTCAAAAGGGCACTGCTTCTTGCTTTACACGAATTGCAATATCTGGATGATTCCTCTCTTTCATACGCTTTGAACCAGTTAACTATCGTATGATAGCCGTTGCCGCATACTGCCGTGTATCCACCGAAAAAGAAGATCAGGCGAACTCTTTTAAGGTGCAGAAGGCATATTTCCGGGAATATATCGAAAATCATGAAAATTGGGAACTGTTTGAAATCTATGCAGACGAAGGAATTACCGGCACTTCCACAAAAAAACGCACACAATTCAATCGGATGCTGGAGGATGCACAAAGGGGAAAATTTCAATTGCTGCTTACCAAGGAAGTCAGCAGGTTTGCCAGAAATATTCTCGATACCATATCCTTTACGCGGCAGCTGCGGGAGCTGGGGGTTCGGGTCATCTTTACAGCGGATGGTATCGATACCACGGATCCGGATGCAGAACTGCGGCTTTCCATTTTGGGTTCCATAGCGCAAGAGGAAAGCCGCAGGACCTCTCAACGGGTAAAATGGGGGCAAACACGACAAATGGAACGCGGCGTGGTGTTCGGACATTCTTTGATCGGATATGA
The DNA here is from genome assembly GCA_045652125.1 of Candidatus Avilachnospira sp. Classification (GTDB taxonomy): domain Bacteria; phylum Bacillota; class Clostridia; order Oscillospirales; family Oscillospiraceae; genus Avoscillospira. Next base: position 10,642 of record JAZRTT010000025.1, on the reverse strand, counting down.
TGTAACAGGCGGTAAAATATCCATAGAGCCAAAAGGTGCAGAAATTGTTCGGTTGATTTTCCGAAAATATGCACTGGAAAAAAAGAACAGTGCAGTCATTGCAAGAGAGCTGGAAAAGGCGACCGGCAGCAGTTGGACACCAAATCGGGTTCTGCGTATCCTAAAAAACGAAAAATATGTTGGAGATTTGGTGCAGAAAAAAACCTACACGCCCAATTATTTGACGCATGAAAAAAAGATCAATCAAGGTCAGGAGCCAATCATTATTCTGAGAGATCATCATTTGCCCATTGTTTCCCGCACCCTGTGGAATAAGGCGCAAGATGAAATTAAAAACAGACGCCGACAATCCGAAAAAGGAGAGAGCTGTACGATGCGATACAGTCTTTCCGGAAAGATCCATTGCGGACAATGCGGAAGAACCTTTGTTTCAAAAATAAAAAAGAGAAAAGACGGCAGTATCTGCCGCCGATGGTGCTGCAGCGGCAGCGGTACCTGTAAAATAGGAAAATCATTGCGAGATTCCCTGGCAAAAGAGACATTTTATACTGTAGTACAATCTATGATCACAGACAAATCGTCCATGGCGAAGGATATCGCCGACTTGGTATTTGAAGCGATTACCCGGGGAAGGGAAGTATCGCAGAGAAGGCAGCAAGAGGAGCGGGAAAGAATTATACAGAAAATGGATAAGGTATTGGAGCTGAGCTGTACCGGACAGATTTCAAAGGCAGAGTTGTCGCAAACCTATCTTAGATACCAGGCAAAAATAAACTTGCTTTCTTTGCCGGCAGCAGATATCTCTTTTTCAAAGGTAGATCTTGAAAAATCGGTACTGAAAATCTTGAAAGGGGAGATCGAAAGTGATGTGTTTATCCGAACCATTCTTTCAAAAATAACCATGTTTTCGGATAAACACCTGGAGCTTTGGATTGATTCCATAAGACAGCCTTGGTGCTTTTCTTTCCTGTAAAAAAGAACAGGCATAAGCCTGTTCTTTTTTATGTACCTGTAATTTTCCGAAGTGCATACAATGCGTGATTGAGTTCCTGTTCCGTGGTTGACCAGCCTGTACTGAGCCGCACAACACCCTGAGGCCATGATCCAATGGTCTTATGGGCATTCGGCGCACAATGCAGACCACAGCGGCTTAAAATACCAAATTCCCGCCCCAGCCGATCGCCAACTGCAGCATTATCCTGCCCCGGGAAGTCAAGGGCAAAAACACCGACCCGTCTGGAAATGTCATCAGTACCAAGCAGGCGCACACCGGAAATATCAGATAGTCCGGTTAAAAAAAGGTCCATCATATTCTCATCATGAAAGCGAATTTCTTCCACTGTCTTTTCCTCTAAAAAGGACAGTGCAGCTTCCCACCCATAGATTCCCGGGAGATTTGGAGTACCTGATTCAAATTTATCCGGCAAAAACGACGGTTGGATCTCCGTATGGGAAGCAGAACCTGTACCTCCTGTAATGAAAGGGCGCAGTTCCTTTGCAAATTCAGGCGTTAAAATAAGACCGCCGAGTCCGCTGGGACCAAGTAATCCCTTGTGGGCAGGGAATGCCATGGCACTGCAGCCAAAGTGATCAAAGCTGATCGGCAGATGTCCTGCAGTCTGCGCAGCATCCAGTAAAAAGGGAATTCCATAGCTGCTGCAAATTTCCCCGATCGCTTTCGCATCCTGAACGCTGCCGCACACATTGGAGCCATGTACGGCAACCAGCAGCCTGGTATTGGGCTTTATCAAAGGGATGATACGATCGGGATCAAGAAACCCGTCCGGTTCGCAAGGGATACGGTCAAACGAAATACCCATTGCCGTCAAAGGCCGCATAACTGCATTGTGTTCCATGGAACTGACAATGCAGTGATCACCGGGACGAAGCCACCCCTGTAAGACCATATTGAGTCCCATGGTGCATCCGGAAGTGATGATCGCATGGGTAGGACGACCGCTGTAACCCAATAAGCGGCAAAGCCGCTCTCTAAGCTGCAGCATTACCAAACCCGCTTCCTGTGCAGGACCATAAACCGACCGATTGATTGTGGCACCGACCCGGCAAATATATTCCTGCATACGTGCAGCCACCTGCGGCGGCTTAGGAAATGAGGTTGCTGCGTGGTCAAGATATATCATTCCAGCCACTCCCTTCATAGCCTTTATTATCAGCTATGATTAAAAAAAAGTCAATTACCCGTTTACTTTTTTAGAGAATAACGATATAATGAGGTTGGCATGATTCACCAGATAGATAAGGAGGAATAAAAATGGTCAAGAAAATCAATCCATGGGTCATCGTCAGCGGTGTTGTCATTGGTGCAGCCGCCGTTCTGCTGTCATTTATGGGAAATCCCGGTAATATGGGCTTCTGTATTGCATGCTTTTTGCGTGATATTGCCGGTGCTATGGGCTTCCACAGTGCAGGCGTTGTGCAATACTTCCGGCCCGAGATCGTAGGCCTTATTCTCGGTGCACTGATTATGGCTGTATTTGCAAAAGAGTTTAAGGCCAAGGGCGGGAGTGCACCTTTGACGCGTTTTATTCTGGGTGCCTTTGTAATGATTGGTGCCTTGATGTTCCTCGGCTGCCCCCTGCGTATGGTGATTCGTCTTGGCGGTGGCGATCTCAATGCCTTGATCGCTTTGCTTGGGTTCATTGTTGGTATTCTTGTTGGCGTCGTCTGTTTGAAAAAAGGGTTCAGTCTGAAACGAGCATACAATCAGGTGAAATTGGAAGGCTGGCTGCTGCCGTTGGTGTTGGCTGCGCTGTTTGTGCTGGCCTTGACTGTTCCCGGTTTGTTTAAATGGAGTGCCGAAGGACCCGGCTCTAAGGCTGCTCCCTGGATCGTCGCTTTGCTGTGCGGCGGTATTGTAGGTGCCCTTTGCCAGAGAAGCCGTCTTTGCATGGCAGGCGGTATTCGCGATGTAGTCATGTTCAAGGACTTTAATCTAATTATCGGTTTTGCTGCCATTTTTGTAACTGTTCTTGCAGGTAATTTGCTTTTGAAAACCTTTAACCCAACATTTGTCGGACAGCCCATCGCACACACCGACGGTGTTTGGAATTTCCTTGGCATGGTTTTAGTCGGGTGGGGCTCTATCCTGTTGGGCGGCTGCCCTCTGCGGCAGTTGATTCTCACAGGTGAGGGAAGTTCCGATTCTGCCATGGCTGTCCTTGGTATGATCGTCGGTGCCGCTGTCTGCCACAACTTTGGTCTGGCTTCCTCTGCAGACGGTCCTACCTTCCGCGGTCAGGTCGCTGTTATAATCGGACTGGTAGTCGTTGCGCTGATCTCGGTCACCAACTTAGCGAAGAAGGAGAAGCAAAATGGTTGATGCAAGAGGGTACGCCTGTCCCATGCCTGTTGTTATGGTTCAAAAAGAAGTAAAAGCAAACCATCCCGAAAAACTGGAAGTCTTTGTGGATAACCGCTGCGCGCTGGAAAACGTAACCCGTTTTGCCACAAATCAAGGTTATTCCGTCGAATCTGAACAAGACGGTGAAGATTTTCGTCTGATTCTAACAAAATGAAACAGTTCGTTGCCACTTTTCATACACATCTCAGCGCATTGATGACCTGCCGTGCTATGGAATCTTTCGGAGTGGCAGCTCATATGGCGCCTGTTCCCAGAGTGTTGAGTTCTTCCTGCGGAACTTGTGTTTTTTACACCTCTGAGGACTGCTGTGATACTCTGTTGGATGACGATACCGAAGCAGTTTATCAGATCATTGACGGCAGCTATTGTAAAATTTCGGAATTTCAATAATATAAGGGCCGACCAATCACTTGTTGGTCGGCCCTTTTTTGGTGCTTTGACGGAGCTTTTGTACCGATATCCGTCAAAAGACCTTTCAGTTCCGGATACGGCATGGAATACCGCTGGCTCAGGTATCGCAGAGATGCTCCCAGTTCTCCGTCCGGGCCGCCATATTGACTGATGATGATGGATGCAAGTCGGGGATCTGTATTGGCAATTTTTACCGGATACTGGAGTTTTTTGTCATAGATAAACATACATTAACCCTCCTTATTCGCATCGTAATCCCAAGGCCACGGATTTTCCAGCCATTCATAGCGGCCGGTTAGTGCCGCACCCATCTGGGTGGTTGATCCATGCTGCCGCTCATATTGGTGAAGTGCATCAGCGTACTGTTCCACATATTGATTAAACAGGTCTACGGCATCCTGATCGTCGGCATGGGTATCCAGATACAGACCCAATTCAGAAACAGCAAAATTCATTGCCTGCAGCCGGTGCAGGGGTGTTGCACTTTTCTCTTTTTGATTAACCATTCCCATAAAGGGAAGATCCAATCCGGGATACATCGTACCGCGGACAAGTCCCATGCCCGCCTGATACGTTTGAGCATTTTCCTGCTGGAAGGGGACATAGGGATTTGCCAGAGGGGCACAAGCGGGGAGAACTCCCTGTGTTTCCATACATTTTTTCGTAGGTTCGTTGTTTGCTATGTTCAAAACGGTTCCTCCTTTTGAACGCATAGATAGGGTTGCCATGTCATTCTATGTTTTTCGCCGCAATTGTGTGCGTTTCGACTCTTTTCTTCTTTGAACTATCATGCTATAATTATCATATTGAAGCAGGTTGTCTCATACCTTCCAACAGGGAGGTGGAGAAATTGCTGGAATTGAAAAAAATCGGCATCGGCGGTGTTGCTCTGCTCGTATCCGTCTGTGTGCTGATCTCCGGTGCGATACGCTTTAATCTTTCCGCTGTATCAGCTGTCATAGCGCAGAAACCTGCAACGGTCGTGATCGATGCCGGTCACGGCGGCGAAGACGGCGGAGCCACCGGCGTAACCGGCACCTCAGAGAGTATGTTAAATCTTCAGATCGCTTTGCGATTGGAACAGATGTTGTCTTTTTGCGGTATTCGCACACAGATGATCCGCTCGACCGACACCGCCATTTACAACGATGATTGCAAAACATTCTCCGAGAAAAAAGTATCTGACCTGAAGAACAGGGTCGATTTAATCAATCATACCCCCGGAGCTATTTTAGTAAGCATCCATCAGAATCACTTTTCCCGTGAAAAATACAAAGGTTCCCAGGTTTTTTATGCAGAAACCGATTTCAGCAGGGAATTGGCTTTTCTCACACAATCGGCACTTCGCTTAGCTTTAGACCCTGATAATCACAGGGAAAGTATGCCCTCCAGCTCCGTATACTTATTGAAACAAATACACTGCCCGGGGATTTTAGTGGAATGTGGTTTTTTGTCAAACAGCAGGGAAGAGGCTCTGCTGCAGCAAGACGATTATCAAAAGAAAATTGTGTGTGCCATAGCCTCGGCACTATCTCAATATATGGAAAAGGGTGAACAGGAAATTGAAGTCTAAGTCTGTATTCTTCTGTACCAACTGCGGAAATGAAACACCCCGTTGGCAGGGGAGGTGTCCGGCCTGCGGTGAATGGAACTGCATTGTTGAACAAAAACAAAGTGAACTACCTGTCATAAAAGGTGCCCATCTTACAGGCCAAGGAACGCAGAGCCGAAAACCGAGAACCTTGCAGGAAGTAGACTGCGACAGCGAAGTCCGTTTTGATACCGGTCTGGGAGAGCTCAACCGGGTTTTGGGCGGCGGTGCAGTTAAGGGATCTCTTATTTTAGTTGGAGGCGCACCCGGAATCGGAAAATCCACCTTGCTGCTGCAAATTTGCTCTTATTTGGGAAAAAACCTTCGTATTCTATATGTTTCCGGAGAAGAAAGCGAAACACAAATCAAGCTCCGTGCCAATCGCCTCTGTGTCTCTACGCAAAACCTGTTTTTATTATCTGAAACAGACATTGCCTCTGTGCTGGAAGCGGCAGGAGAATTGAAACCCGATATTCTGATTGCCGATTCTATCCAAACCCTTTACAGCCGTGAAAACACATCCTCTCCCGGCAGTATTTCACAAGTGAAAGACTGTACACTGGCTTTGATGCAATTGGCCAAAACCAGCGGGATTACCGTATTTGTTGTTGGCCACGTAAACAAGGAAGGGTCCATTGCCGGCCCCAAGGTCCTGGAGCACATGGTGGACTGCGTTATGTATTTCGAGGGAGAAAGTTCCCATAATTACCGCATCCTTCGTGCAGCCAAGAACCGTTTTGGCTCTACCAATGAGATCGGTGTCTTTGAAATGGCGGATAATGGCTTGAAAGAAGTGCCAAACCCCTCTGAAATGCTGTTGGCAGGCCGTCCGACCCATGCTCCCGGTACCTGTGTTGCCTGTGCCATGGAGGGAACGCGTTCGGTATTGGCCGAGGTACAGGCGCTGACCGCGCGAACTTCTCTCAGTGTGCCCCGGCGTACCACAGATGGCTTTGATTATAATCGTGCCGTTTTACTTATGGCAGTATTGGAGAAGAGGGGAGGGCTGAACCTCGGCTCCTGTGATATCTATATCAACGTAATCGGTGGACTGCACCTGAACGAACCGGCTGCAGATCTTCCTGTAATTTTGGCTGCTGCGTCCAGTTATCGGGAAAAGATTTTTGACAGCGATACTGCAGCCATTGGGGAAGTAGGACTAACAGGGGAGATCAGAGCGGTATCCAATTTGTCTCAACGTCTTTCGGAAGTCAGCCGTCTCGGCTTCAAACGATGCATAATCCCGAAACAGGGAAGTGCTCAAATCAAGCCGCCTGCAGACTTGGAACTTATTCGTGTTCGGAACATTCGTGAAGCAATTGAATTTACTTTGTAAAAAATGCAGACTTTTCCTTGTGAAAAGTCTGCATTTTTTACTTAATTGTTCTTAATTTTCAATTTTGAGATTGGATTGGCCTCAGATGCAATCTTTAGTTCTGTGCTTTCTATATGTGTGTAAATCTGGGTTGTATTCAGATTTTCATGGCCCAAAACTTCCTGTACCGTCTTAATATCCACGCCGTTGGAGAGCATCAGGGTCGCTGCTGTATGGCGCAGCTTATGTGCAGAAAACTGTGTTTCGTCCAAACCTGCTGCCAATAAGTGTTTTTTTACCAGCCGATGGACAGCTGAAATGCTGATTCGATTATGATCTCTTGAACCAAAAAGTGCCCTATTGTCTGATAAAACTATGTTTTTCCGCTCAATTAGATAGGAATCAATCGCTTTTTTGCACGCTGCACCCATATAAACAATTCGTTCCTTGTTGCCTTTTCCAACTACACGGACACGATCCTCATAAATATCTGTAAGATTTAGTCCAACCAGTTCTGCACGTCGAATTCCACAGTTTAAGAAAATCATCAATATAGCGAAGTCCCGTACGGAATTAGGGCCTTGAACAGCCTCCAGCAGCCGTCTGGATTCTTCCAATGTCAGATACTTCGGCAGAGATTTGCGAATTTTGGGAAATTCAAAATCCTGTACGGGATTATCAGCCAATTGCTTGGTTCGAACTGTGAGGTACTTATAAAAGGATTTAATAGCAGATAATTTTCTGGCACGTGCTGCCGTACCGATTCCAATTTCCTCTACATGAGAATTTTCAAATTTTACGCGATCATTGGCCAAATAGGAAAGAAAATCAAAAATATCCGATACTGTGATCGTTTTTATAAATTCCAAGTCAATCGATTTAATTGGAATTGTTTCAAAATCTGTATGATAAGGCATTTCATTTTTTACCAGAACCATAAACCGCAAAAACATCCGAAGATCCAGATAGTATTCCTGGATGGTTTTTGCAGATTGACCTTTGATTGTCTCATGATAGGTTAGAAACTCCCGAAGAATTTGCGGGCAGTCGTATTTGCGCTCCATAAAGCACCTCCTGACTGTTTTGTACCTTCATTATACCACACCCACACGTCCAACGCAACAAAATTTTTATTTTGTTGCGTTCAGTTCGGTCATATTAAAAAGGAAGCCAATGTCTTCCCTCCTGAACCGCTTCACTCGCAACAAAATCTTTGTTTTGTTGACCGTTCAGCCATGCAAGGTACGCCTGCGTTGGTCAACTTGATATTGTGGACAGCTTGTACCATCACACCTCCTTTGGTAGAAATATGGCTCGAAGCCTAAAAACATCCTACCACGGGAGGCCCATCATGTCAACTCCGAGTTTACGCCTTGCGTCTGGTTTTTCTGTGCTTCGCTTTCATCAAAGTATCAGCCATGGCATAAATCATGGTGGTCGCCGGGCGGTCATGATTTAAGGCTCGGCGTACTCTTTCAATGTCGCCATACCTCCGCATAAGTTCCACGGCATAAACTTTCCGCATGGAATGACAGCCTGCATTTTGTGGCAATCTTAGGGCCTTTTGGGCCCTTTTTATGTCTTTCCATACCGCTTGGCGTGACCTATGCCGGGTTTCGTCCAGTCTATTCTGAAAGACCCACTCCCCCCCAGACTGGCCTCTAAGTTCCTGCCAAAGCTGACGGGGCAAGGCAATCTTTTTTTTCTTGCCTGTCTTCATCTCTGTAATCCAAAACTGCTGACCCTTGTCGAGGTCGGTTTTTTTAAGGCAGAGAATGTCTGAAACACGTAAACCCGTATGGAGTGCCACACGCATGACCAATCTGTTGTCGGGTGTCAGCAGGGACAAAACCCGTTCGACTTGTTCCATCAATAAGTATTCCGTTTTCATCTAAAATTGTCCTTTCCTTTTTTGCCCATCGACTTTCTCGGTTCTCGGCCCGGCAGGCCCCACGGGGCCGGGCCTCCGAACCGAGGCAACAATACTGAAAAAGTCAACCGGGATTTTTTATCAAAATTTTTTCCTTTGCCATAATCACATTGGCCGTGGGAATTTCCCAAACAAAGGCCCCATCCACCAGTTGTTTTTGGTCAAAGTCCACATCTGCGTAGGTGACCTTTGGTCTGTTGTGGCAACCGCCATGGTAGAACCATCTGCCCCCTATCTTCTCAGGTGTTCCCTCCCCTCCCTGTTGCTTACCTATGTACTTACAACAATACCCCACGGCAGATACCGGGTCGCCATACATCTCTATCGCGGTGGTAAAGCCAAGGGGCCAAGCCGGAAGATTGTAAACAATCTTACCGCCCTTAGCCAACCACTCAGCCCGCTGGGCTTCGTTCCTTGGCTTCCGGGGTTTCTTTTCCCAAGGCAATGTCATAGTTCCGCTGTCCACAACTTCCACAGCATTATTCACAAAGCCGTGGAAATGAACGGCCCCATCCTTGTGCCGTTCCGGCACAAGGATATAGGCGAGGCCGTTCCGCTGCACTTGGTTACTGCACCACACATTCAACCTCTGAGTTATCTCTGCCATATCGTAGCGGTCAACAATGTTTTGGTCGAGGGTCAGTGTCACAAAGTAGGCCATGTCATTGCAAAGGGCCAAGTCTCGCAAATTCTGTTTTGCTCGCCTCACGGCCCTTGCAATGTTTTCCGCTTTGTTTTCCTCAGTGGGTTTCGGGGCCGTTCGCTTCGCTCCCGGATCCGGAACCCACTTGTCGGCAAGCTCCCAACCGGGTTCCCGGAAGATGGGACGAGAAGCAGAAAGCACCTCTGCAAAACCTTGAGGGTATTCCTTAATCCTGCAATTATGCCGGATTTCCAGTTCTATCTTAAAATCTCTTTGGGCCATATTCTGATGGAATACTGTCCCTATATCAAGTATAAGGAGACCTGCGGTCTCCCTTGGAAAATGTTTATAAATATAAACATTTTCGCCCCAAACTTTCATTTTTTCCGCAAAAATGAAAGTTTTCATGTAATCGGTGGTGCCTGCAGAAGAAACAACCGCTCGCTCCGCTCGCTCTGCTTTGGTGCGTAACCTCGTTGGAATACTGCCCTGAGGTCATCGGAAGTGCCAAGGGTGCAGTGCGGAATTGAAGGTGCACCTAAATGGGCTCTCTCGGCCCCCATAAAAGCGGGGGCACTCTTTCGCCCATCTTGCCTGCGTCAGCTTCGCTTCCTTGGCATCTAAAGGTTGTGCGGGCCTTCGGGCCGGGGCGTTCGTTCCTCCGCTTTTCCCGGCCCTCTTTATCCCGTCTCGCGTTCTCCCGCCCCGTTCGCTTCGCTTCGTGGCTCGCCCGCTCGCGGGGGCCCGCCCGCCCACTTACGGCCCTGCCGGGTTCCCCCCGGCTTGTTCGCTCGGCCCCTCCTGCGGGCTCCTGTGTCGCCCTCGGGGGGCTCTCGCTACCGCCCGCGCCTTCGGTGCTCGGCCTCGTTGCTCTGCGGGCTCCCTGTTCGGTCGCCCTTGTTTCTCTCGGCCTGTGCCCTCGTTCCTTCGGTCGGTCGCCGGGCCCCCCCTTCCGGCCCCCTTCGGGCTTCGGGGCCCGTGGGCTCCGCCGGGGGGGCCTACGGCGGGCCTTCGGCCCGCCTTGTTTGGCCGTTCCGGCCCCCCCGGCTTTTGTTTTGCTCGCGTGCTCCGCCCGCTCCGCTTTCCGTTGTTTGCCCTTGCTGTTGTCTTCGGTGGGTTCGCCCCTTTCCCCTCCCGTCCCCTTTCCCCTCCGGGGAACGGGGAGGCGGAAGGCCTACGGCCCACTGCGGTGGGACGGGGGCTGTGGTCGTTTCTGCCTCGGAAGGGCCTGCCGGGCAGGCCCTAAGGGCGTTGCGTTCTTTTCGTTCTTGCTCCCCTACGGCTTCGCCGAGGTAATCAAGGGGCGTTGCCTACAAAAACTGCTTGACTTCCAAACAAATGTTTGATAGCATATCCTTGCGAGGCCTGTC
>JAZRTT010000024.1:0-8091 GCA_045652125.1 Candidatus Avilachnospira sp. | reverse complement strand
GTACAGATTTTGATATATGTCTGTAAACATAGAATTAACCATACTCCTTTCCGAATTTTACCTGAACATATCAGGAAAGTCCTTGCAAAACATAGGGGTTGGAGATATAATGACTATGATTGAGGGAACTGTCAAAATCTGTACATTTTGATAGCCCTCTTTTTGTTTTCCCTCTTGAAAAAACCGCAAGTTTACAGCAACGACAGTCCATACTATACTGGCATTGTATTTAGGGTGGAGCTAATTTTAGGGCGGAGCAATTTTAGGGTGGAAGGACAAACGAACACGGGAGAAGTATATCTCCCAATGGGGAACTGACAGACGCCACGGTGTGGCAGAAAATCGAATACCCGAACGCAAAAAAGACACGAAAAGCAGTTTGAACTGTTTTCCGTGTCTTTTTCATGCAATGCCGTACCTTGCCAAGCACGGCTGAAACGAAACGAAAGAAGACTCCTGAACACAATGACCAAGAAGATGCCGGCAGACGGTACGGCAGGAACACCGTCCAGGAAGTGTGGCAGACTTCCGACCTGTGAGGCCATGGTAGTACATGGTCCGGCACCGCAGGAATCCACTCGCATCGATCCGCAGCCGGACGGATCAAAGGACACACGCAGGTTCACCTGCAACCGAGTTCAGCGGTTGTGTCTGCCGCAGTTTTCATAAGAAAACAGGCTTCGCCCACGCGGCTTCGTACTGACCTTTCCAAACAGAGACAGGAATATGGGCACTTTCAAAAAGCAAGCTGTAGTAAGGCTTTGCAGGCAACCAAACAGCCCATTTCCCCGGAAACAAACCGGAAACTACGCGAAATGCCAACGGGCAAGCTATGCCATTCTGAACAACTACATTTGATAATAAGGAGTTTTCTTTCATGACCCAAACCAAACACCACGGGGTTTACCGCACCCTCGTCACGCAGCTGGACAAGCTGTATCGCCACAACCGGCAGGGCAGTTTTCGCACCAAGCAGCGGTACTACGAAGCCTGCAAGCGGTTCTGTGTCTATCTGGCTGACACCTATCGCCTGCAAAAGTTGGAGAACATCTCTGCCAAGCATCTGGTCAGTTATGTACTGTACCTTCAGGAGACCGGCAAATCTGCCAGCACGGTCAAAACCGATCTGGCAGCCATCCGTTTTTTCCACGACAAAATGAGCAACCCCAGATACTCCCTCCCAACCAATGCAGAGTTGGGTGTTGCACTGGAACGCCGCCGTTTTGGACAGGCTGACCGCACATGGACCATGGCGGAATTCAACCGAATGTTGGGACACGCCCTGTCTGCTAATCGCTACGATTACATCCTTGCTCTCTACCTTGGCCGCTATGCCGGACTTCGCATCCACGAGTGTTTCCGCATCGACACCGCCACGGCAGAAGTTGCTCTGCGTGAAAACGCCATCACCATCAAGGGCAAAGGCGGCAAGATTCGCACGGTTCCCATCAACGAATGTATCGCCATCGCCATGAGGGAGCAGCTTGGTCGCACCCAAAGAGGTCGCAAGTTGCTGGTACCGGATGATATTCCTACCGACAAAGCCATTCAGCAACTGCAGCAATTCATCCTCCGCCACCGGGATACCCCTATGACTTTCCACGGACTTCGGCATACTTACGCCGCCGAGACCTATGAACGACTACTATCTGAGGGCATGGGCGAGCTGGACGCACACTTTGCTGTTTCCCGGCTTCTTGGACACGAACGTGCCGATGTGACCAATATATATCTGGCCTCTTTGCAAAAGGACTGTGACCTCGATGGCTGATTTTGGTATGAACCCCATCGTCCCGGGTCACACTAATCCCGGAGGCGAACACATGAACGAAACGCAAATTACCTTTGGTCCTGTGACCTACGAGATCAGCCGGGTCTACACCGGCGACCGCACGGCATCCCAATTGGTGGCGGAGCAACTGTCCCAGCGGATTTTGGAAACCTCTGCCTTTGACGAAGAAGCAGAATATGGTGTATAATTCTAAATGTGGGTCGGTTCGTCGTGAGGAGGCGACTATGAGAACCGACAAAATCGGGCTGGCCTATGCCTATCTGCGGCTTTCCAATGAAGAAGCCCAGGGCGGCGAATCCGCCAGCATTACCAACCAGCGAATCATCGTAGAAAACTACTGCAAACAGCATGGCATTACCTTGCTTCGGGAGTTTGTGGACGACGGCTATTCCGGCGGCAACTTTGACCGCCCGGCCTTCCGGGAAATGCTCTCACAAATCGCACTGGGCAAGGCCAACATGGTCATCACCAAAGACCTGTCCCGGCTTGGTCGTGATATGCGGGAGGCCAGCTACTATGCCGAGCAGTATTTCCCGGAACACGGCATCCACTACCTTGCCATTGCGGACAATTTTGACACAGAACGAGAGAACATCATGGCACCGTTTCTCTTTGCTATGAACGAAGTCTATCTCCGTGACGGCTCCCGAAAGGTCAAGGATGTACTGAAAAGCAAGCGGGAAAGCGGTCAGTACTGTGCCTGTCCCCCCTACGGTTACAAAAAAGACCGTGCTAACCGTCATCGGCTCACTCCCGATGAAGTGACTGCCCCCATCGTACAGCGCATTTTCGAACAGGCCGCCAAAGGGGACTCTTCCCGAAAAATCGCCCTGTCCCTCAATGCGTCCGGCGTCATTCCACCGCTCAAGTACCGGGTGCTGTACCGGGATGAGTTCAGCGAAGAAGGGGCGGCAAGAGCGTCCGATCTCTGGAATTACACCACAGTCAAGCGAATCCTCAAAAACCCGGTGTATCTGGGGCACACGCTTCTTGGCAAAAGCAAAAAGGCCAGTGTGAAATCCAAGAAAAAGATCCCCCTGCCGGAGGATCAATGGGCCGTGACGGAAAACACCCATCCGCCTTTGGTTTCCCAGCTCATCTACGACCGAGCGCAGCAGAACCTTGGACGGGGCAGCAGCGACTACCGTGCCTACGACCATGTGCGGAAAAGCATTTTCTCCGGCATTGCCGTCTGCGGAAAATGCGGTTATTCCCTGTGCTCCTGCGGCACGGTCTACAAAGGCGAACGGGAAAAATACTGGTATCTCTCCTGCACTCATCAGCGGCAGGACATTTCCGCTCCCTGCGAGGGTGTCCGGGTACGGTACGCAGACCTTGTGGAGCTTGTTCGGCAGGATCTGAACAGTCTGTTGTCCCTTACAGATGAACAAATTTCTGAATTGGTGCAGAATGCCATCCGGGAAGCAGACACCGATCAGAAACTCCGGGAAAAGAAACTGCAAAGAGAAAAGGCTGAGGCCAGGCTTACCACCATCGACCGGATGATCGCCAAGCTCTACACCGACAATGCCGAAGGCCGCTTGGACGATGCCCGGCTTGCCCGAATGGTGAGCGATTTGGAGAAAGAAGCCGCCGGCTTGCAGACGACTTTGGAAAAGCTCAGCGTGATCTCCGAATCAGAACACAAAAAAGCCAGTTTTGACCGTTTCTTCGCTCTGGCAAAAGAGTACACCCACATCAAGGAACTGGACAGAGAGACCCTTCTGACCTTTGTGGAGCGCATTGAAGTCGGCCCCAAGCAGTATCCCGATGGCACCGTGAAAGCCACCCACCGCAATCAGCCCTACCGGCAGCACATCCGCATTTTCTACAAATTTGTGGGCGAGCTGGCACAGGAGCCTGTCCGGCAATTTCCGGTGTGTACCAAGGGTGCTTAATAAGGAACAGGTACACCAAGGGAAGTCGGCGTTGACCTGAAGAAGGGCTACAACGGCCACCTGACTTCTCGTGAAGCCGGTTCCGTCGGCGGCCAGATGGTCAAGAAGATGATCGAGGCCTACGAACGCGGCCTGTAAGACCCAAGCAGAAACCGCCGTCCTGATGGACGGCGGTTTTTTCAGACTTTTAAATATCCTTCGGTGATCCATGGCACCTGGGAAGTTGGCACTTTGACGGCCGCACCGTCGTGATCCACAAGGCTTACCCAGCAAAAATCATACTCCGCCTGGAAGGAGAGCTTCCTCCGTGGCAGGCAGTGAGATCCATCCTCATAGACAAGGCATATCTCAGTGACGTACTCCGGCTGTTCCTCCAGCACTAAACCATGGGAAAAGGTGAACTCCGGCTCCTCCGTAGAGGCGGTTACCTCCACGGCACAGATGGGCTTCCCGATCATATCCCGGAACAGCCTGTTGGCGTGGAAGTTTTTTCCGTGAGGGCCTCCATTGATGGATCTGGGGATCTCGTTGAGCCCCATGCGGACACAACTGCCGTCATCAAAGGAGATCGCCAGCACATCGCCGTCCTCAAATTCGATCAGCAGCGGGTCGTCTATCTCTGCATAGCACATCAGTTCCACACCGTTGGGCAGAAAATCGTCCGGGTTGGGAATCTGTCCCCTTAAAACCGGGTGCATGATTTCCATTTGATTGAATATGCTCTCGCAAATTCCGTTATCCGTCCAATTATAAGCCATATCAATGGTGATGATGTCCCTGACGACACGGCCGACCAGTTTTAATTCCCGTACCTTTTCCATGACCTCTTTTGGGGTCTGCAAAACATCGGCAGACCATGCCCAAAAGGAAAATTTGTTGTTTTCAAATTCATTGGTTCCTTTGGAACGGATCATCCTTCTGCCTCCTTGCTTCTGCGTTCATTCCATGTCTGCACAAAGGCCAGGGCTTCCCGTTTGTCCTGGGCGGTGCGTTTCCACCAGTCAGCACCCTCTATGGCTTCTTCGATCTCCATGCGTTTCAAAACGCCTGGTTTATAGACCCTTGTATATCGGACATTTTCGATCAGTGCCACCGGAACGGATTCCCAGACCCAGCGTTTGAAGCGATTGAGACCGATCACCCCAATTTCGTCGTAATTCTCCGGCCAGAATTTGCCATACAGATATACCTTTGTGCCGCCGCAAAAGGCCTTGGAACCATACCGCAGGATGCCCTTTTCGTCGTAATGGGTCTTTGTGATATTTCCGGCCACGCCGTGCCGCCATTGGGGCTGTGATTTTTGGGGAGTTTCTGGCGGCGTTTGAACAGGGGGTTCTTTTCTGCCCAACAGTCGGTAAAACCATTTCATGTTTACGCCCTCCTTGGAGCTTCTTTCTTTCAATATACGCCTTTGGAAAGATTTCGTCAATTTTTCTTTTCCGATGCCATTATCCCAAAGTCTTTGTCCAATATTTCGGACGCATATGCCGTCCCTGCACAAAAAACCGCCGTCCTGATGGACGGCGGTTTTTTTATATTTAAGATCAGGCCTGCTCCAGAAGGAGGGTCTTGGTGGTCAGATCGCAGACCTCGGCGGGCCCGAAGTACTGCACAGCACCGGGATAGAGATAGCAGGTCTCCACGGACCATTGTTCTCTGTTGGCCTCGAAGAACCGGAAGGGCTTGCCCTCCAGCTCCACCAGAGCCTTGCGGATGACGGGCTTATCGTGGCCGTGTCTTCTTTCGATGTTCATCATCTTGGTGATGGGCATGCCACCTGCCACCCACTCCTCAGCAGGCTTGGACAGGTTGGACACCTTGGACAGGTAGCCGTTGAAGCCATACTGAATCAGCATAAAGGCATTATAGCCCAGAGAATAGCAGTAGTCGGCATCGAAGTTGGAGGGGAACGCACAGCGGCCTTCATAACCCAGGAAGTGATGCAGGGGGGAGAACTTGCCCTTATAAGTGCCGGCGGCCTTCCGGGCAGCCAGATTTTCTGCCACCATGGCAGAGAAGAGCTTCTCGGACTCGATGAGAGAGACCTGCACATTGCCGTGGGGATCCCGCTCCAAAAACAGCTGCTGCTGGATGGACTGGGGCAGAATGGCGAACACAGCCATGGCTTCCTTGGTCAGACCGTTTTGGATAAAGGCGTACTTGTCGCTCCAGGAGGGCAAGGCGTTAAATTTATCAGCCTTCTCGCCTGCCAGCAGTTCGTTGATCTCCGCAATGAGCATGGAGAATTCGGGGACGAATTCCACAATGCCTTCAGGGATGATGGCAACGCCGAAGTTCCAGCCCTTAGCGGCACGGGCGGCGACGGAATTGGCGATCTGCTCCGTGATCTGGGCCAGAGACATCTTCTTGGCGGCAACTTCTTCACCAATGAGGCAGATGTTGGGCTGAGTCTGCAGAGCAGTTTCCAGAGCCACATGGGAAGCGGAGCGACCCATGACCTTCACAAAGTGCCAGTACTTCTTGGCGGAGTTGGCGTCACGCTCAATGTTGCCCACGATCTCACCGTAGGTCTTAGTGGCGGTATCAAAGCCGAAGGAGCACTCAATGTCCTCGTTCTTCAGGTCGCCGTCAATGGTCTTGGGGCAGCCGATGACCTGCACGCCGGAGTTATGGGCGGCAAAGTATTCAGCCAGAACAGCGGCATTGGTATTGGAATCATCGCCGCCAATGATGACCACAGCGGTGATGCCGTGCTTCTTGCAGACTTCTGCCACCACGGCGAACTGCTCCTCGGTCTCCAGCTTGGTGCGGCCGGAACCGATGATATCGAAACCGCCGGTGTTGCGGTAATCGTTGATATATGCGTCATCAAAGATCACATAATCGTCCTCCAGCAAACCGCTGGGGCCGCCCTTGAAGCCATAAAGAACGTTTTCCTTGTTGGTGGCCTTCAGGGCATCGTACAGACCGCAGATGACATTATGGCCGCCGGGAGCCTGACCGCCGGAAAGAATCACACCGACGATCTGCTTCTTGTTCTCGGACGTATTGGTACCCTTCTGGAAGGTGATTTCGTTCTTTCCGTAGGTATTGGGGAACAGAGCCCGAATCTTTTCCTGATCGGCAACGCTCTGGGTGGGTTCACCAGTCTTTACACAGATCTCGGAAATGCCGTTTCTGAGCATACCGGGCAGCTTGGGCTGATACTGGTATCTGGCCAGTTGAAGCGGGGATTTTCTCATGGTAATTGCCTCCGTAATTAAAACCGTTAACTTGGGTTTTTCGACATTTTTCAGCCAAAAGGCCAAATCTCAACAAATACACTATATCACAAAAGCAACATCTTGTAAACTTCGTCTATTGCAAATTTTTCAACTCTTTGATAAACTATTTTTAGAAATTTTAACATAAGGAGTTGTTCTTATGCCTCTGGTAACGACAAAAGAAATGTTTGCGAAGGCTTATAACGGCGGCTACGCTGTCGGCGCCTTCAACGTCAACAACATGGAGATCGTGCAGGGTATCACCGAAGCCTGCAAGGAAGAAAAGGCTCCTGTTATTCTTCAGGTCTCCAAGGGTGCCCGCGCCTATGCCAACCACACTTATCTGGTGAAGCTGGTGGAAGCCGCTATCATTGAGTGCCCCGAGATTCCCATCGCCCTGCACCTGGATCATGGTGACAGCTTTGAGACCTGCAAGTCCTGCATCGACGGCGGCTTTACCTCCGTTATGATCGACGCCTCCTCCAAGTCCTTTGAAGAGAACATCGAGATCACCAAGAAGGTCGTCGAGTACGCCCACGACCACGGTGTTGTGGTGGAAGCTGAGCTGGGCTCCCTGGCCGGCATCGAGGACGAAGTCAATGTCTCTGCTGAGGCTGCTTCCTACACCCGTCCCGAAGAAGTGGAAGAGTTCGTGACCCGTACCGGCTGCGACTCTCTTGCTATTGCCATCGGCACTTCCCACGGCGCTTACAAGTTCACTCCCGAGCAGTGCACCGTCAATGAGCAGGGCATCCTGGTGCCTCCCGCTCTGCGGTTCGACGTCCTGGAAGAAGTCACCCGTCGTCTGCCCGGTTTCCCCATCGTTCTCCACGGCTCTTCTTCTGTGCCTCAGGAGTACGTTGCCATGGTCAACGCCAACGGCGGCAAGATGCCCAACGCTATCGGCGTGCCCGAAGAGCAGCTTCGCAAGGCCGCAAGCCTGTCCGTCTGCAAGATCAACATCGACTCTGACCTGCGTCTGGCCATGACCGGCACCATTCGCCAGTTCTTCAATGACCAGCCCAGCAAGTTCGACCCCCGCGAGTACCTGAAGCCCGCCCGTGCCAACATCAAGGATATGGTTCGCCACAAGCTGGTGAACGTCCTGGGCTGCGCCGGCAAGGCCTAAGTTCTCACCCCCATACCCACAAAAGGACTCCCTCACCCGAGGGGGTCC
>JAZRTT010000023.1:0-100088 GCA_045652125.1 Candidatus Avilachnospira sp. | reverse complement strand
GAGGTAATCAAGGGGCGTTGCCTACAAAAACTGCTTGCCTTCCAAACAAATGTTTGCTACTATGTTCTCGGAAGGCCTGTTCGGCAGTCATAGTAGGCTGTCATACCCATGAACGGCATGAACAGAGGAGCTTTGCTCCTCTGTTTTTTCCATCCATTCTGACATATCGCCTCGACGGCGATAAAGAAACAGAGGCACCTGCGTTTTTCTCCAACGCAGAGTGCCTCTTTTCATGTCTGAACGCAACAAAACATCTGTTATTTTGTTGCGTTGGACGTGGGCAAGGCCATGAAGAAACAAGGTACATCAGCTTATCTTCCCTATCTGGTTAAGATATTTTTCTGCATCTTAATCCTGTAGTATTTTCCATAGACACACGAAATTCATCGGCTGTTCCGTTGATCATATTATTTTTTTATAAAGCTGTTCATGACTCTTGCTGCATCAAATTAATTATATTGTCGAAACTCTGCGTTTCCAAACTCTTTATAAAAACCATGTTCATCACATAAAAAACTGTTGTAAGTTGGTGATTTTGAAAGCGAGCGTTTTCGGGAGAAACAGCCGGTTACGGCATCATCTGTATTTCTCCTGTCTAACGATTGCACACCAATGACAATCACCCTCTCCCCTCTTTCGCTCTATGAAAAAAGTCTTTACAAGGCAGAAAAAAAACAATAAAATAAAGCAAAGAAACAATTCTTCCGAGGTATTATTTATATGGAAAGCAAAGTAAAACGCATTGGTGTTCTTACCAGCGGCGGCGACGCTCCCGGAATGAATGCCGCTATTCGTGCCGTGGTACGGGCTTGTCTGCATCGTGGAATTGAGTGTGTGGGGATCCGTCGCGGCTATAACGGCTTAATTAACGGAGATATTGAACCCATGACCACCGCCAATGTCAGTCATATCATCAACCGCGGCGGCACCATTCTCTATACCGCCCGCAGCGATGAATTCCGCACCCAAGCCGGACAGGAGCGTGCAGCTGCAACCTGTAAGCTTTTAGGGCTCGACGGCATTGTTGCCATTGGCGGCGACGGGACTTTCCGCGGTGCACAGGCTCTGTCGAAACATGGAATTTCTGTTGTCGGTGTGCCGGCCACCATTGATAATGATATTGTTTGTACCGATTATACCATTGGCTTTGACACAGCCGTCAACACAGCCGTAGATGCCATTGACCGCCTTCGGGACACTATGCAGTCTCATGAACGATGCTCTGTGGTTGAAGTTATGGGCAGAAATGCCGGTCATTTGGCATTATATGTGGGTCTTGCCGTTGGTGCAACTGCTGTTTTAATGCCCGAGATTCCGGTTGATTTTGATCAGGATGTAGCCGAAAAGATCCGTCGAGCCCGTCTCGGTGGAAAAACACACTATATGATCGTTGTGGCAGAAGGTGCAGGCAGCGCCATCGAGATCGGCAAGCAAATCGAAGAAAATCTGGCACTCAGTCCTCGTGTAACGATTTTAGGTCATATTCAAAGAGGCGGTACCCCTTCTGCCCGCGACCGTGCTATGGCTACCAGAATGGGCTATCAGGCCGTCGAAGTTCTGGCAGCAGGCGGCACCAATCGGGTAATCTGTTCCGGTGCCGGTGCTATGATCGATGTGGACATTGAAGAGGGACTTTCCATGAAACGTGGTCTAAACCGGCAGCAATTGGAGGCTCTGGCGGCAATGACCGGACTGTAATCACTTTTAATTCAGGAGGCAGCACATGCGCAGCATGATACAAAACATGGAGCAGCAGCTTTCCGGTGGAACAGATCTGGTGTTAGTCGCTGTCATTGCTGCATCCGGTGCCACCCCCCGCGGGGCAGGCGCCAGAATGCTGGTCAATGCCGGCGGACGCATCTGTGGAACCATCGGCGGTGGTGCTGTGGAGTTTCGGGCGATCGAAATCGCTCAAACCGTACTGGCGGAACGAGCCTCCCGGCAGCATGATTTTTCCTTGACCAGAGGCGATGTGGAGAATTTGGGAATGATCTGCGGCGGTGAAGTTCGGGTATTTTTTCACTATCTTCCCTGTGGAGATAAGAACGCCCTGCAATTTGCCCGGGATGCTACACAGAATCTTTCCAAACAGATCGACCTTTGGATGCTTTCTGACCTCTCCGGAGGCGGCGGTCTGACTCTTTATACCCAAAAGAACTGCCCCTCTTGGCTGCAGTCTTTCCTCGATCGCCACCCGAAGCGAATCACACATGACGGATGTGAATTTTTTCTTGAGCAAATCGGCTTTTCGGGCCGGGTCTATATTTTTGGCGGAGGCCATGTTGCGCAAGAGTTGGTTCCGCTGTTAAGCCGCGTTGGTTTCCGCTGCGTGGTCATGGACGACCGGCAGGAATTTACCTCCCGAGATCTGTTCCCGGATGCGGATCAGGTTTTGAAGGTTGATTTCACAAGAATTTACGATTATATCTCTTTGAGCCGAAACGACTATATCTGCGTCATGACACGCGGACATGCCTATGACACATTGGTGCAAGCCCAAATTCTTCGTTCAGATGCCTGTTATATCGGGGTGATCGGCAGTGCTGCCAAAGCAGCCGGTGTCCGCAGGGCTCTAATTCATGAATACGGTTTGACCAATGAGGAAATAGATAGAATAACGACCCCCATCGGATTAAAAATCAAAGCTGAAACACCGGCAGAAATTGCGATTTCCATTGCCGCACAGCTCATTTCCGTAAGAGCGGAGCAAGCATAAGATCATAACAAAAACCTCCTGAGCATCACGCTCAAGAGGTTTTTTATGCCTTTGGATGATATTTGTGATAAACCGATTTCAAATTTTGCTTTACCAACTGGGCGTAAACTTGTGTGGAAGAGATATCGCTATGCCCCAGCATTTCCTGAATAGACCGAAGATCCGCACCATTTTCCAGCAAATGAGCCGCAAAACTGTGGCGCAGGGTGTGAGGTGTAATATCCTTTTCGATCTGAGCTTTTTCCTGATAGTGCTTGATGATCTTCCAGAAGCCCTGCCGGGACATCCGCTCACCGGAGACATTGACAAATAAAGAGTTCTCTTCTGAATCGGCTACCATTTTGGGACGAATGTCCGTTATGTAGTCAGATAAAGCTTTAATGGCCGCCGGATAAAGGGGAATAATCCGCATTTTATCTTCGGTTCCACACTTAATAAAACCACCGAAAACATTCACATCTGCGACATCCAGATTAATCAGCTCACTGACCCGAATACCTGTGGCATAAAGCAACTCCAGCATTGCCTTATCCCGGTAACCCTTCAGGTCGGTACACT
Source organism: Candidatus Avilachnospira sp. (assembly GCA_045652125.1). Taxonomy (GTDB): domain Bacteria; phylum Bacillota; class Clostridia; order Oscillospirales; family Oscillospiraceae; genus Avoscillospira. The sequence continues at coordinate 96,814 of JAZRTT010000023.1, read as the reverse complement.
TAGGCTGATCCAGAAGCAGCTCCACTTCCTTGCCTGTAAGGATCTGAGGCAGTTTCTTTTCTACCTTTTCCACATGAATATCTGTAACGGGGTTGGTATTTCTTATCCCCTGCGTTACAGCAAAATGATACAGGCTCTTCAGAGAGGCCAGACATCTGGAGATCGTGGCTGCCGACTTGCCCTTGCTGTGCATATACTCCACGTAGTCCTGAACCGTAGCCTGAACAGCGTCGGAAAATGAAATATTCAATTCCTGAAGATATGCAGCAAACTGCCGCAGGTCCCGCATATAGGAAGATACCGTATTTTCAGATGAATGTTTCACCTGAATAAGGTAACTCTCATATGTTTTCAAGATTTGAGTCATAACAAATTTCCTCACAAATTGATATCCGAACGCAAGCTGCAGAGCCAACGGCAAGCAGCATAAAAAATCGGAAGAAAAAACAAATTTCGCAACAGTACATTTATCATAGGAAGCCCAAGCGCATAACAAGCACCAACGGCGTAAGCAGTCACACAACCGCGCAGGAAAAACAAAACAGGAAAAAGCCTGCTCTCAAGATGCAGTGCAGAAATTGCAGCCACACTCAGAAAAGGCAAAAGAAAAAACCAAATCTGCAATGCATTCGTGTGAAAAGAGGTGTTTAGTAAAATCGAATAATAGGAGTGCAGCCATTTACTGTCAGTAATCAAGATACATCTAAGCAGTAAAATTCCAGATATTGTGCCAAGGAAGAAAGAAACAAGAAACAGAGCACAAAATACAGATTTCTTGCAAAACAAAAAGCGCACAGATACACTCACCCCCCCTCTCAGCTTATTCGCTTCGGATTGGGAGCAGAACATAGTTAAAACAATTATGTCAGGTAATCTATTTCTAATAAGTTTTTGCAAGTGAAGATAATATATAGCAAATTTAGTTAAATTTCAAGGAAAATAAGTAAATTTATAAATTTTTGTCAATTATGCCAAAAGATTATGTAAATAACCTTATGTAAACTTGGTAACTATTTGTAACCTTTTCCTTATTCTGGCACCGAAGCAACACAACATCTGGTGCGCCCCGGACGCTGCGTCCGCAAATATTGATTTTGCAATCTTTCTTGCAAAATTTTTGCAATTTTTGCGTCATTTCTAAAATGAGGCACTTTGCATAATGTCTTTCATTTTTATCGGCGATGCTGTTTTTTTGTGCTGGCCATGATTCCGGCTGCAGCAGCTGCCGCCAACGTGATCAGGCATCGATATAATTGCATCCCCTCCCCTGCAAATGCTATTACATGGATCAACAGGCGAATTACCAAGAACACACCGGCCGGTGCCATCGCTGCAAGTAATCGGTTCTGCGGAACCCTCCGCGCACATCGGTATCCAAGCACCATCACCAGCACTTCCGCCAAGCCTATGCTCATCAATCTCCCCACCAGCTCCGGCACAACCTGCTTTTCAATCAGCAAAGCAAGCAGCGAACAAGTCAGCAGAATTGCCACAACAAGCACCAACAGCTCAATCCCTACACTTTTTCCGTTTATTTTTTTTTGCTTCATTTTCATCCCCCCTTAGAAACTATGTCCGAAACAACCTCATCAGTACAAAATATCCTCCTGCTCAGCAGGAGGATATCGGTAATGTTTTGTTTTCTATTCACTTCTGAAAGTAAATGTTCAGATCCACCGGGCCGTCAATCCCCGGAACAGTTCCTTTGTTGCTGTATTGCCACATGTCAAAGTCGTATGCAAATGTGGGCGATGGTGCGTATTCCGCCAACCAGAACCCATAGGATCTCAGACTTACAAGATTCAGTTGTTCATATCCATACGCTTGATTAAAGTAGACAGACGATTTGTATCCTGCTTCTTCCACGGTTTTGCAAAAGGCCTCGGCACAGGCAGTCAGCATCAGCATATTCATTTGATTCGTCCTGGCAGACTCCTCTTCTACTTCTTCCCAGTCAAATGCAACAGGATAATTGATATCATAGCCTTCCAGCCATGTAAGCACATATTCCGCTTCCTCCTGCGCTTCTTCCGGTGTCAAAGCCTGGGAGAAAAAATAGACGCCAACATCCAATCCTGCCGACAGAGCACCTTCCATGTGCTTCAGAAAGCAATCATCCAAATCCAGCTTTCCTGTGGAATATCCCCGATAGCCAAGACGGATCATTGCAAAGTCAATGCCGGCGTTCTTTACCTGTTCCCAATCAATCTTGGGCTGATAAGCAGAAACATCGATTCCTGCCACACCGATAATATCATCGGACCGATAGTACCGTATCCCATTTTCCTCATAAAACAGGTCAGCTTCATAGGTGTTTCTGGCTAAAACGCGGTCTGCGGACAGCGGGTAGTCGGAGGACTCCCCTTCTGCATTTTGGTGAGGATCCCCTTCTGTTTTGATCGCTGCATTCTCCCCGTAGTGTTTTAGTTTTATCAGCGCCATAGTGAAACCCCAGACGATTGCACCTACCAATACAATACATAAAGCAGCAATTAGTATTTTCCCCAGCCAATTGCTGTGCTTTCGTTCTTTCATAGATACTCCTTTGTATGATTCCGACATTTTGTCCCATTATATCACAGGGAAGGCTATTCGCCAACCCCGGGTTTTTCCTGCCGTTCCATAATTTACAAAAAACTAATTGAGAAATTCCACATGATATAGTATAATATAATCGACATACCGCTAAGGAGGGATAATATGTCCAATCAAAACGAAGAATTTGAACGCAATGAAGAACTGCTTGAGCAGCGCAGAATGCGTCGTCTGGAAATGAAGCGTAAGCGCCAGATGCAGCAACGCATTATCCTCATCGCCGCCGCCATTGTGTTGGTACTGTTGATCGTCCTGCTGGTCAAGGGGTGTTCCGGCAAAGGTCCCGATGAACCCCAGAATGACATTATCATGCCGCCCCCTGCGGAAGAAGAAGTGCCGCAGGTAGAACCGGACCGGAAGGCCACATTGGCCGCCGTCGGAGATATCATGTTCTATGATACCCAGCTTATGGACGCACAGCAAGAGGATCTTTCTTACGATTTTACCGATTGTTTCCTTGCTGTGTCCGCATATACCATGAGTGCAGATCTGACCGTTGGAAATCTGGAAATGAACATGACCGGCAGTACCCCTTACACCGGCAAGCCTTATTGGAATGCTCCGGAAACCCTTGCCACATCTCTGAAGGATATTGGCTTTGACGTGATGCTGACAGCAAACACCTATTCCATTACCAATGGCATCAACGGACTGGCCTCCACCGCCAAGTTCCTGAACTCCGTCGGAATCGACCATGTCGGCACCCATATTTCCGACCCCGACGAAACTCCCGGCGCAGGTGCTATCATGCGGGAAGTCAACGGAATCAAAATCGCCTTTATCGGCTTTACCAAAGGTGTAGACGGCAGAACACTTCCCACAAACAACGAATACGCAGTTGATTTGCTGTATAGTGATTATACCGACACCTATACCAAAGTGGATTCTTCCAAAATTCTCGACCGTATCGACGATGCAAAATCCTTGAACCCCGATGTGATCGTTGCGTTGTGCCACTGGGGCAGTGAATACGAGATCGCCGTTAGTGAGAGCCAGCAGGATATTACTGACCTGATGCTGGAAAACGGTGTTGATGTTATTCTGGGTTCTCACAGCCATGTGGCGGGCCCCATGGGCTATGTGGATGTGACAACCAAAGACGGCGAGGATAAAACCTGCTTTGTCGCATACAGCCTCGGCAACTTTATTTCTGATATGGACAACGAATTCTCCATGGAAAGCCTCATTGTCAATCTTGAATTTACCAAGAGCGGTGCTACCGGTGAGACCTCTGTTACGGCCGCAGAATACACACCTCTGTACATTCTTGATGCAGGAGAAGGTGTGGAGGGACGTTTCCAGGTGCTCCCCATCCGCGCGGCAATCAAATCCAAGCTGTTTGAGGCTTATGAGCCCCAGATGACCGAAGCCATTGCCAATCTGGAGACCAACACAAAGATGGATCCCGACAGCACGGATTCTTTCGATTCCGGAAAGTAATTGTGCACGCCGTTTCCATTTGTCTCTCAATTATTACAAAACGGTGCAGTCAGACGGCTGCACCGTTTTACATTTATTTCAAGAACCGCACCGTACTGTGCAATTGGTGGGGATCATTGCCGCAAATCTGTATGAAATGTCCGTTGGGCAGCGGCGTATGATAGCAGTGTACCGGATCACCGAGGAGAAGCTGTCTGTGATATCGGATCACAACCTCGGAATAATCTTCGATTTTTGTTCCGGCAGGCAATGCTTCCCGGGCATAGTCCAGATACACCAAATTGTTTACATGGCAGTTGGTGTCAAGATCCCGCCGAGAAACCATGCACGAGAAGGTCTCATTCCCGATTTCCTTCGGGGGGTTATCGGGCGGGCTGTCGAAAACACCTTCGGGCAGCAATTCATAAGCGGAGGCGACCTCCGGCGGAATACGCATCACTCTGCCTGTATCCGCATTGACCAATAACCAGCAACTCTCACCAATGGCCACCTGCTGCCCCCTGCTGTCCAATATTCGAAAGCAACGATTTGAAGTTAGTCTTTCCATGGTTTGCGGCCATGTGATAACATCCACCGTTTCGTTCCATCGCACATAATTTGTAAGGCGCACCCGCCATTGAACCAGCATCCAGACCACTCCGGTTCTCTCCACGTCCATGACAGAATAGCCGGATTGTGCAGAATGAACCACAGCCGCTTCCTGCATGAGCCGCATAGCACCTGACAGGCTCAAATGCAGATTGTTGTCTATATCTCCGTAAAAAACACGGGACGGCAGGCAAAAAGGTGACATGATCTTATACCTCTTCTTCCCAAATTATTTTCATTATAACCCACGGAAAACAAATTTGCAATTTCCTAATTTTGATGTAAAATGAGTCTGGAGGTGTTGTTGTGAATATCAGATACGAGCAAGAAGCAGACAAGTATAAGCGCATGACAGAAACCCCCATACCCAAGCTCATCATGAAACTTGGACTGCCTACAATTGTCAGCATGCTCATTACCAACATCTACAACATGGCAGATACATTTTTTGTCGGAACCCTTGGAAAGAGTGCCTCCGGTGCCATCGGTGTTGTCTTTAGCCTGATGGCTGTCTTTCAAGCCTTTGGATTTACATGGGGTCAGGGTGCCGGCAGTATTATTTCCCGTCGACTTGGCCAGCACGATACTGACAATGCCACACGTTTTGCCACCGCAGGTTTTTGGTCGGCATTTGCAACAGGCCTGCTCATCAGCGTTTTGGGTCTGATTTTCTTGGAGCCCTTGATGTACCTGCTTGGCAGTACGGACACCATTTTGCCCCACGCCAAAAGTTATGCCGGTTGGATTCTTCTATCCGGTCCGTTTTTTACCTCCAGCTGTGTCCTGAATAATATTCTTCGTTACGAAGGAATGTCCTTCTATGCCATGATCGGTATGACCATCGGCGGCTTGCTGAATATCATTCTGGATCCCCTGTTTATAATTGTCTTTCAAATGGGAACATCCGGGGCAGGTCTTGCCACCGCCCTTTCTCAAGTGGTCAGTTTTTCCATTCTTCTTTATATGTTCTTGTCCGGAAAAACCCAAAGCAGGCTGAGAAAACCGCAAAATCTGTTTCCTCAAATACCTTCTATTCTGAAAATCGGATTCCCGGCACTCCTTCGTCAAGGTCTCGGCAGCCTCTCCATTCTGATTTTGAACCATCAGGCTGGTATTTACGGAGACGCCGCCGTCGCCGCTATGAGCATTGTTGGTCGGATTACCAATTTTGTATTCTCTGTCGGTATTGGCATCGGCCAGGGCTTCCAACCGGTAGCCGCCTTCAATTATGGGGCAAAAAAGTATCCCAGGGTCAAAAAAGGATTCTGGTTTACCACCTTGGCAGGGCAACTGCTGATCAGTATATTGGCAGCCGCCTGTTATGTTTTTGCCGCACCGGCAGCACGTCTGTTCCAGCCGGATCCCTCTGTGGTCAAAATCGCAGTTCCCGCACTTAAAATGGGATGCCTGGGCTGTCTGCTCCTCCCCTTTTCAACAGCCGGTAATATGATGTTCCAGAGCACCGGAAAAGCTGGCCGATCTGCCGTTCTGTCAGCCATGCGCAGCGGTCTTTGCTATATTCCTGCCATTCTCATTCTTCCATCTTTCTTGGGTCTGATCGGAATTCAGATTGCGCAGCCTCTGGCTGATGTGATTACATTTATCGTTTCCGTCCCCGTTGTTCTTCGATTTCTGAGGAATCTCCCAGAAGAAGAATATCCATAACCAAAAACACACTTTTCTCTTTACAGTTGTAGGATTCTTCTGTATAATGATTTGGCATAAATTCATAGAGAGTGGTATTTGCATGAGTATGATTGAATTTGATGAATATAAAGTAAAGCTGACCGGTCTGAAGCCGAAGCTGAACGGTCTTTCCGATTCTTTGAATTTGGGAGCCTGTGAGGAAGAGCTTGACCGCCTGCACGCCCAAATTGAAGCACCCGGTTTTTGGGATAACCAAGCTGTTTCCCAGCAGGTTATGAAACGTTCCCGCCAATTGGAAGCAAAAATCAGCCGGTATCATAAGATGCTGGAAATGTGGGACGACTTGATGACCATTATCGAGATGGCTCAGGAGGAGAATGACGAAAGCCTTCTGGATGAACTTACCACCGGCTATATTCAGCTGGAAGACCAAATGGAAGCTACTCGATTGGAAACGCTTCTCACCGGCGACTACGACAGCAACAATGCTTTGTTGTCCTTCCAGGCCGGTGCCGGCGGTACAGAAGCACAGGACTGGTGCCAAATGCTCTACCGTATGTATACACGATGGGCAGAGCGGCATGGATTTTCCTATAAAATTTTGGATTATCTGGACGGCGACGAAGCCGGCCTGAAATCCGCCAGCATTATGATTGAAGGCACCAATGCCTATGGTTTTCTCAAAAGCGAAAACGGCGTCCATCGTCTGGTTCGCGTCTCTCCCTTTGATGCCGCAGGCCGCCGTCAGACCTCTTTTGCCGCTGTGGAAGTAATCCCGGAGATCGACGATGATGTAGAAGTAGAAATTCGTCAGGAAGACATTGAAATGCAGGTGTTCCGTTCCTCCGGTGCAGGTGGACAGCACATTAACAAAACCTCCTCCGCCGTCCGGTTGATTCATAAACCCTCCGGCATCGTTGTCTCCTGTCAGACACAGCGCGATCAGTTCCAGAACAAGGAACAGTGTATGCGTATGCTCCGTTCCAAGCTGGTGGAGATTCAGCAGCGTGAGCACTTTGAAAAAATTTCTGACATTAAGGGCGTACAACAAAAAATCGAATGGGGCAGCCAAATCAGAAGCTATGTATTCATGCCCTATACCTTAGCAAAAGATACCAGAACCGCCTATGAAATGACCAATATCAACGCCGTTATGGATGGAGATCTGGATGGTTTTATCAACGCCTACCTTAACTGCATGGCAACGGGTCAATGGGCAACCAAGTGATCTAATTTCTAAATTTTCCCTTGCAATACTGCGAAATATGTGATATCATACACATTGTTATGTGATAATATCTCGGCTTGCCGTTCGCCGGAATAACGGCCGTCATTTGACGCTATGGAGGAATTATGGAAGTTCTGCACATCATTCTCACCGTTGTTCAGGTACTTTGTGCTGTGGGTCTGGTTGCCATCGTTATGATGCAGTCCGGCAAGGAAGGCGGCCTTGGTGCTATCACCGGATCTTCTGAAAGCTTTATGTCCAAGAACAGAAATGCATCCCGTGACAATATGCTGGCCTCTTTGACCAAGTGGATTGCCGCCTTGTTTTTAATTCTTACATTGGTCCTGAACTTGTTTTAAGAAAATATGTGCAACAGCAGCAAACAAATGTTTGCTGCTGTTTATTATTTCATTTTCCTAATTTCCGCCCCTTGATAATAGTGACTCAAAATTTCCTGGCAGGAGTAACCTTCGTTTGCCATGGCGTTTGCTCCATACTGACTCATACCAACACGATGCCCGTAGCCATAAACAGAAAAGACAACTGAATCTGCTCCCGTCTCCAAAGTAAAAAATGTAGAATTCAGATCAAAAAGGCTCCTGATTTCTGTGCCTGTAAACGAGCAGCCGCCAATATTTATCTCTGCAACGCCACCTCCTTTGGTTCTGCTGACTGACTTTATCCAGTTTTTTTCATTACTATCCAGTAAGACCGCAGGCTGCGCCTGCTTGATGATCCGGCAAAAATCATCCCGGGTGTAAGATACTGTTGTGTGATACTTTGCAGCCTCTTCCTCTCCGGGACTTTCCACAGACTGTAAATAAGGCACCTGTCCACCCCAAACAGCCACGGCATCCTCGGTAGCACCACCGGAGCAGGAAAAATACACAGCATCGATCAATTCCCCCTTGTATGTCAGGACTTGACCGGATGTTTCTGCTACGGCAGCCGCTGCCTTATCCCAATAATCGCACCAACTGTCCCCCAGTTTACGGAGCACCCCCTCTTCTCCGGTCCATGCCTGACAACAGCTGCTTTGATCACATAGATCAAAACCGCTGTGCTTTCCTCCCTGTATCTGCCGCATGGCAAATGTCCTTGCCGCAATCGCCTGGGCTTTCAATGCTTCAAGACTGAAAGACATGGGCATTTCCGATATCAAAACTCCGGTTAAATAGGTGTCCAAAGGCAATTCCTTTACAATCTGACCGGTCTGTAATCGAACATTTGGTTCAGCTGCGGCCTGAGGTTCATTTTCCACCAACAGTATTTTTGGATCTACCGAATCAGGTTCCACCGGCTCGAGCAATACGGCAGGTGTCAGAAATGCCAGAAACAATGCAGCAACACCTGCCAAAACAGCGTGCATCAAGGACAACCCCTCCTTCACAGCAAGGATATGACCGGCAGCCCCTTCATATTCCATTTGCTTTAGTTGACACGTTTCCCGAATTCGATTATAATATCAGCAATTATGCAGATTGGAGAAATCCCATGAAAAAATCACTTAAAGTCATAATCCCGCTGGTTCTGGCTTTTATTCTGCTGGCTGCCGCCTGCTGGTTTTTCCTGTTTTATAACCCGACTGTCGCGGCCAATCTCTTTCAACATAGAGCACAAACCCTATCAGAAAACGAGCGCTACAATCGCGCTGTCAGATATTACCATTCCGCATGGAAGCTTTTGCCGGAACGTACAGAGCTTCCTCTGGAACTGGCTGAAACCTATATAGCCAGCGGAAATTATACCAAAGCGGAGTACACCCTTGTAAGCGCAATCTCCGCAGCACCCCATGACTATGAACTATATGCCAGCCTGTGCCGCACCTATGTGGCTCAGGGCAAATTTCTGGATGCCGTTCGCATGCTGGACCGTATCAGCAGTGAGACGGTGCAGGCAAAGCTGGCCGAAAAGCGTCCCCTGCCTCCGGTGGTTACTCCGGAGAGTGGTTATTATACAGACTATATTGAAGTTTCAGCGCAATCTTCAGAGGGGCGCATTTATCTCACCACAGACGGAGCATTCCCCTCCAACAACGAAGATCTCTATCAGGAACCGTTGACGCTTTCCGGCGGTGAAACAACCATCATCGCTCTTTGTGTCAGCGAATCCGGGTTGGTCAGTCCTGCCGTTGTCAGCGGCTACACCGTAGGAGGGGTCATTGAAGAAGTGACTCTGGCAGATGCCGCCATAGATACAGTCGTTCGCCAACTCCTGAATTTGGAAGCCTCTGCACCCATTATGTCTGATGACCTGTGGACCATTTCCGCCCTGGAATTGCCGGAAACCGTGACAACCCTTTCTGATCTCCATTATTTTACCGGCCTGCGTTCCCTGTCTGTACATAACGTTTCCGGACTGGACTTTACCGCTTTGCAGCAAACGCCTAATCTGCAGCAGCTTGATCTTTCCGGATGTATCATTTCTTCTGACGGTATGGAGGCCATCGGCTCTCTCTCTGAGCTGCAGTCCCTTGCCTTGAACAGTTGTGCGCTGTCCGATCTGGCACCGCTTGCCGGCCTGACAAAGCTGACTGAGCTGCAGCTTTCCGGCAACACCATCACTGATATTGGTGCTTTGTCCTTAATGCCGGAATTATTATCTGTATCCCTTTCCGGTAATCCCCTCACCTCCATCGCCGGTCTGAGTGCCTGTACCAAGCTGCAATCTCTGGATATTTCACGATGCAGTATCACCTCGATCGGCAGCTTGTCTGACAAGAAAGATTTAACCGTTCTCAAGGCCGGTAACAACAACATCACAGACCTGACTCCCTTGGAAGGAAGTCAGAACCTCCGGGAACTGGATTTGTCCAATAATCTCATTGCAGACATTACAATCCTGACCAAGCTGACCGGTTTGGAACAGTTTACAGCAGATCATAACAAAATCACCGCTATTCCGGACATTGACGAAACCAACAGCGTACTGAGTCTTTTTTCCGCCGATTACAACGAGATCGAAGATCTCTCCGGTTTGGCAAGCATTCAAACACTGAATTACGTAAGTCTCGATTATAATAAAATCAAAGATCTTCAACACCTTGTCGGCAATATCAACCTGATTCAGCTGGACGTTTGGGACAATCCCATCAAGGATGTCAACGAGGCTGTCAAACCCTTTGAAGAAAGCTCCGTTATCGTGAACTTTAACCCCAAGTTTGAGCCGGAAGCGTAAAGGTATGCTGTTGTATGAAAAACAAGGACACCCCTGAAGATCAGACCCATTACACACCTCTTGGTATGTGTCTGGGAATTTCCATTGGCACAGCTGTTGGTGTCGCAATTGATAATCTCAGCCTTTGTATGTGTATCGGTTTGAGCATTGGCCTGCTCGTTGGAGCAATTATTGATGCCGGAAACCGAAAAAAATTACAGGACGAAGAAAGTAATGAATAAGAAAAACCAAGCTACGAAAGTAGCTTGGTTTTTCTTATTGTACCATATGGTTCAATAGTTCCAGCACAGCCTCTGCAGCCTGCTCCCGGACAGACTCACGGCCACCGGAAAAGAGGCACTGCCGCACCTGTGTTTCCTTTCCGGAAACGGCCACATAGACAAGTCCCACAGGCTTCCCACTGCCATCTCCGTCGGGACCGGCCAGTCCGGTCACACTGATACCCCAGTCTGTTCCCAAGAGGTTTCGAACACCTTGTGCCATAGCCTGTGCCGTTTGGGAGGAAACCGCGCCGTATTTTTCCAAAATCTCAGGCGGTACACCAAGGATTTTTTCCTTAACCTTGTTGGTGTAAGAAATCACACCACCGGCATAAACGGAGGAGCTTCCGGAAATTGCCGTCAGCACATGGCCAACACCACCTCCGGTACAGCTTTCAGCAGTAGAAACCGTCTGGTCTTTTTCCTTAAGTTTGGCAATGAGTTCCTTTGCCAGAATATCAGTCTTCATAGTACTTTACAGTAACCTTTTCCGTCTGCTCCAACGCCTGAGAAATAAGCGTCTCTACATCCAACTTTGCTTCTACCGCCTCAACCTGGCTGAGAACCGGCTTGGTCTTGGGGTGACGGGGTGTAAAGACGGTGCAGCAGTCCTCATAGGGTAAAATAGATGTTTCCATGGTTCCGATTTTTCTGGCTATCGTAACGATCTCATCCTTGTCCATGCCGATAAGCGGCATAAAGACAGGCAGATCCACAACCGCACCGGTGACATTCATCGCCTCCATAGTCTGGGAAGCAACCTGCCCCAGATTTTCACCGGTCACAAGGGCCTTACAGCCATGCTCCTGCGCGATTTTCTGAGAGATCCGCATCATGAACCGGCGCATGATCAAGGTAAAGTATTCCTCAGGACAATTGTCCCGAATGGCTTCCTGAATCTGGGTGAAGCCAACAATATCCACAGTCATCCGTCCGCAGTATTTGGTCATGAGCCGTGCCAATTCCAATACCTTTTCCTTCGCCTTCTCCGACGTATATGGATAGGAGAAAAAATGAACACACTCCAGCTCCACGCCGCGCTTGGCGATCATATAACCTGCCACAGGAGAATCAATGCCACCGGACAGAAGTACAACTGCTCTGCCGCCCATACCGGTAGGCAAACCGCCTGCACCCGGCACAGACGGGCCGTGAACATAAGCCGCATAATCCCTTATTTCAACATTGACCACATAATCCGGATTGTGGACATCGACTTCTACAAGAGGAAAGGCTTCCGCCAGCCGTCCGCCGATCTCCTGGGAGATCTGGATGGAATTCAGAGGGAACTGCTTGTCTGCCCGCTTGCTCTCCACCTTGAAGCTCTTTTTTACAGCAAGATCGTCTCCAAGATAGGCAACGACCGCATCAAAAATAGCATCCAAATTCTTTTCACAGGGACGGCAGCGGCACATGGAAGAAATGCCAAATATCGTTCCGCAGGCTTCCCATGCACCGTCCAGATCGCAGGCTTCATTTTCCGGTTCTACATAGATAGTAGACTGTTTCAAATAGACACGAAACTGACCGAAAGACTTGATCCGCTTGCGGATGTTTCCCTTCAGGCAAGCTTCAAAGGCTCGGCGATTCTGCCCTTTCAGGACGATCTCACCTAATTTTAACAGAAATATTTCGTTCATGTGCTTCTCCTTTATTCATCTGCATCCAACCGGAATGTTCGATACTGTACCGCTTCTGCAATATGCTGCGGCTGTATTTCCGGGCTGCTCTCCAAATCTGCGATGGTACGTGCCACACGCAGCACACGATCATAACTGCGGGCAGTTAATTGCAGCGTTTGAAATGCAGCCTTCATCAAGTCCGCACACTGGGGCGTCAACGCACAATACTGCCGCATTTGTTTCGAATCCATAGCGGCATTTTGACATACGTTTGTTCCTGCATACCGATTCCGCTGCAGTTGTCTGGCTGCTGTGACCCGCTGCCGAATGTCCGATGAAGGTTCTGCCGTGCTTCGATCGCTGACTTCGGTATAACTCAGAGCCGGAACTTCCACAATGAGATCGATACGATCCAGAAGCGGGCCGCTGATTCGGCTGAGATACTGGCGAACCGACCTGACTGAACATTTGCATCGTCCGGAAGGATCTCCATACCAGCCGCATTTACAGGGATTCATGGCACATACCAGCATAAACCGGCTGGGATAGACCAACGTTCCTGCCACTCTGGAAATAGTCACTTTCCCATCCTCCAGAGGTTGGCGTAACACTTCCAGTGTATCCGTTCGGAACTCCGGCAGCTCATCGAGAAACAAAACACCATGATGGGCAAGGGAAACCGCACCGGGCCTCGGATTACTGCCGCCGCCTGCAAGCCCTGCGGATGAAATCGTATGATGCGGATCACAGAAAGGGCTGACAGAAACCAACGGCTGTTCCGGAGGCAGCAGCCCCATGACCGAGTGAATCTTGGTAACTTCCAACGCCTCATCTTTGGTGAGTGTCGGCAAGATAGAGGGTATCCGTTTGGCCAGCATGCTCTTACCCGATCCCGGAGGCCCTACCAAAAGTATATTATGCCCACCGGCAGCCGCAATTTCAAGCGCACGTTTTGCCTGATACTGCCCTTTTACGTCGGCATAATCCAAAACAGCAGAAATTTTTTCTTTCGGCTTCCAAACAGGCGTTGGCTCTATGGGTGCTTCTCCCGTCAGATGGCACAAAAGACTGCTTACATCCTCTATTCCGTAGACCATTACACCTTCCGCAAGAGATGCTTCCGCAGCATTCTGGCTGGGCACATACAGTTCCTCAAAACCGCAATCACGGGCTGCCAACGCCATAGGCAGCACTCCCTGCACCGATCGGAGTTTCCCCTCCAGACTCAATTCACCTAAAAAAGCACACCGTTTTTGAGGCAGATGCAGATGCCCGCAAGCCGTTAAAATTCCGAGCAAAATGGGCAGATCATAGATGGTTCCGCTCTTTTTTGTCCCGGCAGGTGCCATATTCAGCGTAATTCGACTCACAGGGAATTTGAAACCACAGTTTTTGATGGCAGCCCGGACCCGTTCACGAGCCTCTTTCACCGCCGCATCTGGCAGACCAACGATATCAAAGCCGGGAAGCCCGTTTGTAATATAACATTCCACGGAAACTTCATATCCGTCAATCCCCTGCAGCCCCATGCTGCTGACTCTGCTGAACATATCCCTGCCTCCTGTCAATTTCTTACCATATTTTACTATAAATATGTTGAAAAACCAAGAATTATTTTGCTTTTCTTCATTTACAAACAGGCCTGAATATGTTAGGATAAGGTGTAAAACAATGTTCAGTGATTTTTTCACAGAACCAAGAAATAGGAGGTCAATATCTTGTCCAGAAAATTCATTACAATGGACGGTAACAACGCTGCGGCTCACGTATCCTATGCGTTTACCGAAGTGGCCGGCATTTTCCCCATCACCCCCTCCAGCCCCATGGCTGACTACGTGGATCAATGGTCTGCTCAGGGTCGGAAGAACATCTTCGGCACCACTGTAAAGGTCTGCGAAATGCAGTCTGAGGGCGGTGCTTTCGGTACTGTTCACGGCTCTCTGGGTGCAGGTGCTATGACTACCACCTACACCGCTTCTCAGGGCCTTCTGCTGATGATCCCCAATATGTATAAGATCGCCGGCGAGCTGCTCCCCTGCGTGTTCCACGTCTCTGCCCGTACCGTTTCTACCCACGCTCTGAACATCTTTGGCGACCATTCCGACGTTATGGCTTGCCGTCAGACCGGCTTTGCCATGCTGGCTGAGGGCAACGTCCAGGAAGTTATGGACCTGGCTCCTGTTGCCCATCTGGCAGCAATTGAAGGCAAGGTTCCTTTCCTGAACTTCTTCGATGGTTTCCGTACCTCTCACGAAATCCAGAAGGTCGCTGCATGGGATTATGCCGATCTGAAGGAAATGTGCAACATGGATGCTGTCAACGAGTTCCGCAAGCATGCGCTGAACCCCGAGCGTCCCGCTACCCGTGGCTCCCACGAAAACGGCGATATTTTCTTCCAGCACCGTGAAGCCTGCAACAAGTACTACGAAGCCCTGCCCGCAGTGGTTGAAAAGTACATGGGTAAGATCAACGAAAAACTGGGCACCGACTATCAGCTGTTCAACTACTACGGCGCAGCTGATGCCGATCGTGTCATCGTTGCCATGGGTTCTATCTGCGATGTGGCAGAAGAGGTCATCGATTACATGAACGCCAACGGCGAAAAGGTCGGCCTGATCAAAGTCCGTCTGTATCGCCCCTTTGCTACCGACAAATTCCTGGCAGCCATTCCTGCTTCCTGCAAAAAGATTGCTGTTTTGGACCGCACCAAAGAACCCGGCTCTATGGGCGAACCTTTGTACCTGGATGTTGTCACCGCTCTGGCCAACGCCGGCAAGCAGCTGACCGTTATCGGCGGCCGTTACGGTCTGGGTTCCAAGGATACACCTCCCTCCTCCATCTTTGCTGTCTACAATGAGCTGACCAAGGCCGAGCCCAAGCGTCAGTTCACCATTGGCATCATTGATGATGTGACCAACCTTTCTCTGGAAGAAGTTCCTTCTCCCAACACCGCAGCCGAAGGCACTATCGAGTGCAAGTTCTGGGGTCTGGGCGGCGACGGTACTGTTGGCGCCAACAAGAACTCTATTAAGATCATCGGTGATCATACGGACAAGTATGTTCAGGCTTACTTCCAGTATGACTCCAAAAAGACCGGCGGCGTGACCATCTCCCACCTGCGCTTCGGTGACAAGCCCATCCGCAGCTCCTACTATGTCAACAAAGCTGACTTCGTGGCCTGCCACAATCCCAGTTATGTGACCAAGGGTTATAAGATGGTCAACGATGTGAAACCCGGCGGTGTGTTTATGATCAACTGTCAGTGGTCTCCCGACGAGTTGGCACATCACCTCAATGCTGAGGCCAAGCAGTATATTGCCAAGAACAACATTCAGCTGTACACCATCAACGCCATTGACCTTGCTCAGTCCATCGGCATGGGCAAGCGCACCAACACCATTCTGCAGTCTGCATTCTTCACTCTGGCCGGTGTTCTGCCTCAGGAAGAAGCCATCGCCTACATGAAGGAAAAGGCTACTGCCTCCTATATGAAGAAGGGCCAGGACGTGGTCGATATGAACCACAAGGCCATCGATGCCGGTGCAACTGCATTTGTGAAGATCGACGTTCCCGCTGACTGGGCAAACGCTGTAGATGCTGCAGATGACACTGCCCTGGCCGGCAAGCCCGAGCTGGTGAAGATGGTCAAGAACATCCTCATGCCCGTTGGCAAGATGAACGGCGACTCCCTGCCTGTTTCCGCCTTCATGGACCATGTGGACGGCCAGTTTGAGCAGGGTGCTGCTGCCTACGAAAAGCGTGGCGTTGCCGTTTCTGTTCCCGAGTGGGATGAAACCAAGTGCATCCAGTGCAACAACTGTGCTTATGTCTGCCCCCATGCTACCATCCGTCCCTTCGCTCTTACTGAGGAAGAGGCTAAAAACGCCCCTGCTGCTGCCCGGATCGTGCCTGTGAAGGCTGGCAAGGGTAAGGGTGTTTATACATACACCATGGCAGTTTCCCCTCTGGACTGCATGGGTTGCGGCGTCTGTATCGGCGTCTGCCACACCAAGGCTTTGACCATGGTGTCTCAGGAACAGCAATTGGCTCAGCAGGATGTATTCAACTATTGCGTGGCAGAAGTTGCCGAAAAGCCCGAGCTGCAGGATGCAACCGTCAAGGGTTCTCAGTTCCGCACTCCCCTGCTGGAGTTCTCCGGTTCCTGCGCAGGCTGTGCCGAAACCTCCTATGCCCGTCTGGTAACACAGTTGTTCGGCGACCGGATGTACATCTCCAATGCTACCGGCTGCTCCTCCATCTGGGGCGGTCCTGCCGCTACTTCTCCCTACACCACCAACAAGGACGGCCACGGCCCCGCATGGTGCAACTCTCTGTTCGAAGACAACGCCGAACATGGTCTGGGCATGCAGCTGGGTCATGAAGCCATCCGCGAGCGTCTGATGGCTCAGGTTGCTGAGATGGCTGCTTCCGATAAGGCCTCTGCCGAATTCAAGGCTGCCGCTCAGGAATACATGGACACTAAGGACAATGGCTCTGCCAATGCTGCCGCCACCAAGGCTCTGGTTGCTGAACTGGAAAAAGCTGCCAAAGAAGGCTGCCCCACTGCTCCTGCTGTTCTGGCTGAGAAGGAATACCTGTCCAAGAAGTCTGTCTGGATCTTCGGCGGCGACGGCTGGGCTTACGACATCGGCTTCGGCGGTGTTGACCATGTTCTGGCCTCTGGCAAGGATGTGAACATCTTCGTCTTTGATACCGAAGTCTATTCCAACACCGGCGGTCAGGCTTCCAAGGCTTCCAACATCGGTCAGGTGGCACAGTTTGCTGCCGCCGGTAAGGAGATCAAGAAGAAGTCTTTGTCTGAGATCGCTATGTCCTACGGCTACATCTACGTGGCACAGATCGCCATGGGCGCCAATCCTGCTCAGACGCTGAAGGCCATTCAAGAAGCAGAAGCTTATCCCGGCCCCTCCCTTATCATCGCTTATGCCCCCTGCGAGATGCACTCCATTAAGGGCGGCATGATGAATTGCCAGAGCGAAATGAAGAAGGCCGTAGAATGTGGCTATTGGAACCTGTTCCGCTTCAATCCCGCGTTGGAGACCGGCAAGTTCATCCTCGATTCTAAGGAGCCTGCTGACGGCTACCAGGAATTCCTGATGAATGAAGCCCGCTACAACCGTCTGACCCGTGAGTTCCCCGAGCGTGCCAAGATTCTGTTCGCAAAGAACGAAGAAGCCGCCAAGGAGCGTTACGAGCATCTGCTGAAGCTGAAAGCTATGTACGCCGAATAATTCCCGTTAAATTACCCCGGAGCATTCGCTCCGGGGTTCTCTACGCATAAAACTCCGCAGAGATCAAATCTCTGCGGAGTTTTATTTATTTAGACGCGGTCCATAAGCTCGTCTTTCATTTTCTCGTACTCTTCATCGGAAAGAATACCGTCATCACGCATCTTTTTCAGCTGTTCCAGTTTGTTCAAGGCTTCCGGATCCCGACGGTTTTTCCCATTGACTGTATCGGAAATAAAAGAAGCGGCAGAATCGATGGTCTCGCTGATAGGATCATCACTCTCTGTCTGATGACTGCCATCGCCGTAGACAGCCTTACCAAAGGCCAAGATCAAGGCAAAAATCGGATACAGCAGCACAAGACCAACACCGAAACCTGCTTTCTGATTGAACTTTTTTGCCAGTCTGATATAAAGTTCAAATGCCAGGTAAATATCGTACAAAGGGATCAGCGTAAGGAGCATCCGCCAACCGTTGCCGTAGACCTCCTGAAACATCACATAGGTATTATAGATGGGAATGATGCCTTCCCAGCCCTGTCGGCCCATTTTCTGAAAAATTCTCCATGTGGCCGCAAGGGTAAAAACAGTGACCACAAGTTCCATAGCAATACCTCCCTATTTTTTTGAAGAAGGCCCAACAAATCGGGATGATTTGTTGGGCCTATGGATTGAAACACTTACTTCAGAGCCTGCTCAACAGCAACAGCCACGGCAACGGTCATGCCGACCATGGGGTTATTGCCTGCGCCCAGGAAGCCCATCATTTCCACATGGGCAGGGACGGAGGAAGATCCGGCAAACTGCGCATCGCCGTGCATACGGCCCATGGTATCGGTCAAGCCGTAAGAAGCGGGGCCTGCAGCCATATTGTCGGGATGCAGGGTACGGCCGGTACCGCCGCCGGAAGCAACGGAGAAGTACTTCTTGCCCTGCTCGATGCACTCTTTCTTGTAGGTGCCGGCAACAGGATGCTGGAAGCGGGTGGGGTTGGTGGAGTTGCCTGTGATGGAAACGTCAACGCCTTCCAGATGCATAATAGCAACGCCTTCACGAACATCGTCAGCACCATAGCAGCGGACATTTGCACGCTCGGACTCGGAATAACGAACCTCGCGAATCACATTGACCTTACCTGTGGCATAGTCAAACTGGGTCTGAACATAGGTGAAACCATTGATTCTGGAGATGATCTGAGCAGCGTCTTTGCCCAAGCCATTCAGGATAACGCGCAGAGGCTCCTTACGAGCCTTATTTGCATTTCTGACGATACCGATAGCACCTTCAGCAGCAGCAAAAGACTCATGACCGGCAAGAAATGCGAAGCACTTGGATTCATCAGACAGAAGCATCGCACCCAGATTGCCGTGACCCAAACCGACCTTGCGGTCCTCCGCAACAGAGCCATCAATACAGAATGCCTGCAGACCTTCGCCGATAGCTTTGGCAGCCTCAGCAGCATTCTTAACGCCCTTTTTAATGGCGATTGCAGCACCTACGCAGTATGCCCAACAGACATTTTCAAAACAGATGGGCTGAATACCCTTGACGGTTTCATAGGGATCAAAACCCTTAGCCTTGCAGATTTCGCGGCACTCTTCCACGGAGGAAATGCCATACTGGGCGAGGACACCATTGATTTTGTTAATTCTTCTTTCGTAACTTTCAAACAAAGCCATATCTATGTCCTCCTCTTATTCGTGACGGGGGTCAATGTACTTGGCAGCATTATCAAACTGACCATAGTGACCTTGGGCTTTTTTCAGAGCTTCAGCGGGCTCATCGCCCTTTTTAATGAAATCCATCATCTTACCCAGATTGATAAATTCATAGCCGGTGATCTCGTTATCCTTGTTGAGAGCAACACGGGTAACATAGCCTTCTGCCATTTCCAGATAGCGGGGGCCCTTTTCCTTGGTAGCAAACATGGTACCTACCTGAGAACGCAGGCCCTTGCCGAGATCTTCCAGAGAAGCGCCAACAGCCAGACCATCTTCGGAGAAAGCGGACTGGGTGCGGCCATAGACGATCTGCAGGAACAGCTCACGCATAGCGGTGTTGATAGCGTCGCAGACCAGGTCGGTGTTCAGAGCTTCCAGAATGGTTTTACCGATAAGAATTTCAGAAGCCATAGCAGCGGAATGGGTCATGCCGGAGCAGCCCAGAGTCTCAACCAGAGCTTCTTCAATGATGCCTTCCTTAACATTCAGCGTCAGCTTGCAGGCACCCTGCTGAGGTGCACACCAACCCACACCATGTGTAAAGCCGGAAATATCACTGATTTGCTTGGCCTGAACCCACTTGCCCTCTTCCGGAATGGGAGCAGGACCGTGATATGCGCCCTTGGCAACGGGACACATATGCTGAACTTCGGTAGAATAGATCATATGGATTTCTTCCTTTCCAATATTATACCAAATAAGTTAAATACCTATTTTCTCGCTGATAGTATACAAATTTGCAGCTTACAAGTCAATGCTCACTTTGTGCCAAAAATACGATCACCTGCATCACCCAGACCGGGGACAATGTAGGCATGGTCGTTGAGTTTTTCATCCATAGCAGCCACATATACATCCACATCGGGATGATCGGCCTGAATTTTAGCTACCCCTTCCGGTGCCGCAATGATATTCATTAACGTAATCTTAGTGCAGCCATATTCTTTGATAAAGGTGATGGCATCGGAAGCCGATCCGCCGGTTGCCAGCATAGGATCCACCACGAACACATGGCGCTCGGCAATATCCGGGGGCATCTTGCAATAGTACTTCACCGGTTCGTGAGTGTCCGGGTCACGGAACAGGCCGATGTGACCGATTTTTGCAGAAGGAATCAGGTCGACGATCGTATCCACCATGCCAAGACCGGCACGAAGAATCGGTACGATCGCCAATTTTTTCCCGGCCAGAACAGAGACCTTTGCCGGTGCAACAGGGGTCTGTACCGTCACTTCTTTTGTGGGCAGATTGCGGGTGGCTTCATAGCACATAAGCGCAGCGATCTCGCCGACGATCTCACGGAATTCCTTAACACCGGTATTCTCGTCGCGTAAGATAGACACTTTGTGCTGCAGCAGGGGATGATCCAATACATGAACAGTTGCCATAAAGTTTTCACTCCATTTTCTGTTTATTCATTCGTTCTCGTTCTGCCTGACTCAAGCGCAGATAATTGGGCGTCAGAACCGTACCGTCATGCTGTTCTCCGGCAGATAATCGCTGCCAAGCAGCCAGAGCCGTTCCGGAAGCTCGCTGCATCCGAAGATGCTCTGGCATAAGAATCAAGTCGGATATCCGATCCTGCAGTTTATTATAGCATAAAACCGCACCATCTCCAACCAAAATCTTTTTATCTTCTATTTCTTCCAAAATTCTACTCAATTCATCTAAAGAAACGGCCATGTCCTCCGTTAATCGATGTAAGGTGCCGTCTTTCATACGGAACACCGCCGCATACACCTGATCGCGTCTGGCATCCATCACCGCACAATATACACCATTATCCACAGCAGAACCCCGAACCATAGCTTCCAGCGTAGATACGCCCACACAGGGCAATTCAAGCCCCCATGCAAAGCCCTTGGCTGCAGAAACACCGATTCGAATACCTGTAAAACTTCCGGGTCCGGCCGAACAAGCCACAGCATGAATGTCCGCAGACGACAGATCGCAATTTTCCAGCAAATTCTCCGCCATTTTCATCAGGGTTCGGCTGTGGGTCTGCCCACTATTCTGCATATATTCGCCGATCAGTTTTCCGTCTTGAAGCAGTGCAACACTAACCGCTTTTGCAGAAGTTTCAAATGCTAAAATCCGCACAGAATCTCTCTCCTTCTATGGCGATCTTCCGGTCATTTTCGCCCACATGACAAATGTGAATTCGTATGGCACCTGCCAGTGCCTCTTCTACATTTTCGCTCCATTCCACAGCACACACGCCGCCTCGCTCCAAATAATCCTCCCAACCAATATCGAACAGCTCATCGGCAGAGCCAAGGCGGTACATATCAAAGTGAAACAGCGGCATTCTACCCTGTAGATATTCATTGACAATGGTATAGGTTGGGCTTGTGACCGGCTCGTTGATCCCCAGCCCGCGAGCCACTCCGCGGGTAAACGCAGTCTTCCCCGCCCCCAAATCGCCATAATAAGCGATCACATCACCGGGCTGCAGAGATGCTGCCAGTCTTTCTCCCAAAGCCTCCGTCTCTTCCGGCCCATGGGTCAAATACTGCATAGTTTTCCTCTTTTCCGATTTTTCCTTATTTTACCACAATCCAGCGGGATTTGCAAAACATCTTTATTTACATCTGTTTGAAATTCTGCTAAAATAGTCTGAAACAGAAAGGAGGTGCGCCATGGGATCTGTAGGCCGTACAATTGGTGATTTTGTAAAAAAAGCAGATATGGTCTTGCTGATGCTGTGCATCATAGCCACGATTTTCGGCATCGTAGTCATATCCAGCGCCACCGCCGCTATGGGCAGCAGCCGTTATGTGACGGTCCAGACTGCCGCCTTGGTCTTAGGCGTGCTGATTTATATTGTTTTGACCTTGATCGATGTGGACATTATTGCAGAAAGACGGGAGCTTCTTCTTATCTTTTGTGTCTTGTTTATCGGCATGTTGTTTTTCTGGGGTCAAGACAATGGCTCCGGCAACAAAAGCTGGCTGGCTGTCCCCTTCATTGGAATCGATATTCAGCCTGCTGAAATCTGCAAAATTTTCTTTATTATTATTCTGGCCAAGATCATGTCCACCAACCAGAACAGCCTGTCCAAACCGCTGAATGTTGGAAAAATGGCTCTGTTGACATTCTTCTTCTTCGGTTTTATCGTCATTCTCTCCTCCGATTTGGGTGTTGCGCTGATTTATCTTTCTATTTTTCTGGTCATGTCCTTCGTAGGCGGCATCAATATGATTTGGTTTCTGGTCGGACTTGGCGGCATGATCGCCGGTGCGCCTATTCTCTGGTCTGTTTTGAAGCCCTATCAAAGAAACCGTATTTTGGTCTTGTTTGATCCCTCTATCGATCCGGATAAATACTGGCAGACTGAACGATCCCTTCGTTACATTCAAAACGGCGGGATCTCCGGGCAAGGTCTCTATGAAGGGACGATGGTTAAAGGACGTGCCATGGGCGCACAGCATACAGACTTTATCTTTTCCGCTATTGCTGAGGAATTGGGCATTTTGGGATGTATAGCCGTTTTGCTTTTGCTCACTGCCATTGTTTTGCGGTGTGTATATGTGGGTGTTAAGTCCGGCAACTACATGAACCGAATCATCTGCATCGGTATTGCAGGCATGCTGCTGTTTCAAATCATTATCAATGTGGGAATGTGTTTGGGTATTCTGCCGGTCATCGGTCTTACCCTTCCTTTTATCAGTTACGGCGGTTCCTCCATTGTTACCATGTTTTTATCCATGGGTGTGGTATCCGGTATTCATATGCGCCCTGCCCCCGATGCCAACGCCCGATATATCCGACCAAGATCATAAAAAAACAGGCGATGCCAGTCATCGCCTGTTTTTTATGGAATAAGCAAGGAAAAACTGTAAACACTACCTGCGAAACCAATTTAAGGAGGTAGCTGTTATGTTTCACCATAAACATACTGTGATTTTTCTCGCTTTGCTCGTGGCTGTTTTCTTTTCTTCCACAGCATCCGCACAAAGTATCGCAGTAGACCCAACCACAGAATTCTGTTTTTCCACTGACGACTTCACAGGCACCGATACCTGCGACGGTATTTTCCTCACTTCCCTGCCCCGTTCATCTGTTGCGGCTCTTCGACAGGGCAGCAGAGTTCTCCGTGCCGGCGATGCATTACCCGTCAATGAGCTGAACAACCTGACCATGACCACCTACTGCACAGGCAAACAAGATGCAGAAATTGGCTATTACACCATCTCCAACGGTGTTGTATCTGCAGCAAAACAACTAAAACTTTCCATTCTTCCCAAAAAGAATGACCCTCCTGTGGCAGAAAATGGCACATTGGAAACTTACCGAAATATATCCAATACCGGCACTTTGCCGGTAACTGATCCGGAAAACCAGCCTATGACCTTTTCGGTTGTGACAGCACCGCGGCGGGGTACCGTGGAACTCCATGAGGACGGAAGCTTCACCTATACGCCCAACGAAAACAAAGTTGGTAAAGACAGTTTTACTTTTACTGCCACCGATCAAGCCGGAAACACATCCGAGCCCGGGGAGATCACCATTGAAATCAAAAAGCCAACAGACCGGCAAACCTATGCAGATATGGCGGATGACTGTGATGCCTTCCACGCCATGTGGCTGAAGGAAGAGGGCTTGTTTACCGGCAGTAAAGTAGGCGGAAACCTCTGTTTTGAGCCGGAAACCGAAGTCAGCCGCGGAGAATTCTTGGTGATGGCCATGGGTGTGGTAAATGCAGAAGCAGATCAAAGCACCATGTCCACCGGCTTTGCCGATGAAGCTGATACGCCGGTCTGGCTGCAGCCATATATTGTTTCTGCCTTGACAGATGGCATGATCAGCGGCACGCAATCAGACAATGGCATTTGTTTTCTGCCTCAGGCCGCTCTGAGCAAAGCCGAGGCTGTTGTGATGCTTCAGAATATGCTCCAACTGCCCATTTCAGCAGCACAGGCTGCTGCCGCCTTTGATCAAAACGATTCCATCCCCGTCTGGGCAAATGAAGCCGCTGCCGCATTGTCCGCTTTCGGTATTCACCTGCAGGCCGAAAATGCGGAAGATCCCATGACTCGCCGGGATGCAGCCGTTATTTTGTATCAAGTCAGTCAATTATTGGAAACAGAGGACATCGGCGACTTCTACTGGGCACAATGATCAAAAGCAGGCCTGCGCTTTATCGCAGCAGGCCTGCTTCTTTATTCTTCGCTGATTCCCTCTACAAGCGGACGCAAAATACTATATCCGTCAAACCGCGTATCCCGGGACGCTGTTTGAAATACGATCTGTGCGTCAGGCTCTTCCAGATAGGGCTCTACCGCAGCCACCATATCCGCAACCGCGCCGCCGTTATCCGTAGTCAGATAGACCCGATCGGTATATGGTGCAACCAAGGGGCTTTCAGATCCAAAACTCACCCGAATCGGAAGCTCCTTCAATGCTGCACGCAAGGTTCTGGCTGCTTCGGCGACTGCTTCCTCCCTTGTCCAGTCTCCGGTATCGTAAACGATATTTTCACTGTCCGGCATATGGAAGCCGTCAAACACAATTTCGTCAAACCCCATTTCTGCCAGTTCCGAAGCCATATTGACAAGGAAATCCTGCACATCTTCTGCCATAGGGTCGAGCCAATAACAGTTATCCTCATTCATCCACAACGCACCGGAACGCATGGGCAATCCGCAGCTTTGATTTTCGATTGCAAAATTGTTATCTGTAAAAGCCGGAATCCGTGCCGCAAGATACGTGACGTTTTCTGCCGAATACTCGCCGATCAGTGCTGCAATTCCATCAATATCAGCACTTGCCAGATAAGTACCGGATATCTCTGTATCATAGTAAAAATTGCCGTATATGCTCTTCATCTCAAACAGCAGCGTATTCGGCGGCTCTTCCAATGCCTCCAAAGCACTTTGTACCGAAGGCAAATCCCGAAGCATCGCCGTGGTTAAGTAGTAACCGTGGATCGGCTTAAGCGGGCCATCGGCAAGAGATGCATTGCTGCGTCCATCATCCTCAACAATTTCCAGCTCATACGCCGACATAATATCCGATGGTTTCTTCTGCCCCTGCACATCCAACATAAGATCGTAGTTCAGGGTAACCGCTTCGTCACCATAGACCAGAAAACGGCGCAAATATACAAAGCGGCATATAACAAACAGCAATATCGCTGCTAAAACTACCGCAAAAACAGCCACGATCTTCTCAATCAACCGTTTATTCCGATAGGAGAAAATACGCAATCTGATTCATCTCCCTTGATTTGGACCAGCCGTAATCTGGCACCAATCCTCAATTTTCTGTACCGACCGGATGGAAAGCCCTGCCGATACAATAGCAGTCTCCACTTCCGCTAGCCGCTGCTCCAAAATACCCGAGCAAATAAATACACCGTTTTCTTTTACAAAAAAAGGCACTAACGGAGACAGCGGAATAATAACATCGGCAACAATGTTGGCCAAAACAACATCATAGCCCCCTACCGCTAATTTTTCCATTACACGCCGATCGGAGATCACGTCTGCCGTAACGGCAGTAAACCGGTCGGAAAACAGTCCGTTAATGGCTGCATTTTCACGTGCCACGTCCTCGGCTTTGGGGTCAATATCCACACCAACCGCCGTTTCAGCCCCCAACAGCAATGCTGTAATGGACAAAATACCGCTGCCGCTTCCAAGGTCGATCACTCGTTCTCCACCGGTAATTTCCCGTTCCAGCGCCGTCATGCACATCTGAGTGGAGGCATGATTGCCCGTTCCGAAGATCATACCGGGATCCAGTCGAACCGCGATCCGCCCCTGCTCATTTTCCGGTTCCATCCACTTGGGAACCACCAAAAGGCGATTTCCAATAGGAAGCGGTTGGTAATATTGCTTCCAGTTGTTCTCCCAGTCCTCGTTTTGTATATTGGTTAATTCAATGTTCAAAGGTCCAAGGTCACGATCGGGGTACTGCTCCTTCAGAAGCCGAAGCTGGTCACGTAGGGCAGAAACTTCCTCTACAGCACCATGACCATCTTCCAGATACAGCCGGATCTGCGACAAACCTTCCATTCTTTTGGTCAGTTCCTCGTCCACATAGTCCCAATACTGTTTATTGTGCTCCAAAAATTCCTGAAAATCTGCCTGATCATCTATCACGAAGCTATCATAACCAAGAATGGTAAGCCGCTCCGCCAGGAGGTCAATACCAAAGGCAGATGTTTTAATTGTCAGTTCAAGCCACTGCATAAGTGCCTCCACAATTTGTTATTACAGATAGTTTACATGAAATAAAGGAAAATCACAAGTGTATTCTTTGACAATTCCTTTTACATTTTTGCAAAGATATTGTATAATTGGTAACTACGAAAGGAATGTTGCTATGTTGACCGAACGTTTGCAATTATTGCCGGGAGTCTGGCTGAACTTGATTCAGACAAATCGGTTCAAAACCGGTTGTTTCAGTTTTAATCTGCTGCGGCCTCTGCGTCCGGAAGATGCTGCACCCAACGCGCTTTTGCCCAGCATTTTGCTGCGTGGATGCCACACTTATCCGGATATCCAATCCATCTCAAAACGGCTGGATGAACAATACGGTGCCAGTATCGGTACCCTCATCCGAAAAAAAGGCGAGGTGCAGACCGTTGGGCTTTATACCGATTTTTTGGAGGACTGCTTTGCGGAAGGTGAGCCGGTATTTGCCGATATGATGCATTTTATACGGGAGCTTCTCTTTACCCCCTGCGGCACGGAAGATCGGTTCGTGGAGGAATATGTAGCTGGAGAAACCCGAAACCTGATCAATGCCATCGACAGCCGTATCAACGACAAAAGAGCATGGGCGGTCAACCGAATGCTGACTCATATGTGTGCAGGGGAAGCTTATGCCGTTCCCAGACTGGGCGAAAAGCATACCTTAAATCAGGAAAACGGGCAATCTCTCCGCGCCAGATGGCAGAATATTCTGGCCACTTCCCCTGTTGAGCTGTTTTATCTGGGCCGCCAGAGCCGTACCGCAGTACTGACCGCCATGAATAATCTGTTAGGAGATCTGCCCAGAAGTCAAGTGATTTCCGTGCCGCAGATTTCCGCCGTTTGCCCCTCCAGACCGGTACAATATGTACAGGAAACTATGGATGTAACCCAGGGAAAATTAGCCATTGGCCTTCGGACGGGCATTACGGTAAAGGATCCGCAATACCCTGCCTTGATGCTGTTCAATGCCGTTTTTGGCGGCGGAATGACCAGTAAATTATTTTTGCAGATTAGAGAAGATCAGTCCCTGTGTTACTATGCAAACTCTGCTTTGGATAAATTTAAAGGTGTGATGATCGTAGAGGCCGGTGTCGCATTTTCCAATTACCAGATCACTTTGGACGGCATTCTGCATCAGTTGGAGCTGTGCAGAACCGGTCACATTACCGATCAGGAACTGGAAGCAGCCCGCACCTATCTAATTTCCTCTCTCAGGACCGCAAAAGACAGCCCGGGCCGACTGGATGACTTTGCTGTCGGCCAATCTGTGGCAGGACTTACCGGAACCATGCAGGATTTGGTGTCCTCGCTGCAGTCGGTCACGCTTGAACAGGTTGTGGAAGCCGCCAATACCTTGGTGTTGGACACGGTTTATTTTCTCAAGGGGGTGGAAGCATGATTCTAAAACCTTATCCCCAGTTGGGGGAACGGGTTTATGAAGCCAAACTTTCCAACGGGCTGCTGGCGCGTGTTATCCCGAAGGATGGCTTTGCCAAGACCCACGGCTTCTTCGCCGTCAACTACGGATCTATGGATACCCATTTTTCTCTTGATGGCACTTCTTATCAAACACCTATGGGTGTTGCTCATTTCTTGGAGCATAAAATGTTTGATATGCCCTATGGCAGCGCCATGCAGAAGTTTTCTGAATTTGGCGGCAGCCCCAACGCTTTCACCAGCTACGATATGACAGCATACTATGTAGATTGTACCGACCACGTAAAAGAGAATTTGCGTATTTTGCTGGAGTATGTTTCCACACCCTATTTCACAAAAGAAAGCGTGGAAAAAGAGCAAGGCATTATTGCGCAGGAGATCAGAATGTACGAGGACAGTGCAGACAGCTGTGTGTTTGAAAATCTGTTTTCTTCCCTTTATTCTTACCATCCGATTCGCAAGCCAATTGCCGGTACTGTAGAGAGCATTGCGGAAATCACGAAGGAAACGCTGTATCAGTGTTACCGGGCGTTTTATACCGCTTCCAATATGATGCTGTGCGTAGTAGGCGATGTGGACCCTCAAATGGTCTTTGATCTTGCGGAATCGATCGTATCAAAAGGTCATGCAGCGCCGGTTCGCAGCTACGGTCAGCCCGAGGCAATGGTGCCGAACAAAAAGCAGATCAGAAAAGCGATGGAAGTTTCCATGCCAACCTTTGCCATCGGGTTCAAGACCGAGCCTGCTCCACACGGCACACCCTCTATGCGGCAGGAAATCGTTGGCGATCTGGCCGCTGAAATACTCATCGGAGAATCTTCCCCTTTGTATTCCTGTCTCTATGAGGAAAATCTGATCGATTCCGGTTTTTCTGCCGGCTACGAAGGACTGAATGCTGCCAGCCTCATCTCTGCAAGCGGTGACAGCTGCAATCCGCAAGCAGTTCTTGAAAGAATATTGACAGAAGCGGAACGCGTCCGTCACAATGGTATCGACGAAGCCCTGTTTAAGCGGCTGAAGCGTTCTGCACTGGGCCGTCAAATGAGAAATCTGGACAGCTTTTCCGGCATCTGTTATCGCATGTGCTCCTGGGAATTTGGGGGTGCCGACGCATTCTCTTTCCCGGATCACTTCCGGGAAGTGGATATCGACGAAGTATCTGCATTCCTGTCCCGAACCATACAGGAGGACCGCTGTGCCATTTCTCTGATTGAACCATGTCTTGTTGGAGGTATGTAATATGGACACTATCACGTTTCCCGGTCTCGGTATTTCTCTCAATCCCAGCAGAGTTGCCTTTTCCCTGTTCGGGAAAGAAATTTACTGGTACGGGATCATAATTGCCCTCGGTTTTATTTTGGCAGTCATTTACGCCATGATCCGTGTAAAGGAATTTGGTTTGACGCAGGACAACATTCTGGATATGCTCTTTGTCACGGTCCCGACTTCCGTGATCTGTGCCAGACTGTACTACTGTATCTTTGAATGGGAGCGTTACAAAAACGCCCCGATTTCCATCCTTTACATTTGGGAGGGCGGTCTTGCCATCTACGGCGCTGTAATCGGTGCGGTGGTATCCGCCGTACTTTTCTGCAAAGTAAAAAAAGTCCCTCTTGCCCCTATGTTGGACATCGGAGGTCTGGGGCTTTTGATCGGTCAAATGATCGGACGTTGGGGGAATTTTATAAACCGGGAAGCTCACGGCAGTGTCACAGAGGCATTTCTGAAAATGGGATTAACCGATTCAACAGGAACCGTAACTTACTATCACCCTACCTTCCTATATGAATCTCTTTGGAACCTGACCGGATTTATTGTGCTTCATTTCCTCAGCAAAAAGCGAAGATTTGATGGCCAGATATTTGCCGGATATGTGGCCTGGTACGGACTGGGCAGGGCTTGGATCGAGGGACTTCGTACAGACAGTCTCTATCTGTTCAAAACCGGAATTCGGGTGAGCCAGCTTTTGGCAGCCGTTTCTTTTATTCTGGCAGCCGCATGGATCGTTTATGTTCTTGTTGTTAAAAAACCCCAGCCTTCCCAGCTGTACGTCAACAGAATTCCCGCCGGGAAAAAAGATCCTTAAGAATTTTCGTTGTTTTTCTCCATTGATATGCTATAATAGAGAAAATAAATGCCTTGAAAGGAGAACATATCATGGCTATTATTGACAATCTTGACACCTTCCGCGAAAAAGCAGCCGAAGCTGCTCAGACTGCCGTCCGAAAGACAAAACAGCTGGCTGAGATCGCCAAAGCCAATGTCACCATTTACTCAGAGGAAGATAAAATCAAAAAAGCCCAGCAGGAACTCGGTAAGCTCTATTATCGGGACTATGTGGTTGGAGAAGATTTGGATGAAGCAGAATATCTGCCCCTGTGTCAGCAAATTGACCAATCCAAGCAGGCCATCGCTGATCTGCGTGATTATATCGAGGAAATTAAGAAACAGCATGTGGACATGGATACAGATGATCTTGTTCAGGCTGACATAACAGAAGATGACTTTGCTGATGCAGAAGTGTCAGAATGCGAAACCGTTGAAGAATAACGAATGAAAAAGGAAGTGCCGTTGGCACTTCCTTTTTTTATTACTCCCAATTCGTCCTCGTGTTGCCACCATCCAACTCTGTATAAATCTACAAAATCGTGTACCATATTAACACTTGGGATGCAGGTTGGTATCAGATAAAAGCATTAGCTAAAGAATACATACCAGACCAGTTAAAAGCATTCAACGAACTATATAAGAAGTTTGAGGACAGAATGAGACCATTAGTCTACGAACTAGGTTTCTTATACGAATAATAAATATTTTGAGGCTCAGAGGTCAATGACTTCTGGGCCATTTTTTATTGTGTTTTCTGCTTAAATCTGCTATACTGACTATGTATATCATTCCACATGCGATGCAGGCCTGCATCATGGTTTATCTCATAAACCATGATATCCTTCTGATGGCCTGTTGCGAAAGCGAGGTCACTATGGCAGGAAACGCAGACTTGAATAAAGCCAACAGAGCAAAGAAAGACGAATTCTACACTCAACTTGCAGACATTGAAGTTGAACTGAAACACTATAAAAAGCACTTTAAGGGAAAGACAGTCCTCTGCAACTGTGATGACCCCTTTGAAAGCAATTTCTTCAAATACTTTGCTATGAATTTCAATTATCTTGGCTTGAAGAAGCTGATAGCTACATGCTATCAAGGTTCTCCTGTCATGGGTGAAGAATTTGAGCAATTAACATTATTTGACCTCGCACCAAGTAATGAAGTAATACCAAAGAAGTTTCCATACAAAATTGAGATTACAGAAGTCGTTGATGCTAATGGAGACGGTGCTGTAGATTTGACAGATGTTGAGTATCTGCTTCGCAACAGAAAAAATGTATTAACACTACTTGCTGGCGATGGCGATTTTCGTTCCGATGAGTGCATTGAAATTTTGAAAGAAGCAGATATCGTAGTGACAAACCCACCTTTCAGTTTATTTAGAGACTTTGTTGCTCAATTAGTGGAATATGACAAGCAATTCTTAATCATTGGAAATGTTAACGCAATCACCTATAAAGAAATATTTCCGTTGATTAAAGACAATAGGGTTTGGCTAGGGTACTCTATCCATAGTGGGGATAGAGAATTCAGAGTTCCAGATGATTATCCACTCGAAGCGGCTGGTCATAGAATAGATGAGAAAGGCAGAAAGTATATTCGGGTCAAAGGCGTAAGATGGTTTACAAATATGGACTATGTGGAACGTCATACAGAGCTTGAACTTTGGAAATCTTATACAGTAGAAGAATACCCAACATTTGATAACTACGCGGCTATAAATGTGGATGCAACTGCCAATATACCAGAAGATTATTTTGGAATCATGGGCGTGCCAATTACATTCCTTGATAAATATAATCCAGATCAGTTTGAAATATTAGGGTGCACAGAAGCAGGAAACGATTTTTGTCACAAGTTTTATACTGATATGTGGCAACATGATAAAGATAAATCGTTTCGTAATATGAAAAGTGCAAGATATGCACCAATGATTAAATACGATGCAAAGCCAACAAAGACATATTATACAGCAAACGAGACATGTGGATTTTTGCTGAAAAGCTATTTTCGAATCTTTATAAGGAGGCGACAGCCAGATGGAAATTAAACTGCACGAAATATCTGTCCGTGATGTGTTTGACGGATACGAAAACAATGAAGCAACTGGTCAGGTTGTTGCCTATGGTGGCAAGCTGAATGTGCGTCCAGCATACCAACGAGAGTTTGTTTACGATGATAAAAAGAAAGTAGCAGTCATGCAGTCGGTTCTGCATCAGTTCCCTCTGAATGTCATGTATTGGTCTGAAAATGCGGATGGAACATATGAGATGCTTGATGGGCAGCAAAGAACAATATCAATCTGTGATTGGCTTGATAACGGATACTCTGTATTTGCTAATCCTGCTTCACCTTTAACGCCGTATTATGCTCATACTTCGGATGAAATTACAGCAAGAGTTCTTGACTACAAGTTGATGATATACATATGCAAAGGAACCGACACAGAAAAACTGGACTGGTTCAAAATCATCAATATTGCAGGTGAAAAGCTGTATGACCAAGAACTCCGTAATGCAATCTATACGGGTCAGTGGCTGAGTGATGCAAAGCAGTATTTTAGCAAGAACCAGTGCATAGCATATCGAATTGGAGAGCGGTACATGTCCGGTACGCCAATTCGACAGGATTACTTGGAAACTGTGCTTTCGTGGATTTCTTCTGCCGAGGGAAAAACGATTGAACAGTACATGGCAGAGCACCAGCACGATACACACGCTACACCATTGAAACAGTATTTCAAGACAGTTGTTGATTGGATTGAACTGACATTCCCGACTTATCGGGCAAAATTGATGAAAGGTCTTGAATGGGGACTGCTTTACAATGAGTATGGCAGGAACATTTACGACCCAAATGAGCTTGAGGCTGAAATCAAACGGCTTTTGCAAGATGATGATGTTACGAAGCAAAAGGGCGTATATGAGTATCTGCTAAGCGGTAAAACCAAAGAAAAGGCGCTTTCTATTCGTGCGTTCACCGATAATGAAAAACGAACGATGTATGAGCGGCAAGGTGGCGTGTGTCCGATGTGTGCAGCAGAGGGAAAAACGAAGGTCTGGGCGATTGAGGAAATGCACGCCGACCATAAGGTTCCTTGGAGTAGAGGTGGACATACCACGCTGGAAAATGGGCAGATGCTTTGCCGAGACCATAACTTAGAAAAGTCGAATCTTTAAGTAAAAATTGAATACAAAAAAAGTGAAAAAGGCACTTCCCATAAAGGGAGTGCCTTTTCTTGTTTGAATATTCGGCTTCATGTTGCCAAAGTGTTTCCAAAACTTGCTCTCCACCCAAGGACTATCCAAAAAGTCTAAAACTGGATGGAACGAATAATTATGCGGTTAGTTTAGTTGTCTAAGCAAGTAGAAACACGAAGTCGAATTAGGACTTTTATTAAACGATTAAACTGCAAACCAAATCGGTGTACTCCGTTGGATTCTCTATGGGGAGATCGGCAATCAGCAACGCCTGACACCACAGAAGTTTTGCATATTTTTCCGCTTTTTCCCTGTCTGTTTCCATGGCGTTTTTCAAAACAGAAAAGACAGCGTGTTCTCCGTTCAGTTCAAGAATCCGACCGGTTTCATAGGCAAACTCCGGGTTCACCCGTTTCATGTACTTTTCCATCTCAAAGCTCATGCCGGGTTCCGGTGCCAGACATACGGGATGACTGCGAAGTGTCTTGCTCATGCGGACTTCCTTAACCTTCTCACCAAGAATTTCCTTAACAAAGTCCAGAACAGGCTGATTGGCCTGTGCGTGTTCTTCGGCCAGTTTCTTCTCCTCATCGGTCTGCAATCCCAAATCCTCAGCAGCAATATTGCGGAATTCCTTCTCGGCAAATCTCAAAAGGGTCTGGGGAATAAATTCGTCCACATCGTCGGTAAAGAACAGAATATCATAGCCCTTCTCACGAACCGTTTCTGCCTGCGGCAATTGGCTCAGCCGGCTGCGGCTTTCACCGGAAGCATAATAGAGGTACTTTTGATCTTCGCCCATAGCATCTGCATATTCCTGCAAAGTCACAAGCTTTTCTTCCTTGGCAGACCAGAATAAAAGCAGTTCCTGCAGCAGCTCCTTGTGTACGCCGTATTCCGTCACTACACCGTATTTTAACTGACGTCCAAAGGCTTCAAAGAACTTTTCATACTTCTCCCGGTCATTCTTGAGAAGTTTTACCAGTTCCGCTTTGATCTTCTTTTCCAGATTGGAAGCGATCACCTTCAGCTGCCGGTCATGCTGGAGCATTTCTCTGGAAATATTCAGGCTCAGGTCCTGAGAATCCACAATGCCCTTAACGAAGCGGAAATGCTCCGGCAGCAGGTCCTCGCAGTTCTCCATAATAAGAACTCCGGAAGAATAAAGCTGCAGACCTTTCTTATACTCCTTGGTGTAATAATCGTAGGGAGCTCTGCCGGGAATAAACAGCATGGCCTTATAGGTCACAGCTCCCTCCACACTGAAGTGGATCGTGGTCAGAGGGTCTTCATAATCAAAATATTTATCCTTATAGAAGCCGCTGTATTCTTCCTCGGTGATGTCTTTTTTTGGCCGCTGCCACAGGGGAATCATGGAGTTGAATACTTCTGTCTCAACCACCGTCTCATACTCCGGCTTCGGTGCCTCCTCCCCTTCCTTGGGTGCAGGCATTTCTTTCATTCTCTGGTTTTCCACGTCCATTTTTACCGGATAACGGATATAATCGGAATATTTCTTCACCAAATTACGCAATTCCCAAGTTTTCAGATACCGGGAATACTGCTCATCCTCGGAGTCTTCTTTCAGTTTGAGAATGATATCCGTACCTGCAGTTTCCTTGTCACAGGGCGTCATGGTGTACCCGTCTGCACCTGAGGACTGCCACATCCAGGCTTCTTCGCTGCCGAATTTTTTGGAAACAACCGTCACATTATCCGCCACCATGAAAGCGGAATAGAAGCCAACACCAAACTGACCGATAATATCCACATCGGCATTATCATCCAGTTCTTTCTTAAATGCAAGCGAACCGCTCTTAGCGATGGTTCCCAGATTTTCTTCCATTTCGGCCTTGGACATACCGATCCCGTTATCGGAAATGGTCAGCAGGCGGTATTTCTCGTCAGCCTTCAGCCAGATGGCAAAATCGTCACGGTTCAGACCTACATTTTGATCGGTCAACGCCTGATAAGCCAGTTTATCTATGGCATCGGAGGCATTGGAAATGATCTCCCTGAGAAAAATCTCCTGATTGGTATAAATGGAGTTGATCATCAAATCCAGCAATCGCTTGCTCTCCGCCTGAAATTGTTTCTTTTCCATATTCGCACTTCCTCGGTAAATATAATAAGCTTAGCACTCTTGTTCGTTGAGTGCTAAGCCTATTATACCCCCTTTTTCAAAATTTGCAAGGGGATTTACAGAAAATTCAAAAAGAGCTTATCTTTCTTAAGGATTGCCATAATTCATTTGCCGTGCTATAATGAACTGAATTTTTATGCGAGGTAGAAGGTAACATGATCACAGTCAGTAATCTTTCCGTTCAGTTCGGCGGCAGCGTCCTGTTCAAACAGGTCGATCTGCAGTTCGTGGCAGGAAACTGTTACGGCATCATTGGTGCCAACGGTGCGGGTAAATCCACCTTTTTGAAAGTACTCTCCGGCGATTTGGAAAGCACAAGCGGTTTTGTTTCCATCCAGCCAGACGTTCGTATGTCCGTTTTGAAGCAGGATCAGAACCAATACGATGATCTGACGGTTATGGATACAGTCATACAGGGAAACGAAAAGCTCTTTGCAGTTATGCAGGAAAAGGACGCACTCTATGGCAAAGAAGATTTCTCAGAAGAAGATGGTCTGCGTGCTGCAGAACTGGAAGCGGAATTTGCAGAGATGGATGGCTGGGAAGCAGAATCCGATGCCAGCCGTATTTTACAGGGACTGGGAATCCCTGTAGAGCTTCATTATGATATCATGGGTGACACGGATCCCAGACTGAAAGTGAAAATCCTGCTGGCACGTGCCTTGTTCGGCAAACCGGATATCATTATGCTGGACGAACCCACCAATAACCTGGACATTGAAGCCATCAACTGGCTGGAGGATTTTCTGCTGGACTATGAGGGCACGGTCATCGTGGTCAGCCACGACCGCCACTTCCTTAATACCGTCTGTACCCATATCGTCGACATTGACTACGGTAAGATCAAGATGTATGTAGGTAACTACGATTTCTGGTATGAATCCTCCCAGTTAATTCAGAACCTGATCAAAAACAAAAATAAAAGGAACGCAGAGAAGATCGAGGAGCTGCAGACCTTTATTGCACGCTTTGCCGCCAATAAAGCCAAGAGCAAACAGGCCACTTCCCGCAGAAAGCTGTTGGACAAGCTCTCCATCGAAGAAATGCCCGCCTCCTCCCGGCGATACCCCTTTGTGGGATTTTCTCCTGAAAGAGAAGTTGGCAAAGACATCGTATTTGTCACCGATGTCTCCAAAACTGTGGACGGCGTAAAGCTGCTGGACAAAGTCACCTTTAACCTGAAAAAAGGCGATAAGATCGGCTTTGTCGGTGAAAATGAGCTGGCTCAGACCGTCATGTTCAAGATCCTTATGGGCGAGATGGAGCCGGACGAAGGCACCGTCAAATGGGGTCAGACCACAAGCCGGACCTATTTGCCCAAGGATAATACGGAATATTTTGAAGGGCATGAAGAATCTCTGGTAGACTGGATCCGTGATTTTTCGGCAAAAAAAGATGACGTCTATCTCCGTGGCTTCCTCGGCAGAATGCTGTTTTCCGGCGAAGATGCCTTTAAGCCGGTTCATGTACTGTCCGGCGGTGAGAAAGTCCGCTGTATGCTTTCCAGAATGATGCTTTCCGGGGCTAATGTGGTCCTCATGGATCAGCCTACCAATCATCTGGACATGGAGTCCATTCAAGCTGTCAACAAGGGTCTTATCGCCTTCCCCGGCAATATCCTGCTGGCAACACACGACCATGAAATGCTGCAGTCTGTTGCCAACCGAATCATTGAATTCCAGCCTGACGGCTCTATCATTGACCGCATGGGAACTTATGACGATTACCTCGAATGGAAATTTAAGCGTCCATAAGGTTCAAATCATTTTTTATTAACTTGGAGGATCCTTTATGTCCTGTATCATTCAGACCAATCATGCCCCTGCCGCTGTTGGCCCCTACTCTCAGGCCGTAGATTGCGGTGAATTTGTTTTTTGCTCCGGTCAGATACCCCTGATCCCCGAAACCGGCCTCTTGGCAGAAGGAGGCATCGAAATTCAAGCGCATCAGATGTTTTCCAACATCCGGGCAGTCCTGCATGCTGCCGGACTTGATTTTTCCAATGTGGTCAAGACTACTGTTTTTATGACAGATCTGAGCCAGTTTACCACTTTCAACAACATTTATGCCACATACTTTCCTTCCAATCCTCCTGCCCGCTCCTGCGTCGAAGTTTCAGCTCTGCCGAAAGGCGCACTGGTCGAATGTGAAGTAATTGCCAAGCGATAATGCAGAAAAAACGTGTCATTCTTTAGAATGACACGTTTTTTGGGGTTAACCGAGGCTGTTTGGCACAGCCCGATCCAGATCCCGCAGCTGCAGCTGCAGGCGGTCTGCGATCAAGGCAATAAATTCACTGTTGGTTGGTTTCCCTTTGGTGTTACTGACCGTGTAGCCGAAAAACCGCTGCAAAGTCTCCAGATCACCACGATCCCAGGCCACCTCAATGGCATGACGGATCGCCCTCTCTACGCGGGATGGCGTTGTAGCAAATGCCTTGGCCACCTGAGGATATAAGACCTTTGTAATTGCGTTAATGACTTCCATATCATTGACTGCAATTTTAATTGCCTCACGTAAATACTGATACCCCTTGATGTGAGCAGGAACGCCGATTTCATGAATCACAGAAGTTACCATGGCTTCGATATTAACCTCTGCCCGACGTGCCTGCTGCTTTCTGCCTTCTTCCTCTCCTGACAGAATCTCACCCAACCGTTCGGCAACAGCACTGAATTTGCAGGGTTTTGCCATGAAATAACGCACACCCAGCCCTGCAGCCGCTGTGGCAGCGTACTCTGTCAAAAAGCCCGTCAACACCATGCAAACAGGAGCCGGTACCAATTTAGCTGCCTGCCGCAAAACAGCAATACCATCGAGTTTCGGCAATAGCAGGTCCAGTAAAATCACATCCGGCCTCGCTTTCTGCAGCAATTCCACGGCCTCCACACCATCCGTTGCTGTGCCAATCACTTCCCAGTTTGACTCCTGTTCTACCGCTTCCTTCAGTTTGAGACAAAACTCCTCACTGCCGTCCGCAATCAGAATCTTCTTCCGATTATCCATAATAAGTAGTCCTCTCCTAACCTTTTATCGTGTTCTCCTTCAGACATTGTCTTATCATTATCGCTGCGATAATCCAAGTTTAGCACATATATCCATCATTTTCAACAGTTTTTATCCATAAAATATTGAGATTTTTCCGACTTTTTCTCCTTTTTTCCGACATGATTCGACAGGATTCGACATATACTTCCTTGCTGTGTCAAATTCTAACACAGTGCTCCGATGGGCCGGCTGCTCCCCGTAAAGTTGACCATCGATACGACTTAAATATCAAATCATCTCTTTTCAAAATAAAAACATGCACAGAGTTTCCTCTATGCATGTTTTTGTTCTATGTATTACTTCTCAACAACTTCCAGAATTTCCATGGGGCAGGCTTTCACGCAAATACCGCAGGCAATGCATTTTGATGCTGTCTCAGCCGTTTCGGCCTTGACCAGCACATGAAAAGGACAAATATCCTTGCATTTGCCGCAGCCGACGCAGAGCTTCTTGTTGATCATATACACGCCCTTTGCATTTTGGGTGATTGCATTGTATTCGCAGACAGTAGCACACTTGCCGCACTGCACACATACCATCGGTTTAGCCTTTCCCTTGAAGTCCACAATTTGAATACAGGACTTGTCCGGATCAAATTCCTTATAAAAGGCGTTGGAACAAGCACGGACACATTCCAAGCATGCCATGCATTCTGCACCCTTTTTCACAGTCAATTTTTTCATGGTCATTCCCCTTTGCGTCATATTCTGGGCATATTATACATGGTCTTTGACCATAAATCAATCAATTAGATAGATAATTATGCAAAATACATCTTTTTCCAGCATAACAAAAAACGCACAGCACATACTAGAGCCGTATCATATGACATTACACAGGAGGAATTGATATGAAACGCACAATCGCAGTTTTGCTGGCAGTCATGATGATCGCCGGCATCCTTACCGGCTGCAGCGGCTCCATGGATATGGGCGGCGGACAGGCTTCCGGAAATGTCTCCACCACGCCCAACGGCAGAGTCAACGGCGGCAGCAGCAATGGCACTAACGGTTCCTACGGAAACTTCGGAGGCAGCAATGGCGCAGGCGGTTCCTACGGAAACTTCGGCAGCGGAAGCGGTTCTTCCGGCAGCTACGGTGCAAACGCAGGCACAGGCACTTACGGCGCCGGCAATGGTTCTTCCGGTACCGGTATGACCGGCGGTCGGTAACACTACAATCAGCTTACCAAGATTTTGGTAAGCTGATTGGTTTACATAAAATTTATATCTTTCAGGCAAATTAAAGTACGGAAACAAATTGCGTAATATCCTGCTGCATCTTTTTCGCAGCTTCCACCGCTCTTTTCTGATAATCAATCCCATCTTTTTCAAACTTTTCATAAGCATAGAGAATGCTGCGGCTGGCCGAAATAACTGCACCATGCCCCATGCTGTTAAAGGCATACTGCACATCTCTGGCATTTGCTCCTTGGGCGCCATATCCCAAAACCAGGAAAAACAGCCTGTCATACTGCTGACGCAGGGATTTGAGAATTTCCGGCTGCGTTCCCGACACAGCCGCTCCAATGGCGGAAAAGCCGTATTTTCCGTACAGATCAACACTCCAGCGCATAGCAAGATCCACAATTACCTGATGGACGATTCGATCGCCGGAGATCAAATCCTGCACTTCTCTTGCCGACTTATTAGATGTGCGAGCCAGAACAAACACATTTTTACCCTGTCGGCAGTATTTTGTAAATGGTTTGATTCCGTCACTGCCCAAATAGGCATTTGCCAGCACCGCGTCACACGCAAAAGGAGTATAACTG
This sequence comes from Candidatus Avilachnospira sp., assembly GCA_045652125.1. Taxonomy (GTDB): domain Bacteria; phylum Bacillota; class Clostridia; order Oscillospirales; family Oscillospiraceae; genus Avoscillospira. Next base: position 56,373 of record JAZRTT010000023.1, on the reverse strand, counting down.
TTGTTTCCTACCCGGATTGCTCCAAAACAGGAAGATGCGAGAGCCTCCGCCGTCACATCTATGTCCCCTCGCATGGTATCCAGAAGTACGTAATATCCCAATTCTTTGGCGTACGCCAACACGTCCTCCAACGCCTGAATACCATCATGCCCCAGTGCGTGGAAACAGCCGCTTTGAATCTTTACCGCAGGGACCAAATCTTTTAGTGCATCCAGTATTCCAAAGGAAAATCTGCGGTATGCGTCCGCTGCTCCACAGAGAGTTTCGCCAAAATGATTAAACGATTCTCTGCATATGTGATGGGGAATATGTTCCAGAATGGGGTCAATACCCGCCATACTGGGGTTTTTCAGTTTTCGGATTCGCTCTTGTAATTGATCAATACCCATGACGGTCGCCCTTTCCTTTTTTTATTTATTATATCACACTTACCGGAGAATGAGCACAATTTTTTTGCGTATATCCGGCGTTTCGGGACAAACTAATTCGGGGAGGGATGAACAATGCAGGTACGATCTCTAATCACTACAGTCGGTCTCGGCATGGTGGCAGGCGCCGCCGCAGTTTTGATGCTGCCGCGCCATTCAAATGCCTATCGGATGGCAGATGATGCGGCGCATACGATCAAACAAGAAGCCGGACGTATGATAACCAACATGCGTAACTGATTCATGCGGCGTTTTCGCCGCATACATAAGACTGACAAGACCGTTGTCTTTTCAGAAATCCGTGGTATAATAAATGCAGAATTTACATATGAGGTGCTTACCATGAGTGTGAAACAGCCTTGGAATATGACCATGCTCTGTGATTATTATGAGTTGACCATGAGCAATGGTTACTTTCAGCACGGATATCAGGATCGTATCACATATTTCGACGTTTTCTATCGCAGCGTCCCGGATGGCGGCGGCTTTGCCATTGCTGCGGGTCTGCAGCAAGTTGTAGAATATATTCAGGAGCTTCACTTCAGCGCAGAAGATATCGAATACCTCCGCAGCAGAAAACAGTTTTCTGAAGATTTTCTCAATTATCTCGCCAACTTCCGTTTTACCGGTGATATTTGGGCCGTTCCGGAAGGAACACCGATTTTCCCGAGAGAACCCATGCTGACTGTCCGGGCTCCTGCTATCCAGGCACAGCTTATTGAAACGTACCTGCTTCTGTCTCTCAACCACCAAAGTCTGATTGCCACAAAAGCAAACCGCGTTGCTCGTGCCGCTCAGGGCAGAACCGTTTTGGAATTTGGTTCCCGTCGTGCCCAAGGTGTAGACGGTGCTGTCCTCGGTGCCAGAGCCGCATATATTGGCGGCTGTGCAGGGACAGCCTGTACCCTTTCCGACCAGCTTTTCGGGGTTCGTGCCGGTGGCACAATGGCACACTCCTGGGTGCAGATGTTTGACAGCCAATATGAAGCGTTCAAAACCTATTGCGAGATCTATCCCGACAATCCCACACTTCTTGTAGATACCTACAACACCCTAAAACGTGGTATTCCCGATGCAATTCGGGCATTCAATGAAGTACTGCGTCCAAAAGGTCTGACCAAGTGCGGCATCCGTCTTGACTCCGGCGACATGGCATTTCTAACCAAGAAGGCACGGAAAATGCTGGATGACGCCGGTTGGGAGGATTGTCAGATCAGCGTATCCAATTCTCTTGATGAATACATCATTGAAGATTTGCTGCAGCAGGGTGCCGCCATTGATGTGTTTGGGGTGGGTGAACGACTCATCACCGCAAGATCTGAGCCCGTTTTTGGCGGTGTATATAAACTGGTAGCCGTTGAAAACGAAGCCGGAGAAGTAATCCCCAAAATCAAGATCAGTGAAAATGTCGGAAAAATCACCAACCCCCATTTCAAAAAGCTCTATCGTTTTTACGGCAACGATACCGGCAAGGCCATAGCAGACTATCTATGTGTCCATGACGAAACCGTAGACGACAGTCGCGATATTGTGATTTTTGACCCGGAAGCAACATGGAAGCGGAAAAAGGTTTATAATTATACCGCCCGGGAGCTTCTGGTGCCCATCTTCAAAGATGGAAACTTGGTCTATAAACTTCCCACCCTTCAAGAAATTCAAGACTACTGTAAAAAGGAAGTATCCTCCCTCTGGGATGAGGTTACCCGCTTTGAGAATCCGCATCGCTATTATGTGGATCTGTCCCAAAAACTATGGGAAATCAAGTACAATCTGCTCAGAGAGAACTCTGAAGAATAAAACATTCCGGTGCAGACAAACTGCACCGGAATTTTCTGTCTCAAAGAATCTCACTTAACGCGGCAATATGGTCCGGCGTTGTTCCGCAGCAGCCACCCAATATCCGTGCACCTGCCTGATACAGCCTCTTCATCTGTTGTGCAAATTCCTCCGGAGTCATGGAATAAACTGCAGTACCATCTTCATCGATAACCGGCATCCCGGCATTGGGCTTTGCCATTACGGGCACAGAAAGCCGGTCTGCCAGATTTTTAACTATCGTTCCCAGTTGATCCGGACCGCAGGAGCAGTTGATTCCCACAGCATCGGCACCAAATTCTTCCAATTGGGAGCAAGCATCATAAACATTGCCACCAAAATACAGCATTCCGTCCGATGTAACGGAGAAAGAACAAAGCACCGGCAGTTCCGAAGCCATCCGGCAGGCCTCCAGCGCCGCCATCGTCTCGTCAAGCCCCATCATGGTCTCTATTACAAACAGATCCACACCCGCGTTCCGCAAAGCGGCAGCTTGTCTGCTGTAAATCTCCAACAGTTGTTCGTAAGAAACATCCGGCCGGCCGACAGTGGTGATATCTCCGGCTACAAAAATCTCATTTCCCACCGCTTGTCGGCTCAGAGCCACCAGATCCCTGTTGAGGGATTCCAACCGATCACCAAGTCCACGCTGAGACAGGTAATATTCATTGGCTGTAAACGTAGGCGCATAGACCACCTTGCTGCCGGCATGAACATAAGCACGCTGCAGCTCTGCAATCGTGTCCGGGTGTTCCAGAATCCATGTTTCTGTACAGGCACCGCGGGGCATCCCGTTTTTCATAAGATTGGAACCGGTCGCTCCATCCAGAAGCAAATATTCGCCTGTCAGAGCTTGAAACAATTCCCTGGTCATGAAGCCGCCTCCTTTACTGAACTACTTTATTTTTGTAAAATTATAACACACAAAAGACCTTTTTCCAACACGGATGATATTAAATTTTTCCTTGACAACATCCTGCTTTTCCAAGATAATTATGTTACATTATATTGTGTTTATAAGGAGCGATTTTTTGTATCAAGTTGGCGTGGATATCGGCGGTACCAGCATTAAAATCGGTCTGGTAAACGAACAACTGGAAATCGTCGGCAAACTCTCTATTCCTTTCCCCCATCTAAACGGTGAGGGTGTGGCTGAAAAATTAGCGGAAGCTGTCCGCTCTCTTTTGGCTGAAAACGGTGTCTGCGAAAAAGAACTTCACCATGTCGGTGTCGTGATCCCCGGCAGCATTGACCCGACCGGCGGTATCATTCTGAACGCACACAATCTGGGCTTTCACAATGTTCCCTTCCGCGATCAGCTACAGAAACAATTCCATTCCCTGCCTGTCTTTCTGGCAAATGATGCCGATGGTGCCGCTCTTGCGGAGCTGGGCCGTGGTGCCTTCAAAGGTTATAAAACAGGCGTTTTGCTGACCCTTGGGACCGGTGTTGGCGGCGGTATCATATTGGATGGTAAAGTATTTTTCGGCGGCTGCCGCCGCGGTATTGAACTGGGACATATGCCGCTCATCTCCGGCGGAGAGCTTTGTACCTGCGGTGTGCGTGGCTGCATCGAAGCCTACTGCTCTGCCACCGCGCTGATCCGCGATGCTGTCCGTGCCATGGAAGCACACCCTAACAGCAAATTGGCTCTGGATTCCGGGAAGGATCCTGAAAAAGTCAATGCAGAATTTGTTATTGATTGTGCCAAATCCGGCGACAACACAGCAAAAGCCGTTTTTGACCAATATATTGACCATCTGGCCGCTGCCTGCATATCCGTGATTCACCTGCTGGATCCCGAAGTGATTGCCATCGGCGGCGGTGTAAGCCACGCAGGGGACTTTCTTTTCAACGCCCTGCGGAAAAAGACGCTGGAAAAATGCTTTTTCGACAATCACGGAGCCATCGTTCCTGCCGTCATGGGCAATGACGCAGGTATCATCGGTGCCGCCATGCTGGGCCTGGAATAACCACAGATCACACTTAGGAGGAATACGATGTTAAAATTAGATCGAAGCGGAGCCGTGGGCTTCTGCCCGAACACCAACAAGACCCTCTGTGCCGAAGCCATCGATACCCTGATAAACGGTACCGGTTCAGGCAATGATTTTATTGGCTGGGTCGACCTTCCCGTTCACTACGATAAAGAGGAATTCGCAAGAATTCAGACTGCTGCCAAGAACATTCAGGCAAATTCCAAAGCTCTGGTCGTAATCGGCATCGGTGGGTCTTATCTGGGGGCCCGTGCCGTAATTGAGCTGCTCAAAAGCCCCAACTACAACGCTCTGGAAAAAGCCACACCCGATGTGTATTTCATAGGAAACGGTTTGTCTGCCGACGCCATTGCCGAAACCATCACTATGATCGCAGACCGTGACTTCTCCGTCAACGTCATTTCCAAGTCCGGCACAACCACCGAACCTGCCATTGCGTTCCGCATCTTTAAGACCCTGTTGGAAAAGAAATACGGCAAAGAAGGTGCTAAAAAACGCATCTATGCCACCACCGACAAATCACGGGGTGCACTAAAAACCATGGCTGACAACGAAGGTTATGAAACCTTTGTGGTTCCTGATAATGTTGGCGGCCGTTACAGCGTCCTTACCGCTGTCGGCCTTTTGCCCATCGCCGTCGCCGGTATTGATATTGAAGCTTTGATGCACGGCGCACAGCTGGAGCGTGAGGACTGTCTGACCAAGGGCGTTGACTCCGTTGCCGCCCAGTACGCTGCTCAACGTCAGGCTCTGTATGCACAAGGCAAGAAAATTGAAGTTCTGGCCGCCTATGAACCCTCCTTCCGGTTTATGGCCGAATGGTGGAAGCAGCTCTACGGCGAGTCTGAGGGAAAAGACCGGATCGGTATCTTCCCTGCTTCTGTGGATCTTACTGCCGACCTGCACTCTATGGGGCAGTATATTCAAGATGGCGAACGAATTCTGCAGGAAACCGTCGTTTTCTTTGAAAAATCCCGTACTTCCCTGACCGTCCCCGGTGAGGATTCCGATTTGGATGGTCTGAACTATCTGGCAGGAAAGGAACTTCATTTCGTCAACACCAAGGCGATGGAGGGGACAAAAAAAGCACATATTGACGGCGGCGTTCCTGTTTCTGTTCTGTATATAGACGAGATCTGTGAAGAAGAAGTTGGCCGTCTGATCTATTTCTTTGAATTTGCCTGTGGAGTCGGTGCTTACATGTCCGGTGTGAATCCCTTTAACCAACCCGGTGTGGAAGCCTATAAGAAAAATATGTTCCAACTTTTGGGGAAACCCGGCTGCTGATTCAACCATTCAACTTTATGTCTTTACCTATATTTCATAAGAGCCGATCTTCGGAATCGGCTCTTATTTTCGTTCCAATACCATATACTGTAGTGTAAAAATACTCACAACACAAATAATTTTTTAAATTTTATAGTAAGAAACGCTCAATTGTTACAATTTGTAATCGCCAAATGATTCTATTTCTGTTAGAATGACCATAGGTAATTATTCTCAGTAGTGTTACCGTTTTCGACTGCATTACTGAAAAAACCACATGAACCGGAGGAACAAATCATGAAAACTAGCAAACGCTTCTTGACCCTGTTGCTGGTCCTCACCTTGCTGGTTGGTATCTTTACCATCAGTGCATCTGCCACGGAAGATGCTGAGACCGAATATGACTTTACTGTGACCGGAAGAGGCGTCACCGCCTATATTGACGGTGATTACATTACCCTGGACTTTACAGTTCCCGGCAACAAGCCCGGCAAAGAATTCTTGGGTTGGGCTCTGACCGAGGAGAGCACTGTTGCAACCTTCAGCGCTGTTACACAGACCTTGACTCTGGAGAATTTTGCTTCTATCGTTGGCAAAACCGCCGGCACCGTTGTCCTCTACCCCATTTGGGAAGAGACTGACGACGACTTTGATTGGGACTGGGATTGGGACTATGATTGGGATCATGACTGCGACCGTCCCATTATTGGCAAAGAGTACAATCTCTACGTTGGCGCCTATGTTATCAACAATTACTGGAACTGGGATTACAACTGCGGCCATAAATACAATTGTGACTGCGACGACTGGTATGACTTTGAGTGTGAAAAACATTGGTATGATTGCGACTGCGATGATTTCTGGCTGAATGACAGCTGGTGGTTTGACAGCAGTTGGGATGAAACCGATTTCTGGGCCGAGTGCTATTTCGACAGCGATTCTGACTTTTACGGCGAATTCGCCGCAGGCAAGAAAGTCCGCATTTCTGCACCCACTCCTACTGCTCCCTATGGTATGAAGTACGAGTTTGTCGGCTGGCGCAATGCCGAATCCAACCGCAAGAATGGATACTTTGCCGATAAGGATTCTAAGTACACAACCTACACCATGCCTGCTGCCGATGCTACCATTTACGCTGTATATGAACTGGTTGGTGCCGGCTACTCCAAGTGCAACTCTCACCATGTCCATAAGATTACCTTTACCGATGGCGTCCCCGGCGAGACCGTTTTCCGTGACATTGTCAAGAATGTTCGCAACGGTGCAACCATTCCCACTGTCAAGGATCCTGTCCGCAAGGGTTATCGTTTCGGCGGATGGAGCCCCAAGGTTCCTGCTAAGGCTACCGAATGTGCAGTCTACGAAGCTAAGTGGATCTCCGAAAAGGCACCTGCTCTGACAACTGAGCATGTTGCTTACCTCAAGGGCTATGGCAAGGGCTATGTCCGTCCCGAGGGCAACATCACCCGTGCCGAGTTTGCCACCATGCTCTATCGCTTGATGGATGTCAAGAGCTCCAAGGAATACTACGCATCCAACAACACTTTTGCTGATGTGGCAAATGATGCATGGTACAACGTTGCTGTATCCACTCTGGCAAACGCAGGCGTGATCGAAACCGCTAATGGCGGCAACTTCTACCCCAACAAGGCCATTACTCGTGCAGAAGTTGTTTCCATGATTGCTGCTTTCTATCAGACCGGCAAGGATTACACCTGCAAGTTCAATGATGTCTCCACTTCCCACCCCTATTATGATGAGATCGCTCAGGCTGTCTCCATGGGTTGGATCAAGGGTTACGGCGGCAACACCTTTATGCCCGATGCCACCATCACCCGTGCTGAGGTTTCTGCAATCATGAACCGCGTTTTGGACCGTACTGACTGCAATACCAAGGACACCAAGAATTACGTTGACAATCCCGTGAACGCTTGGTACTATCAGGACATCGTGGAAGCCAGCATTGCCCACTAAGCTTTTCTCGTTCCTTCAAAGCGGCACCTTCGGGTGCCGCTTTTTCCATTATTTTCCGGGCCATATATTTGAAAATGAGGATTGACATCTATACCCACTTGTGGTAAAATTAGCAACGTCTCTGAGAGATATTCGGAGAGATGTCCGAGCGGTTTAAGGAGCTGGTCTTGAAAACCAGTGACACAGCAATGTGCCGTGGGTTCGAATCCCACTCTCTCCGCCACTCTTTCCAGTTGTTTTTTGATTTGGAGTGGTACCCAAGAGGCCGAAGGGGCTCCCCTGCTAAGGGAGTAGGCGTGTAAAAGCGTGCGAGAGTTCGAATCTCTCCCACTCCGCCATAAAAAAGCACCAAGCAACAGCTTGGTGCTTTTTATGATATATAACGAGGAGTATCCAAACATGATAAAGATCCTATTCATTTGCCACGGCAATATTTGCCGCAGCCCAATGGCTGAGTTCATCATGAAAGACCTTGTAAAAAAGAGCGGTATGTCCCATCGCTTTGAGATTGCTTCAGCAGCAGTCAGCCGGGAAGAACTTGGCAATCCCGTCTACCCGCCTGTCAGAAAAATATTAGCCGAGAACGGTATTTCCTGTGAAGAAAAAACAGCTAGACAAGCCACAAAGCACGACTACGACTATTTCGATTATCTCATTTGCATGGACACATCCAACCTTCGAAATCTGTACCGGATAATCGGAGCTGACCCGGATAACAAGGTCTCCTTGCTGTTGGAGCATGCAGGCAGCAGCCGAAATGTCGCAGATCCTTGGTATACCGGTGACTTTGCCACAACCTGGAATGATGTTATGGCCGGATGTATTGCACTGCTCAATGAGCTTCTTTAATCAATCGATATTTTAGACCTTTTTTGCCGGCGAAAGACCAAAAGAGGAAAATACCTGGGTGGCTTCCTCCCAAACAGTATCCCCCGCATCCTCCGCTGCACTGCAGACGATGGAATAGCAGACCATCCCGTCCATAACTAAATCAGCTCGGCATAGTCTGCCGCCTTCTTCCGTTTGACTGAACCACGCAAACTGATATTCCGGCATACTGAAGCGTTCTGTCTGAAGAACAGTCAATTTGTCCATTGAAAAGCCGGATAAGTTTTTAATTGCCGTTTCCGCATCGGAAGCAAAGAATGTACTGACCTCTATCTGTAAGTCATTTAATTCGTAGCAGCGGCGGTTTTCAGACGAATCGGTGATTGCTGTTTCCGGCAAGGCCGTGGTAATCCCGTATAGCTCAGAAGCAAGAATACTGTCCATCTCAGGTGTGAAATCCCCTATTGTCTCCCACTGCGCTGTCTGAACACCACAACCTGTCAGAAATATCAGCAACATGCCTACCACCAAAATAACCTTCATAAATCCACCTCCTAAGGATATTTCTTATGACTGCACTTTGGCTCTATCTGATTTTAATCAATGCACTGACCTTCCTTCTTATGCATCTGGATAAGAAAAAAGCCATACAGCACCGTTTTCGGATCCCGGAGTCGCTCCTTTTACTTCTCAGTTTGTTGGGCGGCAGTCCGAGCTGCCTTTGCGGAATGGTTTTATTTCATCACAAAACCAAAAAAATTCGTTTTACTGTTGGCATTCCTGTTTGCGTGATTTTGCAATTATCATTTTGGGTTTGCATCATGTTAAAACCGTCCCCGTAATACTACGAGGACGGTTTTGTTGTTTCTTATTTCTCGGTCAGTTTTCGTTTATTTCCCTTTTCATCCACGATATAAGTGCTTTCTAAATGCGATACCAGAGATGCTTTTACGCTGTCAATGTACTCTCGCCGCAGAACGGCCTGTTCCGCAAGTTCTTCCTCTGTCAGCCCTTCTGCTCTGGACTTTCTGGCCAGCTCATTTATTCGATCGATTCTGCTTTGTTCCATTTTACACCCCTATAAATATACTTCCAATAGAATGGATATTCTATTTTTCTTCGTTATGCCGCATACCTGCCTTAAAATCGCCTTGCCATAACCTCGAGCCGATATCTTATCCCCTTCTGAGAGCTGTTTATCCGGCTTCAGGCAGGGTAAATCATTGAGCGTGACTTTCCCTGCTTCAATCAATGCAACGGCTTTTCCTCTCGCCATTCGAAAGGCTGAACCGACAATGGCATCCAGCCGCAGAGAAGAAACAGTATCTTTATACTCTTTGCTTATAGTTTGCACTATTTGCAAATTGTTTAATGGAATCTGTTCCAGATACAGCTTAGTTCTTCCTGCTTCAGTTAAATTATCCAGAACAAAGGGCAATATTTCCCGTGTTACCAGAAAATCACAGACCCCTTCTCCCACATATATGTCGCCCACAGTCTCTCGTTTAATTCCGCAGCCCATAAGACTGCCCAAGAAATCCCGGTGGGTCAGCGTATCCTGCTTCCGAAAGGTTGCCCGGACTGCCGCAGCAGGCCCATCGTCAGCGTAAAGAAATGTTTCGTCCAGATAATCAGGCAGCCAACAGGCCATAGCCCGTTCCGCTTCGGGACTCCCACCGAAAAAACGAATATCCATATGAGGCAGCATCCGTCCGGTCAGGATCTGTTCGCGCGGAGAAAGAAAGCAGGTCACCCCCGGAGTATTCTTATGTTCTGCTCCGGTCAAGCGATCATAGATTCGAGCAAACAAAACCCGATCCTCGTCATTTTCTGCAACTTTTGCAATTTGTTTTTGCTTATCCATATCACTTCGCCTCGGTTTTTTATTTTAACACATTTTCGTCAAAAAGCAAGCAGACCGAACCGCAACTATCTTCAAATTTTCGCGGTATCATGAAAGACGTCTCAGACTATATTGAGCAGGTTGTATAAATACTATAAAGAGCTAACTGACTTTATCAAAATCAGTTAGCTCTTTACTGATGAAGCACCGTATGATCCGTATTTATGTGCCCGTATATCAAAGAATATCAACTAAATGTGCTTTTGTTGTATTACCGCTTTTTTGAAATAGAATAACTGATTTTGCACTACAATATTGCTCGATAGGTCGTTTTCGGAGAAAGTCAAGGAAGCTGAAGCCATAAGTAATTTTCTCCGTTACATCTCCATCCAATTTGGAAATTCTTCGACGATCATACTCATAACGAAGTAGTTCGCTCAGTTGTTCCTCATAGGGTAAGGAAAATCCTTTTATGGTATTTCTAATAATCGTTACAGGATCAGCTTTGATGGTAGAGATTATGCCGTCAATATCCTCGCTAAAGATTTCAGCATTATTTGCCACAAAATCTCGATAAAACCTTAGATAATCTCCTTGATACAAAGCCCTGACAAAACGGATAGAGTTGGGGAAAATACGGTAAAGGTATTCCAACAATATTAAATACTGAAATTCATCTCTAACAGGAGTGTGAAGATGATAAAAGAAAGGGAACAATTCTCGATGCTGTTTGATTAGATTCAACTCTTCCTCATATCCAAAAATCTGGCGTGAAAGGACCTTAATTTGAGGATCCAAAACTAATTGATCCATATACTGCTCCGTAATAGCTGTATTGGGATTAAAACGACAAAAGTTCATGTTGGCGTAATCTACACCCCTATCCAGCATGGAAAACAGCAGTTCCAACGTCTGATTCAAATCCTCGTGTGTTTCCTCTGGAAATCCATACATAAAAAACAACGTTGTATTAATTCCGTTTTCCAGCAGAAAATTAATCATTTCCTCCGCTTTGCTTAAATTCAGGCGCTTTTTAATGATTTTCTGCATTCGCTCTGAGCCAGTTTCCACGCCGAGTTCAATCTCTGTCAGACCGGCACGCTGCATCTTCAAAATCAATTCTTTACTTATGCAATCAATCCGAGTCGAACATCTCCATTTGATATCCAGTTTTTCTTCTAAGATTTTATCGCAGACTGCTTCCACCAAACGGTTATTTGTAGTAAATGCATCATGAGAAAACCAAAAGCTACGGATACCGAACTTCCTGTTGTAGTATTTAATATCTTCTACAATTCGATCAGGAGATTTCAATCGATAAGTTCTCTTCCAAATCAGACTCGCAGAGCAAAAGGTACAGTTATAGGGACATCCACGCCCAGCATCAATGGGCATAAAATATGTATCAGAAGTAAGTTTATCTTCCAATTCATTTCCTTTGTCTAAATAAAGCCGATCATCCCAGTATGGCAATGCATTCAGATCACAAAGAGGAACCTCCAACGAATTATGGATAATTTCTCCGTCTTTTCTATAATACAGTGCAGGAATTGTTGGCAATTGCTCAAACTTTTTCTCCAATAACAATTTGAAGAACGGAACAACAACATCCTCACCTTCACCAACGCAAATAAAATCCACATAGTCAGCCGCCATAAGGGTTTGTTTGGCTGTGGCAGAAGATTGTGGGCCGCCCATTATTGTGATAATCTCAGGGTTTGCTGCCTTGATCTCTTTAGCAAGCCTCAACATGATATGGAAATAAGGCCATAACGTGTAGAATGACACACACTTAGGGTGAAGCGACAAAATGCGGTTAACCATATCGTGTATGAAATTAAGATAGTTCTTTTTCTCTGCATATGATGACACTTGACAAAATCTCAAAATTTCTGTATCGATACCAACCTGCAGTAGCTTCGTTGCCAAAAGCAATGTTCCATTGATTTCTTTATTGATATCCTGTTTTTCTGTTGCATTTATAAACAAAACATCGGGCATACAATTTGCCTCCTTTTTCATCATGTTGCCTTACCGAGCTTTGTGCCTACTAAATGTCATAGATAAACGCAGAAACTAGCTCATTAGAGTCATTTTAGAGGGATGGAATACTTGCGGCTTCTATCTGGTATCTCACAAAAAATATATAATACATATTTTTATGTAGGGAAAAACACGGGCAAAGCATCAATGGCGATCCCTTTTGTTGCTTTTTCATGTTTGCCAGCAAATAACAGGCACGATATCCCATATGTTACACAACTGACCGGAACACTTAATCCTAAGGCTTTCCGGTCAGTTGTTAACAAGTTACAATCATTTATCTGAAAATATTGCAAAATTATCGCCACAACTTCGCAAAAATCAGACTTTTACGGCTCTACAGCCGAGAAAGTGGCTCTGCGAAATTATTCCCACTCGATGGTTCCAACGGGTTTGGGTGTCAAATCGTACAAAACGCGGTTGATGCCCTCTACCTCACGGGTGATACGGTCGGTGATTTTATGGAGAAGTGCGTAGGGAATCTCCTCGATGGTGGCAGACATGGCATCGGTGGTATTGTCAGCACGGATAATGGCAGGCCAGCCTTCGTAGCGCATTTCGTTGCGGACACCCACACTCTTGACATCGGGAACAGCAATGAAATACTGCCAGACTTTACCGGCCAGACCGGCATTGTCAAACTCCTCACGAAGAATGGCATCAGCTTCGCGAAGAGCATGAAGCCGATCACGGGTGATGGCACCCAGACAGCGGACACCAAGTCCGGGGCCGGGGAACGGCTGACGATAGACCATGGCATGAGGAAGGCCCAGAGCCTCGCCAACCACGCGGACTTCGTCCTTGAACAGCAGTTTGACCGGCTCTACCAGTTCCATCTGCATATCCTCAGGCAGACCGCCCACATTGTGATGGGACTTGACAGGCTTGCCGCTTTCAGCAGCCTTGATGCTTTCCAGAATATCGGGATAAATGGTGCCCTGTGCCAGGAAGGAGATCCCGTCCAGCTTGGCGGCCTCTTCATCAAACACATTGATGAACTCAGCACCGATGATCTTGCGCTTCTTTTCGGGGTCGGAAACACCAGCCAGCAGATCCAGAAAACGATCCGTTGCATCCACGTAAATCAGATTGGCATCCAGCTCCTTACCGAACACCTCAATGACCTGCTCACTTTCTCCCTTGCGCATAAGGCCATGGTTCACATGGACACAAACAAGCTGCCTGCCAATCGCCTTAATAAGCAAAGCTGCAACCACGGAGGAATCCACGCCGCCGGAAAGGGCCAGCAAAACCTTCTTATCTCCCACCTGGGCACGAACAGCAGCAACCTGCTCGGCAATAAAGGCTTCTGCCAGTGCCGGAGTCGTAATACGCTGCATGGTTTCGGGACGTTTATTATTTGACATGGATCATACCTCCCAGATAATAGGCTGCGGGAAGCCGCAGAAAAATACAGTTTCTTGACTAAAAGAATACCACAGAACCTGGTGTATTGCAAGATTTTTTTCGTCAGAAACAACCAAAAGTTAGAAGCTTATCTGTATGATTTTAACAGTTTTTCAAAGGTAGATCGGATGCATCATAAACGGCGTAAGAGTAAACCGGTCAGCGATTTCAAGAAAGCATTGACGTTGTTTTCATTTCTGTGTACTATATGGAAAGAATATATCTTCTAACGGGAGTATCAATATGAAATATAAAATTGTCGCAGATTCCTCTGCCAATGTCTATTCTCTGGCAGATGTCGCTTTTTCCTCCGTTCCCTTGAAAATTCTCACTTCTTCTCAGGAATATGTGGACAACAGCCGGCTGGATATCAGCCATATGGTTGCCAACCTAAAGGCAGAAAAGACCGGCGCTTCCACCTCCTGCCCAAACATGACAGATTGGTATGAGGCCATCAAAGATGGAGAGAATGTGTTTGTTTTGTCGCTTACCAGTCAGCTTTCCGGCTCATATAATGCCGCACTTCAAGCTGCCGGTGAATTCAAGCGAAATTATCCGGAAAGACGAATCTGGGTATTGGACACACGTTCAACCGGACCGGAAATGCTGCTGATCATTGAAAAACTGAGGGAATGTATTCTTGCAAACAAAACTTTTGAAGAAATTCGCAAAACAACACGTGAATACAGCAAACATACCCATTTGCTGTTTAATCTGCAATCCATGGAGAACTTGGCTAAAAATGGCCGCTGCAGCATGGCACTTGCCAAAGTTGCCGGCGTGCTTGGTATTCGTGTCGTAGGGCGTGCCAGCAGCGAAGGGGTCCTTGAACCCCTTTCCAAGCCAAGAGGAGAGCAAAAATCTCTGGAATTTATGCTCAGCGAGATGGCAAGAAGCGGTTTTCGCGGCGGCAAAGCCCGAATCTCCCACTGCTTTAACCTGAAGGCAGCACAGAAACTTCAAACTATGATTCTGGATTGCTTCCCCGGCAGCGATGTTACCATCGATTGCTGTGGTGGTTTATGCAGCTACTATGCAGATTTGGGTGGACTGCTGGTGGGTTTTGAGGATGATCTGCCATAATTTTCTTGAAATTTAACAGAATTTGGTGTATGCTGACAAAAAGCATCTTTCTGGATTCTATAACAATATGGAGGCAATAAAAATGGTACACACTGCACAGGAATTGATGTCTCTGATCAAAGAACAGAACATCAAGATGGTAGATTTCAAAATCGTGGACATCAATGGTCAATATCGACATGTGACCATTCCTGCCTCACAGTTTTCCGAAAACACCCTGAAAAACGGCATTGGTTTTGACGCATCCAACTATGGCTATGCCGTGGTGGAAAAAAGCGATATGGTGTTTATTCCCGATGTAACTACAGCCGTAGTGGACCCTTTCTGTGAGATTCCCACCCTGTCGGTGACCGGCAACGCCATGATCATTGACTACCCCGAAAACAGGCCCCTTGCCCAATATCCCAGAAATATTGTTTTGGCAGCAGAGCAATATATGAAGGATTCCGGCGTCGCAGACACCATGCTCATTCTGCCGGAATTTGAATTCTATCTTTTCGATCAGGTCGGCTGGCAGGTTCATCCGGAGCGTATCTCCATGGAGATCGATCTGGAACAGGGTCACTGGAACTCCGATCTTCAGGGTCAGGGCATTATTGTCCCCAAGCAGAAAGGCTATCATATAGCAAAGCCCATGGACAGAACTTACGAATGCCGCAGTGAAATGTGTCTGGAAATGGAAAAAGCCGGTATCCCCATTAAATATCATCACCCGGAGGTGGGTGCAGCCGGTCAGTTTGAGATCGAACCTATGTTGGGTCAGATGTCCCGGATGGCAGACGCTACCATGATGATCAAATATATCATTCACAACACGGCTTTGAAATACGGAAAAACAGCCACCTTTATGCCGAAACCCGTCTATGGCGAAGCCGGCAGCGGTATGCACGTGCATATGCTCCTTCTGAAGGATGGCAATCCGGTATTCTCCGATGATAACGGGTATGCCCATCTGAGCAAGGAAGCCCATTGGTTCATGGGCGGCCTTTTGAAGCACATCGCCTCTTTGTGTGCTCTGACCAATCCCAGCACCAACTCCTTCAAACGATTGGTGCCCGGTTTTGAGGCACCGGTTACAGTAGGTTATGCTACCTCCAACCGCTCGGCAGTCATCCGTATTCCTGCCTATGCCAAAACACCGAAACTGCGGCGGTTTGAACTTCGTAACCCCGATGCCACCTGCAATCCCTATCTGTGCTACGCCGCGATTCTCATGGCCGGCTTGGACGGAATCAAAAACCAGATCGACCCCCATGAAAACGGTTGGGGCCCCTATGATATGAATCTGTATCACCTTTCTGATGAGGAAAAGGCACAGTTGACCCATCTTCCCACTTCTCTGGAGCAAGCGCTGGATGCACTGGAAGCTGACCATGATTATCTTACTGCAAACGGTGTATTCCCTGAAGCCCTGCTGGAGAACTTCATTGCCGCTAAACGTAAAGAGTGTGCCGAACTTTCTGCAATTCCCCATCCGGCGGAATTTGAGCGGTATTTTAACTTATAACAAGAAAAAACGCTCCTATGGAGCGTTTTTTCTTTGCCTGTGCGTGAATGTTATAGAGTCCAAAGGCCTGAACAGCGCCGCCAAAAACCAATAACAGACACGTCGGTTATTTTCTCCCAATTACTCTTTGGACTGCTTCAGGGAACAAACAACCTCCCTTCGCCGAAGTGACGAAGGGAAGCATATTCACAGGCAGAAACTGTTCGATAAATTCTGATTGATACTGTTTCTTCAGATGTTTTCAATTTCCTTGCCCGTTACATTCGTTAAAAACTCACGAAATTCTTCGATCGTGCCTCCTGTAATGCTATTTTTGAGATAAACCTGTGCGTGACTTTGACTGAATATAAATACAAAGTAGTCTGCTGTTTCTGCAAGCAACATAATCGTGCTATACATAAAATCTGAACTGCCGATTTCTGTTTCCGAATGATAACCATCTGCATGAAATGTTACCGTTGCTTTCTCTAATCCCGGCAACATTCTTTTTCTCGCTACGTACCCGTTAATCTTATCTTCAAATATCAAAGTAAATAAGAGGATTGCCGCAACAAGCCAAGTAATAATGGTTCTAAAATCAAGCACAAATTCTTTGTCCCCAAGGGGCAGTGTAAGTAGCAGTGCAAACATAACGACAATTATGCCAAAAATATGCGAGCGACGGCTTCTTGTTTTTCGTGCTGTCTTTCTTAATGCTTTTGCCATAATGGTTATTGCTTCTTGATTATACGCAGTTTCACACTTAAATTCCATTTGCATACCTCCTTGGACAAAGTTAGTGGATTTTATAACGCTGTTAATTTATATTCATTTTATCATATCTGTCTGTTCTTATCAAGGAACCGGTGAATGAGGTTGGAACCCGTCAGTCCAAATGTAAAAAGGGAAAATTCCAACCCTGTCTTGACAATTTACCCCAAAGGGTATATCATACCCATCTGTGTAGTCATGACCCATGGAGGCAGCCAAATGAATTATCATTTTTCATTCTATATTTCCAATATCCTGCTTGGTATCGGCTTGGCGATGGATGCCTTTTCCGTCTCTCTGACCAACGGTCTTAACGACCCCTATATGCGCCCCAGACGAATCTTCGGCATCGCTGCCGTATTTTCCGTCTTTCAGGGGATCATGCCCCTGATCGGGTGGCTCTGCGTACATACCATTGTTCAATACTTCCAATTTTTTGAAATTCTGATTCCATGGATCGCATTGGGATTATTGGGTTTCATCGGCGGCAAAATGCTTGCAGAGGGCATCCGCGGACAGGACGACGGCCCGTCCTGCAAGCTTCTCAGTCTTTCTGCTCTGCTGATACAAGGGGTAGCCACCTCTATTGATGCCCTGTCTGTTGGCTTTACCATTGCGGAATATGATCTGAATGCAGCGTTGACGGCTGTCCTTCTGATTGCTGCAGTGACCTTTCTCATTTGTCTGACCGGCATTGTTATCGGTAAAAAAGCCGGCACTAAGCTGGCGGGCAAGGCCGGTATTTTGGGCGGCATCATTTTGATCGCAATCGGTCTGGAAATTTTTATCTCCAGTTTCTTCTAAAAAAGCAGCGGCAAAGCCGCTGCTGACAAGAATGCATTATTCAAAACTCAGAGATCCGACACTCTTTTACAGAACACGCCGGACTGCTTCCCAGACACGCTGAGCAACAATTTCTGCAGGTGCGTTGGCATCGATAACAGCGACACGCTCGGTTCCCTCATTGAGCGCAAATGCCTTAAAATAGTTTTCCCTTACAGCACGCAGCCGCTCTTCCTTTTCATACAGCTCTGTGTGGATTCTGTTTGCGGATATGCGGTTGAGCGCGACCTCCACAGGAATATCCAAAAAGATGTTCAGCGTAGGACGCATCAGTTCTGCACTGAGACGGTTACATTCCATTACCCAGTTCATATCCATATCCACGCCATTATAGGCATAAGAAGAAAAATAATAGCGATCTGTGACCACGGTAATGCCCTGGTCTATGACTTTACACAAACCGTTCACCTGATTTGTCAGGTGATCCAAACGGTCTGCAGCAAACAGGCTGGAGACAACGCGTCCGTCAGCGTCCATCCGTCCGGTCATGATCTGGTGCACCACCGATCCGATGGGGCCATCTGTGGGTTCTCTGGTCTCATAGCATCGAATCCCCTGCTGCTGCAGTTTCTCCACCAGATATTTAATTTGTGTGCTTTTTCCGGCACCGTCTATGCCTTCAAATGCAAAAAAGAATCCTTTTTCCATGCTCAGCCCTCTTTTATGCCAGAACGCCCTGACTTCAGTCAGGGCGTTATTGACTTATTCCCCCCGAAATACAAACCCATTCTCGTCAGCCTTATCTATGATGGCCAAAGACTGAATATTGATTCCGGCTTCGCGAATGCGGTCGCCGCCATGCTGGAAGCCTTTCTCCACGGCAATACCAATGCCAATCAGCTCTGCACCGGCTTCCTGAACAATATCACACAACCCCCGCATAGCTTCTCCGTTGGCCATAAAGTCATCCACAATCAGAACCTTGTCATTCTTGGTGATCCAATCCTTGCTGACCAACAAGGTGACTTTCTTTTTATATGTATAGGAAAAAATATCACTTGCATACAAGCCGCCTTCAATATTATCGCTCTTGGCTTTTTTGGCAAAGACCATAGGAACACCAAATTCCTTGGCTGTAATGGTTGCCAACGCAATTCCGCTTGCCTCCGCTGTAAGCACAACGGTTACACCCTGATCGCCAAAACGACGCTTAAATTCTCTGGCGATCTCATCCATCATGTGAATATCGACCCTATGATTCAAAAAACCGTCGACTTTTACAATATTACCGGGGAGAATCTTGCCTTCATTTCTGATTTTATCTTTCAAAAGTTTCATAGGGAATCCACCTTTCCTACGCTTTCGTTTATTATGCAAAAAATCTGTCAGAAAAGCAACCGTTAATCGTAATTTATTTTATTATATCTCTCAAAGAGCCCCTGAAACAGCAAACCAAACTGCCGGAAAGATAAGAGCCGGCAGCATATTTCCAACTTTTACCCGCTGAGGAGACAAACCAAGAATATTGATTCCCGTTCCGATCAGCATTATGCCGCCCACCGCGCTCATTTCCATAATCACAGGTGCAGACAATAATGGCTCTACAATGCCTGCCAACAACGTCAACGCCCCCTGGTAAACCAAAACCGCTCCGGCTGAAAACAAAACACCTAAGCCCATAGTGGCGGCAAACGTCACAGCCATAACGCCGTCCAACGCGCTCTTTGCCAGTATCGTACTGTAATCTCCCCGAAGGCCTGCATCAAAACTGCCCATAATTGCCATAGAACCAACACAGAACAACAAGCTTGCAGTAACAAACCCTTCCGTAAAACGTCCGGATCCGTTTTTCGCAACTTTTCCCTTTAACCAGTTGCCTAAACCATCCAGCCGCCGCTCGATCTGCAGCAGTTCCCCTAAAAGAGTTCCCACAACCAGACATATAATGACAATCAGAATATTGGATGTACCAATAGCCCCTGTAATACCGATAACCATGGTACAAATTCCCAAAGCACTGACAAGTGTTTTTGTATGTTCTTCTTTCAGCCGTCCGCCAAAAAGCAAACCCAATAGGCCTCCCACAACAATCACGGCAGCATTGACAACAGCAGCAATCATAACTTTCCCTCTCTATAAATATGAGAGGCCCGTCTCCGAGCCTCCAATTCGCCTGACTTCGCCATTGTACCATAATTCAGCAAAAAATTCCAGTAAAACATTTTTGATGAGATTGAGCTGTGCTGTTTATTATAAAAAGTTACACGGCCCAATCATTATAAATAGCGAGAAAGCAACATTCAGGCAGAACCGACCTATTCCCGATCACTTTCTGGAACGTGTTTTTCGTATTTTTTTGAAAAAAACACTTGCAAAAGAACTATAAGTATGTTATCATACCATGGCGAATGAAATTAGGGTCTTATGCCCTTTTACCACATAAGAAAGAGGTGAACAATATGAAGGAAGGCATCCATCCCAACTATGCGCAAACTACCATTCGTTGTGCGTGCGGCGAAGTGATCGAGACCGGCTCCACCAAGAAGGATATCCGCGTCGAAATCTGCTCCAAGTGTCACCCTTTCTATACCGGCAAGCAGAAGCTGGTTGACACTGGCGGTCGTGTGGATCGTTTCAACAAGAAGTACGGCCTGAAGTAATTGCCACTGCCCGCACCCGATTGGTGCGGGCTTTTTCATTTTTTCAAATATTTTGGAGAACCTATGGAACCTTTGGAGAAACAACAAATCGAAAAAGCGGTTTTGGTCGGTCTCAATGCTGCCATTTTCTCCCGTGAAGAAAATGCCACGGAACAAACGCTGGATGAATTGGAGGCTCTTCTGGAAACTGCAGGAGGCACATGTACAGCAAAAGTTCTGCAGAACCGAACTGCCCCCGACCCTCACAGTTTCATCGGTGAAGGAAAAGTTGAGGAAGTTTGTCAGTTGCTGGAGACAACAGGGGCCAATATGGTCGTCTTTGACAACGACCTGTCCCCTTCCCAACAGCGTGCGTTAGAGAAGCTTACCGGTGTCATGGTCATGGACCGAAGCGGACTGATTCTGGATATTTTTGCCCAGCGTGCCAAGACCAGAGAAGGCCGCCTGCAGGTGGAGCTTGCTCAATATAAATATCTCCTTCCCCGTCTGACCGGTATGTGGACCCATTTGGAGCGACAGGAAGGCAGTATCGGCACCAGAGGTCCCGGTGAGACCCAGTTGGAAACTGACCGGCGTCTGATCCGTAAACGCATTCAAAAACTGGAACAGGAATTGCAGGAGGTTCGGAAGATTCGCGGCGTTCAGCGGGAACGACGAATCAAAAACGCCGTCCCTGTTGTGGCGATCGTTGGCTATACCAACGCAGGTAAATCCACATTGCTCAACCATCTCACCGGTGCAGGGATCCCCGCCAACAACCGCCTGTTTGATACGCTGGATACCACCACGCGCCAGCTTTCTGTCTCTGACACAACAGATGTCCTCCTATCTGATACAGTTGGTTTCATAGACAAACTCCCCCATCACCTTGTGGAGGCTTTCAAGGCTACTCTGGAAGAGCTTCAGTATGCAGATCTACTGCTCCACGTAATTGATGCTTCCGATGCAGAACGGGATATTCATATTGACGTTGTCAATAAGCTGATTTTACAGCTGGCTAAGCCCAACATTCCGGTCATCGAAGCTTATAATAAAGCAGATCTGGTAGCAGAGGATGATATTCCACGGGGCGAAAACCGGCTTGGTATTTCTGCCAAAACCGGTATGCACATGGATTTGCTTTTACAGCTCATTGAGAAAAACCTCAACAAAGGTCTGATCAAAGCCTGTTTTCTTCTGCCCTACTCTATGGGCGGCATGGTAGATCTGCTGCACTCTCAGGCAAAGGTACTGAAAACCGACTATACCGCTGACGGAATTCTGGTGGAAGCTGTCTGTGATGAAGCCATGTACGGAAAATTAAGAAACTACCGCATACAGGAGTAACCATGGACGAATATTTGATCCCTGCCAAAGACGCTGAGGCAGAGTTTGTAGAAAAACGCTCCCGATTTATTGGCCACATCTGGCATACAGAAACAGAAGAAGCCGCACTTACCCACATTAAGGATATGCGGGAAACTTATTGGGATGCCGCTCACAATGTCTACGCCTATATTATTAAAGATGGCCCTACTCGATTTTCTGACGCCGGAGAGCCGGCAGGAACTGCCGGCATGCCGACCCTGCAGGTTTTGCAGCGGGAGGGGCTTTTCAATGTTTGCTGTGTGGTAACTCGATATTTCGGCGGAATTCTTCTTGGTGCAGGCGGTCTGTTTCGAGCGTACGGTCACGGTGCGAAAATCGCCGTGGATGCAGCAGGCAAATCCATGAAGCGGGTATGGGATGTGATCTGGCTCCCTATCCCCTACGCTTGGTTTGAACGGATGAAACAGGAGGTTTCCTCCTATGAAGGCATTATCCGTGATACGCAATATGGTGCCGATGTGGAGCTGGAACTCCTGATTCCAACTGCCAAAACCAAGGAATTCCTAGATCGTGTTATAGATATTTCCGCCGGAACTTTGGAAGGCATGATCACCGGGCAGGAATACATTGCCTTCCCGATTGATGGAGAGAAATCACAGTGAGGTGAGGTTATGACGATTCGTGAATATCTGGAACAGGCGGAATTGGATCAGCTGTCTCCTCATGCGCAAAAGGCTGCACAAACCAAAGGCCGTGCATTTGCACAGGAAGAAAGTGACATTCGTACCTGCTATCAAAGGGATACAGACCGAATTGTTCACAGCAAGGCTTTTCGCAGACTGATGCACAAAACACAGGTATTTTTGCAGCCAGAGGGCGACCATTACCGCACCCGAATGACCCATACTTTGGAAGTCAGCCGCATCGCCCGCACCATAGCCCGCGCCCTTCGCCTTAATGAAGATCTGACAGAAGCGATCGCACTTGGGCACGATTTGGGGCATACTCCTTTCGGTCACGCCGGTGAAGTAGCACTGACGGAAATCACCGGTATTCCTTTTTCCCATAACCAACAATCCCTGCGTGTAGTGGACAAGCTGGAAAAAGACGGGCTCGGTCTGAACCTGACCTATGAAGTTCGAATGGGAATCCTTGGTCATTCCGGCACCTATATTCCCGAAACGTGGGAGGGGCAAATCGTCCGTACCTCTGACCGTATCGCCTACATCAATCACGATATGGATGATGCCATCCGTGCAGGGCTTTTGACCGATTCGGATATTCCCAGAGATATCTCCTATATTTTAGGCGAGAATCACAAGGAGCGGATCAACACTTTGGTTGCAGATATGATCGCTCACACAAACAAAACCGGCACCCTTTCCATGCAGCCGGAGGTTCTGGACGCAATGGATCGGCTGCGGGATTTCCTCTTTGAGCGTGTTTACCGAAACCCTGTGGCCAAAGGTGAGGAAGTCAAGGCGCGTGGAATTATTCAGGCACTTTACACCCACTACTCAAAACACCCGGAACAGCTTCCGGCTGATTTCGTACCACAGCTTGATTTTGATGGCATTTCCAGTGTCATTTGCGACTACATAGCCGGTATGACTGATAAATATGCCGTTTATAAATACGAAAGCATTTTTATTCCAAGTGCGTGGCAGGCACGCTGAATGCCGCAGCACAGAAAGGAGGCCTCTATGGCGTTTCCCCCATCCTTTTTAGACGAACTGTCTGTTCGAAACCCCATAGATGATGTAGTTGGTCAATATGTAGCTCTCACCCGCCGCGGCAGCAATCTCTTTGGCCTTTGTCCATTTCACAATGAAAAAACCGCCTCTTTTTCTGTTTCCCCCGACAAAAACATCTATTACTGCTTTGGCTGTCACAAAGGTGGCGGACCTGTCAACTTCATTATGGAAGTGGAAGGGCTTGACTTCCCCGATGCCGTCCGATTTCTTGCTAAAAAATCCGGAATGGAAGTGCCGGAAGATCAGCAAAATCAGTCTACATACAAAAAACAAGAACGCCTTCGGGCTCTGTGCAAGGAAGCTGCCAGATACTTCCATGAGCAGCTCAACAGTCCCATTGGGCAGCCCGGCCGCGATTATATCGAAAAGCGTGGTTTATCCAAATCCGTCGTTATGAGATTTGGCCTTGGCTATGCTCCAAACGAATGGAGCGGCCTTTTGGATAACATGACGAAAAAAGGATATACCAAAGAGGAACTTCTGGAGGCAGGACTGGTGTTAAAAAGTCCAAAAGGCAGTCTCTACGATCGTTTCCGCAACCGTCTCATGTTTCCCATCATTGATGTCCGGGGCAATATCATTGGTTTTGGCGGCCGGGTATTGGATGATTCCAAACCCAAATATCTGAACTCTCCGGAAACCATGATCTTCAATAAGCGAAAAAATCTTTTCGCACTGAATGTGGCCCGCAAATCAAAGGCAGGACGAATCATTCTTACAGAAGGCTATCTGGATGCCATAGCCCTGCACCAGTATGGTTTTGACTGTGCCGTTGCCTCTCTCGGAACTGCTTTTACGGAAGAACATGCCCAACTGCTGGCCAAATATACCACACAGGTCGTTCTGACCTATGATGGAGATGAAGCCGGACAAAACGCCACACGCCGTGCCATTCCCATGTTGGAAAAAGCAGGTCTGCAAGTCAAGATTCTGCGGATGCAGGGGGCAAAAGACCCGGATGAGTTCCTAAAAAAATACGGTGCTGATCGTTTCCGGATTTTGCTGGATCAATCGGAAAATCAAGCTGAATACCGCCTTCTGAGCCTGCAGCAAAAATTCGACCTGACACAAGATGGTCAAAAAGTGGCCTTTTTGAAAGATGCAGCGGAGCTGATCTCCACCTTCCCCTCCTCCGTCAGCAGAGAAGTTTACGGCAGACGAGCAGCGGAAGCAGCCGGTATCACTCCGGAAACCATGTCTCACGAAATTGCAAGAGCCTATAAACGCCGCCGTCAGCGAGAGGAAAAGAAGCAGCTGCAGGCCGATCTGGATCTGCACACGCAGGTACAGCCCCACGGCAAAAGTCTTTCCTACTCAAACACCAAATCAGCCAGGGCTGAGGAACAGTTGATTGTACAAACACTCAAGGACCCCAGTCTGCTGCCTGATTTGAAGCTATTACCGGAGCAGTTCTCCTCTCCCCTTCTGGGCAAGGCATTCCGGCTGCTGTTGGACTGCTATCGGAATGATCGCCCCGTTGCTCTTTCCTCTTTGCAAAGTGAATTTTCTTCGGAAGAAATGAGTCACTTGACCGCACTTGCAGAACGCTACCGGGACCTGGCTTCCGATCAGGTCGCACAGGACTGTACACACGTAATTCTCACCGAATACGAAAAAACTCTCCGCACCGGCGAAGATGCCCTTATGGCATTGCAGGCCCGGATGCAGGAGAAAAAAAGATACGGAGGTTGACCTTATGGAATACGCAATGGAACGTCTGGATGCTATGTATCTCAGCGAAGAGCACCGGCAAAAGCTGGCAGCCCTTTTGACTGAGGCAAAAAACGCAGGTAAGGTCTCCTCCAAACATCTCATAGAGGTACTGGATTTCGTTCATGCAACGGATGAGCAGGCTGAACAGTTCTACGACCTGCTGGATGCGCTCCGCATTGAGATCGATGTGACCGATGTGCTGGAACTGTTGGATCCCGATCTTTTGGAAGATGAGGTACCCTCTGAGGATGATCTGCAAACGCTTGAAAGCGATCCCCTGTCCAATTCGGATGAAATGCTGACTCCTCTGCCGGATCCCGGCGCCAAGATGGATGATCCGGTTCGGATGTACCTCAAGGAGATCGGTAAGATTCCCTTGCTCACATCGGAAGAAGAACTTGAGGTTGCAGAGCGCATGAGCCACGGTGACCCCAAAGCAAGCCAAAAAATGACAGAAGCTAACCTGCGATTGGTTGTGTCTATTGCAAAACGCTACGTAGGCAGAGGGATGCAGCTTCTGGATCTAATTCAGGAAGGCAATCTGGGACTGTTGAAGGCCGTAGAAAAATTCGACCACACAAAGGGCTATAAATTTTCTACCTATGCCACTTGGTGGATCAGGCAGGCGATCACCAGAGCCATTGCCGACCAGGCCCGCACCATCCGCATCCCTGTTCACATGGTAGAAACCATCAATCGCGTTATCCGCACCTCTCACACCATGGTTCAACGGCTTGGCAGAGAGCCGACCTCCGTTGAGATCGCAGCAGAAATGAAAATGGATGTAGGTAAAGTGGAGGAAGTTCTGAAGATCGCACAGGAACCCGTATCTTTGGAAACTCCCATTGGCGAAGAGGAGGACAGCCATCTTGGTGACTTTATTCAGGATGAAGATGCCTCTCAACCGGCGGAAGCCGCTTCTTACACCTTGCTTCGTGAGCAGTTGGAAGAAGTGCTGAATACCCTTACTCCACGGGAAGAGCAGGTTTTGCGTATGCGTTTTGGCCTTACCGACGGCAAATCTCATACGCTGGAGGAAGTCGGAAAGGAATTTGACGTGACCCGGGAGCGAATTCGCCAGATCGAATCCAAGGCACTGCGGAAGCTGCGGCATCCAAGCCGGAGTAAAAAACTTCGGGATTTCCTCAGCTGACCGTTAAAAGTTTTGCTTGACTTTCCATCAGAATTCCGTATTATACTAAGGTATGGTTTTCGAAAACCATAACCGTGAATAGACCGGAGGAATTGATTATGTTTGAAAAGATTGCCAAATATCTGTCCGAGCAGATGGATATTGCTCTGGAAGATATCACTCCCGATACAACTTTAGAAAGCTTGGGTATTGACTCCCTTGATACAGTGGAAATGGTCATGGACCTGGAAGATGATTTGGGAATTGAACTGGAAGTGGAAGAAAAGCTTGCTACCATCGGCGAGCTGGTCGCTTTTATAGAAAGCAAAATGTAATGGAATTGCCACAGGTCCGGCCTGTGGCAAGGCTGCACTAGTCGGGGAGATAGCGGTGCCCTGTAACCTGCAATCCGCTACAGCAGGGATGAATTCCCGACTGAGGATGTATATCGTATTGTCGCCCCTTGTAAGCGGTGTTGAGGATTCGGTCTCACGCAACGCAGTCCCGTGAACCATGTCAGGCGGGGAACCGAGCAGCATTAAGCGGATCTCTGCGTGTGCCGTGAGGGTGCCGTTTCTGAGCCGGCTGCAAGGGTAACGGGTATGATATACATTCGAAGAAGGGTGTGCAGTCTTGCCATAGGCCGGACCTTTTTGTCTCTGGGCGGCACTTCACAGTTTTTCTGCTTCTTTATTTGAAAATACCCTCTTGTACTTTTCTTCTAAATCGGTTACAATATAGAAACAAAATTATGCCTATTCGCAAAAGGAGGTTCCTTTATGATTCGTCTTGCCACAGACCGCGGGCTCATCGCTGTTGACGGTGCTGTTTACACCAATTTGGCAGGTTATGCCGCCACAAATTGTTTCGGAGTCAAGGGAATGGCTGTCCGCTCTATGACTGACGGCCTGGTACACCTGCTGCGCCGTGAGGCCATGGGAAAGGGCGTCAAGGTCGTATTCTGTGATGACAGCTCCATTGTGATTGACTTACACATTATGGTCGATCGAGGCGTTAACATCGCCGCCATCGGCGAAGCAATCATCAGTGAAGTTAAATACAACGTTACGAAATCCACCGGCACCCATGTCAAGGCTGTGAATGTCTTTGTGGATTCTATTACTGCGGACTGACGCATGGAGGGAACACAATTGAAATTAACCATAGACGGTGCTGCATATCGGAAAATGCTCCTTTCTGCCGCCGCATCCATTGAGATACAAAAACAGAAAATTAATGATCTGAACGTATTCCCTGTTCCGGACGGAGACACGGGTACCAATATGTCCATGACGCTCAATGCCGCTGCACAGGATCTTCGCAAGGCCGATGCCCCTTCTCTCAGCAAGGTGGCAGATATCGCGGCCTCTGCCATGCTCCGTGGAGCCAGAGGCAATTCCGGTGTTATCCTCTCTCTTTTGTTCCGCGGCTTCTCCAAAGCCCTGAAAGGCTGCACGGAGGCCGATGGCATTATTCTGGCTGATGCGATCAACCAAGGTGTCAAAGCCGCGTACAAAGCCGTTATGAAGCCGGCAGAGGGTACCATTCTTACCGTTTCCCGTTTGGCCGGTGAAGCTGCTTCTGATTTTGCAGTTGACAATCCCGGAGTCGAAGCAACCCTTGTTTGTGCAATTGAAGCGGGAAAATCCGCTTTGGCCGATACGGTCAATCAAAATCCGGTGCTGAAAAAAGCAGGCGTGGTAGATGCCGGCGGAATGGGCTTCCTGACCATTCTGGAGGGGATGCTCTCTTCTCTGCGCGGTGAAGATATCACCGTACCCGAGGATCTGCAGGATACCAAAGACAGTGCTGATTTCACAGCTCTTTCAGACGAGGACATCACCTTTACCTTTGACACAGTTTTCATAATCCGCAAAAACGCGAACACCGACCTGGATGCCTATCGGGCCTACCTAAACACAATCGGCGATAGTCTGGTCATCGGCGAGGACGATGATGCATTCAAGGTCCACGTCCATACCGATATTCCCGGTGCAGTTCTCGCAGAGGGTCAAAAGCATGGTGTTCTGGAGCTGGCAAAAATCGAAAACATGCGTACACAATATGAGGATATGGCTGCAGGCAAAGCGCCTCAAAGCACAGATGATCTGGACAGCGTCGAGAAGGAGCTGGAGTCTGCTGCGATTGCCGCACCGGAAAAGAAATACGGTATCGTTTCCGTATGTGCCGGTGATGGTCTGGCCTCCGTATTCCGTGATCTGGGTGCAGACGGTATCATTCAGGGCGGGCAAACCATGAATCCCTCCACGGAAGATATTTTGATTCAGATCAATCGTACACCTGCTGAGATCGTATTTGTTCTTCCCAATAACAAAAACATTATTATGGCAGCAGAACAAACCATTCCTATGACGGAAAAAAAGGTTATTGTTATTCCCAGCAAGACGGTTCCCCAGGGAATCACCGCTCTGTTAAACTTTGATCCCGATCAGGATGAGGCTGCAAATACTGCCGCCATGTCGGATGCGCTCCAAACTGTTAACACTATGCAGGTCACTTATGCCGCAAGAAATTCTGATTTTGACGGCCATGATATTAAGGAAGGCGACTATCTGGGTCTGTATAACGGTGCACTTCTGGACACAACACCGGATATCGGCCAGTTGTTGACTGCTCTGGCACAAAAAACAGCGGAATCCGGCTGTGAATTTATAAATATTTTCTATGGAGCCGATATTGATGAGGCCCAGGCTACACAGGCACAGGAGATATTTGCACAGTACTGTCCGAATGCTGAGATCAACCTTCTTTCCGGTGGCCAGCCGGTGTACTACTACCTCATTTCGTCTGAATAAACATTATAAAATACTGGATACGTTGTACGTATCCAGTATTTTATATGAAAAAGACCCTTCTGTTGCAAACAGAAGGGTCTTTCATCTTAGCTATCAGCCTTCATTGTCGATCATGTCCTGGGTGACCGTAGACTCAGGGGTCACACCGAATTCATAATCACGATAGGTCTGCAGACCGGAGCCGGCAGGAATCAGTTTGCCAATAATGACATTTTCCTTCAGGCCGACCAGATGGTCCACCTTCCCCTTAATGGCAGCTTCTGTCAGAACCTTGGTGGTCTCCTGGAAAGAAGCGGCAGACAAGAAGGATTCTGTGGCCAAAGATGCCTTGGTGATGCCCATAAGAATCAAGCTCTTCGTGGCGAGCTTCAGATCTGTCTCACCGGCATCTATGCGGGCCTGAACAGCCTCGTTGGCTTCTTCAAACTCGAAATTATCCACCACAGTACCGCTAAGCAGTTCCGTATCGCCGGGATCATCCACCCGTACCTTCCGCATCATCTGGCGAATAATGACTTCAATGTGCTTGTCATTGATATCGACGCCCTGCTGACGGTACACGGCCAGAACTTCCTGTGTCAGGTACTCCTGGACTGCTTCTTCACCGGAGATCCGCAGCACATCATGAGGACTCAGAGCACCGTCCGTAATGCGGTCACCCTTATTGACACGTTTGCCGTTTTCCACACGCAGGCCAACAGAATACGGCACCTGATATTGCTTCACTTCTCCGTCATCTGCAGTGATCGTAACATTCCGCAGTGCGGTACGATGAGAATCATCAATTTCCACCAGGCCGTTGATTTCAGCGATGGTAGCCATTTTCTTGGGTTTACGGGCTTCAAACAGTTCTTCAACGCGAGGCAGACCCTGGGTGATATCGTCACCTGCAACGCCGCCGGTATGGAACGTACGCATGGTCAACTGAGTACCGGGTTCGCCGATAGACTGAGCTGCAATAATACCGACCGCTTCACCGATGTTTACCAATTCGGAGGTAGCAAGGTTCATGCCGTAGCACTTGGCACAGACACCGGACTTGGCGCGGCAGCCCAAAACGGTGCGGGCATAAACCTTTTCAATACCGTGGGCTTCAAAGACGGCCGCATCCTCAGGCTTCATCATTACATCTTTGGACTTGAGCAGTTCGCCGGTCACGGGATCAAGAAGGTCATCTACCAGGAAGCGACCGCGGATCCGATCACCAAATGTCTCAATGATCTGTCCCTTTTCCTCATAAGTTCCCAGCCAGATACCATGCTTGGTACCGCAGTCATGAGAACGGATGATCACTTCCTGAGAAACATCGACCAGTCGGCGGGTCAGATAACCGGAGTCGGCGGTACGAAGTGCCGTATCGGTCATACCCTTACGGGCGCCTCTGGAGGAAATAAAGTACTCCAGAACGGAAAGACCTTCACGGAAGTTTGCCTTGACGGGAATCTCAATGGTTCGGCCACTGGTGTCCGCCATCAGACCACGCATACCGGCAAGCTGACGAATCTGGTTCATGGAGCCACGGGCACCGGAGTCTGCCATCATAAAGATGGGGTTAAACTCATCCAGATTGTTCTGCAGGGCATTGGTAACTTCCTTAATGGTATTTTCCCACTGACGGACAGTCAAGCGATAGCGTTCTTCATTGGTGATGAAACCACGCTTATACTGGCGGTCAATCTTAACAACTTCCTTTTCCGCCTCGGAGACCAACTGATACTTCTTCTCGGGAACGGACATATCCATGACGGAGACGGTGATCGCACCACGGGTAGAGTATTTGTAGCCCAGAGACTTGATGTCATCCAGCATCTCTGTTGCAATGGTAAAACCATGGATGCGAATGCAGCGGTCAATGATCTTACCCAGAAGCTTCTTGCCGACCTTATCGGTGATCTCCAGCTTAAAGGCATTTGCAGGATCTGTACGGTCCACAAATCCCAGATCCTGAGGAACCTTGGCATTGAAGATCAGTCTGCCCACAGTGGCATCGATGATCTCATGACGCAGTTCGCCGTCGATCTCCTTTTCAACCCGAACCTTAATGGGAGCATGCAATCCCACTACGCGGCGAACATTATCACTGTCAACAAAAGGCACTTCACCTTCATCAAAATCCACAAAGGTGTCATAGGCAATCATGGCCTCTTCGACAGAGCTGAACACCTTGCCGGCACCGGGCTCGTCCTCGCGAACAAAAGTCAGATAGTAGGTACCCAAAATCATATCCTGTGTGGGGACAGTAACGGGCATACCATCCTGCGGACGCAGCAGATTGTTTGCAGACAGCATGAGCATTCTGGCTTCCGCCTGTGCCTCTGCACTCAGAGGAATGTGAACAGCCATTTGGTCGCCGTCAAAGTCAGCATTGAACGCAGTACAAACCAGAGGATGCAGCTTGATGGCACGGCCTTCCACCAGAACCGGCTCAAACGCCTGAATACCCAAACGGTGCAGGGTCGGTGCACGGTTCAACATAACAGGCCGATCCTTGATGATCTCTTCCAGCGCATCCCAGACTTCCGTCTTGCCCTTGTCGATCATCTTCTTGGCAGATTTGATATTATTGGCCAGACCATCTTCCACCAGCTTCTTCATAACGAAGGGACGGAACAGTTCGATTGCCATTTCCTTTGGCAGACCGCACTGATACAGCTTCAGCTCAGGGCCAACCACGATAACGGAACGGCCGGAATAGTCAACACGCTTGCCCAACAGGTTTTGACGGAAACGGCCCTGCTTACCTTTGAGCATATCCGACAGGGATTTCAGCGCACGATTGTTGGCGCCGGTAACAGCACGGCCACGGCGGCCATTATCGATAAGCGCATCAACCGCTTCCTGAAGCATACGCTTCTCATTGCGGACAATGATATCGGGAGCAGACAACTGAAGCAGCCGCTTCAGCCGATTGTTTCTGTTAATAACCCGACGATACAGATCATTCAGATCGGAGGTCGCAAAGCGGCCGCCATCCAACTGCACCATAGGCCGCAGCTCGGGAGGAATGACCGGAAGCACATCCATGATCATCCACGTGGGGTCATTTCCGGACAGGCGGAAGGATTCCACAACCTCCAGGCGCCTGATGATCCGCAGTTTCTTCTGCCCGGATGCGTCTTTCATTTCCTTGCGAAGCTGTTCGGACAGCTCCTCCAGATTCAGCTCCTGCAAAAGAATTTTGACAGCCTCGGCACCCATGCCGGCATGGAAATCATCTTCATACTTCTCCCGCATATCGCGGTATTCTTTTTCTGTAAGAATCTGATACTTGCTCAGAGGACAATCGCCGGGATCTGTTACGATATAGTTTGCAAAGTACAGGACTTTCTCCAAAATTCTGGGGCTGATATCCAGCAGCAGGCCCATTCTGGAGGGAATACCCTTGAAATACCAAATATGGCTGCAGGGTGCCGCCAGCGCAATGTGACCCATCCGTTCCCGGCGGACCTTTGCCTTGGTAACTTCTACGCCGCAGCGATCACAGATTTTTCCCTTGTAACGAATCTTTTTATACTTTCCGCAGTGGCACTCCCAATCCTTGGTCGGTCCAAAGATCCGTTCACAATACAGGCCGTCACGCTCCGGCTTCAGGGTACGATAGTTGATGGTCTCAGGCTTTTTTACTTCACCGAAGGACCATTCCAAAATCTTTTCCGGAGAAGCAATACCAATTTTAATTGCATCAAAAGTTTCCATTCAGTATCGCCTCCTTCCTTACAGGTCACTGTCGTCGACCAAAAGATCGCCGAACACATCATCTTCATCCTGGATCTCAAAGCCCGCCACAGCGGCCTCGTCCAGATTTACATTCTTTTCCGTTCCCTCGCCAAGATCCAGATCATCATCGGCAAAAGTACCATGGCTGGCAGTATAGATCACTTCATCCTCTTCCGGATCGCGAAGCTCTACCTCATTGCCTTCCTCATCCAGAACCTTAATATCCAGACACAAAGACTGAAGCTCTTTCACAAGCACCTTGAAGGACTCAGGTACGCCCGGCTTAGGAACATTGTGACCCTTGACAATGGCTTCATAAGTCTTAACACGACCGGTAACATCATCGGATTTCACAGTCAGTATTTCCTGCAGCGTGTAGGCAGCTCCGTAAGCCTCCAGGGCCCAAACTTCCATTTCGCCGAAACGCTGACCGCCGAACTGAGCCTTACCGCCCAAAGGCTGCTGTGTAACCAGAGAGTAAGGACCGGTGGAACGGGCATGAATCTTATCATCGACCAGATGGTGAAGCTTCAGATAATACATATAGCCAACTGTGACCAGATTATCAAAACGCTCACCGGTTCTGCCATCATACAGGACGCTCTTGCCGTCTTCCCGGAGGCCGGCGAGCTTCAGAGTGTCACGGATATCTTTCTCGTTGGCACCGTCAAAAATCGGCGTTGCCACCTTCCAGCCCAATGCTTGGGCGGCATAGCCCAAATGGACATCCAGAACCTGTCCGATATTCATACGAGAAGGCACGCCCAGAGGATTCAGAACAATATCCAAAGGAGTACCGTCGGGCAGGAAAGGCATATCCTCTTCCGGCAGAACACGGGAAACAACACCCTTATTGCCGTGACGGCCTGCCATCTTATCGCCCACAGAGATCTTCCGCTTCTGGGCAATATAGACACGAACAACCTTATTGACTCCGGGCGGCAGCTCATCACCGTTTTCACGGGTGAATTCCTTCACATCCACAACGATGCCGCTCTGACCATGGGGAACCTTAAGGGAAGAGTCGCGAACTTCTCTGGCCTTTTCGCCAAAAATGGCACGAAGCAAGCGTTCCTCGGCAGTCAGCTCAGTCTCACCCTTGGGAGTGACTTTACCCACCAGATAATCACCGGAGGTAACTTCGGCACCAACGCGAATAATACCGCGGTCATCCAGATCTTTCAGGGTATCTTCGCCAACATTGGGAATATCGCGGGTAATTTCCTCGGGGCCGAGTTTGGTATCACGGGACTCTGTTTCATATTCTTCGATATGAATGGAAGTAAAGACATCTTCACGAACCAGCCGCTCATTGAGAAGGATGGCGTCCTCGTAGTTATAACCTTCCCATGTCATGAATCCGATCAGGACATTCTTGCCCAGAGCAATTTCACCGTGGTCACAGGAGGGGCCATCTGCCAAAACCTGACGGTTTTTGACCCGTTCACCCACTTCCACCACGGGCCGCTGATTGACACAGGTGCCCTGGTTGCTTCTTGCAAATTTTGCCAGCGTATAGTCGACAACACTGCCATCGTCATAGCGGACGGAAACACCGTCAGCAGAGACTTTGGTTACGACACCGTCACCGGTTGCCGTTACACAAACCTCGGAATCAACTGCACACTTGTGCTCCATACCTGTTGCAACGATCGGTGCTTCCGTAACCATAAGGGGCACAGCCTGACGCTGCATGTTTGCACCCATCAGGGCACGGTTTGCGTCGTCATTTTCCAAGAATGGGATGAACGCCGTTGCCACAGAGGTCATCATCTTGGGGGAAACATCCATATAGTCGATCATATCACGATCAACAGAGATGATTTCATTTCTATGACGGCAAGTGACACGGGCATTGACCAACCGACCGTCTTCATCAATGGGTTCTGCTGCCTGGCAGACGTAATAATCATCTTCCATATCGGCAGTCATATACTCCACTATATCGGTAATCTTACCCGTTGCCTTGTCAATTTTACGATAAGGTGCTTCAATAAAGCCATATTCGTTGATTCGGGCATAGGAAGCCAAATAGTTGATCAGGCCGATGTTTGGACCTTCGGGGGTCTCAATGGGGCACATACGGCCATAGTGGGAATAGTGAATATCACGGACATCAAAGGATGCACGTTCTCTGCTCAGACCGCCGGGGCCCAGAGCGGACAGACGGCGCTTATGGGTCAGTTCTGCCAGCGGATTGTTCTGGTCCATAAACTGACTCAAAGGCGAAGAACCAAAGAATTCCTTAATTACTGCCGTAACGGGTCGGATATTGATCAAGCTCTGAGGCGTAACTGTATCCAAATCCTGTACGGTCATACGCTCCCGAATCACGCGCTCCAGTCGGGTAAAACCGACGCGGAACTGATTCTGGAGCAGCTCACCTACACAGCGCAGACGACGGTTTCCGAGATGGTCAATATCGTCCACAGTACCGGCACCGTGTACCACACAGTTCAGGTAGTTAATGGATGTCAAAATATCATCCTTGGTAATATGCTTGGGCTGCAGATCATCAAAACGTTCTTCAATGGCCTCGGCCCATGCTTCGGAATCGCTTCGGCCATGTGCTGCCAGCAGCTCTTTCAGAACAGCAAAACAAACTTTTTCCTTAATACCATAACCAGCAGGATCGAAGTCCACAAACTGCTTCATGTCCACCATGCCGTTGGAGAACATTTTGACCTGCGTTCCATCCGGCATGACAATAACAGCCTCGTTGACACCCTTGGCAGAGATCTCTTTTGCCTGCTCACGGCTGAGAACATCACCGGGCATGGCAAGAACCTCACCTGTCATCGGGTCGATGACAGGCTGTGCCAAAGTCTGACCTGTCAGCCGGCTCCAGAGGTCCATCTTTTTATTGAACTTGTAACGACCGACCTTGGATACGTCATAACGGCGTGCATCAAAGAACAGTGCATCCAGATAAGCTTCCGCACTCTCTACCGTAGGGGGTTCACCGGGCCGCAGGCGGCGGTAGATCTCCAAAAGGGACTCGTCACGAGTTCTGCACGTGTCCTTCTCCAACGTTGCAATAATTCGGGCGTCCTCTCCGAAAAGTTCCTTGATCTGACCGTCGCTCTCCACGCCAAGGGCGCGGATCAGACAGGTAATGGGAATCCTGCGATTCTTGTCAATGCGTACATAGAACACATCAGAGGGATCCGTCTCATACTCCAGCCACGCACCGCGATACGGAATCACCGTGGCGGTATAGGTATGCTGGTCAGCCTTGTCCACTTCATGTCCATAATACATACCGGGGCTGCGAACGATCTGGGAAACGATGACACGCTCTGCTCCGTTGATCACAAAGGTGCCGCCATTGGTCATCAATGGGAAATCTCCCATGAAGATTTCCTGCTCTTTGATCTCATCGGTTTCCTTATTGTGCAGACGAACCCGTACCTTAATGGGCTTTGCATAGGTAACGTCCCGTTCCTTGCACTCCTCCACGGTGTACTTGGGGGGTTCGTTCATGCTGTAATCCAGAAAGCTCAGCTCCAAATTGCCGGTATAGTCTGTAATGGTGTCCACATCCTTGAACACCTCATTGAGACCTTCCGACAAAAACCGCTCATAGGAATCCTTCTGAATTTTTAGCAGATTGGGAATCTCGATGATGTTTTCGTCATCATGCTTGGCATAACTCTTTCGCAGAGTCTTGCCGTACACAACATCCTTGACCATTGCCATATAAGCTCATCACAGCCTTTCTTTAGAGTCCTGTGTATTTGATACGCGTGGGTGAGTTGTCACCTTTTAGTGGTCAACCTCTTGCAATCCATCCCGATCCGTGATAAAGTAATCATGGATTTTGATGGGCATAGTGCGCATTCAGGCACTACGGAGTGTTATTGTATCACATTTTAATCTTTCCGTCAATGAAATATTGGAAAAATTTTACCGTTTTTTGCTTAAACAAAAAACGGCTTTTTTGTTTAGGTCCTGCAGTCCGTAGAAATGCATCGTCCGATCCTTCACGGGAATGCGGCAATTAACCATTCGAAAGACTATTATTCTTCTTTCTTCCATAAAACAGCGGTGTTCCTCTGTTTTTTTCATATTGACGAACTGAAAATAATAAAGTATAATTTCCTCAAATGAACAGAAAGGCAACGAACAGGAGAGTACGTTTATTGCACCGGCAAAGAGAGCCCCGGGAGCTGAAAAGGGGTGCGGATGTGTAAACCGAACATGGCCTGGGAGCCGCATGAGCGATAGGTAGTTCATGACGGGTGCGCCCGTGACTGCGCAGGAGTATTCCGGTACTCCATAAGACCGCAAGCCGTGAGGCTGCGGTGAAGCAAGGTGGTAACGCGAAATTATTTCGCCCTTGACGCAAGTCAAGGGTGCTTTCTTTTTTATGGAAAGGAGTCGATTTCCCTATGTCCCAGCCCATTATTCAAGTCAGGGGCTTAAGCAAGCAGTTCGGCACACCGGAAGACGGTGTTACCGCATTGGAGCAAATTGACCTGACCATCAACGAAGGGGAGATTTTCGGTATCATCGGCTTGTCCGGTGCCGGCAAATCCACTCTCGTCCGCTGTATGAACCTGTTGGAGCGTCCCACGGAAGGCACAGTTATTGTAGATGGCAAAGATCTGATGTTATTAAGCAGCAGAGAGCTGCGGCAGGCAAGAAAATCCATCGGCATGATCTTCCAGCATTTTAATTTGCTGATGCAAAGAACATGTCTGGATAATATCACCTTTCCTCTGGAATTGATCGGGACCCCCAGAAAAGAAGCCGTGGCAAGAGCCAGAGAGCTGCTGCAAATCGTAGATCTTTCAGATAAGGAAACCGCCTATCCCGCACAGCTTTCCGGCGGACAAAAGCAGCGTATCGCCATTGCAAGAACCTTGGCCACCAACCCCAAGGTCCTCCTCTGTGACGAAGCGACATCCGCCCTTGACCCGAAAACCACCAGAGACATTCTCCGTTTGATTCAAGACATTAACAAACGCATCGGTATTACCGTAGTGGTGATCACCCACGACATGAAAGTGATTGAGGAGATCTGCGGCCGGGTCGCCATCCTCAATCACGGTCATGTTGCAGAATGCGGAACTGTTGAAAATGTATTCTCCAATCCCCAAACTGAGGCAGGCCGCCGGCTGGTATATCCCGACGGGGTTCCTTTTGAACTTCTGCCAAACGGCCGTGTGATTCGTGTCGCATTCAACGGCGGTACCGCTTATCAGCCTCTCATTGCCTCTCTGGCCATTGATTGCGGTATAAAAGTAAATATTCTGGGAGCCGATACCAGAAACATCGACGGCAAGGCTTTCGGTACTATGCTCCTTGGCCTGCCGGAAACGGATGCAGAAGCCGCCAAAGCACTTGCCTACATCGCCGCTCAGAAAGACATCACCGTAGAGGAGGTGCAAGACTATCATGGTTGAAAAACTGGCTGTCATGTTTGAACGGTGGGGCGTCAATAAGCCGTTGGATCAGTTGGAATTTCTGTTTGATCCCTCTACCCTGCCCTTTGCCATATGGGAAACGCTTTATGCACCCCTGATCGCGGCTGTGTTTGCCTATGTGATCGGTCTTCCTCTTGGTATTTTATTGGTCACCGGCGAAGAAGGCGGAATCCGACCCCTGTCCAAAGCCTTCATGCAAGCACTTAACACCGTCATCAATCTTCTGCGTTCCATTCCCTTTTTGATTTTGATGATCATGGTATTTCCCCTGAGCCGTTTGATCTTAGGCACAGCTGTCGGCACTACAGCCACCATTGTTCCTTTAACCGTTGCCGCATTCCCTTATGTGGCACGTTTGGTGGAAGCCAGCCTCCGTGAGATGGACCACGGTGTCATTGAGGCAGCACAGGCCATGGGGTGCTCCACCTGGCAGATCATTACCAAAGTTCTGCTTCCGGAATGTAAGCCCAGTCTCATCAACGGTGCCACAAACGCAGCCATCACGATCCTCGGCTACGGTGCTATGGCCGGTGCTATCGGCGGCGGCGGCCTGGGTGCCATGAGTATTATGCGCGGTCACGGCCGTAATCAGGTTATCGTCCTTTATGTTGCCGTAATGATTCTGGTCATTCTGGTGCAGATTCTTCAATCCATCGGTACTGCGCTCTGTATTAAAACAGATAAGCGCATCAACCATAATAACAATGAAAAAAGGAGAAAATCAAAATGAAAAAACTCATCGCTCTGGCTCTGGCTTTGTGCCTGCTGCTGGCGCTCACCGCCTGCGGCGCAAAAACTGACGACAAGACCGTTGTTGTCGGTGCTACCCCTGCTCCCCACTGTGAAATTCTGGAAATCGCCAAAGAACTGATGGCCGCTGAAGGCTACACTCTGGAAATCAAGGAATTCAACGATTATGTCATCCCCAACAATTCCGTAGAGGAAGGCGAATTGGATGCCAACTATTTCCAGCATATCACCTATATGAACGAGTTCAATGCAGAGCATGGCACTCATCTGGTATCCGTTGCAGGTATCCACTATGAGCCCTTCGGCCTGTATGCCGGCAAAGTTGCCGTTCTTCCTGAGCTTGCTGATGGCTCCCAGATCGCTGTTCCCAACGACGGCACCAATGAAGCTCGTGCCCTTCTTTTGCTGCAGCAGGAAGGACTCATCACGCTGAAGGAAGGCGTTGGCCTGTCCGCCACCAAGTCTGATATTGCCGAAAATCCTCACAATTTTGATATCGTGGAGATGGAAGCACAGCAGCTTCCCCGCACCCTGCAGGATGTTGACATGGCTGTTATCAACGGCAACTACGCCATTGATGCCGGTTTGAACGTTTCCGATGCCGTTGCTGTGGAAGCTGCCGACGGTGACGCTGCAGAAGCATATGTCAACGTTCTGACCGTTAAGGAAGGCCGCGAAAACGACGAAGGCATCCTCGCTCTTGTCAAGGCTCTGCAATCCGAAGAAGTGAGAGCTTTCATTGAAGAGACCTACAACGGCGCTGTAGTCCCGCTGTTCTAAAACTTAGTAAAAAACCCGTCAGCTAATCGCTGACGGGTTTTGTTTTATCAAAACGCTTCATAAATAAACACGCCGTTTCCGGTAAAATAAACCAGTACCAAAATCAGCATCAATGCATAGGCGATCATTTCCAGAACGCGGCCGATCTTGGTATCCCAAAAGGCCTTCCATTTTTTTATGAAACCAGCCACGGATCGATCACCTCCATAAAGCGGTATGCACCATACTCATAATTGAGATGGCCAATGTCATAAAAGCAAGATACATCCAGGACTCGCTCCAAATCAAGCAGCTCCACATCTTTTCTGTCACAAATGCTCTTCATTTGCTCGTAGACAGCCCGAGTCTCGGGAGAGATCTCAACCTCCGGATTTACCGGCATCCAGACACATCTCATACGAATACCCCGCTTCTGACAGTAATCCGCCAGTTTTTCAAGGCACGCCATGTTTTCCTGAAAATCTTCGATTGGTAAGTTTACATAACGAGATGTTTCTATCTTTGCCGCCAAGTCTTCCGAGGACATAGAGCCTGCGTATGTGATCTTCCGCCGATCAGAGTGATCCTCCCACTCCCTGTCAAATATCGTATTTTCAACCAACAGCCGCAGACGGTCTCTCTGGAAATAGGCATAGGGCTCATACCAGTCCCGGTGCCATGGATAAGTGGGGTGAGTCTCAAATTTGTCATAGAGGGTAAGATCACTGAGGCCGATGACCAGTTCCGAACCGATCTCAACAATTCCCTTCTGTACCATTTCCCACAGATCACGGACCACGCCATAGTCAAGCCCAAGGTTTACATAATCGCTCTCGCTGACATCCTCCCGATAAGCGGAAATCACCACGGAATTTCCGAAAAAGACCTTATCCCAAACTTCTTCCGGGTGATCCCGACGGGTCAGCTCATAGTCATTCAAAACAAATCGCCCGGAACTAATCAAATACGGCGTAAAAACCGCCGACAATGCCAGATCAAGCACCACAAATATTGCAGCAAGCGCCGGTATCCATCCGATTTTTTTCAAAAAACTCATAACCGGAAAAACCCCCTTACAGCCTGCAGAATTTGAGATCCGCTCATGGTGAAGAACATGGCATTCACGGCAAACAGCCCGTTGACCATCAGGCAGCGGAAGGCATACAAATATTTATTTGTCCTGCGTTTATCGGCAGTAGTAAGGCCAAAGATATTCTCAATTGCCAAAAAAACACCCATATACACACCGGTAGCAAGTGCCAGCAGATCAAACTTATGCCACAGGCTCATAACCAGCATGGTGCAAAATCCGATGGCAGCAGACAAATACCTATTGAGCCTTTTGCCTCCGACTACCACAAAGATATGCTCTCTGATCCAATCGCTGAGGGTCACATGCCACTTCCGCCAGAACTGGGTAAAGCTGGCAGCAGTCCAAGGCTTCTTAAAGTTCTCCGGTGCGGGAATGCCTATAAGTGTACTGACCGCAATGGCCACATCGGAGTAGCCCGCCATATCAAAATACAAAATGAAATAGCTCAATACAGCCAATGCACCGCTGACATAGAAATGGGGATACATTTGAAGAACTCGGTTCAGCAGTTGCTGGGCAATGGCAGCCAGGACCAACTTCTTAAACATACCGCGTATAAAACGCTTTACACAATCCCTCGCCGCAGACGCTGTCAACGGTTTGGGATTGCGGTACAGTTTTATAAAATCCCGGTAACGGAAAATAGGGCCGCCGGTGACAACGGGGAAAAACAGCAGAAAGTTGCTGTATGGAAGAAATGGCACAGGTTCTTGCGTATAATACACATAAAAAATAGCATCCACGGCTTTTAACATATTATACGAAAAGCCGATCAGCACAAAAATTGCAGGCAATCTCGGAAAAAATCCCGCCAACCGTGCATAGAAAAATGGTAACACGTCCAACAGGCAAAGAGCAACAAACCAGAATTTTCTGGCTTTTTTTATCTTGCCCATCCACTGTACCAGCAGCCAGCTGATACACGTGTAGACCGCATAAAACACAGCCAACTGCCAGTCTACATAGGCCATGACCCCAAGATTCAGCAGCAAAAGCCACGGAGTCAGCCGTTTTTCCGGAAAATACCGCCTTAACAGGAAACTACCCAAGGAAAAGACAACCGCAGCTGCCAGCATAAGCAGCAGGGTGTCCGGT
This sequence comes from Candidatus Avilachnospira sp., assembly GCA_045652125.1. Taxonomy (GTDB): domain Bacteria; phylum Bacillota; class Clostridia; order Oscillospirales; family Oscillospiraceae; genus Avoscillospira. The sequence goes on along the minus strand of JAZRTT010000023.1, from coordinate 14,423 downwards.
TTCAAATACCACATAGCTTAACTGAGCTTCCGCTCCACCACTTCGGCAATCTCCTCAATGGTATTCATGGAATAGAGTGTGATATCCTTCTGGGTGATCTGAATATTAAAATGCTCCTCCAAAAACAGAACGATCTCTGTTGCACCCAGAGAGTCTACAAATCCATAATCAAACAAATGAACCTCATCAGAAAAATCCGGATCATCCGCTTCGATCTCAAAATGCTCCAGAACATAATTTCTCAGAATCTCTTTGATATTTTCCATGTTAAGTTCCTCTTTTCATAGATATTTACAGCACAGAGTGCCAATGGGCTCCATGCCCTGTTTCTCCCAGAACCTCCGGGCTTGTTCATTTTTTCCCAAAACCTGTAATTCCATGGTGTCTGCATCCTGCTCCCTGAGCCACTGCTCTGCATAGGCAATCAGTTTTTGGGCAAGACCCTGATGGCGCACTTTGGGCACGACGTACAAATCGTTGATGTACCCTACACTGCCTTTTCCGCGGCACAGATACTCCGGTGGCAGCCGCAAAACAGAACAGAACACAAAGCCACAAAGGTCCCCTGTCTCATTCTCAGCCACAGCAGAGAGAATCAGCCCGGAGCGAATGCGGTTTTCCATGACACGGGGCAGGGCGTCCTCATGCAGATCATAATTCATACCCACATCCAGAAGGCCCTTGTGGTAATCTCTGTAAAGGGTCAGAAGTGCCGTCAGGTCCTCTGTTTTTCCCGGGCGAATGGTCAGTTCCATTGCCTTCACCTCACAATGTAGCTTTCAGTGCCGCCCGATCGATCTTGCGGTTGGCATTGAGGGGGAATTCTTCCATGCAGATAACCTTACCGGGGAGCATATACTTGGGAATCTGCTTTCCCAATTCCAAATTCACCATTCTTTTGTTCAGGTTTTCCTTGGTTTCTGCAAAAAGAACAATCTGTTCATTGGGTGTATCAAATACAGCACAGGCATTGGTCAGTCCGGAAATCGTCCGGGCGGCATTTTCTATGTCACCCATTTCGATTCGATTACCGCGGAGTTTGATCTGACTGTCTTTTCGTCCCACATACTGAATGAGACCATCTGCTTCCTTATAGGCCAGATCTCCGGTATGGTAGAGTTCTTCATAAAACGCTTTGTTGAGCGGATTTGCTGTAAAGGCTCTCGCCGTCTCATCCGGAGCATTCCAGTAACCCAACGCCAGCTGGCTGCCGATCACACAAAGCTCTCCGGTCTCTCCTATCTCCGCCTCGGTACCATCGTCCCGAAGGATCAAAACACGCATATTTTGACGCTCATAGCCAATAGGAAGCGGTTCTGAATCGGCAAACTCCCGATCAACCATATAACAGGTGCAATCAACAGTTATTTCTGTTGGTCCATAAAGGTTGGAATAGACACATTGCGGCAGTGCCTTTCGCCATATGTTCAACTGCTTATTGGGCATCACTTCACCGGCAAAAACGACGGTTTTCAGCTTCGGCAGACCGATCGTTTCCAAAACACCGCAGTTTGCAACGCTGTTCATAACCGTCGGTACCCAGAAAACACAGGTCACACCTTTCTCCTTCACAAACTCCATAAGTTTGATGGGATACATGAAGAGGATCTCCGGAATGATCAACACCTTAGCCCCGGTCAGTACCGATGCATAGAGGTCAAAGACAGAGTTGTCAAAATGAAACCCGGACTGCAGACCCATGACCGTTTGCTCCGTAATCGAATAGGTCTCAGCAATCCATGCGGCATAGTCCAGCACTCCGCGGTGAGAAATCACCACGCCCTTGGGGACTCCGGTAGAACCGGAGGTATACATAATATAAGCAGGATCGGTATCAATTGTGCTTGTAACCGCATTATTTACAATAAAATCGTCTTGTTCGACTTCTATTAGATTTACATAATCAATTATCTCGCAATCATGCAATCCCAACTCCGACAGCTTATTTCTCCCCTCTTCATCGGTGACAAGGAACGGCGGGCGGAGATTTTCAAGGGTGCGGCGAATTCGTTCTGCAGGGGCAGTAAAATCCAGCGGTGCGTAAGGGACTCCGCTATACAATGCACCATAGAATGTAACCACGCAGGCATTGCTTTTTGGCAGATAGACTGCAATCGGCTCCCTTTTAAGCCCTTTTTTCAAAAAGGATGTGGCAGCTTTTCTGGAAAGGCTGTGCAGAGTCTTGTAGGTCATTTCGCCCTGAGAATCTTCCAGTGCTATATGCTCAGGGAATTGCTTGGCAGCAGCTTCCAGCATGCAGGCAACAGAATTCATCACGCCTCTCCTTTCAATTGCTTTTTCAAAAATACCCGGTCGATTTTGTCATTGGCTGTATGAGGCAGCCTTTCCATGGGAAAAAGCTTACCGGGCAGCATATATTGTGGGATATATTTTTTCAGCTCCAAATTGAACCGACGCAGTGGAAGTGCACCTTTTGTCTCTACAAACAGAGCGATCAGCTCATTCTCCTCATCAAAAACGGCGGCTGCATTTTTCACGCCCTCTACTGCCATGGCAGCGGTTTCAATTTCACCCAACTCGATTCGATTGCCTTTTAGCTTGATCTGATTGTCCTTGCGGCCGCAAAACTGAATCAGCCCATCTTCGTCCCAATACGCCAGATCGCCGGTGCGATACATCCGTTCCCGGTACTGGCCGGCCAAAGGATTTTGGACAAATACCTTGTTTGTGATCTCTGGATTATTCCAATAGCCCAGTGCCACGCCGCTGCCGATCACGCAAAGTTCCCCCTGCTCCCCTGTTTTCGCAGCCCGATTCTCCTCAGTAAGAATGACCACACGCATATTTTCGCAGGCCTTTCCGATGGGCAGAGGCTCAGTATCGGCATATTCACGGTCGACCACGTAGTAACAGCAAACGTCTGTGATCTCCGTAGGACCGTAAAGGTTGGCATAGGTACAATGAGGCAGGTATTTTCGCCAGATATTCAGCTGCTTGTTGGGCATCACTTCACCGCAAAATGATACATTTTTCAGTTTTGGCAGGCTGACCGTTTCCAGAATCCCGGAATTTGCCACATTGATCATAACCGTTGGCACCCAGAAAATGGAGGTAACCTCTTTTTCTGCCAAAAACTCCGGCAGTCGAACCGGGAACATCATCAAAACATCCGGTATCAAAATCAGCTTGCCGCCGCAGAACAAACTGCCGTAAATATCAAAGGTTGAATTATCAAAATAAAATGGTGCCTGATTGGCCATGACCGTAGTTTCGTCAAAGTGGAAGGTCTCCACGACCCAGCGGGCATAATCCACGATTCCGCGGTGCGGAATTGTTACGCCTTTGGGTGTTCCGGTGGAGCCGGAAGTATACATAATATAAATGGGATCCGAATCCACAACTTTAGAAAGTGCCGCATCTACCAGAGCTTCCTCAGCTTCAGCCAGCTGCAAATCAGCGATCAGCGCCACTTTGGTATCTCTCAGGTCGCAGTTTTCCAGGTTCGGCAGCAGCTCGTTGTTGGTCACGATAAGTGCAGGCTCCAGACTCTCCACGATCTTTTCCAATCGATTCATAGGAATGTGACTGTCCACAGGAGCATAGGGAGAGCCTGCATACATTGCACCCATAAAGCCGCAGAGCATATCCACGCTCTTTGGCAGGTAAAACACAATGGGTTTCCGGTCTGAACCACGACGCAGCAGTTCCGATGCAATGGTTCTGGATACCGTCCGATAGGTTTCATAGGTCAGACATCTGGCTTCATCTTCCACCGCCGGACGGTCGGCAAACAATCTTGCCGCTCGCTCCAGCAGGCAAACAGCTGAATTCATAAGGCTCACTCCTTGATTTTACTGAGGTGCAGGGTGTCGGCTTCCCCGTATTTGGTGAACATGGTTCCGCTTTCCTGTTCCGTTACAGCCCAACCGGGGTCTGCGGTAGTATAACCGGACTCTGACACTACCTGCAGCATTCCATCGCCGCGGAACGCGACCGTCACATTGTCACCTTCCACCGTGATATCCGCAGGCAGGTTGACTTGACGCAGAGGGGAACCCGTGTCTTCTGCCTGATAAACGCACACACCGTCATCCAAGGCTATGAACAAGCTGTTGCCCTCCCGGTGCCAGACTTTCGCATCGGTGCAGTAGCTGCTGCCGTCTACATATTCGGCAAAAGCCACTTCCACACCCATATCATCCTGATCGGCCAGCAGCGACAACACACCATTTTGAACTTCTGCCGTTACAGACAGGCTCCGGGCCGCGGCAGAAGCCGCCATCATTTGATCCTCCCGGACAAAATTATAGCCGTATTTGCTGCGGAAATCAGAGACCTTCTGCAAATAATCTCTCGCACCGGCATCATTTTCATAGACAAAATCGCAGTGGTAATACACGCATACAGGTATTTTATATTTGGCAGAAATATCGCTCCACGCCAAATCCGCATAAGGAAGAACGGAGTTGTTCTGTATCAGCAAAGTGTCCACCCCTTCCTTCTGCAGGAAGAAAGGCAAAACAATGACATTTTCTGCCCCATACTGGGGTGCGGCACCGGGGTCTCCGGGAGAAGAAAAACCGGAATTCCACATTAGCCCTGAAGCATACTCAGCGTCAAAGGTCTGAGTATCGCCCAAAGTGCTGGTATACCACGTATGCATATTTGCACCGATTCCCTCAGTAGGAACGCCGTAGGAAGCAAATGCCTCTTTATGCCGCCGCAATTCGTAATCTTCCCGCTGTCGGGAAGCATAGGCATTACTGTAATGGTGAATGCCAAGATACAGAAGTTGATCTTTGGCATAGTCCAACTGCCATTGCAGTTCCTCCCTATAGGGGAAATACTCCGAATCGATGGGATAGGCAAGGCCGTACTCCAAGGACCCACAGATCAGATCTTCCGCGCCATCGGCGTTCACATCAAAGAAAGCAGGGACACAATAGTTGCCAAATTTGGCATGATAGTTTCCCTTAAAATTCATCTCGTCCAGCTCAATATAGCCGCCGGGATACATATTTCCCTGCCCGTCATTAAGAAGCAGGGCAATATATCCGTCAAAAGTACCCACAGCAAGGTCCGTGTAGCCATCCCCGTTCCAATCTACCATTTCCGGAGCAAGGAACTGCCCCAATCCAACATTGGCACAGATTTTGGAATAGCTCTCCATTGCACGCCAGTCGTATTTGACGCCTTGGCCGTTAGGTTTACCATAATACAAAATCAAGACGCCTTGGTCGCTGCCAACTGCCAGGTCAATCACGCCATCCCCGTCGAAATCTCCTGCATTGGGAAGAACCTGACCCGGAATATCTGTTTTAAGTAAAACACCTCTGTTTACATAATTTCCATTGTTCTCATACCAATAAACATTTCCGTCATCTCCGCCCACAAGAAGATCCAGGTTCCCGTCGCCGGTTATATCCACCATTTGTGGGGCAGAAAAGCCGCCAACCGCAATCGGTTCACCATGTTCATCCGTAAGCATTTGAGGGCTCGATGCATGAAGGCGAGTCGTGTATTCAAGGTCGCTGCAATAGACATGACCATCATAAGAGCCCATAAGCAGCTCGTCTTGTCCATCACCGTCTGCATCGGCAAAGCAGGGATACGCACGGTAGTTATATTCGGGATAATCCCGAAAGTAACTGCCGGCATCTTCCAATTTTCCAAGGCTCAGCCATTGACCGTCGCTGACGATATGGGTGCCGGAGGAATAAGCATTCTCATCCATATCCATGGCAAATTCAAAGCCGCTTTTTGCCTGATTTTGCAGATATGTGACCGTCTCCGCCCGCAAGAACCACCAATAGCTGTTGCGAATAATCGTATATGACGGAATTTGCTGATAGAGATGGCAAAGCTGATTAAATATCTCCATGGCATAATTGCCATAAGCGGTGATCTCCTCATAATGAAGTTCCCAAGCCATAGAAGGACTACCGTGATAGCCGTAGACACGGTTTAAGGCATATCCGTATCGCTGCTTCGCCGCAAACCCCGCAAAACGGCTGTATAACAGTTGATTGCAGGATGCCGTGGTACCGGCAAAAGCAGTCTCCCCGGCTTCCCGATGGGTCATCCCATAATTGCCCAAAGAGTAGACATTGGGCAAAAGAGGATTGGTCAGCAAAACACCGCCCTTGCCATAGGAATGATAGGTATAGACAGCCAACTCCCCAAGGGCAGCCAGCACCTCTGCGCCATCCGCTGCAAAGCCGAAGCCATAGTCCCTCTGCAGGAGCGTTTCCGCCTCATAATACTCCGGATACAGAGCGGAAAAATCCGCTATCACTTCCTGAATCTCCGCAAGATCCGAGCCGACCTGCGGAAAAGTCAGTTCCAAAGGGCATTCTTCCAGTTTTTTGATTTCGGAAATACCCAGATATGCTTCCGGAAGCACCTGTGAAAAAGCGTTGTCCAAAAGCACAAAACCACCCTGCCGGGTGAATTCCTGCAAAACCTGCGCCAATTGATCCATATGGGCGGATTTTGCCACAGCTGCATCGGGAATCACCAGATCATACGAAGAAAGATCATATGCCCCCGCCACATCAACCGCTTCCACTTGCAGACCCAACAGTATTGATTGTTCCAAAAACTCCACCGTGTCGCACCAGCGAAGGGTGTCATTTTCGCCGTCGTAGAGGACGGCTGCATTCATGCCATATACACCGGTATCAGCAGGCAGCGGTCCGGCCGAGGCTTGCTGAAGCTCCTGTGCAGGCTTCCCACAGCCGGCAAAAATGCTCCCTAACAAGCTGACCAGAATCATCAGACCGATCATTTTTTGCTTCAAATCAATACCTCCAAAAGGTACACATAGGCACAACAATCCAATATAGGAAATTATACCAATTTCTGCCCCCTTTTTCAAGCCTTGCCGCAGAAAAACACGCAGATTGTATTCCCTCTCAAAATGTCCTGTTGAAATCTATGACAAAGTACGATAAAATAAAGTAATATTACAGGAATGAAAGGAGTGATGGGCTTGGAAAATCTCAGACGGCACAAAATGATATTCTCCGTTCTGCGCCCTATCATCGCCGCCTTTGCCAGATGGAAATTCCACTACACCTATGACTCACTCCGAGAAATCGAAGGCCCGTACTTGCTCCTGCCCAACCATAATTTGGAGTTGGATCCCATTATTGTTGGTGTTGCAGCCTATCACCAGCTCTATTTTGTCGCCAGCGAACACCTGTCCAGAAAAGGATTTGTTACAAAACTGCTGGACTATTTTCTACATCCGATTTACCACCAAAAAGGACGAGCAGGTGCCCATACCGTAAAAGAGATTCTCAAAACTCTTCGTTCCGGAAGCAGCGTTTGCCTGTTTCCGGAGGGAAACCGCTCCTGGAACGGGCAAACCGTCAGCATTCCGCCTGCTACGGGAAAGCTTGCACGGCGCAGCGGTGTAAAACTGGTAACATACCGTTTTGAAGGGCACTATCTTACCCAACCCCGTTGGTCTACTACCCTCCGAAGGGGAAAACTTCGCGGAAAGCTGGTCCATGTGTATGCTCCCGAGGAGCTGCAGGCCATGACCGATCAGGAAGTCAATGATGCCATTGCCCACGATCTGTGGGAAGATGCCTATGAGACCCAGGCCCGCGAAATGATTCCATTCAAAGGAAAGCATTTGTCCTTGGGCATGGAAGCAGCTATTTTCGCCTGCCCTGCCTGCAAAAAAATCGGAGATCTCCACACAGACGACGATGCACTCTATTGCAAGTGTGGTTTTCGTGCCGTCTATGATGTCTATGGTTTCCTTACGGACATACAGGGAAATCGATACACCCTCCCCCAACTGGACAGCCATCAAAGAAATTTACTTTCCGAATTGGTAGCTTGTTCTCCTTCCTCCCCCTTGTTCTCCGATGCCGTTCGCCTTCAGCGGATCAATGACCGGCATGAACTGGAGCAGGAAACAGCAGGCACTTTGATCGCCACGAGCGACCGCCTGACCTGCTGCGGTCTGGAATTTCCCTTCTGTGACATTTTGGGAATGTCCATCTATTCCAGAAACATTTTGGTCCTGCATACCCTATCCGACGGCTGCCATTATGAAATCCGGGGCGATATTGGGTTCTCCGCACTGAAATATCTATATTTATACGAGATCATCAAAAAGGAAGTGCATGAATGAAGCACTTAATTGGCATATATGATTATACGGTTGTTTTGACATATTTGAGTTTGCTGTCTGCCCTTACCGGTATGCAGCAGGCATCCAGAGGCAACTTTTTTGTCAGTGTCCTCTGCATTGCATTGTCCGGCCTTTTGGATGCATTTGACGGGGCTGTGGCCCGTACCAAAAAAAACCGGACCGATGATGAGAAGTCCTTTGGCATTCAATTGGATTCTCTGTGTGATATTATCAGCTTCGGGGTTGTTCCCGCATTCCTTTGTTACTCTATGGGAGTGGACGGGATACTCGGAAAAACCCTGCTGTTTCTGTATGTGCTGTGCGCGCTGATCCGTCTTTCGTTTTTCAACGTTTTGGAGATCGCACGGCAAAAAACACAGACCGGCAGCAGTAAAATTTACCGCGGCCTTCCCGTAACTTCCATCGCCCTGATTCTCCCTGCGATATACTGCCTGCATTTTTTCCTGAATCCAAAATGCTTTTTGATCGTTCTCCATTTCATGCTGGCTGTCGTCGGCCTCCTGTTCATTCTTGACTTTCAGGTCCGCAAACCCAACTGGGATCGGTTGTTCTCAGGTAAGAATAAAGCCGCTGTATCATAGGAATTGTTATGAAATTATTTTTAAAAAGTATCATTGTAGGTCTGGGCGGCATCGCCCCGGGACTCAGTGGCAGTGTGCTGATGATTATTTTCGGCATCTATCAGGATGCTCTGGAAGCACTCGGTACCCTGTTTGTGAATTTTAAGCAGAAAGTCCGCTTTTTGCTGCCTGTGGCCGCAGGTATTGTTGTTGGTATTTTGTTGTTCAGCAAGGTTCTGAACTTCTTCCTTACCACATTTGAAATGCCCACCCGGTTTGCATTTCTTGGCCTGATCGCCGGTACAGTCCCCCTGTTTTATCGGGAAACAAAAAAACAGGGTTTTTCTCCCAAATACTATATTTTTATCGTTTTGGCGTTTCTCGCAGGAACGCTGTTATTTACGGTCAATCCTGACCGCTTTCAGCAGATCGAAAACCCTTCTTTTATGCAGAAAATTCTTCTGGGCATCGCTGTGGCAACATCCACCATTGTGCCGGGTGTGGATCCTGCTGTGTTCTTGTCCAGTCTTGGACTGTATGAGTTGTATGTCTCATCTCTCGCGGAGCTGCGTTTGGATATTCTTCTTCCCATGCTCATCGGCCTTGTCAGCGGTGGTATCACCGTTTCCTATCTGATGTCGCGGCTATTTCGACACTTCTATACTGCCACATTCTCCGTAATCTTCGGCGTCTTTCTCTCCATGATCCCCAATATGCTCAATGAAAGCTGCTACCTGGCAGCAGATTTGCAGACTGTTGTCAGCATACTACTTCTGATTGCAGGCTTCTTCCTTTCCTTCTATATGGGTCGCATCAATCATTCTTTTGCAAAATGAGTACACAAAAAAGACCCGAAGCAATGCATAATCTTCGGAACTGTACAATCAAGAGCTATTATATGCCAGGGTAAAACCATAAAAATAATGCAAAAAGGACATGACCATAGTCATGTCCTTTTTTATGGTGGAGAACTACTGGACAGCGACTCGCTTTGCTCGCTGCATAGTTCGCCTTGCCAATCAGCCGTCGCTTTGCTCGGCTTCTTGGAGGCTCACGTATCGAACCGCTGATTCTCGTAGAGTCTGCCGCCAAAAGAAAAAGACACCTTTTAGGTGTCCTTTTCTTTTGGTGGAGACTACTGGACTCGAACCAGTGACCTCCTGCGTGTGAAGCAGGCGCTCTAACCAGCTGAGCTAAGCCTCCGCAACTCGCTCCGTTATTATACTAAACGGTTCCTTAAAAAGCAACCCCTATTTTTTCTTTTTTTCATTTCGTCAATAAACGCTTCAGAAGCAAGCGCAGTCATTCAAAATCCTTTCAGGATAAATGTTGCTGCGATTATATTCAAATACAAGTCGTTTCTGTGTGTTTAGCAGCAGTAAATACTGCCATACTCCTGTCCACTTCATTTGGTGCCGATGTCCTGTTGCGGTGCCCGAAAAAATGTTCGGGCTGTCGCTTTCCTCCATTTTTTTCGACCGCGGCCACTCACTCAGCTACCTTTTTCCGCCGCCGGCGGCGGTCGCATCGCTCCCCGAACTCTCACTTCCTTCGAGTTCGAAGCCACCGGTATAAAAATAACCCGACCCTCATTGAGGGACGGGTTATTTGGGGAATAATGTTTAACTTTGATAGAATGAATTTTAGCCATTGCCGGGTGGGGTGTAAATGGGCTGCATTCTACATTTTGTAGGGTGCAACCTCGATCTGGCTTTGCACCCCACTACGGCATTACTATCAAAATCATAGCAAATGAGGTGCAAATTGTCTACAAAAGACCGCACAAGTTTAATAATTTGAAAACACCTGAAACCGTTGATAGCCAAGGACTTTTGCTCCTTCACAAAGAAAATGTCGGGGGTTCGAATCCGTGACCGCCCGACATTTTTCTCACATGGTTTTTTCAATTTTTGCATGGGTGTGTATCATTATTTTGATACAAGTAAAACTGTGAAAGTATTGAAACGACAATAAAGAAACGGCACTGCTTTGAACATGGGAGTTCGAAAAGCAGTGCCGCTTCATATGCGAAAGAACGACCAAAAGTATGATAACCGTAGGTGCCGTTGGTGCACAACATTCATTCTTCGTCCGTTTCTTCGGTATCTTCTTTAATCCCAAACAGTTCTTCCAATGCCTTGAAGTTATGCGGATATGCGTTTCCGCCGCTGCTGTCCTGTTCTTTACTCTTCGGTCTTCCGTGTGTGCAGAATGTAACCAATGGTGAACACACTCAGAATGGTCGATGCAATGTTGAGCGCAATACTCACACCTTTCAGAACTTTCATGCTATCCCTCCTTACTGTTTTTCACTGCTGCAAATGCAGCGGGATAATTCTCTTCGTACCACTCGCAGATGATATCCGTCAGCAGAAGTGAAATGCAGTGTCCTTTCGGGAACATGTACCATACATTACCCAGGAATTCGAGATACCATTCCGGGAGCCCGATTTCCAAAAGCATTTTAGATATGTTTGATGGCAGTCCCTGTCGGCAGAATGTCCCCAGTTTTACGGCATCCAGCATTTGTAGCGCCAAGCCGTTGTCGCGAATATCAGCCTGCTTAAGCGCGCGGCAAATATCGTTAAAGACATCCTCTCTGAAAGCCGGTATGTCACAGAGCTTTGCTCTGCCTTCTTTGACCAACGCTTCTCCGTTGCTGCGCAGCATATCTACGCCGTCGTTGTACCAGCGATCCATCCACACATTGGATCCATGAATGAAACCCTCAGTTTTCAAGAGCAAGCTGTAATCTATGACGGTGTCATCTTCTATATACTTTTGTATTTCTGCAATACCGGCAGAGGTGCTGCAACGTTTCCGGAACAGCCTTTTCGCGTATTCGGGAGTAATGTGATCCAGTGGATCGACAAGCCGTTCTCCGGTACGCTCCTGTAGCCGCTGCACCAGTTCAAGATTGTTGTTGCCGCCGACTGTATATGTGGTCTCTTTTCTCAGCCATTTCCAGTATTCCTCATGACTGACATACCAAATGCCATCCTCGGAAACGGGCGGTTTCTCTCTGCTGCCGTCCAATACAACGTAAATCTCAAACCCGGATACAGCTTTGTTTTCGTTATCTACCAATCGCACAGGCAAAATGTCATTTTTACCGGCATAGTATTCCTTGATCTTGTCTGCTACTGTCGGTATGAAACTGGGCGTCATTCTAATGTCAATGCGTGTCCCGCGTTGAACTGCTTTCGCATACCCATCAAAAGGAATGTTATGACCATCCCGCAGCATTCTTGCTCCGCATTCACACTGTTTCTCCGGCAGGTCAAATCCATCGGCATATCCGGAAACAAACTCTGTCCTCCGGCACTTTGCGCATCTGTAATGGGGTGGGAGCGGATTTACTCTTGTTGCACCCAACAACCATGCCGTAAAAGAGGATACTGTGCCGATATCGAAGATATAGCAGTTGCTTTTTCTGGCTTCCTCCGACAGTATGCTGATCAGCTCAAAGCTTTGTATCGCTGCTGTTTCATACAATGCAGCCTTTTCAGCCATGAGTCTGCTCCAGCACAACGCAGGCGTATCATCTCCGTAAATATTCAGCCTCTCAAGTGCCTTGCTCCAAAGTTCACTATTCATTTTATCATTTTCCTTTCTTGCTGCTGTAGCAGTATGCTGTTTGCAAGAAAGCAGATCCTCTATCGGAACCCCAAGCACGTCAGCCAAACGAAAACATGTAGATAATCTCGGTTTTGCGCTACTGTTTTCCCATTTGGATACTGCCTTGTCGGTAACGCCGACGAGTGCGCCAAGCTGAAACTGGGAGAGGCCAATTCCCCGTCTCAGAGCACAGATATAATTTCCAAAACTATAGTCCTTCATTTCTATCCCCGCTTTCTGTATGGTCAAAGCATATCATCGCGGGTGAATAATGACAATCCGCGTAGTATCGAATAAAAGTAGAACTTTGCCTCTGGCTTCTGCATTAGGTGCTTATCCATCTGAAGAACAAAAACGCAAGGAGTCCCAATCCCAGTAGGGTGTCGATTGCATCTATGCTTGCGCCGTCTGCAATGAAGGAAATCAGCATGATAACAACGATCACGATGACAACCCAGCCAAGACCGAAGCCCTTGCCGCCGCCACCACCGCTGCTGCCACCGCCCGATCCACCGCTGGTGCTTTTGTATGCGTGAAAATCATTCATGTCCGGCATAATTTATTCCTCCGTCAATCCCAATTAATACAGTCGTTGACTTCAAGAATTTCGCCGCAATGGGGGCATTTCACTTTATCGAAATCTTCCACTGGAACCATGTTGCCATGGCATTTTCCGCATTGATGTTTCTTTGACCGGACGATCCTATACTCCTTGCCGAGTTTATAGCTCATGACATACGGCATTTCCGGCGGGTATTCTATTGCTACACTGAATCGAGCCGTATTGGGCTTGTATTCACCGATTGGTGTACAAAGATCTATAATCTGATCTTCTCGCAATTCACCGCATTTTTCACAGACGAACAATGCGCGTTCTTGGTGTACTGCAGGGTGCGGGATGCTTGTAGCATCATCCTTGAAGCCTTTTCCAAATTCACCATTTTTCATGCTTTCCAGAATCCTTCTACAGACCGAAGGATATCCCATTCCAATACCAAAGTACATTGTGGTGTTGAAATCACATTTTGGACACTTTATTTCTGCGCCCCATCCCATATCAGTTCCTCCTTACATTGTGAAGCTGTCACTTACTCATTTTGTTCTTCGAGCCATCTACCGGTATATACACACAACAGGCCGTCTTCTGTTTCCACCGGCGCAAATCCAATAATGCTGCCATTATGCACGCCAAAATCTTGATTTGGTTCATTTAGAAGTTTTCCGAACAGCTCATCCTCCGTGCATGCGAAGCATTTCACCCACACCTGCTCTATCTGCATGCCTTTTTGGTACAGTAGCACCTGTATATCATCGGGATAATCGGGACTGCGTAACGGATCGAGGAAAGTAAGTTTTCGCATTTCTTCGGTCTGTTCGCTACATTTGTAGCACTCATTAATCACGCGAATGTACTCTTGGGCGTCTTCGTCGAAATCGGAAATATCCAATCCGAAGACCTCTGTATCGACGAAACTACAACTGTTAAAATAGCCACGGCGAATGATATATCCGGTCTCTTTCGGGAAAACCCCGCGAGTGAGTGTGTTGCTATTTATGTTTGCCGAACACAGAATGCGGAACGAAAACCCTGCTTGGTTATCAATGTATCCGTATGCCAAAAAGCCGTCGTCTTCTGCGCACACGGGAATGCTGTTAGCTAAATGATCCCGAACTTCTGCTGTAGGACGAATATACACGATCTTATGAAACAGTTCTCTGAAGTCTGTTTCTCCGATGAGTTTTAAATGTTTATTCTCGGACATAAACCAGCCCTCCTTACATCGTGAAGTTGCCAGCTTCCTTGCCATCGATGGCAAAGCTAAACAGCACACCCTTGTTTACTGCTGCGAAGTAGCCTGCTTCATCATACTGCGCTGCGTAGTGCTTTTCGATCAGTTCCAGCGTTTCCTTGAGCTGCAACATTGCTGCAAATTCATGCTTGCAGTTGTAGCTACAGAAGCAGGAGCAGATAAGGCCGCTGATCTCACCGCCATGGTATTCGAATTCTACTTCATACGGTTCGCTTCCTTCCACGATCGCATAGCCCTTGGAGCCGTCGATGCTTATGTATCTGACTCTGTTCTCCATGTAGTAATCGTGACCGCGCTCTGCGA
>JAZRTT010000022.1:0-39265 GCA_045652125.1 Candidatus Avilachnospira sp. | reverse complement strand
AACAATCCCCACACAAAGGAGGTTCTATGGAATACAAACCCAACCCCGAGCTTGAAAGGCTCAAAAAAGAAAAAGAGAAAAACGAGAAGGAGATCGAACAGCTCAACCACAGAATTACCCGACTGGAAAACCGCCAGAAGTATTTCGAGGACGGCGAGCGCAAACGCCGCACTCACCGGTTATGCACCATCGCAGGAACTTTGGAAAGCATCGCGCCGGAGATCAAAGAACTGGACATCACCGAGGTGATGGAGCTGCTGGAATATGTCTTTCACAAGGATGACATTCAGCAGGCCGTTCGCCGCATGAAGAGCAACCACGATTCCAAAGTCAGACGTGTAAAGGAGGGATAAGTATCGCACTGTATCATTTTCATGTAGAGCAGATCAAACGCAGCGAAGGCCAATCCGCCATCGCATCCGCTGCCTACCGAGCAGGCGAAAAACTGCACAGCGAGTATTACGGCGAGGACAGCGACTACACCAACAAGGGCGGTGTTATCTGCACCGAAATCTTGTTGCAGCCCCATGCACCAAGAGAGTATGCAGACCGAGAAACCTTATGGAACGCCGTTGAGAAAGCGGAGAAAGGAAAGCGAGCGCAGCTTGCCTACAGCTTCGACATTTCCTTTCAGAATGAATTTACCCAGGAGGAAAATATCGCCCTTGCGAGGCAATTCCTTACCGAGCATTTTGTCAGCCGTGGCATGGTGGTGGACTTAGCGATTCACGAGCCGGATCGTGAGGAAGGCGGCATCCCCAATCCGCACTTTCACTTTCTGTGTCCCATCCGTCCTATCGAGCAGAACGGCAAATGGGGCTTCAAGCAGAAACGAGAATATGTGCTTGATGAAAACGGCAGTCGCATCTCTGACGGCAAAGGTGATTATGTATTCAATGCCGTTCCCACTACCGATTGGGGTTCGGCGGACACTTTGGAATTCTGGCGTGAGCAATGGGCGGTGATGTGCAACGCCAAGTTTGAAGAAAAAGGCTTGGATGTTCGCATAGATCACCGCAGTTACGAGCGACAGGGCATCGAATTGTTACCGACAGTCCATGAAGGCCCCACCGTCCGAGCCATGGAGAAGAAAGGCATCAAGACCGAAAAAGGAGAGTTCAATCGGTGGATCAGAGCCACCAACGCCTTTATCCGTGATCTGCGGAAAAGTCTGGCGGCACTACTTGAGTCTATCAAAGAAATCAAGGCAGAGTTGGACAAGCCACAATCCGATCCTGTCATCATTCCGTTGCAAAGATATTTCGATATGCGTAATGCCAAAGCCTATTCACAAAAAGCGAAGGTCAGCAATCTGAAAGAGCTGAACGCTATGGCGAACTATCTCAAATCCAATGAGATCTACACGATTGAAGATTTGGAAAGCCGTGTATCTACCCTCAGAGATTCCGTTGATGAATTGAAAGCTACCATGGATGCAGAGACTGCCCGCATGAAAGAGATTCGCAAAGCACCCGAATACGCTTCTATCTTGAAAGAGCTGAAGCCGATTGTGGACGGCTTGCAGAAAATCAAGTTCGACAAGGCAAAGGCGAAGTACAAGGCAGAACATGAAAAGGAATTGAAGCAGTATTACGCTGTCAGACGCAAGCTTCTGGAGCTGTGTCCTGATGGCAAGTATGATCCCAAAGCTCTGGACAAAGAGTATGCAGCCCTTGAACAGGCACACAAGGAAACCTACGCCAAGTTCGTTGCCATCCGTGAAGAATACCGACAGATTTGGAGCATTCAGTCCTGCGTGAACAAAGGACTCGGCAATGTCGAGCAGGCTCAACAGAAAAAAGACAATCGCAAACAGGAGGAACGCTGATTCCTTCCTTTCCCTTCGATTCCATTCCCTTCCGGCAAAGTGCCAACTTGGCACTTTGCCGCCATCACAACAAAGAAAGGATTTTTACAATGAGTGAACAAAAGAAAGCAATAGATATGACACCGGAAGAGCTGAAGCAATGGCTCAAATCGTTGACCGTACCCGAAGACGACGATGTGCCTTGTTACTATTTCTCTAATCCCGATCCGTATTTGAAGTGTGAACCGCTGCCGGACGGCAAGCCCCGCCGCAATATCCGCTTCGATGAAAACGGTAATATCGTGGTCAAAAACATTTCTGCCTACTGGATTCCGGAACTGACTGTTACCGAAGAAATCAGCGGAACGATCTACACCGTAACCGGCAGCTATGAGGGCGAGGGCAGCTTCGTTCGTAAGCTGGAGCGCATCACATCGAGAAAGTTTACAAATCAGTTAGGGGGACATCAATGACAGATATTCAGAAATTTGATATAATAGAGACAGCCAATCCTGTACTGACAGTTGCTCCGATTGAGGAGGAAACAGAAATGTTAGGAGCAACAGACAAAATTACCGCCCTTTATTGCAGACTGTCTGTTGAGGATATGAAGGAAGGCAAAAACGGCGAAAAGGCTGACGAGTCGAATTCGATACAGACGCAAAAAATGATCCTGCTTCAATACGCAAAGCAGAATCATTTCCCAAATTCCACATTCTTCGTGGATGACGGATACAGTGGCGTTGACTTCGATAATCGTCCCGGTTTTCAGCAGATGCTTGCAGAAGTCAAAACAGGTCGTATTGGTACGATCATCACGAAAGACCTGTCGAGACTTGGACGAAACTCTGCGATGACCAGCCTGTATATCAACATCGTATTCCCGAAAAGCGGTGTTCGATATATCGCCATCAATGATCACTTCGATTCCATCGACATGAACAGCACCGAGTGCGACATGGCGGGTATCAAAAACTGGTTCAATGAGTTTTTCGCAAAAGATACCAGCCGCAAAATCCGTGCTGTGCAGAAAGCAAAGGGTGAACGTGGCGTACCGCTGACCACCAATGTCCCTTACGGCTACATCAAGGACAAAGAGAATCCGCAGACTTGGCTGATCGACCCCGAAGCAGCATCCGTTGTGAAACGCATCTTTGAGATGTGCATGAACGGACGAGGTCCTTCGCAGATCGCCAATCAGCTAAAGGCAGATGGTGTTCTCACCCCTACCGCCTACAAGGACAGCCAGGGCATCAAGAGTCCCAACACAGCGCCCGAAAACCCTTGCGGATGGAATGCCAGTACCGTAGTTCATATTCTGGAGCGCAAGGAGTACACAGGCTGTACGGTCAACTTCAAGACCTACACCAATTCCATTTGGGACAAGAAGCAAAGGGACAATCTTGTTGAGAAGCAGGCAATCTTCGAGGATACCCACGAAGCCATCATCGAAAAGGATATCTTTGATAAGGTGCAGATCATCCGCCAGCAAAGGCAGCGAAAAACCAAGTCAGGGATTACAAGTACCTTTTCCGGTTTGGTGTACTGTGCCGATTGTGGTGAGAAGCTGTACTACGGAGCCACCAACAACGGTAAACGAGAGGGAGCATTCTTCGATTGTTCGCTTCATTGGAAGCACAAAGACAAGTGCGGAACGCACTTCATCCGTGAGTCCGTGCTGGAGCGTATGGTCCTAAAGCACATCCAGTTGGTCATGGGGTATGTTCTCAGATACCGTCAGCATTTCATCTTCGTAATGGGACAGCAACTCCAGTTGGAGTCGGCAGAAATATTGCAGACGAGCCGCAAACAGCTTGAACGCAATGAGCGCCGAATCGCTGAGCTGAAAAGGCTGTTCGTTAAGATTTACGAGGACAATGTGAAGGGCAAGCTGAACGACGAGCGATTTGAGATGATGAGCCAGAACTACGAAGCGGAACAGAAACAGCTTGAAGCAGAGGTTGTCGCTCTGCGACAGGAAATTGAAGTACAGGAAAGACAGAACGAAAATGTTGAAAGATTCGTCCGAACGGCAGACAAATACGTGGACATCGAGGAGATTGATCCGTGTATGCTGCGAGAGCTGATAAAGGCGATCTATGTGGAAGCACCCGACAAGTCCAGCGGCAAGCGCAGACAGAATATCCACATCGAATATGACGGCATCGGCTTTATCCCTTTGGAAGAACTTGCGAAAAAGGAAACGGCGTGACCGAAGTCACGCCGTCCCTTGAAAACAGTCGTTTTCAAGCTTTTTTCAAAATAACTGTTTTACGAAGCCCCGCCTAAACTCGGTGCTTTTTATTGGTACGCCGGAAGGGACTCGAACCCCTGACCTACTGGTTCGTAGCCAGTCACTCTATCCAACTGAGCTACCGGCGCGTGGCACTTTGATATGTTATCACAGACAGCCGTCAATTGCAAGTGCTTTTTTGAAGAATTTTCAAATTATCAAAAACTGGTCTCACGCAGCAATTGAAGGGCCGCACCGCCATTTGCAAAGTTCAGCAGAATCTCCGAAGCACCGCTTCGTACCACAAACAGGTGTTGTGTTTGCGGTTCTTTCAGTACATCCTCTACCCGCCGCGCAGCAGGTTCAGGCAAGATACAAAAGGACCTGCTCTGCAGAGAAGTTCCGGTGGGCAGCAGTACAAAAGCAGACCGGAAGTACAAAACTTGATCCAATGCGTCATTGGCACGGTCCAGAGCGGAAAGAATATCTGTCTCCCCGGGAGAAACCGTCAGGCCGACGGTATGACCGGCAGCATAGATAGAGCGCACCAGATCTCGGTCCGACAAAATCTGCTCTTCCGTCAGGAAAAAGGCACCGTGAACAGCCATTGCACTTAGCATATCCAATGTTTCCTTAGAAAATGCCTCCTCAACAAAAGCCAGATATACATTTACGGGATTGACCAACTCTTCTCCCTCATTGGCAGGGTCATCTCCAAGGGTGCCGGGATTTTGCTGCTGTGCGGTACTGTCTGCCTCGTAGGCCTCTGCAGCACGGTCGATCAGGTTTTCCGCCTGTGCAACAAAGGTACCGTCATCATAAACCTGACTGCCATCGGTAAATCGAACGATCGGATAACCATAGCGGCTGAACAGCAGGGTCACAGACAATCCGAAGTGCTGAGCAACGGTGGAAGGGATGTATAATACGCCGCTGCGGTACACCGGATCCACAGAATAGGAGTTATCCTGACTGTCTGTATATGTTTTTTCCTTCAAATTAAATATCAGTGTTTGTGCACTGTTAAAAAGGACAAATGTGTTCTTATCTGCATTATAGGAAGCACCGACTCCGTTTGGGCTGGCATCAAACGCATTATAAGGAATATATAGCCTACCGCCGGAATAAAACGGATTCTCTCCCCGCTGAAGAACCAACGGTACAGAGTCATTGGTCGCAATAAAACAAAGAGGGCTGATTCCGTGAACACCGGGAACCACGCTAATTAGCAGCACTGCCAACAGCATCAGTGACAGAAATCGTTTTTTCATAAACAGTCCTCCCTTCTGTTTATATATTATATCAGCTTTTCTCAAATTTCGCAAGAAAAAGACATTTCAATAAGATTTATCATTGCATGAATGGCATTATCATGTTATGATGAAAAAAAGTAAGGGAGGCACTGTTTATGCATAGAATTGATAAGGAAAATTATTATTTGGACATTGCCCAGACTGTGATGGAGCGATCCACCTGTCTGCGCCGTTGGTATGGTGCCATCATTGTTCGAAACGACGAAATTGTTTCCACCGGTTATAACGGTGCACCTCGCGGCCGCGCCAACTGCAATGAGCTGGGCTACTGTGTACGGGAACAAATGCGGATTCCCAGAGGAGAACGATATGAACTCTGCCGCAGTGTTCACGCCGAAGCCAATGCCATTATTTCTGCAGCACGGAAGGATTGCATCGGAGCTACCTTGTATTTGGTCGGACGAGATGCCGCCTCCGGTAAACTGTTGTCCGATGCCACCTCCTGCTCCATGTGCCGCCGAACCATCATTAACTCCGGTCTGGAACGCATTGTCATCCGCCGCTCAGAGACAGAGTATGAGATCGTTCCGGTTCAGGAGTGGATCGATCATGACGATTCCATTTTTGAGCTGGACCTTGAGTTTGGAGAGCCTGTTGCCGCAAAGTAAGATACATACAGAATATTCCTCCCTGTTTTGGGTGATACTACCATCATCGATAAAACAGGGAGGTTTTATTATGGTCAAAGGCATCACCAGACAAGTGGTTGTTGTAAAAGGGCCGGACCCAAAGTTGTTTGAGCAGGCCATTTTTCTGATACGCGACAATGCATTGGCAGAAGGCGGCATCACAGAGGAGGCACTTCTTAAAGAAGCACGTTTGGTCTGTAAGGAGGTAAAAGCAAGCCCATCCCGGATTCACCGGATTCTCTGGGCTGCTGCAGGTGCCGCCGCCACAGGTGTCCTCTGGGCCATAGCCGCCTTTCTATAAAAGAACCGTGGGATAGTATCCCACGGTTTCTCTTTATTTCAGCTCTTCTACATATTGGGTCCGTTCCCCGCCTATAAACTTCGGACGGGTACGGGCACACAAAACAGAAGCCTGACCAATCTGTTTGACAGACAGCCGCACCGGTACTGCCACTTCTTTCAGGTGCATTCCAATGAAAGTACCGCCTATATCAAGCCCCGCCTTTGCACGAATGTGCTCCACTGCCACAGGACAGTCCATATTTTCCCATACAGTCGTGGCAAACGCTCCGCCGGCATTTGGCACAGGACGCGCATTGATGATCTCATATCCAAATCGTTCTGCCGCAGACTTCTCCAGTATCAAAGCCCGGTTTAAGTGTTCGCAGCATTGGGCGGCCAGAAAAATCCCATTCTCCTTCAAAATCGGTGCAATCCCGGCATAGACCGACTGTGCGGCATCCAAGCTGGAACCTTTGCCGATTTTCTCACCTATGATCTCGCTGGAAGAGCAGCCGATGACCAGTAGATCTCCCTGGCAAAGTCCCGCAGCGGCAACCAATTCTGTAATGACTTGTGCCGCCTGATCTTTCAATTGCATCAACACCGGTACTGCCCCCTTTCATCCATCGATCACGTTGACTGAACCACCACACCTGCGTCATCTGCGGTAATATAAATCTCATGAATCGGTGTCACAACGCTATCGATGAGTTTTTCCGCAACCGGATCCTCAATATCTTTCTGAATGGTGCGGCGAAGATTTCTGGCACCATAAGTCACAGAGTAAGACTTCTTCACAAGGTGCTGCAAAAGTTTTTCATCCCAAGACAGTTTTACACCGCGGGTTTCCAGAGATTGCCGGAGTTCCTCCAACATAATACCCGCAATACGAAGAAAATCTTCTTCCGTCAGGCGGTTGAAGCAAATCACTTCATCTACACGATTTATAAATTCCGGCCGCAGGAACTCTCTGAGCGCCTTCATTGCCTTCTCTTTTGTCTGATCGGAAATGCTCTGGCCAAAGCCGACAGAGCCACCCTTTCGATCAGAACCTGCGTTGGATGTCATAACAATGATGGTATTTTCGAAATTGACCATACGTCCCTGCGCATCTGTGATTCTCCCATCGTCCAGAATTTGCAGAAGAATGTTCAGCACATCAGGATGTGCCTTCTCCATCTCGTCAAAGAGAATAACGGAATATGGCTTTCTTCGAATTTTTTCCGTCAGTTGTCCGGCCTCATCATAGCCAACGTAACCGGGAGGAGAACCGATGATTTTGGAAACCGAATGCTTTTCCATATACTCCGACATATCCAATCGGATCAGCGTTTCCACAGAATCAAACAAGTCATCTGCCAGACATTTTACCAACTCCGTCTTGCCAACGCCGGTGGATCCCACAAAAATAAACGATACAGGACGCTTCTTGGGAGAGATCCCGACACGATTACGGCGAATGGCGGCAGCCACAGAGGCAATTGCCTCATCCTGGCCGATAATACGCTTTTTTAATCTGGTTTCTAATTGACGAAGCTGGTCATATTCCTGTGCCCGAATCTTACTGGCAGGAATCTTTGTCCAAAGTTCAATAATTCTGGCAAGGTTTTCAATGGTAAGAACAGGCTTAGGCTCTTGTTCCAGAACAGCCAGTTCTTTTTCCACCTGCATATCACGGCTTCGCAGCTCTGCCATGCGGGCATAATCCTTCTCTTCGGCTTCCATGATCATTTGAAGCTCCAAATTCAGATCATCATGCTCTTTTTGCAGGGCCATTCGTTTGCCGATGGACTTATTCTTCAGATTCACATCTGAACAGGCCTCATCCAGCAGATCAATGGCTTTATCCGGTAAAAAGCGATCTGTGATATACCGCTCAGACAAAATCACCGCCTGCCGTGCGATTTCCGGGGAAATTTCCACGCCATGAAATGATTCATAGTAGTGTGCGATCCCACGAATAATGTCTATGGCTTCCTCTATGGTAGGTTCATTGACCGTTACCGGCTGAAAACGACGCTCCAGCGCAGAATCCTTTTCGATATACTTCCTGTATTCCTTAAAGGTGGTTGCACCGATCACCTGAATTTCTCCACGGGACAAAGCAGGCTTGAGGATATTGGCTGCATTCATACTGCCTTCGGCATCACCTGCACCAACCAGATTGTGAACTTCATCAATGACCAAAATGATATTGCCCAGTTTCTTTACTTCTTCAATCAGGCCCTTCATGCGGCTCTCAAACTGTCCCCGGAACTGCGTTCCTGCAACCAGTGCCGTCAAATCCAGCAGATAAACCTCCTTGTCCTGCAGCTTATAAGGTACGTCCTTGTCCGCAATACGTTGGGCAAGACCTTCCGCAATGGCCGTTTTACCGACACCGGGTTCACCGATAAGACAGGGATTATTTTTCTGCCGACGATTGAGAATCTGTACCACTCGCTCTGTCTCTACATCACGACCAACGATACGGTCAAGACCGCCGTCTCTGGCTTTTTTTGTTAGATTCAGGCAGTAAGTGTCCAGAAATTTTCTCTTTTTGTTTTTATTGGCATGTTCCGCCTTCTCATGCTTTTCCTCGTCCTGATGCGGATTTTGTGCAGACTGCAGGTTATCTTCCTGCCGGCCGCCAAAGAGCTTATTCAAAAACGGGAAAGTAGCCGTTTGACTGTCCATTTCTTCTTCATTTTCTTCGGAATCCCGGTTTTGCTCCATGGCAATAAGGCCTTCAACATTCTGGAATGCATCCAGCATTTCGTTGGACAGGCACTCCAGCTCATCCTCCGAAAGCCCCATTCTGTTGATCATATCCTCCACCGGCTTTAACCGCATATCCTTGGCACATCGCAGGCAAAGACCTTCCGAAATCGTCTTTTCATTTTCTATTTTAGTGACGAAAATCACCGCCACATTTTTCTTGCATTTTGAACACAAAGTGGGTTGCATGAAACAGCTCTCCTTTACACAGAGTAGGAACAGTATAGCACATTTTACTCTCTGTGCCTATCACCAAATAATTCAAGGTATATAAAGCCACCCTTTTCCGGCTCCCAACAGGAGTGCTACGCCATCCGGCTGCACCAATACATTCGTTGCGGCGTTTACATTGTCTGTCTGCGCATAAACGCTTAACTTCCTGTCATAAATGGTAAGACCTTGTGTGGTCAAAACAGCAATATATTTGCCTGCCGCGGAAATATCCAAAATTTCCTGCCCCACATAGATAGAACCAAGTTCTTTTCCCATTTCATCCACAATAACCAGCGTGTAGCGATTGCCTGCTCTATACGTATTCATGGATAAAGCTAAAAATCCATCGCCGCCGGTGTCATAATCTTTGAGGTAGCTGTTATTGTAGGCATACGTTCCCAGCATTTCACCGGATGCGGACACAAAGGATATGCCGGTTTCACCAATGGCGCAGATGCAATCCTTATTGAGATACAGTAAGTCATAGATAAGATCGCTGCCTAGGCTTACTGTGGTCAGGACGTGATCGGTGTCTGTGCGGAACAGGTTAAGGACGCTGGCAAAATTCCCGTCATTCTCATTCAATCCGATAGCCGCAAGGTCTTTACCGTTTTCCGAAACCGCGGCCACCGGCATAAAGGTACTGGTGGACAACCAACGGTAGATCTGCTCCTGTTTTTCATTATAGACCGTAATAACAGATTTATATCCGGCCTCTGATGAAATATAACAAATGTTGCCATTGGGGGAAAGGTCGGCATCCAATATGGGTTTTTCTGACGTAACGCGCAGAACCTCACCCTCGGATTTGTGTACAGCCAGCAGCATATTCCCTCCGGCATCATAAGCCATTGCCAGATTCTTGCCGGCATACACCTGAGGTAAGTTCAGCTGTCCCTGAGACACAACTGTTTCCCGACCATCTGAGCCATAGGCACTCAGCCCGCTAACGGAAGCCAGCACCAACCCTCCGTCAAAATGGGCATAGCAATTGCTGTTGTGTGCATCAAAACTATATCTGTCCGCAGTTTCTCCGCTCGTCATACCCCAGTATTTTATGCGGCGCAGCGCAGCCTCCAACCGTATCTCATCCCGGAACAGAAACAGCGCAACCATCCCCAGCACCAGAATCAAAACCAGAAGCATGGCCAGAAGTTTCTTGAGAAGGTTCTTATCAGATGTATGTTTTATTAATGTCTTTTTATCCCACATGGAATGACACCTTCCCATCTTCATACCAAAGTTTTGTCAAATATAAACCGCCTGCAGGCACAGTAGGTCCTGCAGAAGTGCGGTTGCCGGAAGCCAATAAGGAACCGATCTCATCGGGACAGATCTTCCCTTCTGCCGCATAGACCACAGTTCCGGCCATCGCTCGTGCCATGTTGTACAAAAAGCCGTTGGCGCAGACCCGAAGATAGATCAGATCGCCGCTCCGCTCCACATCGTAATAATAAACTGTGCGAACCGTAGATTTAACATCTGTACCGACCGAACGTACTGCCGAAAAATCATGCGTCCCCACAAATTGACTGGCTGCCTGCTGCATGATCTTTTCATCCAGATGTTTGGGATAGAACCACGCACGGTTTACATAAAACGGGTCCCGAATCCGAGAATTATAAATCAAATAGGTGTACTCTTTTCTCACACAGGAGCCTATGGCATTAAAATCATCGTGTACATCCATGGCACCTGTGACAACAATATCCTCCGGCAAATGGGTATTGAGTGCATAAGGCAGCCGCTCTGTTGGGATGGTAGAAGAGGTGCGGAAATTAGCCACATATCTCCTGGCGTGGACACCGGCATCGGTTCTGCCGCAGCCGGTCATCTTAACAGGATGGCCTACAATGGATGCTGCAGCTTCCTCCATGGTTTGACCTATGGACCTGTCATGTTTTTGAACCTGCCACCCATGATAAGCTGTCCCTTCATAGGTCAAAAACAGGGCTATGTTGCGCATAATGACCCTCCGTTATAGGCCCACTCGGCCCAATATAATCACAGCAGCCATAAGAATAAGGCCCATAATCAAAGCTGCTGTATCTGCCTTTTTATAATGCAGCTGCTTCATTCTGGTGCGTCCATCTCCTCCGTGATAACAGCGGCACTCCATAGCCACAGCCAATTCATCGGCACGCCGAAAAGAGCTGATGAACAACGGCACCAAAACAGGAATGAGTGCTTTTGCTCGGGATAAAAGGCTTCCTGTCTCAAAATCAGCACCTCTGGCCTTCTGTGCACTCATTATTTTATCCGTTTCCTCAATCAATGTCGGAATAAAGCGCAGTGCAATGCACATCATCATTGCCAGTTCATGCACCGGCACTTTGATCCGTTTTAATGGAGAAAGCAATCGTTCCAACCCATCTGTCAGAGCAATGGGGGACGTAGTATAGGTTAACATAAAAGTTCCGATAATCAGCATGGAGATCCGCAGTGCCATAAATACTGCACTGAAAACACCTTCTTTTGTAATGGAAAAAATCCAAAACTTCACCAGAACCTTACCGGGTGTATAAAACAGGTTCAGAACTCCGGTCAGAACAATAATGAACAGCAGCGGCTTCAAACTCTTCAGGATGGTTTTCAGTTGAATATGAGATAGAGAAATAATCCCTGCCAATGCTGCAATTACTAGTCCATATGTCAAAAACCGCTTGGCACTGAAGAGTGTAACGATATAGACGATCACTAAGATCAGTTTGGTCCTGGGATCCAACCGGTGCACCACCGTATCGCCGGGGAAATACTGCCCAAGGGTAATATCCTTAAGCATGGCACTCACCTCCCCGAAACGCAAGAAGGGCAGCTACCGCCTGCTCGACCGTATAGACAGAAGAATCAATCCGCATCCCTTCTGCCTGCAGCCGCAGGAATATCTGTGTGATCTGAGGCACATCCAGGCCCATCTCGGTCAGTTCCAAGGCGCGGGCAAAAATTTCCCGCGGTGCTCCGACCATCGCAACGGTACCCTGATTCATAACAATGAGACGGTCCACATTGGAGGCAATTTCTTCCATACTGTGACTGACCATGATCACTGTGGCATTTTGATCTGCCTGATAAGCACGGATATTGTACAAAATATCTTCCCGACCCTTGGGATCCAGCCCCGCAGTCGGCTCATCAAGAATCAATATCTCAGGCTCCATGGCGATCACACCGGCAATCGCGGCACGCCGTTTCTGACCGCCTGATAGTTCAAACGGAGATTTTTCCAGATTTTCTTCCGGAATCCCCACAAACCCGGCAGCACGTCGAACACGCTCATCCACTTTATCAGCAGTAAGCCCCATATTCATAGGGCCAAAGGCAATATCTTTATAAACCGTTTCTTCAAAAAGCTGATACTCCGGATATTGAAACACCAGTCCTACCTGAAACCGGGCTTGTCTGGTAGCTTGTTTATCCCTCCAGATGTCTTTCCCGTTCAGAAGCACTTCTCCGCCGGTAGGCCTCAAAAGGCCGTTGAGGTGCTGAATCATGGTGGACTTTCCGGAGCCGGTGTGTCCAATGATTCCAACAAACTCCCCCGGATAAATGTCTATATTTACATCGTGTATGGCATCACTTTGGAAGGGTGTTCCCACGCCATAAGTGTGCGTTAAATTTCTTGTCTGTAATATAGGATTCAATGTCCTATCCTCCGAAATCAAGGTCGGATCTGCATAAATTCCTTCTGCAGTACCCGCGCGCACTCTTCTACCGTGAGTGCATCAAGCGGAAGGCAAAAGCCTTCTTTGTTTAGTTGAAACAGCAGTTGTGTCGTTTCCGGCACAGTCAGCCCCACCGAGCGCAGGCGTTCCACCTGCGTAAAGACCTCCCCGGGTGAACCATCTGCAAGGACTGTGCCTTCCGACATAACCACGACCCGGTCAGCCAAAACAGCCTCCGACATATGATGGGTAATCAGAACCACAGTCATTCCCCGCTCTTTATTCAGCCGAGAAACAGCCTGAAGCACCTCCCGTCTGCCTTTTGGGTCCAGCATTGCAGTCGGTTCATCCAGAACGATACATCTGGGCTGCATAGCAAGTACTCCTGCAATGGCAATTCGCTGCTTCTGACCGCCTGACAACAGATGGGGGGCATGATCCCGATATTGATACATCCCAACAGTTTTTAATGCATCATCCACTCTGCGGCGAATCTCCACAGGCTCTATGCCCAGATTCTCCGGAGCAAATGCCACATCCTCCTCCACCACATTGGAAACAATCTGGTTGTCCGGATTCTGAAACACCATCCCAACCTGCTGACGTATTCTCATCAGCAGAGTTTCCTCCCGGGTATCCATGCCAAAGACATGAACACTGCCGCCGGATGGCAGTAAAATAGCATTAAAATGCTTGGCAAGTGTAGATTTTCCGCAGCCGTTGTGACCAAGAACTGCCACAAAACTACCCGGTTCAATTTGTAAATTCAAATGTTCAAAAACCGAAATCGGCTTGGAACCTTCCACGCCGGGATAAGAATAGGACAGATCCTTTATCTGTAAACCTTTGTTTTCCATACTACTTCCCTGCTCAGCGGAACCATCGGCCTGTACTGCCGCAGGGCAAAGTCAGGCCGGAGGCTGTGACCGGAAGTCCCAATTCCTGACACTCCGTATGTCCGCCATATTTTGTTGAAATCAGCGTATCCATCATGTAACCCAGGACAGAGGGTGCCAGTCCTGTAGTGTAAGAATTTATGATCACAAAGAGCGGATCATCGGAAAGCAAGCCCGTAACCAGCTCCAAAAACGGATAGAGATCTTTTTCCAGCTTCCAGATCTCTCCGGATGGTCCTCTTCCATAGGAAGGCGGATCCATAATAATGGCATCATAGCGGCGGCCGCGTTTAATCTCACGCTCTGCAAACTTTGCACAGTCATCGACGATCCAGCGAATCGGTGCCTGTTCCAACCCGGAAGATCTGGCATTTTCTCTGGCCCACGCAACCATGCCCTTGGCGGCATCAACATGGCATACGGAAGCACCGGCTGCCGCCGCTGCCAGAGTTGCACCACCTGTGTAGGCAAACAGGTTTAGAACACTGATCGGGCGTCCGGCATTTTTAATCTGCTCCATAGAGAAATCCCAGTTCACAGCCTGTTCCGGAAAAACACCCGTATGTTTAAAGTTCATGGGTTTTACATTAAAAACCAACGGGCCGTAGTGCACCTGCCATCTTTCCGGCAGTTTATGTTCCGACCATTTACCGCCACCGGTATTGCTTCTGGCGTAACGTCCGTCAAAGTTCCGCCATCGGCGATCTTGCTTCGGCGTATTCCAGATGACCTGCGGATCGGGGCGAACCAAGGTATACCTGCCCCAACGCTCCAGTTTTTCACCGTCAGAGGTGTCAATCACTTCATAATCTTTCCATTGATCTGCAATCCACATAATTTGAACTCCGTTCTTACGGCGTGGAGAACCACTCATCCAGTAATTCTCCCCAATCGTTGCTGCTTTCTGTATCAGGTTCCTCTGTAACCTCTTTCTTCGGCAAGTCTTCCTGGGAATGGATATAGCAAGGCAAGCTGATAGGGTCCACTTCAG
Source organism: Candidatus Avilachnospira sp. (assembly GCA_045652125.1). Taxonomy (GTDB): domain Bacteria; phylum Bacillota; class Clostridia; order Oscillospirales; family Oscillospiraceae; genus Avoscillospira. The sequence goes on along the minus strand of JAZRTT010000022.1, from coordinate 24,482 downwards.
GTGCGGCAGCAGGGTAGTAACCCGGCGGCACAGCACCGGAATCATATACATAGGACTGATCCTCTACTTCAATACCGGAAATAGGAAATACACGCTCTACCTTGATCATACCGACCTCTTTTAACCGGTTTCCCGGGACCTTGCTGCAAAATTCATTGGCAATATGGTCGCCGCAAATGTCCACCAGTTTATGACAGGTACAGATTTCCGAAGGTACATCTTCCAAACTCAGCTGACCGGAGATCGTCCGGTCACCCCGGACTTCCTTTCGGCAGGCTTCTGAAGCAAGCAGACCGCTGTCTCTGCAATAACTGGCAGTTACCACATCCGTCGGTTTGGAAAACGATGCAGAACCGAGACGCTCATGAACACCGGCCATCACTTTCTGCCACAGAACCACAGCCGGATTTCCGGTAGTGTCGGTCAAAACCATTTCTTCAGGGTAATCATAGCCGCACCAAACAACTGCAGTATAGTAAGGCGTATATCCGGCAAACCAACGGTCCTTATCCCCATCGGTCGTTCCCGTCTTTCCTGCAACCTGAATATGCTCCAGCTTTGCATCGGTACCGGTACCGGTCTGCACTGCTTCCAGCATCATATCTGTGGAATACCATGCCGTCTTTGGAGTCATGGCAACGGAGCTGTCTTGAGTATTGTCAAGAATCACCTTCCCCTGTGCATCCAGCACCCGGGTATAGGTTCTGGCCTCCCGAAGCAGGCCGCTGTTGGCGAACGCAGTATAGGCCTGTGTCATGGTTTTTACAGTAACACCACCGCCATTGAGTGCACCAAGTGCCAATGGTGCCAAGCCAACATCAGACAATACGCTTCCGTTGGATGTAATTCGTTCTTCCACCAAACTGGTCAGACCCATATTGTTTTTTGCAAAATCAAAACTGACCTCAGGCCCCATTTGTGCCACTAATTTTACTGCAACTGTATTGAGGGACAGACTCACTGCATCCCGCATGGATACCAGACCGCGGTAGGTCCTATCCATATTCTGAGGCCATGCGGCATATTCTGTAAATTGATGAGGGGTGTCATCCATTACCGAAGCAGGTGTAATCAGTCCCATTTCCAACGCCGGAGCGTAAACGGAAATAGGCTTGAGAATGGATCCGGGCTGAAAATAACTCTGGGTCGCCCGATTTTGAATCAAACTCCCCTTCTTCGCGCCAACGCCACCGGCCATAGCTACCACATCACCGGTTTCATTATCGGTTATCACTATGGCAGACTGCAATTGCTGGCTGCTGGCAGTATCCGGAAGATTGGAAAGATTTTCATAGACCATGTCCACCTGTTCCTGGACCTTGGGGTCTATTGTGCTGTAAATTTGATAGCCGCCGGTTTGAAGCATTCTCAGCGTAACTTCATATTCATTTCCAGTCTTTTCCATCAGGTCGTAAACAACATCGTTGATCACCTGATCCTCAAAATAGGAAAAATAATCCCCATTGCCGGAAGATTCTCCGGATTTATTTACAAATGTCAGCTTTTCGTTCTTTGCCTCTTCATACTGACTTTCGCTGATATACCCCTGCTCCAACATGGCGTACAGGATAATCCCCTGCCGTTCTTTGTTGGCCTCGCGGTTGAGGTATGGGTCATACATGGAGGGGTTATTTGTAATACCGATCAAAGAGGCACATTCTGCCAGAGTAAGGTCCTCCACATTCTTACCAAAATAGACAACAGATGCTGCCTGAACACCGTAGCACCGCTGTCCCAGCGGAATAATGTTCAGATACCACTCCAAAATATCATCTTTGGAGTATTTGTTTTCGAACTCCAGAGCACGAAAGATCTCCACCAATTTCCGACGAACGGTGACTTCATCTTCGTGAGTCAGATTTTTAATCAACTGCTGAGTAATGGTGGAGGCACCATAAATTCTGTTTCCGGAGAACATATTGAGGCTGGCACGAATCGTTCTCAGCCAATCCACACCCTGATGTTCCTCAAATCGCCGATCCTCAATGGCAATACAGGCATTTTTCAGATTCAAAGGAATGTCCTCAAGCCCTACCCATACCCGGTTCTCTTTTTCATAGAGCTTTCTCAGCTCCTGCCACTGACCGGTCTGACGATCCTGATAATAAATCACAGACGTCTGATCCAGAGCAAAACCTTCAACGGAAAAATCTGCTTGCTTCGACAGGTCGTTTTTTATATACACGGCAAAAATACAGGCAAAAATCAACACGGCCATAAAGCCGATCAGCACGAAAGTGCCAAAAATTCTGCCGATCCAACGCCAGGTGTTTTTTGAGGTGGGAGTATTCTCCTGTTTCTGTTTTTTTGCCATTTTGACACCTTCCTCGCTGCTTTTCGCTGAACTATGTCATGTCCGCATAAAATACCCATTATGATACATCGTATTATAGCATAACCTGACCATAATATCCATATTCTTTTTTTGCAGGAAATTCCTTCCTTTCACAGCATCAGATTGTATGATTTTCCTCTTGATTTTCAGAATATTCCAAGTTAAAATGTATATAAATAAACAACAGGAGGCTCCCTATGAGCGAACATTACGGCGACGATATCATCACCATCACCGACGAAGACGGTGTTGAATATGTTCTTGAAATTCTGGCAACCATGGAGTCAGAGGGATCTTTGTACTATGCCCTTGTACCTGTGGTGGAAGATGACGAAGACGTGGATCTGGAAGTCAGTATTTTGAAGGCCATAGAAGAAAACGGCGAAGAAATTCTATGTGCCATTGAAGATGAAGCCGAATTGGAGCGTATTTACGGCATTATGATGGATGAAATCTTTCAGGAGGATGATGATGAAGAAACGTAATACTTGTTTCAACTGAATCAACCAAGTCCCCTGCTTGGTGCGTGACGAGCCCACTTAAACCCACATTTATTACTTGGGACGCTTGACTTCGCTTTGGAATTGCAGACCTCCCGCCGCAGCCTTGACTGCCGGCGGACGTTGGGAGCAGCGAACAAAGCGAGCTGCGACCCACCTGCCGATTCGTGCAGGTTATAACTGGGCTCGCACGGCTAAAGCGGGGTTTTTGTCTTTTTTCTTCCATTATGCAGGTGCAAATCCATTTTGTCTGTAAATTTTCTGTGACTTTTCTCTCTTTCTTTTTGATTTATACTTGCATACCCGGACGAATTTCGCTATAATAAGCAAGTACGCTTTCAGCGATACATGAACAATGAGAGGAATGAATCACATGAGCGCATCCCGCGAAAAGAAAAAGCGCCAAAACCAGCCGGAATTCATTTCGGCACAGACCACGAATAAGACCTCCGGTAAAGGACTGAAACGGCTGCTGACAGTTGTTATTGCTATTGTACTGGTCGCTGCCATTGTCTTTTTGGGCATGGTCAGTACCGGCTTCTTCCAGAAGTACACCACTGCCGCTGTTGCAGCAGGCCATAACCTGACCCCCGCTATGCTCAACTATTACTATGTTTCTGCTTACAACAGCATGAGCAGCTATATCGGTACACTCATCGATGCCGATATCCCTCTGGATGAGCAGCAATACCCGGAAGAGGGTTATGATACCTGGGCCGACTACATCGCAGACATGGCAGTCCATAACGCTGCCAACACCTATGCCGTGTATGATGAGGCTACTGCCAACGGATTTGTCCTGAGTGAAGAGGCCAATAGCCACATCGACTCCGAGATAGAAATGCTGGATATGTATTCCTCTGTCTACGGCTATTCCAACGGCAACAGCCTGCTGACCGCACAGTATGGTACCGGCTGCAACAAAGACAATTATCGGGAATATTTGACTGTCTCCAATACAGCTGCTGAATATTCCACTCAGATTCAGGAAGGCTTTACTTACACCCAGGAAGAACTGGATGCCTATTATACTGAGAACAGCGACAGCTTTGATTCCGTTTCTTATCGTGTCTTCTCCGTAAATCCCAGCGTTTTGGGTCTGGAAGACAGCGAAGATACCAATCAGCTGTGCGAAGATGCTGCAATGACGATCACAGAAGCCGCCAAGCAGGGTGAGCAAGCCTTTATGGACGCCGTTGTTGCTGCTCTGCCCGAAGATAGTGCAGCAGATTATGATGCCGCTACCGCTACTTTACGGGAGAATGTCACTTATGTAAGTCTCCCCGATTCCTACCGTGACTGGATGATTGACGAGGCCCGTCAAGCCGGAGATGTTACCTGCGTGGAAAGTGAAGACGGTAAATACTTTGTTCTTTATTTCCTCAATTTTGAAGATCTTTCTTTCCAGTTGCCCAATGTTCGTCATATTCTGATCTCCGCTTCCGACCCTGCTGACGAAACTGCTATGGCATCTGCAAAAGAAGAAGCTGAGAGCATTCTGAAAACCTATCAGGACGGCGAGCAGACAGAAGATGCCTTTGCAGCTCTGGCTAAGGAACACTCTGCCGACAATGCAGAAGCAGGCGGTCTGTATGAGAATATCGCACCCAATACCATGGTGGAAACCTTTGATGCATGGTGCTTTGATGCTGCACGCCAGCCCGGCGATACCGGCATTGTGGAGACCCAGTACGGTTACCACGTCATGTACTTTGTTGGTTATGGCAGCTCCTATCAGGATTATCTGGTAGAGAACGACATGCTCAGCAAAGACTTCAACGAGTGGTCCGAAGGTGTTACCGGTGATATCACTCACACCCTGAACGAAAGCGCACTTCGCTTCCTGAAGGACATCTAAAAAAAACAAAAAAGACCGCCGTACGGCGTTCTTTTTTAAGCAGTGAGGCATACTTATGAATGAACAATTTATCAGAACAGCCATGCTATTGGGGGAGGATTCCTTAAACCGGCTGCAGGAAAAACATGTCGCTATATTTGGTATCGGCGGAGTTGGCAGTTTTTGTGCCGAAGCACTTGCCAGAGCAGGCATTGGCAGACTCACCCTTATCGATGATGATATTGTATCCAAAAGTAATCTCAACCGACAATTGATTGCCCTGCAAAGTACCGTTGGTATGCAAAAAACCGAGGTCATGGCAGCAAGAATCCGGGACATCAACCCTTCTTGTCAAGTCAACAGCTTCAGCAAGCGATATGAGGCAGGCTGCCGGGATGATTTCTTTGCCTCAAAGTACGATTTTATTGCAGATGCCATTGACTCTGTCTCCTGCAAAACAGACCTTATTCTCACAGCGATTAAGCGAGAAATTCCCATTATCAGTGCCATGGGAACCGGGAATAAGCTGGATCCTTCAAAATTTGTCATAACGGATTTGAGCAAAACCTCCGGCTGCCCACTGGCAAGAGTCATGCGGCGGGAACTGAAGCAGAAGGGGGTAACCCATCATACCGTCCTGTACAGCACGGAGCCGGTCAAAAAACCTCTATTTCAGGCGGAGAACGAAAAAGCGGTTCCCGGTTCCGTCGCATGGGTACCCTCCTGTGCCGGGCTGATGATCGCCGGATATATTGTCCAACAGCTTATAAAAACACCTTAAACGGTATAAAATCGCCTTTCGATGCAGATACTGCCATCGGGAGGCGATTTTTTGCAGCGGTCATGGTTTCGTTATGGTCTTTCCGGTGCAGCCGCCGGGCTGGTCAACGGTTTGTTCGGAGCAGGAGGCGGTATGGTTTTGGTCCCTATGCTCATCCGTTACGGCAAACTGAAGGACAAACAGGCATTTTCCTCTGCCGTATGTATCATCCTTCCTTTGTGTTTGGTTTCCATCTTTGTCTATTGGATGAAAGCAGTATTTCCATTTTCCGACGCTGTCCCCTATTTGATCGGCGGTTTGGTCGGCGGAAGTTTGGGTGGAATCTTATTCCGTAAGGTGTCCGTACAATTTCTGCACAAAGTTTTCGGGGTCATTATTTTTGCAGGAGGCCTTCGGATATTGCTATGAATTTTTCTTCTCCATACTTTTCCATACTTCTTGGAATCGCCTGCGGCATTTTATCCGGTTTTGGCATTGGCGGCGGATCCCTTCTTATGGTGTGGATGACCGCCGTAGCAATGCTGGATCAAAAAGCAGCGCAAGGCATCAATCTTTTATATTTTATACCAACCTCTGCAGCAGCGCTGATCTTTCACATCAAAAATAAAATGATCTGCTGGAAAGCAGTTATCCCGGCTGTTATTGTAGGGTGCATCACAGCCGGGTTTTCTGCATGGCTTGCATCTGCCATGGATGTGGGATTGCTTCGAAAACTGTTTGGAATTTATTTGCTGGCTGTCGGCACAACGGAATTTTTCAAAAAAAGCCCGGGTCGCGGCAAAGACCGTGACCCGGGAGAAGATCAGAACAATGTTACCTGACTGGTTTCCGGCAAAGATCCGAAAGCACCAGCTGCTTTTAGACCTTCAATATGGGTTTTGGAAACCTTGGGACAGGCTGCCGAAAATTCTTCAATGGAGATAAAGTTTTTCCCCGCTCTGCCCTCTACAATATCCCATGCGGCTGCCTCACCAAGGCCGGAAACGGCAGCAAAAGGCGGCAAAATCTTCCCATCTTTTATCCGGAAGCGGATGGCCTCGGATTCATAGATGTCGATGGGAGCAAACTCAAAGCCCCGAAGATAAAATTCGTAGACCACCTCCAGCGTAGTCAGCAGATCCTCATCTTTGGCTGTTGCATTTTCATTATCGTCAATCGCTTTTATGTTGGCCAGAACCGCCTCCATCCCCCCGGTCATCCGTTCTGCATCAAATCCGCCTTTCTGACTGCGGCGATAGAAATATGCAGCATAGAAGGCCAAGGGATGATAGACCTTAAACCATGCAATACGGAAAGCCATCATGCAATAAGCAACGGCGTGAGCCTTGGGGAAGAGATATTTGATCTTTTTACAGGAGCCGATATACCAATCCGGAACACCGGCTGCCACCATCTCTTCCTCCGCTCCCGGCGGCAATCCTTTGCCCTTGCGGACGGATTCCATGATCTTAAACGCTCTTTTTTCCGGCATGCCGCAGGAAATCAGATAAATCATAATATCGTCGCGGGCGCCGATGGTCTGCCCTACCGTTGCCTGTCCGGAGAGAATCAGATCCTTTGCATTGCCCAGCCACACGTCCGTACCATGGGTGTATCCGCAAATACGAACCAGAGAATCGAACCTGTCAGGCAGGGTATCCAGTAAAACGCCACGGGTAAACCGGGTGTTGAATTCGGGCACACCCACTGCACCTGTAGGTCCAAGAAGCTGATCATTTTCATAGCCCAGAATTTTTGACGATGTAAAAATAGACATCGTACCCTTGTCATCCAAAGGAATGGTCTTGGCATCCACACCGGTCATATCCTCCATCATACGGATCATGGTAGGATCATCATGGCCGAGCATGTCCAGCTTCAGAAGGTTTTCTTCCATGGAATGATATTCAAAATGGGTGGTGATCTGATCGGAATTCGTGTCATCCGCCGGATACTGTACGGGGCAGAAGTCCCAGATCTCATTTTCCTGCGGTATGACGACCAATCCACCGGGGTGCTGACCGGTGGTGCGCTTAACACCAACACAGCCTGCTGCCAGACGGTTTTCTTCGGCCTTGCTGACAGTACGCTCGTGCTCCGCCAGATATTTTTTTGCGTAGCCGTAGGCGGTTTTATCTGCCAACTTACCGATGGTTCCTGCTCGGAACACATGAGAAGAACCGAATAACTCAATACAGTAGGCATGGGCTCTTGCCTGATACTCGCCTGAGAAATTCAAATCAATATCCGGCACCTTGTCGCCACCAAATCCGAGGAATGTCTCAAACGGGATGGAAAACCCTTCTTTTGCAAGGGATGTCCCGCAGTGAGGACACTCAGCATCAGGAAGGTCCGCACCGCAATCATACCCCTTCGGGATATCAAACGTGTGATATTTACACTTGGGGCATCGGTAGTGCGGCGGAAAGGAATTGACCTCTGTAATACCAGACAGATATGCCACGATGGATGATCCAACCGAACCACGGGATCCGACCAGATAGCCATGCTCCAGAGAATTCTGCACCAATTTTTGTGCAGACATATAGATCACATCGTAATGGCAGGAAATAATATCGTTCATCTCCGTATCGACCCGGTTGGTAATCAAAGGCAAGGGATTTTTGCCGTAGAGCTCCTCCAATCGGCCATATACCAGACGATTTAGATCCTCAACAGAGTTTTCGATAGTCGGAGCAAAAAGATTATGAGGTACGGGACGGATCACATCACACATATCCACAATCAAATTCGGGTTAGTCACAACCACTTCCTGTGCCAGCTCCGATCCAAGGTATTCAAATTCCCGCAGCATTTCGTCGGTCGTACGGAAATACAGCGGATTCTCCCGATCCCCGTCATCCATACTTTTTGTAGCAAGCAAAATTCTGCGATAGATCTCATCCTCTGGATTTTGGAAGTGAACGTCTCCGGTAGCCACCACAGGTTTTCCAAGTTCCTTGCCCAGCTGTACCACAGTACGGTTGAACTCACGAAGCTGCTCCACATTCTGCACTTGACCCTTTTCCAGCATAAACATATTGTTGGACAAGGGCTGAATCTCCAGATAATCGTAGAAAGATGCGATTCGCAGCAATTCTGCGTGACTCTTGTTATCCACGATTGCCCGGAACAACTCGCCTGCTTCACAGGCTGAGCCGATCAGCAAACCTTCGTGCCAGCGCATCAGCTCGGATTTGGGAAGCCGCGGCCAGCGGCGATAATACTTCAAATGGGAATAAGAGATCAGGCGATAGAGATTGCGGAGCCCCGTCTGATTTTTTGCAAACAGAATCACATGGTGAGGTTTCCGGTCCATGATTTTGCCGCCGGAACGCAATTCCATCATCAGTGGATTGATATGGGAAAGGTTTGTTACCCCTTTCTCTTTCAGCGTTTCAAAGAACCGACGCAGCATATAGGCAACGGTGCGCCCGTCATCTACCGCCCTGTGGTGCTGAAACTCCGGCAGGCTCAGGGCATCTGCCACAATATTTAATTTGTGATTTTTCAGATTTGGCATCAGGTTCTGTGCCATAATCAGCGTATCCAGATAGGTCGGCTCATATGCAATGTTCAGTTTTTCGCATGCTGCGAGAACAAAGCTCACATCAAAGTCTGCATTATGGGCAGCCAGGGGTCGGTCGCCGCAAAATTCCAAAAACCGCGGCAGAACCTCATCGATATCCGGTGCATCCCGAAGCATTTCGTCGGTAATACCGGTCAGTTCCTTGATCTTTGGGCTCAAAGGGCGATGTGGGTTCACAAAGGATTGGAACTCATCCAGAATTTCACCGTCTCGGTAGATGACCGCTCCGATCTCTGTAATCACATCATTTTGTGAGGAGAGGCCTGTCGTTTCCAGATCGAATGCCACAAACTCGCCGCTGAGAGACGTTTCCTGTTCTCCGTGTACAACAATTCGGTCATCCACGTCGTTAATAAAATACGCCTCGCAACCATAAAGAATCTGAATAGGCGTATCCGTTCCGGCAACTTTGTTTTTAGATGCCTTCAGCGCATCAGGAAACGCCTGCGCCACGCCATGATCGGTTATGGCGATCGCCCTGTGTCCCCATGCCGCCGCTTGTGCAACGACCTTTCCCACGTCCGTCAGAGCATCCATGCTGGACATGGTGGTATGCAGATGAAGCTCCACCCGCTTCTGCTCCGCTGTGTCCATACGGACCGGTTTCTTCCCTTCCATAATGGCAGTCGGCTGCATAACCATTTCATTGTCAAATCGGTCAAAGACCATTTTCCCCTGCACCTTCAGCCATGTACCGGGTTTCTTCGTCCGCTCCAGAATAGGCTTGGCCTTATCCGCTTCCATATACTGACTGATTCGGACAGAGTTGGTCTGATCCGTCATATCGAAGCTGACGATCCATGCGTTTCGTTTCTTCAGCTCCTTATGGCCAATGGCAATGACCTCACCCTCCACAATGACCTTGTGCATATCCAAGCTCAGGTCTTTCATGGGTGTTGCTTCACCGCTGAACGGACGTCCGTAAATGAGATCTGTCGGAAGTTGTTTTCTCTGTTCCGACTTTGTTTCCGATGGCGAAACCGTCGGCAACGGAATCTGCTTTATCGCCTTCATGCGGATTCGCTGCGTTTCCTCAAATAAGGCAGCTCCCTCCAGCGTGCTGAACGATTCCAAGATGATTTCCGGAGAAATACCAAACCATTGCTGCAACTGATCCTGAAGAGGACGCATGTGCGGCTGCAGCCGGTCTTTTCCATTGACTGCCAGATGAATCGTGACCCGTTCCGTGTCCAGGGTCCACCGGCTTCCTGCCAAAAGTGCCCGAGCCGCCGGATAGGCTACGCACAGAATATCGATCAGGTCTCTTGGTTCTGTCTCGCTGATTGCCTGCTGCGGATAGGTCAGTCGTAAATCCAATTTCTGCAGACCGTAAAGCCCGGTAAGCGTTTCCGTAATACGGCTGACATGCTCATGAGATATGTAGTGCGGAGAAAACAACTCAACCACAATGCTTCTCATCTGCGGATTCAGCTCTGCGTTTTTCAGCTCTACCTGCTTCCAAATATTTAATTCTGCTTCCCCGGGTTCATATTCCGAGAACATATCAAGGAAGTAGACTGTATGACTCATGTTTTCTCCTATCAATTAAAGTGATTCTACATATTGCAGCAGAGCAGGCAGCAATTGCTCATAGGGCAAACGCTCTTTCAGTTCCCCTTTCACAAACAATACACCGCAGTCCTCTCCACCGGCAATTCCAACATCTGCTTCACGAGCTTCTCCGGGCCCATTGACAACACAGCCCATTACGGCAACGGTTATTGGCTTTTCACAGTTTTCCAGAGCCTTTTCCACCTGCGAAGCAAGGCCGATCAAATCGATACGTGTTCTGCCACAGGTGGGACAGGCAATCATATTTACACCGTCTTTTCGAAGTCCTGCAGCCTTTAGTATCGACTTAGCCGCCAATACCTCCTTAACAGGGTCAGCAGTAAGCGAAACACGAATCGTATCGCCGATTCCCTGACACAGCAAACCGCCGATTCCCATAGCAGACTTGATGGTACCCATATACTCCGTCCCGGTTTCTGTAACACCCAAATGCAGAGGATAATCCGACTGCTTCGCAAAGAGCCGATATGCCTCCATCATCAGCGGTACGGTACTGGATTTCATGGAAACACAAATATCAAAGAAACCAAATTTTTCCAGCAGAGCGATATGGGAAAATGCACTTTCCACCAGGGCTTCTGCTGTTGGATGACCATACTTTTGCAGGATTGCCTTATCCAAACTACCGCCATTGACTCCGATGCGGATCGGTATTCGGTGCATCCTGCAGCAGTCCACCACAGCCCGAACCCGCTCCTCCGATCCAATGTTTCCGGGGTTGATTCGGATCTTGGCTGCACCGGCCTCAGCTGCAGCCAATGCCAGCTTATAATCAAAGTGGATATCCGCAACCAAAGGCAGCGGTGATTTTTCCACTATTTTGGCAAAACCGCGAGCTGCCTCCGGATCCGGAACAGCAAGACGAGCGATCTGACAGCCCGCAGCAGCCAATGCCCGAATTTGAGAAAGGGATCCTTCAACATCGGTTGTTCTGGTATTGAGCATAGACTGAATGGATACAGGTGCACCGCCGCCTATCGCCACATTCCCTACCTGAATTTGTTTTGTCATATTAAACTCCTGCAATCAGCTTCCAAATATCGCGAAAGCTCACATAAGCAATGAAACCAAGCAATAAAACCATACCGGCTCCGTGAACGTAGCCTTCGTATTTCGGGTCAATTTTACGGCCTAACATCCGTTCAATCAGAGCAGTGATCAGCAAAAAGAAAACCCGGCCTCCGTCAAGCGCAGGAATCGGAAGCATATTCATCACCGAAAGATTGATCGCAATAAAGGCCGCCAGATATGCTATATTGACCGCTGCATCTGCACGATTCTGTGCAGAGGAGCCGGTTTCTGCGATCACAGAAACGATTCCAACCGGTCCGCTCATGTCATTGACGCTGACCAATCCGGTAATCAGATCCTCCAGACTCATCCATACGATCCGTGCAAAATCAAGGGCAGAATACCATGAATTTTTCAGAACGGTACCTACTGTTTTTTCTTCAGATCCAAAATACAGGCCATATCGATATACGGTTTCTCCGTTTTCCTCATAGGGTCTTGCTTCCATGGGAAAATCATTGAGTGTAATCTTTTCCCCGTTACGAACAACCGTTAGATCAAAAACACCTGTTTGATTGCGGGACAACAGCATTGCAACATCGGAATAAAGATACACCCGGCGGCCATCGATACGATAAAGCTCATCTCCGATCTGCAGGCCTTTTGCCCCCTGATACGGACAATCATCATAGAAATCCACGATCTTTGGCGTGGAAAAACCGAGAACCGTGCTGTACATGACAGCCAGAAGGACCAATCCGGTCAAAAAATTCATAAAAGACCCTGCGACCAGAATCAGGATCCGCTTCCACGGCCTTGCTGAAGTGAAGGCACGGGGATCCTCGCTGGCCTCATCCTCCCCTTCCATGGCACAAAATCCACCAATGGGAATGGCTCGCAAGGAATAGGTTGTTTCGCCCACTTTCTTTTGAACAATGGCAGGTCCCATGCAGACTGAAAATTCATTCACACGAACACCAAAGAGTTTCGCCAGCAAAAAATGCCCCAACTCATGGGTGATAATGAGAACACCGAAAATCAAAACAGCCAAAAGAACATACAAATCAATCACCTTTTAACACAGTTTTGGCAGCTTGTCGAGCCAACCGATCTGCCTGTAAGATTTCTTCCAGTGACGGGTTTTGCAAAATTTCCGTGGTCTGCAGTGCATGATCTATGGCACGGGGAATATCGTAAAACCGAATTTTATCCTGAAGATAGGCTGCAACAGCTTCTTCATTGGCACCATTGAGAATGGCACAAGCTGTACCACCAACTTTTGCTGCCTCTATTGCCAGACCAAGACACGGAAATCGTTCCACGTCCGCAGCAGCAAACGTCAATGGACCGCAAGACAATAGATCCAAATCCACAGCAGGACTTTCCATCCGTTTGGGATAGGTCAGAGCAAACTGAATGGGAATCCGCATATCCGGAACCCCAAGCTGTGCCATGACTGCTCCGTCGCAGAATTCCACCATGGAATGAATGATGCTCTGCCGGTGAATCACCACAGAAACCTTTTCCGCAGGGACGCGATACAGCCGCATTGCCTCAATATATTCAAGGCCCTTATTCAGCAGCGTCGCGCAATCTATGGTGATCTTCGGTCCCATTTTCCAGTTTGGGTGAAGAAGTGCCTCGTCCTTTCCAGCCGTTTCCAGCTCCTGCCTGGTTTTGCCATAAAAGGCGCCTCCGGAACAAGTAAGGATCAATCGTTTCACTTCATTGGGGCTCTGACATCCCATAAGACACTGGAAAATAGCAGAGTGTTCCGAATCAACAGGGATGATCTGAGCCCCAAAGCGTTCCGCTTCCGCCATAACCAGCTCACCGGCACACACCAGCGTTTCCTTATTCGCCAGACCAATGCGTTTCCCTGCCCGAACAGCCGCAAGAGTCGGTTCCAGCCCCATCATCCCCACTACGGCAGTAATAACCGTATCAGCCTGTGGCCATGCAGCTGCACGAAGAAGTCCCTTCGGCCCGTAATCCACCTCAATGGAGCATCCTGCCAGATTTTCACGCAGCTTTTGTGCCAGTTCCTGCGTTGCCATGACCGCCAACTGTGGCCTGTATTTCAAACATTGTGCCGTTATCAGTTCAAGATTGCTTCCGCAAGTCAGAACTGCAACATCAAGACCAAGCCCGTCTGCAACAGACAAGGTCTGACGGCCAATAGAGCCGGTAGAGCCCAGAATCGCAATACTTTTTGTCATAATTTCCTCATTTCACAATAATGGGCATCAGCAGAAGCAAACACTCCGATAGAGGTGCCACCAGGCTCATGCTGTCAAACCGATCCAATACGCCGCCATGTCCGGGCAGCAAATTGCCGTAATCCTTGATCCCGGTTTGCCGCTTGATCACAGAGTAAGCCAAATCGCCAAGAATACCGGTCACAGCGCCCATCAGACCGTAAAATAGTGCAAATCCATATCGGACGTTAAAGTGAAAAGCCAAATTTAGAATCAGGCAGTACAGGAACATACATACCATAGCACTGAGTACACCGCCAACTGCGCCCTCCCAAGACTTCTTTGGGCTGATATTGGGTGCCATTTTATGTTTTCCGATGGCTACCCCTACAAAATAGGCACCGCTGTCAGCGGAAAAAGAAAGAATCAGCGGAATGAGTATGTAAAACCTACCGTAATCCATCAGAAGTACGCGGGTAAGAGATGACAAGAAAAGTGGAATCACGATACCGCTGAAGGCAGATATGCATAACTGCCCTATGGGCAGCCTTCCATGGGACGCGATCAGAATGACAAACAAACTCATAAAGTAGAGCCACAGGCACACGGCTCCCCATTTCCACGGACAGCCGCCGTAACTCCACAAGCAAATCACCAGTGCCATCACCGCCGAAGCAGCCATAAGGTAAATGTTGCGAACAAGACCTGTTCTGTATAGCAATTCATAAACTGCAATGACTGATATTGCTGCGATCAGCACAGCCGTATATACCGGCGGCAATACCAAAAGCACCAACAGCAGCACGGGTAAACCGATGGATGCCACCAAAATCCGTGTTCTCAATCTACACGCCTCCAAATCGACGGCTGCGGCTGTTGAATGCCGCAATCGCACGCTCCATTTCTTCCGGATTGAAGTCCGGCCAAAGCACATCTGTAAAATAGTATTCCGCATAGGCGGATTGCCATAACAGAAAATTCGAAATTCTTGCTTCCCCACCGGGGCGAATCACCAGCTCCGGATCCGGCACACCGGAAGAATACAGCAAATTCCCAAAATCCGCCTCTGTCAGATCCTGTGGGTCACATTCTCCCCGTGTGCACTGACAGGCAAACTCCCGTGCAGCCCGAACAATTTCATCCCGGCCACCGTAGTTCAGACAAATATTTGCCTGAAATCCATCATACCGTTGAGAGATTTCTTCACTATGACGCACCAACTCCTGCAGTTCCGGTGATAATCTGCTCAGATCGCCAAAAAAGCGGAGACGAATCCGATCCTTCTCCATTTTCTCCAGGGCTTCAAACAGGTATTTCTTCAGCAAACTCATAATCGCGCTGACTTCCTCTTCGGAGCGCTTCCAGTTCTCCGTAGAGAAAGCATAAACAGTCAGATATTTCATACCAATATCTCTGCAATAAGTAGCAATATTTCGAAACGTCTCACTGCCTACACTATGACCGGCTGTTCTGGGCAGACCGCGGGATGTGGCCCAACGGCCATTCCCATCCATGATGATAGCAACATGGGATGGCACTGCACGCTGGGGCGGCACTTCATTGGCAGAATATTTCTTTTTAAACAGTTTCATGATTGAACCTCAAAAATAGACGTATGGGAGTGCCGCAAACCATACGGCACTCCCGAAATGGAGAAGCTAAAATCAGATCTCCATCAGTTCCTTTTCCTTTGCGGCGCACAGGTCATCTACCTTTTTGATATATTTATCGGTAATATCCTGCATATCCTTCTCTGCTTTCTTCTGATCATCTTCTGTAATCTCGTTCTTCTTTTGCGCCTTCTTAATGGTATCCATCGCGTCGCGGCGAACATTACGGATTGCGACCTTGGCTTCTTCGGCATATTTCTTTACCTGCTTGGTCAGGTCTTTTCTGCGTTCCTCTGTCAATTGGGGAAACACCAGCCGAATAACACGGCCGTCATTCTGGGGATTGATACCCAAATCGGACAATTGTATGGCCTTTTCTATGCTCTTCAGCAAAGAAGCATCCCAGGGTTGAATAACCAAAGTTCTTGCATCGGGAGAAGAAATACTGGCCACCTGGCCAATGGGAGAATCCGAACCATAATATTCCACGCTGATTCGATCCAAAACCTGTGCATTGGCACGACCGGCACGGACTGCTCTGAATTCGCTGGACAAAACCTCCAGAGTCTTATCCATTTTTCGGTTAAATTCCTTAAAATCCATAATTAAAAAGCCTCCTTTACAAGTGTTCCGATCTGCTCGCCCATGACGACTCGCAGAATATTTTCAGGGTCTTTGAGTGCAAAAACCAGCACCGGAATATGATTGTCCATAGACAAGGAAGTGGCCGTGGTATCCATAACTGCAAGATGCTTAGCCAGAATATCATCATATGTAATAAACTCATATTTTACGGCGTTGGGATCTTTTTGAGGATCGGCGCTGTATACGCCATCAATATTCTTTGCAAGCAAGATGGCATCTGCCTCAATCTCGGCTGCACGAAGCACCGCTCCTGTGTCGGTAGAAAAGAACGGGTTGCCGGTACCGCAGCCGAAGATAACCACACGACCTTTTTCCAGATGGCGAATGGCTCTGCTGCGAATATAGGGTTCTGCAATGGCATTCATGGCAATTGCTGTCTGTACGCGAACTTCAACGCCCCGTTGTTCCAGGCAGTCGGCAACTGCCAGCGCATTGATGACGGTTGCCAGCATTCCCATATGGTCAGCGCGGGTGCGCTCCATCCGGTCTCCGCCGTCTTTCAGACCGCGCCAGAAATTACCGCCGCCTACGACAATGCCCACCTGAACCCCAAGAGACACGCATTTTTTTACTACATCACATACGCTGCCAATCACTTCAAAGTCCAGGCCGCGGTGCTGCGTGCCTGCCAGAGCCTCTCCGCTGATCTTAAGCAAAACACGCTTATATTTTGGTTGGTTCATGTCAAACACTCTCCCATCTGAATTCGCTGTTCATTTTCTATTTTATAATAGATTATCTATTTTTGAAAGAGAAATTTTCAAAAAACAAGAAGTTTTCGTTTCATTCCTGTTTGCTGCCCAAAAAATCGGCAGGAGACAGCGTTTTCAAACAGATTTCTTAAAAAACTTTCTCATGTAAAGCAGCACCAGAACACCAAGCAGCGGGAATACAGCAGATACCAGCATACCGACCTTCATACCGACCTGTTCGGCCGATAGAGAAAGCATCTGTCCTGCTTTCACCGACCATGGACTGGCTGTGACAGCATCCACAATACCGCCCATTAACTGAGGTGCAACCGATGATCCACAGTCACCGCCGGCAGCCATCAATGCATACGCCGCAACACCTGCATGGGGAAGCTTTTCTTCCATCAGAATCAGCGTACCCGGCCATAGCATAGAAGTACACAATCCAACCAATGCACAGGCCACTACAGACACGACTGCATTTCCGGAAAACACAATGGTCAGATAGCAGATAACAGAACTCGACATGCCAAGAAGCAACACTCTAAAAATATTGCTGCCATATTTGGCGTAAACCGTTCTGGTAAGCCCCAACAAGACAGCAAAGGTGGTCATTCCCAGAAGATCTCCCCACACTTTGGGAAGAGACAATGCCTTTTCCATATACACAGAGATCCAATTGGACATGGTATTTTCCGCCGCTGCACCTAAGAAAATACACATCATACACAGCAGGATGGTTTTTCTCCTGTATCCGGTCTTTTCCCCTGTTTCTTCGCCGTGTTTTACATTCATTTCCGGAAGAACAGTTTTTTGAAGCAGTATCGATGCAGCGATGGGAAGCGTCGCCCAGAAAAAGGTCAGATACATCCATTGTTTGCTGCCGAAAAATCGGAGAAACAGTGTGCTGATCACTACAACAGTAACAAAGCCGTAGGCATACAGAGAATGCAGGGTACTCATGTCCCTTTCCGGATGGTCGGAAGGCAGCGCCGCAATCATGGGGCTGATCAGCACTTCCCCCAATCCAGCCGCAATAGAAAATACGACCGTTCCTGTTACAAGCCCCGCATAGGCATATTGAGGAAACAGCATGGGAACCAGAGCATATATACACAAGCCTGTGGATGTGATCAAAGGCATGATGCGGATCATTCGGTGCAGATTAAAATATTTCGAAAAAAATGAATAGATCAAATCTACGGTCAATTGCGCACAGAAGTTGATCAACACCAAAGTACCCAGCAAGGTGTAAGAGACTCCGTACATTTTATGAAACGTGGCAAACAGCAGCGGCGGCAGGCTAAAAACCGATGACATAGCAAGATAAGTAAAATAGCCCGCCCGCTTTGTCGCTTTGGAACACTCTCTCAGTGCCATATTGCACCCCTTCTTTCTCTTTTTTAACATGGTATCGGTCTGCAAATAAAGACCGACCGTTTAATGATCCCCTTAGCCGTTTATCGCTGATCCATTCTTTTTCGCAGACCGCATATTTCTGTAATTATAACCAATTCCAGCCGCAAAAACCTCCTGTGACGGAATTCCGACACAGGAGGTTTTCAGACTCACAATGTTCCGGAATATCAGAAAAGCCCTTGCTGTATTTCGAATATTCTCAGGCAGGTCTTTCGGCCATACCGGCCACAAAAACAAGCTCAAATCAAGCGGGCAAACCCATAATTCCATAAAATTTCTTCCAATTGAAACAACTTTTCAATCGGTGGGCGGTCAATCGATCTTTTCGGCAATCGTTAGAATTTAAAACTGTCTTTCAGCGATACAGCACGGTTGAATACCAGATGCCCGGGCTTGGAATCCTGACTGTCTGCGCAGAAGTAGCCGGTACGCATAAACTGGAAGCGATCTGAAGGTGCTGCTTTACACAGAGCGGCTTCCACCTTACAGCCCTGAAGAATTTCAAGAGAATCCGGATTCAGGCAGTCCAGAAAGTTCTTATCTGCGGCATCGGGTGCCGCATCGGAAAACAGGTTATCATACAGACGAACTTCTGCATCCAGCGAAGTAGCTGCATCTACCCAATGAATGGTTGCTCCTTTGACCTTGCGGCCATCAGCAGGATTTCCGCCGGCACTTTCCGGATCGTATTCTGCCAAAACCTCCGAAATATTTCCATTTTCATCGGTCTTATATCCGGTACAGCGAATCAGGTAAGCACCCTTCAGGCGACATTCGGGACCATCGGGGAACAGCCGCTTATACTTGGGTACGGGTTCCGCAAGAAAGTCATCGGCTTCGATCCACAAATTTCTGGAGAAGCTGACTTCACGCTCCCCGTCCTCCGGACGGTTGGGGTTGTTTTCTACTCGGAAAGTCTCACTCTTATCCTCGGGATAGTTGGTAATCGTCAGCTTCAAAGGTCTCAGGACTGCCATAACGCGGGCAGCCGTCTCATTGAGATCTTCCCGCAGACAATGCTCCAAAAATGCATATTCCACCGTGGAAGCAGCTTTGGCAACGCCGATCCGTTCACAGAAATTGCGGATAGACTGCGGCGTATAACCTCTGCGGCGAAGTCCGCAAAGGGTGGGCATCCTGGGATCATCCCAACCGGAAACTCTATTCTCTTCTACCAGTTGGCGCAGCTTCCGCTTGCTCATGACTGTGTAGTTGATGCCAAGACGTGCAAACTCGATCTGACGGGGCTTGGCAGGCAAAGAGCAGTTGTCCACCACCCAATTATACAAAGGCCGGTGAGCCTCAAACTCCAGAGAACACAAAGAGTGCGTAATGTGCTCCATGGCATCCTCAATGGGATGAGCAAAATCATACATGGGGTAGATACACCATGTGTTACCGGTGCGATGATGAGATTGGTGGTTGATCCGATACAGCGCCGGATCCCGCATATTGAAGTTGCCGGAAGCCAGATCAATTTTTGCGCGAAGTGTCATGGCACCATCGGGGAATTCACCGGCCCGCATCCTGCGGAATAAGTCCAGCGACTCTTCAACAGGCCGATCCCGGTAAGGAGATTTTGCCGGTGTTTTAAGATCGCCGCGGTATTCCCGCATCTGCTCGGGAGTCAGTTGGCAGACATAGGCCAGCCCCTTCCGAATCAGTTCTTCGGCACACTCATACATTTTTTCAAAATACTCTGAAGCATAGTAAAAGCGATCATCCCAGTCGAATCCCAACCAGTGAATGTCTTCCTTAATGGCTTCCACATACTCCACATCTTCTTTGGATGGATTCGTGTCATCCATACGCAAATTGCACTTTCCACCGAATTTCTCCGCTGTGCCAAAATCAATGCACAGCGCTTTGCAGTGACCAATGTGCAAATAACCGTTTGGTTCCGGGGGAAACCGAGTATGGACAGTCATACCCTCATACTGCCCGCCGGGAGCAAGATCCTCCGTAATAAACGCATGAATAAAGTTTTGTGATTCAGCTGCCTTGATTTCATCTGCCATGGTCATCATCCTCTCAATCGGATTGTTTTGAATAATTATTATAAACCATATGATGTAATTTCGCAATAAGGGTTTGACAAATAAAAGAGAAAAAGTCAGGGATTGAGAAACATATTTTTTTGTACTATAATGGAGAAGAAATTATTGGTTGGAGGTTGTCTATGAAAGTGCTGGTCATTGGCGGCGGTTCCAGCGGTATGATGGCCGCACTCACTGCTGCTGAAGATCCCCGCAACCATGTAACATTGTTGGAACGGCAGGCCCGTGTTGGGAGAAAACTTTTGGCGACCGGAAACGGCCGCTGCAATCTCTCCAACATTTACGCGGACCCATCCCATTACCACGGAGAAAATCCGGACTTTACCGCCAAAGCTCTGTCCTTTTTCTCCGTAGATGACACGCTGAACTTCTTTCGCAGTCTTGGCCTTTTAACCGTCACAGAGCACCCCTGCGGAAAGGTCTATCCTTTTTCCGATCAGGCCAACAGCGTTGTGGACGTTCTGCGTTTTGCACTGCAGCAGCGGGGTGTGGACGTTCATTGTGGCTGTGAAGTGCTGTCTTTGGGGAAAAAAGCAAGGGGCTATCAAGCGAAAACAGCAGATGAAGCCTTTTACGCTGACAAGGTGATTTTAGCCTGCGGCGGTGCTGCCGGCAGCAAACTGGGCGGCACCGACTGGGGGTACAAGTTGCTGAGATCTCTTGGCCACAGCATCACACCTTTGCACCCCGGTCTGGTCCAAATCAAAACCAATCCCGCAATCACCAGAGGTCTTAAGGGCGTCCGGGCTGATGCCCGCATCACCCTGAAGCAAGACGGTCAAATGGTTGCCGTTAATACCGGTGAGGTGCAATTTACCGATTTCGGGATCAGCGGACCTGCGATTTTTGAACTGTCCCGGCAGGTAACTTCCGCAGCAGATCAAGTTTTACTTCTGGACCTTCTGCAATACTGGTCGGAAGAGATACTCTGTCAAATGCTTACCCAGCGGCAAAAGGATTTTCCTCATCTGCCCGGGGAAGAACTGCTCACCGGAATCCTTCACAACCGACTTGGCAAAATAGTTCTGCGCCGCAGCGATATCTCTGTTCCGGAAAAGATTCAGGAATACAGCTCCGATGACCTTTCCAAGATCGTGAAAACCGCGAAATTCTTTTCTATGACCGTTACCGGTCTGATGGGACTGGAGCAGGCTCAAGTTACAGCAGGCGGTGCTCTGACATCCGAATTCCGGCCGGATACATTGGAAAGCCGTATCAACCCCGGTCTATTTGTAACGGGAGAAGTGCTTGATATCGATGGCGACTGCGGCGGCTATAATCTGCAGTGGGCATGGAGTTCCGGCAGATTGGCCGGAAAATTGGGAAATCCGGGAGACTGATATGATACGAATCCGAGATCTATCTTTGCATCCAAACGAAAACTTAAACCAACTTGTCCGGTTGGCAGCCAAGCATCTTCGTATTCGGGAACAGGAGATTGTCCGGCTGCATATCCGAAAAAAATCTGTGGATGCCCGAAAAAAGAATGATATCCGCATCATTTATACCGTAGATGTTGAAACCGAAGAACAGGAATCCAAACTGCTGAACCGCCTGCACGATCCTAAAATTTCGGCAGCAAAGGACGTGACCTATACCCTTCCCCTTCCTGCATCCACACCGCAGCAGCGTCCGGTGGTCGTAGGTTTTGGCCCCGCCGGTATGTTCGCTGCTCTTGTTCTGGCAAAAGCAGGGCTGAAGCCCATAGTATTGGAACGGGGGCAGGACGCACAGACCCGGCAGCAAAAGGTACTGAAATTCTGGAGTACCGGCCGGTTGGACCCCCAATGCAATGTTCAATTCGGAGAAGGTGGTGCAGGAACATTCTCCGACGGGAAACTGAACACCGGCGTAAAGAATGAACGGTGCCGATGGGTTTTGGAGCAACTGGCTGATGCCGGTGCCCACGGTGAAATTCTTTTTGATGCAAAACCCCATGTGGGTACGGATGTTCTTTTGACAGTCGTGCAGAACATTCGAAAAAAAATCATAGAGCTGGGCGGCGAGGTCCATTTTGGTACACAAATGCTCCGGCTTCAGAAGCAAGACGATCTCCTGACCGGTCTTTGGATCTCAAAAGACGGAGCAGAATCCCTTTTGCCCTGCTCTCACGCCATTCTGGCCATTGGACACAGCGCCCGCGACACGTTTCGTACCCTGCTGGAACAGAATATCCCAATGGAACCGAAGCCCTTTTCCATGGGCGTGCGCATTGAACACAAACAGTCCACGATCAACGGGAGCCAATACGGCAGCTTTTCCGATTGCCCCAACCTGCCGGCTGCCAATTATAAGCTCAATGTAAAACTGCCGGACGGCACTTCCGCCTATACATTTTGTATGTGCCCGGGCGGTTACGTAGTAGCTGCCGCTTCTGAAGAAGGTCGGGTCGTGACCAACGGCATGAGCAACGCATCCAGAGATGGAGAAAATGCCAATGCCGCCCTGTTGGTCACTCTCCATCCCAATGATTTCCCCGATAAGTCTGTTTTGGGAGGAATGATATGGCAGCAGCAGCTGGAGGAAAAAGCTTTTTCTGCAGGAGGCAGTAATTACAATGCCCCCTGTCAGTTGGTCGGCGATTTTCTTTCCCATCAAGCCAGCCGAAAATTGGGGCATGTTACCCCCACATATCGCCCCGGTGTGACCTTGTGTGATCTCCATGATGTTTTGCCTCCCCGTATTACCGATGTCCTGGAAAAAGCGCTCCCTCAATTGGAGCAGCAGATGCACGGATTTGCAGACCCGGAAGCAATCCTTACTGCCCCGGAGACCAGAAGTTCATCCCCTGTTCGGATCCTGCGGGACGAAACCAAGCAGTCAGCGTTAAGAGGACTGTATCCATGCGGCGAGGGCGCCGGATATGCGGGCGGTATTATGTCTGCCGCCGTAGACGGTATGGTTTGTGCTGAGGCGATCATTGCATCGCTGTAAAAAGAAAAGAGAGCGAAAACGCTCTCTTTTTCTGTTATTCTATATCCTCTTTTATGGGGGTGGGTTTGCTGCGGACAATGCACTCACACCGGTTAATTGGTGTACCCAAAGCACAGAACTTCTCCTCGTAGTCCGTCATAATGCCGACGGGACCGTTTTCGTGAAGATCACGGGTCACATTCCGAAGCTCCAGATCGCAAAGGGCAAATTCCTCCAAAGAGAATTCAAACAACGGAGCATTGTCAGTCTTGAAGTGAATTTCTCCCCCAATTTTGATCACCCGACGGTATCTGTCCAAAAAGCTGCGGAATGTCAAGCGGCGTTTGGCATTCTTTTTTCTGGGCCATGGATCACAGAAATTGATGTAAAGAAGATCGACCTCACTTTCTGCAAAGCACTCCTCGATCTTCGCCACATCCATAGCAATAAAGAATACGTTTTTGAGGCCGTTTGCTTTTGCCTTTTCCATGGCAACTACCATTGCATCTTTGCAGATCTCCACGGCAATCAGCAAAATATCCGGGTTTGCAGCCGCCGTTTTCGCCGTGAAGCCGCCTTTACCGCAGCCCACTTCAACATGAAGCTGCCGGCAATTGGGCATCAGTTCACGCCAACGGCCTTTGTATGTTTCCGGCGACTGAATCCAATATTCGGAGCATGCTTCCATTCTGGGAACCAGATTTGTTTTCTTTCTCATTCTCATGGGTTATTCCTCGCATTGCATTTTTCTGTGATTATAGCAAATATCTACACCGTGGTAAAGCCTTTTTCTCTTGCATTTCTTTGGATAATCAGATATAATGACATGAGTGTGCCGGCTGCCAATGCAAACCGTTATATTTCAGGTTTCAGCGCTGGTGGTTGTAAGCATCGGCGAAATTCATATTTTAACTTCATAACCGGGTGTAGCGCAGTTGGTAGCGCGCCTGCTTTGGGACTTCATAAGGCGCTATCCGCTCGATTTTTCGGCAACCGCTGAAACCCTTGATACTCTAAGGAAAACTCGATTTTCCCGCTCTCGCAAAATCCCCTCAAAAGTGGTTCATACCACATATTTGCTACTTCAAAATAAAATCTCATATCTATTTCCGGGTGTGGCGCAGTTGGTAGCGCGGGTGGTTTGGGACCATCAGGCCGCAGGTTCGAACCCTGTCACTCGGACCACAAAAAGTTCGCAAAACAGCTTAAGGCATTCTGTTTTGCCAACTTTTTCTATATTCATCTCTCATCCGACTCTTTTGTCGCATTAACCCTCGACTAAAGGCTGCATTGATGTTATATTAGATCGCGTAAGCAGATAATCATTTGTTTATAAAATTTACC
>JAZRTT010000021.1:0-19556 GCA_045652125.1 Candidatus Avilachnospira sp. | reverse complement strand
TTATGCCCTTGCTTTGCGCGTTGATCGGGCCTTTGCCCGGCAGCTTGGCAGCTCTCGCCTGCCGGAATGCACCTACCTCACCACCGGCATGGACGGACACATGACCGCCCGGGAGTGGGATCATCTCCTGCGAGATACCGTCAGCGCCATGGATGCCCTGCAGAAGAGAATGCCCCTGGATCGGCTTCTGGGGAAGTAGATCAGGGTTTATCGTTCTGTTAAACACATGCAAAAAGAGACTGCTTTCGCAGTCTCTTTTTTATCAGCAATAGAAATCCTTGATCTTCTTGGCACGGGAGGGATGGCGCAGTTTGCGAATGGCCTTGTTCTCGATTTGGCGAATCCGTTCCCGGGTGACGCCGAAGATCTGCCCTACCTCTTCCAGAGTGTGAGTCCGTCCGTCATACATACCAAAACGCATCCGCAGCACATCGGCTTCCCGCTCTGTAAGAGTGCCGAGAATCTCGCTGAGCGCTTCCGCCAAAAGGGTGTTGGACGTGGCATCTGCAGGACCGAGAGTATTATCATCCTCCACAAAGGAACCGATGGTGGTATCTTCTTCATCACCCACAGGGGTGTCCAGAGAAAGGGTATCTGCCGCCGTACGGTTTGCTTCGATGATCTTTTCAATCGGCAGATTCAGTTCCGCTGCGATCTCTTCCATCGTAGGCTCTCTGCCCAGCTCCTGCACCAATTTGCGGTTGCAGCGGGTGGCTTTGTTAATGACTTCCACCATATGCACCGGTACCCGGATGGTACGGGCCTGATCGGCGATCGCACGGGTGATAGCCTGCCGAATCCACCAAGTAGCATATGTAGAGAACTTGTTCCCCTTTGTATAGTCAAACTTGTCCACCGCGCGGATCAAGCCCGTGTTGCCTTCCTGAATCAAATCCAGAATGTGCAGGCCACGGCCGGAATACTTCTTTGCAATGGAAACCACCAAGCGGAGATTGGCCTCTGTGAGCTTGTCCTTGGCAGCCTTGTCCCCTTCGGAAACCTTCTGTGCCAATTCGATTTCTTCCTCGGCAGACAGCAGCTTCACCTGACCGATCTCTTTCAGGTACATCCGCACCGGATCATCCAGATTGTACTCGGCTGCCAGTTCCACGGGATCTACCAGAGATTCTTCCTCATCTCCCGATATATCCAGTTCGATTTCCATGGGGCTGTCCATCTCCAGATCCAGTTCAGCACCCACGATTTGGATACCCATCGCCTCAAACGTATCATAGATCTGCTCGATCCGATCCACCGACAGATCCAATTTTTCCAGCTCGGCATTCAGTTCACTGGCCTGAATGGAGCCATCTTTTCTGGCTTTTGCGATCAATGCCGCCACAGGGGATTTCAAATCCTCCACAGGAGTTGTATGATTAGAGTTTGCCATATAACATCCTCATTCTAAAGGAATTAGTCGAAAAAACCGGCAGTCCACCAATTTTAATCGTAACTAAGTCATTATATACCTTTCTCGTCGTAATGACAATAGGTATCTCATAATTATTTTGTAATTTTGGCAAGTTTTTTGCCGTTTCTCCGCAGGTTTCCCTGCCTTGTTTCTCTTTTCCTCAGTATCGACCAATTTTTCTCCCCTCATACCCTCCTTATGGGTTTGAACCGTATTCCTGTGGGGAAAACTATAAAAAACCCATTGAGAAAGGATGGTAAACGCATGAAAGTACGAGAGTGTATGAATTCTCATGTGATCAGCATCTCCCCGGAAGAAAGTGTGGCAGTCGCCGCCAGACTTATGGCTCGGCATAATATCGGCGCTCTGCCTGTACGGGCTGTGGACGGCAGTCTCTGCGGCATTATCACCGACCGGGATATGGTGGTGCGATGCATAGCCCTGGAGCGATCTGCCGAACAAACCCCTGTTTCCAGAGTCATGACGGACCGGGTCGCCACAGTTTTGCCCACCGCCAGTCTCACCCAGGCCGCAGACCGCATGGCCAAAGAACAGGTGCGGCGGCTGCCGGTAGTAGACGGCAGGCGGTTGATTGGCATGGTGACCCTTGGTGACCTGAGCCATCGGGATGACTATGCCATGGATGCGGCAGAAGCTCTCAGTGAAATTACAGCCAATGTAAAAATGCTTTGATCATCATATTGAAATCCAGATAATAAAAAGAACAGACACCAAAAGGTGTCTGTTCTTTTGTGATGCCACTACACTTTAGATGCCGCACCCAAACACCAAATCGAAGCCCAGCGAAGCGGGTTCGATTTGGAAATAAGGAGCGACGAAGGGAATGAGCGACGGCGTTTGAATAAAAAACGCCGTCGCGAACAATACGAAGTCCGCGACGACGTGGTACACCCGACACGATTCGAACGTGCGACCTACAGAGTCGGAGTCTGTCACTCTATCCAGCTGAGCTACGGGTGCTTGTCCATTTTAACTCGTTGATTATAACAAACCTTCCTGATTTTGTAAAGAGAAAAATGTCACAGCTTGCGTTTCCCGGTTTTTTATGCTATCATCAAGAAAACGTGCAATTTCGTTGGGGAGGCTGTATTTATGGCTGATTTTACCAAGTTTCGCTCTTCTATGGGTGGCTTTAACCGCTCCGATGTGACCAACTACATTGAGACACTCTGTCTGGAACACCACCAGACTGCAAAAAAACTCCGGGAAGAAAGGGATTCTCTGTCCGCCCAGCTGTCACAAACTGCTTTGAAGCTGGAAGAGAAAACTGCCGCCGCAGAGGCTCTGCAGCAAAAACTCGCAGAGACGGAAACCGCCCTTTCTGTGGCGGAGGACTCCCTGTCGGAAGCTCTGACCAGGATCGGTGAACAGCAGCCTCAGGAGGAAGCTCCGGATTACTCCACCATGGAACTGGAAGCCTATCGCAGAGCGGAAGCAGCCGAACGGCTGGCTTCTGAGCGTGCGGCACGGCTGCGGCAACGGCTGGACGATCTGATTTCTGCCGTCTCTGCCCGATATGAGCAGTCCGGTCAGGAGCTTCAGGTACTTTCCGAAGATCTGCAGACCAATCTCCGCCGACTGCAGGAGACTCTTTCTGATCTGGAAGTTACCTTTCAGGAAGCCAATACCGGCTTTGACTCTCTGGAAGATGACGAATTGACGGAAGCATAAAAATGCACACCACCCCCCTGTTCACCGAACAGGGGGGCTTTTTTTATTAAAAATACTGTTCTGCTGCCAAATTGCCGTAGGTATACCAGCAGACAGCTTTTTTCATCATGCTCTCCGGCACACCGAAATACTCTGCCAACTCCCACACAGTAACCCGTCCCTGTGCCACAGCATCATCCAGTTCCTCTTCTGTAACAATCTGGCAGATGGCCCATTTGTCGGCCCTGTTCTCCTGCCGCTGCCTGTCATCAAACGCCGAATATCGGTTGTAAAAAGCACCTGTGGCACAGTGACCCAGTTCGTGAGCCAGCTTGGCACGCTCATCGGCTTCACCGGCAAGTTTTGTTGGATCAACCGCCACATAGCATTGCCCCTGCTCATCCATCAGAGACAAAGCCTGTCTGTTTTCCAGCGGGAAGTAATCCACCACAATATTCTCCTCTTTGGCATAGCGGTAGAGTTCTTCCAGCCGTTTCATCCCAGTCTCTTTTTCCTTTCCCGAACAAATTCGGCATAGCGGCGTACATCCGCCAGATCTTCATCGGTCACATTTTCGCAGTCACCAAACAGCGCAAACTTCAGTTCCTCGTCGCTCCATTGCCGTCCACCTCCCGTGGACGTTTTTTCTTTTTCCAGGCCCAACAGATAATCCGTAGACACCTGAAAAAAATCAGCGATCTTCACCAGCAATTCCTGTTTGGGGGCAGTCCCGTTGTTTTTCCAGACGGTCACGCTGGCGCGGTTGAAGCCGATTCTGCCGGCAGCACCGCCGGGGGTCAAGTTATCCCGGGCACACAAGGCACAAAAAATGTCATAAAACATCCTGACAGCACCTTCTCCTTTTGGTTTGTTTAAGGATATAAACACAAGGTGTTGACAAGTTTAGAAATATCAGCTATACTAGGGGCAAGTTGTTGATATTTATAAACATTATCGCGGCCTAACAAAATAGATTATATCCTTTTTCCACTTCAGCATACCACAAGAGTTTAGTAATATCAACAACTTTTTTGTCGAACCCCGACGAATCCTGTCGGTGTTTCTGTCAAAATCCTATCACAGATCACGTCCAACTAATTGTACACAAGAGAAAGGAGCAGTCTTATGCCCAAATATTCCTATGCCATCACCGTCCGTGCCAAGCTGATGAAGCTCCGCCGTACCCAACGGGATCTTGCCCATGCACTGGGTTATTCCCCCTCCTATATTTCCATGGTTCTTTCAGGACGCTGTCCCGCACCATTTATCCGACGGCAAATCACCGATCTTTTGCAGAAATGGGAGGATGAACGATGAAATACATTTCAGAGCCGGAGCTGCTCCCCCGGGAGACTCCCCCACCGCCTCTGTACTGCAGCCTGTGTTTTCGTTCTGTTTCCGAGGCTTTGGAGCTGCAGGAGCGAACCATTTGCCACGCTTGTCTGCAGGCGCAGGATATGCACCATTTGTCTGCTTTGCTCTGCGCCCCTATTGTGACCCAAGAACCTGTATATGACCAAGGAGGTACTTTATGAACACACCAAAACCCATGGCAGATCCCTGCCGCCTTTGCCCCAGAGCAGCGCAATGCCGCTCTGCCGATACCTATAAATGCGACCTGTTCCGGGTGCTGTTTGTTCGAGCATGGGACGAAACGGTGGCCTTCCTCAAAGAACAGCTCCGGAGAAAGGAGGGAGTGTGATGTCCATTAAAAGTCGTGAAAAAAACACCCGCGGACACCGGGAATTGGCTGCCCTTTGCCGGGAAGCCGGCTTCACCGCCGTTGGGTGCAGCCACGGAGAACTGGATCGCCGAACCCTACCGGGTTTATTTGTAGAGGTACGCCGCACCCAACGGCTGCGGCTGGAAGAAGCCATGGCCGCCGCGAGTGCCAACGCAGGGGGACAAATTCCCCTTGTGGCACACCGCAGCGACCATCACCCTTGGCGTATTACTCTTGGATTGGCTGATTTTTTTGTATTATATCGGGCATGGCTTCAAATGCACCTGCCCGATCCAATATCACCAGCAGCCGAAGCATATCCCGACTCAGATCCAGACTCTCACCATCTCCCTGCAAAAATCCCCTCTTCGTCAGTTTCTCCACCGTCTGTCTGCCCCACAGCGGCAGATCCTGCAGCGTCTCATATCGCATAAGCTCCTCCAGAAAATCTCTCCATTTCCCGGCTTCCACCAAGGGAGCCGGGCATTGTTTTCCCGTTACATCATAGTGCCGCAAAACATTCTCTGCCGGGATTTTATACCGCTTCATGAGCTGCCGCACCAATTGCGCTCCATTTTTCAATGTACGGTACGGAATCTCATAATTTCCCTGCTTTTCTTTGCGGCTGCACAGTTCCACCGCCACAGAGTTCCGGTTGCGGCAATCTTCATGCACATAGGTATCCGCTCCGCAGTGCCATGCGATCCGGTCCTCCGGCACAGACTGCACCGCTTCATTTTCATCCACGAACCAATGGGCGGAAGCACCTGCCGGTGCCCTTGAAAAAAACAGTCCATTTTCCCGGGCGGTATCTCCGTCCCCGGCGGTGTAATGTATGACCAGATAACGGGTCTGTTCCCTTACTCCGCCATAATTCCCGGGATGACAGGGGATGACCCGTTGGGTCATCCCTGCACCTCCGGCAAACCTGCCACGCTGGTCAGCAGCGACAGCACACCTGCCAGCACCGCCGCCGAACCAACCATAAGCCAGTCCACTTCAGTCAGCAGAGCCGCCGTACCGACAGTTGCCGCGGCAGTCTGCGCCACAGTTTTCATCGCCCGGATGCCTGCAGCCCTGAGCCATTTTTTTGTTTTCTCACTCATTTCGCTTTCCTCCTTGGTGTTCCAGATCGTTGATTCGATGGTTGACTACCCGAATCTGTTCATGAACCACATCCAGTTCTCCTTCCAGCTGGTAGGTCCGTTCCACCAGATTGTTGTGGGCCTGGACCTTCTTTTCCAGTTGGCTCACACGATAATTGGTCAGTTTGTTGCTGACCAGAATGCCGCCGAATGTCCCTCCCAATGTACCGGCCAAAGACAACACGCCCACCATCACCACATCGCTCAAACCTTCATCCTCCTTACCACGCAAAACTCTGATTTGCATAAGTTGTAGTGTCAATGGTTGCCTTGGTGGACCTGGCTGTGTCATAGCTGACATTTTCACCAACATAAATAATGTTGCCCGGATCGGCTCTCATGGTCGTGTAGGTGGTGTTTCCTGTGATTGCACTATTGCTCATATAAACAGTCGTGCCTGTATATTTCGCTGTAAAGATATAGCCGACACTATGTCCATCCTCCACTTCAAACCGGCAGTTATCAAAGATAACATCGGCATTGCCCGTAGAAGCACCGCAATAGCAAGCACCATAATAATTACCATTCCAATCATAATTGCCGTAGTAAGGAATATTGCGGAATGCAGCGTTTTTGACCTTAACCTTGCCGCAGAGATAACCGCCGCCATGCTGACATCCTTCGTACACACCGCCGTCAATGCAGGCTGTTCCGAAAATGCTTAGTGCTTCTCTTGCCGCTTTATAATGGCCGCCGGTTATAACTGCCGTACACAAAGGAGAAACATCGACCGCACAAACGCCGTACACGTCCGATCCGACATCAGCACATCCATCTGCTTCGATTCTGCAGTTTGTGATATGAAGGGTACTTGGTTGGGAATTTGACGTATATACTCCATAAACAACGGTGCCTTGCATCGGAGCCTTAACGGAAATATCACAATCAGTCAAACCCACCAACCCTTCGGCCGAACCCTCAACGCCTCTTACATACGCACCGGAAGATGTGTACGCATCCACATTGGATTTTTGTATCATCAAGGTACTGCCTACAACAGCATGGATGCCAATAGCCGAATTACTGTGAGAAGATGCCGTAAAGTCGCAGTTGCCGATGTTGATCGTGCCATAGACCTGTGCACACTTTGCAAATGTATTCCCGACACCTTCCGAGAGGACGGTGCAGCCATCCATGTCAAGTTTCGTTGCTGCACTTTCAGTTCTAATGGGAATGCAGAAAGTGCCGTCTGTAACCGACAAGGAGTATGTACCCCCGTTTATGGTCAGATGTGTGTCGGTTGCAGAAACCAGCCTTTGGTTTCCCCCTGCCACGGACTTGGTGATCTTGCTGCCCGAAACACTTCCGTCAATGGTGACTTTGCCTGCCGCAACTACATTCAAATGTGTATCGGCTGCCGTAAAGGTCAGTACACGGCCGTTCAGGTGCAGCACGCAGTCGGCAGACAGGGTGAGTACAGCCGAACTGCTGATATCCGTAAGCAGAACGATATGCCGCAGATGATCCTCATCTGTGTATCCGCCATAGTTGCCGGTCGTTCCGGGATTTGCCCCGGTCAATGCATCGTCAATGGTGGCAAATCGTTCATATGCAGGGATCTGCTCGCTTGGTACAGCCACCTCAACATGGATATCAGACGGGCAGTATTTGCCGGCTGTTAAAAAAGTAGTAGTACCGTTTCGGGTGATGGGAATTTGAATATCACGCATTATTTAACCTCCCCGTCGTAAACCGGAAGTGCAGCCAAAGTTTCCGCAACAATAACCGCCCGATCCGCCTGTGTCCAGTAGTCCACCCCCCGAACCGGAGTTGTCCCGGGAATGCCCTGGGGTCCCTGCGGGCCGGTCAAACCCTGGCTGCCCCGCTCTCCCTTTGCTCCCTGAGGGCCCCGGGGAAGAACAAAGTTGAATACCGCCGCCTGCGGCGTACCGGAGTTGGTCACCTGTGCTTCCGTTCCGCCGGTCACACTGCCCACCGCCACGGTAGGACTGCTTCCGTCAAATTCGCCGTTTTCACGAGCCTGCTGAAGTTCCGCGGCTGTTGCATTGGCATTGGCTGCTGCCGAACTGGCTGCACCGGCTGCCGCCAAAATCTGTCCGTAAAGCGTCGGCGTCGGCTCCATCAGCACATCGCCCTCCATCGGCCCGTTCTGTACCACAGTCCATGCGTGATCCGGCAGCATCGTAGTCATGACCTTTTCTTCCCCGTCATAACCGGTACAGCTCACAGACAGGGTTCCTGTTTCTGTCAGGCATTCCCAAGGCACCTGTACCGGCTGCCCAAAGGTGTGCAGGATCTCTTTTGCAGTCTCCATCGGTACCGTCGTAGTGGTGGTCACTTCCTCTGTGGTACCATCCTCCTTGGTAACGGTCTGTGTGGTGGTTTGGGTTTGGTTGTACTTCAGGGTAAACACGCATACAATGGAGGACATTTCTTTCCATTCCTCATCCATATCCAAGATAAGCTGATCCACCCCGATGCCCTTTTGTATTACCGTTGTCGGGTTTTTTACATAAATTTTTCGTTGTCTTACGGTTGCATAAAGCATCCGCTCACTCCTTTCTCCGCCTTTCCGTTTCCGCCGGTGCCCCGTCTCCCACGGGCACCGGCAGATTCTATGTGCTTTCCTTCGCCCTGCCCCGGTCTTTGCGGGAAGCTGCTATATTACAGGTAGCCGAGCTGTTCTGCCAATGCCATGCCCTGCGCATCGGAGATATAGCCGTTTTTCACCGCCTGTTCGATCACATCCAGTCGGGTCCCCCCACTAACATCGGTAGATTTGGCAAAGTTCATCATGGCCTTGCTGTACTGCAGCGCCAGATCGGCATAGAACTGTTCCTGCTGCTGCAGAGCCTCCTCTGCCCGTACTGCCTCCTGATAGAGGTTCTTGGCCAAACTGCTGTTGTTTTCCGCCACCGCCTGCTCGATAGCCAGCTGATATTGCTGCCCCAACAGCAGGCGCTGCCGCTGCAATTCTGTCTGTGCCGCCGCCTGTGCTGCGTTGAGTCGATTCAGATCGTTCTGAAGCTGATTCCGCTGACTCAGGGATGCCTGCCCCACCGCACCGGAGTTCAGGCCATATGCATTGGCCATCTCCCGGAATGCCGCCGCATCCTGCGCTGCCTGACCGGAAGTCTGTCGTCTTTGCTCTGTATAGGCTGCATCGATTTGATCCCGGTCGGCATCTATCTGCGAGATATTCTGCACATAGCCGCTTTCCAATGCCTTCAACTGTGCCGCAAGAGCCTGTGCATAGATCTGCTGCAGGTAGTCGGAATATCCACCAACGCTGCCAAAGCCGCCCTGAGAACCGATCCGAAGGCCGGAGTTTTTACCGTAGTTTTCATAGTAGCTCCTCTGCCCGGAAATATTGTTGTTTCCGGAGGATCTGTCCATGGGATTCACCTTAGCACCCTTCAGATTACTCTGAATAACGCCATTTACCACCTGTGGCGCAAACTGGGCCTGATAGGCCGATAAGGAACTGTTGTTTTTCAATGCCGGTGCAGTTTTGATGATATTGCCGTTTTCATCGTATTGGGGAACCGCATAGAACACACCTTCAGAACCGAAGCCATCTCCGATCACATCCACATAGGTCTCCAAGCCACCGTTGGCTCGTCCCCGCGTTCCCGTACCAAATATCTGACCGTAGGGGCCGTTGACGAACTGGGCATAGCGGCCGGTATAACCGCTGCTCTCGTCGATGGTGTTCCGGGCAGGTGCCAGCACGTCCACAAAATTGTAATAACGGTCGGTGTCTGCATCCCACTTTGCCCGTTCTTCGTCGGTATAGCCAAAATAGTTTTTCCCGGCGTTGGCGATGTTGGCCTGTGTCAGCTGTGCGTTGCTGCCATATCCCAGATTGGGATCCCATGTGGACCATTTTCCGGTAACAGGATCATAGGTGCTTTCCACCGGCAGCATGGCAGCCAGTTTTTCATTCTGCTCGTGGAGATATGTTTTCTCCTCCTCCGTGGCTGTATGCCATGCTTTGGAATTTGCATCCATCTGCTGCCGAACAACATTGGCCAAACTTCGAAGGTTCATATCCGTAGAGTAGCCGTTGATCCAGCCCCGGTCCTGGTTATAGTTTTTCGCTGTAAAGGCCGCCACTTCCGCACCGATCTGGTCAGCACTCTTTCCGCCTGATACATTGGAGGGAAGCACCGTGTAGTCATTGCCGGTCTTTCCGCCGGAGTAACCGGCGGATGCCCGAATCTCGTTGGCTGCATCATTAATTTTTTGAAGCGTAGCCCCGTCTGCCCCTGCCGCTTTCTTGGCTTCATACTCATTTTTCAGATTCAAGATCTCTTTCTGCTGAGAGGCCGTCAGATTGGCCTTATCCGCTTTGCTTAAAGTTGCCATATTCACACACCTCCTTAGTAAATTGCGATCCAGTTGTATTTCACGTTGCGGCGGTTGCCCAGGCCGGTCGTCTGATTAGACACGCTGCTCTTTGCCTGATAAGTAAAGGTGAGCGTATTGCCGGACAAAGCCGCATAAACACGGTACGAAGAAGAACCGGAGCCCGTTGTGCCGGTTTTGGTATAGCCGTTTGGCAAAAGAAACAGCTCCTCCTGGTCGTTCTGGTAGGGGTCATCGCCACCGTTGGAGGGATAGATCATGACAAAAACAGGCGTCACGGGAAGCGTTACCGTCCGACCATTTACACCATCTCCGGTATAAGTGCCGGCAGCCTTTTGCAGCGCACCAATGCCTACAAGGGTGTTCCATTGCGGTCTGCCTTCTGAAAACTGTAAAACGCTTCCTTCTGCCTCGGGTGCTTCCAGCTTCTCCAGATTGCTGCCGCCGCTGCCATACAGCAGTTCGCCGGAAGCAACGGAAGAAACTCCCGTTCCGCCCCGTTCCACAGGGAACACTTCATGGTCAAGCTGCTGCCAAAGGCCGTTTTTCGTCTGAATGTACAGTTCTCTGGGCGATTGGTAAGACACAAAGGGCATCAGGCTCTGTAAATATGCACCCCAGTCGGAAGCCTCTTTGCAGTCGGCAGTCTGCCGCATGATCTGGTCGATATTCACCACAGTCAGATGATCAACGGCAAAGCTTCCGTCAGCCAGAGAAGAGCTGGGCCATGCTGCCCGGAATTTCACAGCCAGCGATCCCCCGACAAGGGACGCCGTATGAACTGCTGCAGAAGTGGATTCTTCCGCTCCATCGTTGAGACTGACGGTCAGGGACGTGATCTCCGTGTCCTTATCGGAAATACCGAACAGCACATAGACCCGATCCCCGGTCTGACCGATACCGGAAAGGTTCAATGTGGCCGTTGCCTGTGCGTAGTCACCTCTGCCGGTGACGATGACCTTGTTTTCCTCTGTCTGAACCGTACAGGCGGAGGCAGTCCAGTTATCCGTCACGGCGTTGGTCACCGTAACACCGGGGCGCAGCCACAACTGCCCAACGGGAAATTCCGCAGCCGGATTTTCTGCCTCTGTGGGCTTGTCCAGACTGACCCACACTCTGCCGCCGAATACCCGGCCAAGCAATTCTGCCGCCAGTTTTTCTTTGGTCACAGCACCGTCCACGATGGTGCCGGAAGAAGCATCCCGGATCTGACTGTGAACCAGCGTAATGGCTGCCTGCACATCGGAAGCAGCCAGCTGGTCGCTTCCCTCAAAGGGGATATTGGCTGCTTTCAGCGCCGGAATCAGGGTGTTGTTGATCCAGCTCTGGATCTCCAGTCCCGCTTCATCAAATTTGGCCTTCAGCTGTGCTGCCGTCAGGCCGTCGGTAGAATTTGGCAGATCATTGAGTTTTTGAACGACTGCCAGATCTTTGTTCAAATTGGGGATGCTCATTCTTGACCCTCCATCCTTCCGCTGCTGCGGATCTTTTCAATCAATTCCTGTTTTTGGGCGATATACCCCTCCGGAATACGCTCCAGATACTCATCCAGACTGATTTTGTTTTTGGCAAGCAGATTGTCCAAGGTCTGGATCGCCGTGATCTCCGACCAGAAGGACGAAGCACCCACATCCAGCTTCAGGCTCACAGGCAGTTCCTCCAACAAAGAGAAATCAAAGGTGCCCCTGACCGTATTTTCTTCCAGTTCCATGCACAAGGGCTGCATCTGTGCCTGTTTCTCCGCGATGGGCTCGCACACCGACCGTTTGCCGTAATAGGCCCGCATCATATCCAAATAAATGAGACCCAGGTCCTCTACTGCCTGATACATGTTCTGTTTCACCAGTTCCAAAGGAGCGTTGCTGGCTCTCTGCAAGGCGATAATAGCGGAAGTATTGTCCGGTCTGACATCTCCAAGTGCCACATCCGTAGTGCCCATAAATCGCTGCGTGTAATTGATGGCCGCATCAATAAACTGGGAGATCTGGGGCGAAACGGACGCAGGATCCATGATTTTTGCAATGGTACTCAGGTCACCGCCGCCGTTGACACCGATGGCACGGCCGACACCGCCGTCCCAGTGGGGAATTCTGGTCTTATCGTAAATGATTTTCGGGAAAGCCGTAGTCTGCAGACTCCGCATGACCATGGCAAACAGCTGGTTCACAAACACCTGATTGGGAATCAACTGAGAGATCAGGGCATGACCGTGGTAGCAGTCCTGCACATAATCCCAGTTCATCCAAGTGATCGGATAGCGTTTCAGTTCCGTGTCCCGGAAGGCCTCCACCGCTCCTGTCTGGGTATATTTGCCGGCCCAGATATGTCCCGTTTCCGGATCTTTTTTCAGATACACCAGCAATGTCACATTCCCGTCTGAAAGCCGTGCCATAGGGCCGCCGCAAAGTTCGTCATCGGGGCGGATAACACTCTCGTCAAACCCGTTGGCTTTTGCCATCCGCCGCACCTGTTCCACAGGCTTTCTCAGGGTGATCATGACCCAGGGCTGATTCTGTACCTCCCGGTCAAAGGGATCTCCGAAAATGACCCGGGTATTTTCCACCAATTCCGTAACGATATCTCCCTTGTGCCCCTGTCCGGTCTCCAGATCCGGGTCAAAATAGGTATAGGTACAGCCGTCGCCGTCCACGGCGGCATTGCGCATAAATGCCCGTGTCAGCGAGGCGATCCGGTTGCGCTCAAACAGGATATCAAACTGCCGGTTCACCACATCGGCGACCCGTTCCAGTTCCTGTCTGCCCAACCGGGATACCCCGGAGAAAGGTGTGGCCTGCATGGTGATATTGTCGGAACTGACAGATGCCACCTGAAACAGAGTCACCCGTTTGAGAAAATTAAAAGTGGGCGTGGGATTGCCGTTGGCCTCCACGCCCTCCCATTGTTTGCCGATGAAGAAGTTTTCATTGTTCTCCACCGTATCGTAAAGGCCGATCTGGCTGTTGAACATAACACCTTTGGTATAATCGGAATATACCTGCTTAAAACCCGGATCTACCATCACAGCACACCTTCTTTCCTTTTATTTGGTCTGCCGTCGTAGTTCATCAGGTTCACAAATCCCTGTTCATACCGCATCTGTGCTTCGGCAGCCAGCCGTCTGGCTTCTTTTTCTTCCTCTGTTTCCTCCTGTGTCTGCTGAGAACCGGGTCTCCCATGCCCCGGCAGACATCGCCAGATGAATACTGCCATGGCACAACTGACCGCCAAAAGACAGCATCCGGCAGTCAAATACACCATCGTGATCAAATCCTCCATATCATCCTCCTATTTCGCACGGCCCCCATACTGCACCTGAATATCTACCGCCAGCACCGTAGCATCCGATATCCGGAAGCAACTGCGTAAAATCAGTTGATAGTACACGAACCTTTTCATTTTGAGCTTCAGCCGCCGGATTTTGGGACTGCGGCCGGTCAGAAAACTCCAGTGGGAAAAATCTGCATTTTGAAAGGTAGACAAGCCGACCGATACTGTGCTTTCCTGTTCTTTTGTTTCCCGATCACACCGCACCGCCACCTGCAGCTGTGCATTGGCTGTGGGTTTGACGGACACCCATGTCACAGCGGAATATTTCTTGCGGTAATCCCGATCAAACGCCATATGACCGCTGGCATAATAGGCATCGATTCCTCTGCCGTCATCATTGGAATATTCCTCGCTGAACCGCACTACCCTGCCGTCAGACAGGCCAAAGTATAGCCCGTTCTCTTCCCGGATGCCGCAAACCACAGGAAGACCGGTATACTGATACCACACGTCGATCCCATATTGGTGGACCAAAACCGTGCCCGCTTGGTCATTGAGAAAAATATAATACTCCTGCCTGCTGTCATCATCGAAGCAAAACACCCGCTCCATGTCCATTTTCTCTGCCGTCATCTGCACCCGCTGTCCGATACATTTGGCATTTCTCTCATCCCGGGTGGCATAGTTGACCATGACCCAATCATAGATCTGCCCTGTGCAGAGGGTACGGGGCGTATTCTGAACCAGTCGTACCTGCCCCATGGCCTCGTTGCCGGTCTCCCGATTGATGGAAACAGTCTTGAAGCCGGGAATAACAGATCCGTCTGCCAGCTCTGTGACCTCATATCTGGTTGCAAAGGCACCGCCATCGGCTTTATAGCTCATGAGCCGGTCATAATATTTGATCATACCGGTAATGGGCGCATTTTCACTCCCTATGAGAACCTCATACAAATCTGGAAAATACTCCGCCGACGGTGTTCCGTCCTCCGTCACGCCGCAGTAGATGGCCTTGGCAGAGCCGTCACCGTAGAGAAATACTCTGGTGTCTGCCGCACCGTTGAATTGTTCGGCAAACCGCATTGCTTCTACTACCGGCCGCAGGGAATTCTGAACCTTATACCATACTTCCACATTGCTGTTTCCGGCTTCCGGTGCTGTTTGGAAGGTAAGGATTCCCTGCTCCGGATCGACACGAAAGGACCCAGTCTCCTCTGTACCCACAACTACCTTGTCCACAGATAAAAGCGGCTTTACCGGCAGATGAAATTCCGTGGAAGTCCCATCGGCAGAGAACCGGCACCGCTGTCTGCCGGTCAGTCGGTTCACATTCTCCACCGGAACACCGCCGCCGGCGGGGGTCATGGCCGTGACCACAAGGGGCACATATCCCTCTACTGTGTCCACAAGGCCTTCGCCGTCCCACACCAGATATTCATGGCCGTTGAGAAAATACACGTTTCCTCCAAAGCCGAACATGGTAGTCGGTGCATCCCAGCAGTCACCCAACCGCCGGAATTGCTGCCCGGAAATCTCCCAAATGCCGCCGTCTGCTACGCAGACGGTTTTCCAATTCCCTGCCACAAATCCACGCCACAGTCCCCGAACAGGGCCCGAAAACTGCCGCAGCGTCCTGTAACCGGGGCGGATTCGGAGATGGTGCTGCGGCGTTATCATCCAGTTCCGCATTTCTGCCGCCTCACCCAACCTCAGCTGCGTATCGCCGTCGGCACATTCATTGAGGCCCAGAAATTCCCGAATCGTATATACGCCACTTTCCTGTTTGGTTTTGATTCTTGCCATATACGCACCTCTTTTCCGTGCAGTCCTGTCCCCTGTCCCCCCTTTTCAGGGGGGTGGTTTGCAAAACAAACCGCGGGGACACTTTGTGACTGCTTTTTATTACAGAATCACGCTGCCAACAGCTTTTGCCTTGCCGTCGGTGCCGGCCTCAACCACCGTAATGGCAGTATTTTCGCCCACAGAAACAGCAGCACCGGAATGCGTCAGCAGGGTCCATGCGGATACGTCTTCTTCGTAGTCCACATTCTCTGCGGCATCACCCAGCTTGTAGTACCAGCTGCAGCCCGTTTCTGCTTCCGGATTCACCATAACCTTTACGGTACCGTCATCCTGAGAAGCAGCGGTCACATCCAGATTTCTCAAAACAGGCTGTGCGCCGTGATAATAGATGGCATCGGCCTTTTCGTTGAGGACGAAGCAATCGTAGATCACACGGCCTTCCACCAGCCAGCCGGAAATGCCGGGGGGATTGTTGTGGGTCTTATATTCCTCCAGCTGCTTCGGTGCCACAGCCGCCATCTTATGTGCGATCAGGAAGGCACAGCCGCTGGGCAGTTTGGCAGAAGGCACGCGGACGATCTTGCAGCCGTCCACCTCGCCGATGACGCCCTTGATGATCATGTCCTGTGCAGCATCGCCGGTCTTTATAAAAGCGGGATCCATTTTCAGAAGATTTGCAAACTTGTAAGAGCAGAAGGCCACCCGGCCCTTATCGGGAACATTCCGATTGCCCATATCCTCCATCGCCTTAAGGAACAGCTCATAGGCATTTTCCTTGGTGACCGTCTCGGTAGAGTAGTTGCCCCGCTCTGTGGCCTTGGCTGCCAGCTTACGGAACACATAGGCATCGAACTCGGGAACCCACACTTCCTTCAGCTGGCGTCCCAATGCTTTCCCGGCATCCATGACCATTTCCGCCTGGAGCTTGTCGCCCTTGTCGATAATGAACGTAAATGCCCGGTCTCTGGACAGACTCATGGTCTGGATGTTCCGGGTAAGATCATCCGGGGTGCCGTAACGATGGTCACCGGAACGGGTATAGTCCACCATGGCAACGGTGGGAATAGAATAGACGTTGACGGTTTTCACGCCAACAAAGTCGTAGTCGCTGTTCAAGGCCAGCATTGCCTGGGATTCGCGGTTAAACCGTTCATCCACCTGTTTGGCATACTTGGATGCCAGATTTCTAGCTTCTGCCATTGAAATTACCTCTCTTTCCTGTATGAAATATGCTGTTTTTCATTGGGCTGCCGCAGGCTTTATGCCTCATCAAACCCCTGCAGAAAACCATCGGTCTGCATTACCGCGCCTGTGGAGCGCACGCTTCCCAGGCTTCTGGCTCTCAGTTGGGTTTGCCGATCCAGGTCTCCGAGCTGCTGCTGCAGCCGCATATTATCACTTTTCAGCTGCTGCACCTCATGACCCCGATAGGCATGCAGCAGATTTTCTCCCTGCTGCACGGCATCCCATACACTCTGGGGAATGGTTTTGGGATCCATTCCGGGATATGCCCGCACAAACTCGGCAAAATCCGGCTCAGAATCCAATTCCGGTACCTCCTCCGTTTCAGGCTCCGGCGTTTCCTCCAAAATCAGTTCTTCCTGTTCTTCCATGTTCCTTCTCCTCCTTCTCCGGCCATCCCTCCGGACGGCTTGCCGTGTCAGCCCCCGATCGTTTCCCAAACTGCCGTTTTTCGGCAGCCGATGGCATAGACCAACTCGGCATACCGCTGGAAGAAGAACGCCGCCATGGTATCGTTCTCTCCCAGAAGCAGATGGGCAGCCAGGCCAAAGGGCAGCACCCCCTGAGCAATGGCATCGTCCAGATCGATGGGCTGTTCCATGGTTTTCAGTTCCGGACAAATGACCCGTTTCCCTTTTTCTCCCATCTCAAAGGTATCGGAATAGGGATACAGCTCATGGCGCAGGACATTCAAAATGCCCAGCGTGCGTACCCGATAGCCCTCTGTGTCGCTGGTTCTGGTCTCACCGGTCCATCCGTTCTGCTCATCCATGAGCTGAACAGCCCGGTCAAAGACCCAATTTCCGTCTGTCAAACCTCTCACCTCGGTTTTCCCTCATCGGGCCCCGGCCAGATAACTCTCCGTGACACCACCGCCGGTCATGTGCGTTTCATACCCGGTCCTATGCGGCAGTTCTTCCTCTTCCTGCACCGGTAACTCCGGTTTCAGCGTCCGCAGCTGGGCAAAATACCGCAATGCATCCGGGCGATGGGTCACTTCGTGGGGCTGTCCGGCACAGTCCGATGGGTTTTTTTCATCGTGCTGGATGGCCATCAGATCATTGATAAGCCCCCGGCAGCTTTCAAAGACAAGCAAGCCCGGCTTGCCGTCAGCCATGGGTTTTAGCAGTTCCTTCAGCGCCATCCAGCCCTGAATCCGGCTGTTGTTGGCCCGGACAATGTCCATTCCGCTTTCCAGGAACACCTGTGCCATGGTCTTGCCGGTGTCTTTCTGGGTAGACCACATATCCGGCGGTGCAATGGTATAGGCGATGTCCTCTGACGGCAGCGTTACGGAAAGGGCAGCCTTGGCAGCTTGGGAGACGATAAGACCGCTTTCGGCAAACTCCCGATACACATAGCACCGGCCGTTGTAGTCCACCGCTATCCACAGGCAGGCAAACAGATCCAGTCCATAGTCAAAGGCCCGGTATTTGGTCCAGCCCTTTGGCACGGCAAAATCTTTGACCACATGGGTTTTCCTGGAAAATTCCGGAAAATATCCGCCGGACAGGGCATTCCAATCGCCGAAGCGGTGGGCTCTGCGAATATCCTCCGGTAAAAGTTCCAGTGCGTTGACATAGTCGGGAGAGCCCTCCAGCAGATCCACATTGTCCTCCACCGTAGCCTTGATGAACCGGTAGTCCTCCGGATTTTCCATGGGCAGAAAATCCCGGTCGATAAACAGCCGTTTCACCCAGCCATGACCTACACCGCCGGGGTTTGCGGTCATGTAGATCCGTTTCGGAATTTTGGAGGCGCCACGGCAGCAGGCTGAAAGGCCGCGGAACTCCTGCTCTGTAAACTGGGTCGCTTCTTCCAGAAAAATCCAGTCGTACTCCTGCCCCTGATACTTTCCTGACACAGCGGAAGCGTAGCCTTCCATGTTGCCGAAACGAATATAGCTGCCATTGCAGAATTCCAGCACCCGCTTGGTGGCATGAAAGACAGCCACTTTCTTGTCCACCAGTTTGCAGATGGGTTCGATGACAGAATTTTCCAGATCCTCATACCGTCTGCGAACGATCAGGATCCGAATACCCGGATACCGCAGGCAGCCGCCAACGGATTTCCGCTGGGTACACCAGCTTTTTCCGCCGCCTCTTGCCCCACCGAAGCAAAGGTACTTGACCCGGCAGTCAAAGAACTCCTCCTGAGGCCGGGA
Organism: Candidatus Avilachnospira sp.; assembly: GCA_045652125.1. GTDB lineage: Bacteria > Bacillota > Clostridia > Oscillospirales > Oscillospiraceae > Avoscillospira. The sequence continues at coordinate 801 of JAZRTT010000021.1, read as the reverse complement.
ATTGGGCCGCCCCAGATCTACTGTTGTCTGATTTCCGTCCATCATCCTTCTCCCTTCTGCTGGCACTCATGGTTCGTACAGCACGGATAAAAATGCGTGCCGGGAGGGGGGTGCAGGGGTTCTCCCTACCCAAACGGATCCTTGCTTTTTCCTCCGAACTTCACCGTGATCTCTGTTTTCCCCTCTCTGTGACCCTCCGGCCGGTCTGTCAGAAGCAGCCCGCCGATGTTCTGCTTCAAAAGGAACAGCGCCTTGGAGCCATTGGCACCGTTCCACCCCGGTGCGGTGGCATATTGCCCCTTGACCCAGGACACCAGCCGGCGCAGCTCCATTGCCAGAGCCTTGTATTTGCTGCCGGGCTTTTGGATCATCTGCAATACCGTTTCGTCATCCACCCCCAGATAACCGCAGAAATGCCAGAAATCAGCTTTTTCAAAGATGCCGTTTTCCACATTTTCCTTGTACTGCCGGATCCTGTCCCTTGTTTCCTCCAAAGAAAGAGGGAACTGAGGCGTTACACCCATATCACCTATCACCTCCCCACGCGGCGACCGGTTTCGCCTCATCCACATCCTACCTGCAAATCTGTTTGCACCCTTATTTCCGCCCCGATCCATTCAATTTATAAAAAAGAAGAACCGCCGGATACTGAAGCATCCGGCGGTTCTTCTTCCCGTCCGTATTCCAAATCTTTGAATTTGTTTTTATTGACAAAGCCCCCCTTGCACCGGACTGTCGCCAAAAGCCGCCTTTCAAATCCCTCATCCAAATACCTAGGCAAAAGAAAAAAAGGACATCCTT
>JAZRTT010000020.1:0-12974 GCA_045652125.1 Candidatus Avilachnospira sp. | reverse complement strand
ATGCTGTTTCTGGCTTATCCGGTAATGTTGGTTCTGCGATTTCTTTGCGGTTTTCTGGGTACTAATACGGCCACTTTGCGGGAAGCTGCTACCCAAAAGTATTTGCCGCAGGATATGCGTGCCCGGATCAATGGCTTGTTTCAGGTTTTGATCAACATTGGGGCAGTCCTGGTGCAGATCTTGGCCGGTTTCTTGGGAGAGCTATTTCCGTACCGGTATGTGGCGTTGGGATTTGCTGCCGTTTCCTTTGGGGCGATCTTGTTGATCATTGTCCGCAACAAAAAAGCAGTAGAGAAAATCTATGAATATGAAAAAGAGGTGCAGACGGAATAAGCGTCTCTCAATGCCCTCTTTTGATTGACAAAAGGTGGATATTTGGGTTAGAATTATATAGTTGATAAAATCATTGAAGTGAGGTGAAACAGCATGGACGCGGACAGAAGTAGCGGCACAGAGTTAGGCCGACGAACCATGGCGTCCGGCTGGGACGCTTAGGGCTGTGGCCCCCAATGTGTCTTGCTCCTGTCAAATTTATTTGAAAAGGAGGAAGTACCTTGACCGAGAAAAATGTGGTTCTGGAAGAGACGATCATCAAATTGGCAGAGGCCAAGAAATATACCTCTCTCCGGGACTTCCTGTCCACCCTCAATGGTGCCGATATTGCAAGTGCCTTTGGGGAACTTTCCGATATGAATCTGCCTCTGGTTTTCCGTCTGCTGCCCAAAGAATTGGCGGCGGAAGTTTTTGTGGAAATGGAACCGGAGCAACAGGAAACTCTCATCCGCGGTTTTTCCGATTTGGAGCTGAAAGCTGTTGTGGAAGAGCTGTATGTGGATGATGCCGTAGACCTGATTGAAGAGATGCCTGCCAATGTGGTATCCCGTATTCTCAGCCAGGCCGACCCGGTTACCCGAAAAATGATCAATGAGATCCTCCAGTACCCGGAAGATAGTGCCGGCTCTGCCATGACCACGGAATTTGTGGAACTGCAGCCAAATATGACCGCAGCCCAATGTCTGGCACATATCCGCAAGGTCGGCATCGACAAAGAGACCATCAATACCTGTTATATCACAGACCGGGGGCATCACCTGCTGGGTGTTGTGTCCATCCGTTCCCTGATTCTGGCACAGGATGATACTCCCTGCGAAAACCTGATGAGCGGTCATGTTGTATCTGTGGGTACGCTGGAAGATCAGGAAACGGTTGCCCAGATGTTCTCCAAATACGCCTTCAATGCCCTGCCCGTTGTGGACAAAGACACCCGATTGGTGGGCATTGTCACCATGGACGATGCTATGGATATCATGGAAGAAGAGGCCACGGAGGACATGGAAAAAATGGCTGCTATGACACCTTCCGATCGTCCTTACCTCTCTACGGGTGTGTTTACCATCTGGAAAAACCGTATTCCATGGCTGCTTGGCCTTATGGTCATTGCCATGATCACAGGTCTTGTCATCCGCGGTTTTGAAAGCACTCTGCTTCGGTGGTCCGTACTGCTGGCCTACATTCCCATGCTGTTGGACACCGGCGGCAACTCCGGCTCCCAAACCTCCGTGACCATTATCCGAAGCCTGAGCCTGCAGGAACTGGAGCCCAATGACCTGGCCCGGGCACTCTGGAAAGAATTCCGGGTATCCGTCCTTTGCGGTCTGACTTTGGCCGTAGTCAATTTTGCCAAACTGCTGCTTCTGGATCGCGTGAGTATGACCATTGCCATGGTGGTCTCCGTCTCTTTGGTGGCAAGTGTTGTTCTGGCCAAGCTTGTTGGCGTTCTGCTGCCGATGAGTGCAAAAAAATTCGGCTTTGATCCGACTCTGGTCTCCAGTCCCATTGTCACCTCTGTGGTAGATATTGCAGCGCTGCTGCTGTACCTGCTCATTGCCGCTGCCGTATTGGGATAATTCTGCAAAGAATAACAACACTCCGGAACGATCGTTCCGGAGTGTTGTTATTCATCGCAGGAAAATTCGTTTTCCGCCTTCGTAAGCCGCCGCTACGCCGATTTTCTGGGCGCTGGGGACGGCTTTTTTCAGTTCCTCATACATGGCATCCGCATCCTCGGGATGACAGGCGATCACCAATCCGCCTGCTGTCTGAGGGTCATAGAGCAAATCCTGCTTGGCTAGTTCTGTGTCCCCTACATCCACCGCATCTTGTGCAAAGCTGCGGTTGCGGTACATTCCTTCAGGCAAAATACCCATCCGTGCCAGATCCAATGCCTCCGGCATAAAGTCCACGGCCTCCACATCCAGTATGATCTGCACGTTGCTGCCCTGTGCAACTTCATACAAATGTCCCAGCATACCAAAGCCCGTCACATCGGTACAGGCATGGACCCGATAATTCACCATTACATCCCGGGCTGATTTGTTCAGCGTGGTCATCATTTGCATAGCCAGTTCCACAGTCTTTTCCGATACCATGTCCACCTTGGCCGCAGAGGTCACCACCCCGGTCCCCAGGGGTTTGGTAAAAAACAGTACATCTCCGGGCTTTGCACCGGAATTGGTCAGCATCTTCTCCGGATGGACAAAGCCTGTGACGGCAAGACCGTATTTCGGTTCTTCATCCAGAATACTATGGCCGCCGGTAATGAGAGCGCCGGCCTCATAGACCTTGTCATAACCACCTTTCAGCAGTTGATGCACCGCCTCTTTCGGCATGTCTTTGGGAATGGCCATAATATTCAGGCACAGCTTCGGCTCGCCGCCCATGGCATAAACATCAGACAAAGCATTGGTGGCAGCGATCTGCCCGAAAAGGTAGGGATCATCGGCAATGGGCGGAAAAAAATCCACCGTCTGCACCAAAGCCAGATCTTCCGTTATCCGATATACCGATGCATCATCACTTTTATCAAAGCCCACCAACAGATCGGGATCATGATGGACGCGAATATCCTCAAGGAGCTGAGCCAGTACACCGGCTCCCACTTTTGCACCGCATCCTGCACACTTGGCCAGTTTTGTCAGTTTGATCTCATCTGCCATGTTTCAGCACTCCTGTTCTTTGTAAAATCGCTTCCAGTACGCCGCCGCCTACTGCCAATGCCTTATCGGACACATAAAAACAGTATTCCGGTATGCATCTTGGGTCTACGTCTCCCGCTTTCATCCCTGCCGTTACCGGCGTGCCGTCAGCCAGAAGCCCTCTTAACACACCACCGATGGTACAATGCATCGGTACACCTTCTACGAACCCGGCCACATCCCCCGGCTGTACCCGGGCACCAATATCCAAAACCTGCCGAAATATCCCCTCCCGGGGTGCACGAAGCACCCGCTCGCCGGCATACCCGCCGATCAGCCCGGGAACAGCCGTATTGGGCTGTGCGGATCCATCCCAGATGACCCGCCCAAGATAATGTCCGCGCATGGTCTCCACCACAGCATGGCAGTCCACTCCGGCTGTAAACCCGGGGCCCACAGCAATGACCGTAGGTGCATAGGTGATGGTCGTGCCCAGATTTTTTTTTGCCAGTATGGCATCCACCAAAACATCCGGGCAAAGTACATTCCGGCAAAGGCACATGGGATCGGAAAGAACGGGGATCTCCCCTGCCGCCAGAACACCTGCAGCGTCTTCCGCCCCACAGCTCCGGGCCGTGATTCCTTCCACAGTGGTCTGTCCCTGCAAAATCGCCTGAGAAAAACTGACCGTGCGCCGAATGGCCGTCGGCTGCGGCAAGTCGGTCATGACCACCCGCAAGCCGGAACGGTACAGCCGCATGGCGATTCCCGTGGCAATATCCCCTGCGCCCCGAATGAGAACCAGCATAGGCTTTACTCCTTTTGATATTTTTTGAGAATAACGACTTTTTGTTTTATCCCCCCTTATTGGGGGGAAGCTTTAGTTAAAAGACTGATGGTCAAAGGTAATGACCGTATAATACTGCTTTCCCTCAAACTGTACCCGCTGATCAATTCGCGCCTTCAACTCCTGCTGCTGCGGAACCAGGTCGAAAGGCAGGACCACATCAAAAATCAGGTTGGTATGACCGGGGCCGCGAACCATACGGAAATCATGGATGCTTAGTCTTTGGTCGATTTCCCTGACTTCCCGTTCCACCAGTTTCCGCATATGGGTCAGCTCTTCGTTATCCATGACCAGCGGGTCATAATGGATCACCAGTTGAAGATGGTGCCGGAGCAGAAAATCCCGTTCAATATCATCAATGATGTCATGGCTCACCAGCGGATCTTCCCGGCAATCCATTTCCACATGGACGCTGGCGAACCGCCGTCCGGGTCCGTAATCGTGGACGATCAGGTCGTGAATCCCCAGAACCTTATCGTAAGACAGGATCTTCTCTCCGATCATCTGCACCAACTCTGAATCCGGTGCTGCCCCTAACAGGGGATCTATGGTATCTTTGGCGATCTCCACGCCGCTGTACAGAATAAACAGCGCCACGGCAAGGCCGACATAACCGTCGATTTTCCATCCAAATGCCATGGATAAAATACCGGCAATCAGAACAGCCAAAGTAGAGAGCACATCGTTGCGGCTATCGGCAGCCGCAGCCTCCAACGTGGCTGATTGAATGGTTTTCCCCAACTTTTTGCAAAAACCGGCCAGCCATAGCTTTACTGCCACAGAGACAAGCAAAACAGCCACAGTCAGCCAAGTGAAATGAACCGCTTCCGGATGCAGGATCTTTCCCACGGAGGACTTGGCCAATTCCGCTCCGATGAGCAGAATCATAGCCGCCACAACAAGGCCGGAAATATATTCAAGTCTGGCATGACCATAGGGATGTTCATCGTCGGCAGGCCGTTCTGCCAGCTTAAATCCCAGCAGCGTGACCAGCGATCCGGATGCATCAGACAAATTATTCAGGGCATCGGCCAGAACGGAAACGCTGCCCGCCAGAAGGCCCGCCAGAAGTTTTACTGCAAACAAGAGAACATTGCACACGATTCCCACGGCTCCTGCCAGTTTTCCGCATCCGGAACGAAACTCCGATGCAGCCGAATCGTGGGGCATTTTCAGAAATATTCTCATCAAAAAGGCAGTCATCTTATCACCTCAATGATATCATTATATGAAAAGACCGAAATAAAAGCAACCACAGAGCAGGAAAATAAATAATTTGACCCGGAGAGAAGAACATGATAAAATATCCATGGTGTGTAGAAAACGGAAAAGGAGATAACTATGGCAAATTATCGTATCATTACTGACTCCAGCTGTGACCTGACCCAAGAAATGGCAAGCGCACTGGAACTGACCGTTGCACCGCTTTCTGTCAATTACAAAGGGCAGGAACATCCCAATTATCTGGATGGCCGCTCTTTGAATATAAAAGAATTTTATGACGGCCTGCGCAGCGGAGAACTGACCTCCACTACTGCCGCCAACCCCTCCCTGTGGGCATCTTTTATGGAACCTGTCCTTCAGGCAGGCGAGGATGTTCTGGTTCTGGCGTTCTCCTCCGGTCTCAGCACCACCTACAATGCCGCCTGTATGGCAGCAGAAGAATTGCGTGAGCAGTATCCCCAGCGGATGATCTGTGTGGTGGATACCCTTTGCGCCTCCCGGGGGCAAGGTCTTTTGTGTTTCCATGTAGCCAACAAAAAGGCACAGGGTGCCTCTCTGGAGGAAGCCCGGGATTACGCCGAAGAAATCAAGCTGCATCTGTGCCATTGGTTTACTGTGGACGATCTGCACTTTTTGAAGCGGGGCGGCCGAATCTCCGCTGCCACCGCTGTGATGGGAAGCCTGCTGCAGATCAAACCTGTCATGCACATGGATGATGAAGGTCATCTGGCAGTTGTGTCCAAGGCTCGGGGCCGCAAGTCAGCCATTCAGGCTCTTGCGGATCAGGTCGGTGTTTCCGCCTATGATCCGCAGCAGCAGACGATGTTCATCTGCCACGGCGACTGTTTGGAGGATGCCGAGTACCTGGCCGGTATTCTGAAAGAAACCTATCAGGTCCCGGAGGTCTGCATCCACTATACCGGTCCTGTCATCGGTTCCCACTCAGGCCCCGGCACCCTGGCTGTATTCTTCCTTGGTCAACATCGCTGAACATACCCGTCCCGGTCCGTGGCAGCCCCACGGACCGTTCGTACATTTGTCGGAGGGTCTCTGTTTTGTTTCCTTATATCGATTTTCACTGTGATACGCTCATGGAAGCATGGCTGCAAAAAAAGCGGGATATTCTGAACCTGCCCACCGCCATGGCAGACGGAAAGCGACTGCGGCAGGGCGGCTGTATCGCCCAGTTTTTTGCGATCTTTTCCCCAACCTATGACACGGATTTGCTCCATGTTGCCGATTTTGTGGATGACTATTTCCGCGAGACCTATGAGATATTTCAAAATTCCCTGGGCGATATTCTGGCACCGGCCTGCAGTCCGGATGACCTGCAGCGCAACCGCAATGCCGGCAGGATCTCCGGTTTCCTGGCTGTGGAGGACGGCGGTTTTATCCATGGCAGTATGGAACGGCTGGAGCAGCTTTATTCCATGGGCGTTCGGCTCATTACCCTTACATGGAACTACGCAAACTGCTTCGGTTCCCCCAACTCCAATGACCCTCAGACGATGGCACAGGGGCTCACTCCTTTCGGCAAGGATGCCGTCCGCCGAATGAACGAGCTGGGGATGCTGGTGGATGTGTCCCACCTGTCTGACGGTGGATTTTGGGATGTTTTGGATGTGAGCCGCAAACCGTTTTTGGCTTCTCATTCCAACTGCCGCGCTCTGAATCCCCACCCCAGAAGCATGACCGACGATATGATCCGGGCACTGGCTGACCGCGGCGGTGTTATGGGGCTGAACTTTTCCCCGCAGTTTCTGACAGCAGACTGCTCTAACCGGAACAGCCGGATGGAGGATCTGGTTCGGCATGTACGGCACATGATCCAAGTGGGCGGCGAAGACTGTGCTGTGATCGGCACCGATTTTGACGGTATTGACGGCTGCATTGAACTGGATCGTGCCGAAAAAATGCCCCGCCTTTTTGAGGCATTGTCACAGGCCGGATTTACCCCCCGGCAGATCGAGAAAATCGCATGGAAAAACGGTCTGCGAATCCTGGAGGTTTTGGGTTCGATTACAGGAAGTCCACACAGAACTGGACAGGATAATTTCGTAGTGCTATAATCAATCTACCATCCATAATAAGGAGTGTACATTATGAGAAAAGGTATTTGCTGTGCCGGCAATATGATCGTGGATATTACCTATCCCATTGAGGCATGGCCCAAGCAGAGTGAGCTGACCCATATCACCGAGGGAATCCAGAATTCCACCGGCGGTTCCGTCTGCAATACCATTACCGATCTGGCCCGGCTGGATCCCAAGATGCATCTGATGGCTTCCGGTTTCGCCGGCCATGATGCCGAAGGTGATTTTATTTTGCAGGAAATGAGGAAATATCCCAACATCGATCTGGGAATGGTCAAGCGTACCGGACGCACCTCCTTTACTGCCGTTATGTCCAATAACCAAACAAAGGAACGGACTTTTTTCCAACACGCAGGCGGCAACGCTTACTACTGCGAGGATCATATCGATTGGGATCGGCTGGACGTGAATATTTTTCACATTGGCTATATTCTGCTGCTGCCCGCTCTGGACGCAGAAGATGATCTCTACGGTACAAAAATGGCAAAGCTTCTCCACCGGGCGCAGCAAGCCGGCATGAAAACTTCCATCGACGTGGTTTCCGAATCCGGTGACCGGTTTGCACGGTTGGTAACTCCGGCTCTCAAGTATGCCGACTACTGTGTGATCAACGAACTGGAGGCCCAGCAGACCACCGGGGTACGGCTCAGAGACGAAGACGGTACCCTCCACACGGAAAATATGCCGAAAGCCCTGAAAAGACTGAAGGAACTGGGTGTCTCCACATGGGCAGTTATCCATTGTCCGGAAGTTGGCTGCGGCATGAATGAAAACGGTGAGTACTTTGAAGTCCCTTCTCTGAAATTGCCCAAAGGTTGGATCCGGGGCACCGTCGGTGCCGGCGATGCATTCTGCGCCGGTATCCTCTATGCTGCCGAAACCGGCATGGATATGACCAACGCCCTGAAGCTGGGTGCCTGCTCTGCAGCTGCCTCCCTCAGTGAAGTTTCCGCTTCCGACGGTGTCAAAACAGCAGAAGAAGTCATGACGCTCTACGATCTCTATGGATGAAAGAAGGAAAAACAATGAAAAAAGCAATTATGTACGGCGGCGGCAACATCGGCCGCGGCTTCATTGGTGCTCTGCTCAGCCATTCCGGTTATGAAGTGACCTTTATCGATGTGGCAGAGCCTGTGGCCAAGCACCTGCAGGAATTCCACACCTACCCCGTCCGTTATGTGACCACAGAAGGCTTTGAAGATGTCTGGACTCCAAATGTCACCGCCGTCAACGGGAATGATGCCGAGGCCGCTTCCGATGCCATCGCCGGCTGCGATATCATGGCTACCGCCGTGGGTGCCAGAATTTTGAAATTTATCGTTCCCAACATCGTTGCCGGTCTGCGGAAACGATGGGCCGCAAACGGCGGACCTCTGAACATCATCATCTGCGAGAATTTGATGGATGCCAACAAGGTACTGGAAAGCATGCTGAAAGAACAGCTCACAGAATGGGAATGCAAAAAATTTGACGAGACTGTGGGGCTTGTGGAAGCTTCCATCGGCCGGATGGTTCCCGTGCAGACCGATGAGATGAAGGCCGGCGAACCCATGCGGGTCTGCGTGGAAAGCTATGGCTTCCTGCCGGTGGACAAAGCGGCCTTCAAGGGTGAGATCCCCGAGATCAAAAACATGGTCCCCTTCTCCCCCTTTGACTTCTACATCAAGCGGAAACTCTATGTCCACAACATGGGGCATGCGACCTGTGCTTATCTCGGCGATCTGATGGGTCTGAGCTATATTTATGAGTCCATCGACATCCCCGACATTCGGATTCTGGTACAAAATGCCATGCTGGAAAGTGCCATGGCCCTGTCCGGCAAATACGGTGTGCCTCTGGCTGAAATTCAGATGCATATCACCGATCTTCTGTATCGCTTTACCAACGCCGCGCTGAAGGACACCTGCCAGCGTGTAGGCGGAGACCCTGCCCGGAAGCTTAGCCCCGATGACCGTCTCATCGGCTCTGCTTCTCTGGCTCTGACGCAGGGTGTCACCCCTGCCTATATTGCTGTGGGTGCCGCCGCCGGTTTGAAACGTTACATTGACGAAACTGACGGATTGGAGCAGGGTGAGACCTCTGCCGAACAGGTCCTTTCCGATGTTTCCAAGCTGGATCCCGGCAGCAAGCTGGCCCAGATGATTATGGGCTATTACCGAATGATTCTGTCCGGCAAAACGCTTTCCGATCTGCGCCGTGCCGCCGATGAAGCCAAACACAGTACTCTATCCGGTGTCATCTGATTCAAACACAGGCAGATAATTGCAATAGAAAAACACCACCAAATTTGGTGGTGTTTTTTCTGCTTTTGCATTGTTGGTAAAGGGAAATGATGCCCCTGTGAAGCTGATCAAATCCCCCACAAAACCCAACAAACCCGATTTTCAGGCATAGAGGTGATAGCGAAGGAACGCCGACATTTTTTCCACGGCCTTCTGTGCCTCCGGGAATGTGTTCATAAAGGAAAACCATGAGTGACACATATGATCCCCTACTACCAATTCCGCCTCTGCCCCACTTTTTCGGAGCTTCTGGTAATAGCGAATGGCATCGTCAAACAGCAATTCATCGGTCCCCACAAAAATCTGCATGGGAGGCAGACCCGTCAGATCGCCGTAGAGCGGCGACAGATAGGGATCCCGCTTATCATGACCGGGCGCATACAATTCTGCCACATTTTCCACAATAAAACTATCTTCAGGAAGAATAATATCCAGTTCCAAAAGGTCTGTGTGGCTTCCCTCCATGCTGTCCAGAAAAGTAATGGGACTATGGACACAAACCGCTTTGGGCAGGGGCAGCCCCTGATCCTTCATTCGCAGCAGCAACGTCAGTACCAGATTGGCTCCCGCCGATTCTCCGGCAAGGACCATATTCTCCGCTTTCCAACCTTCTTCCAGCAAACCGCGCCAGACAGCCTCGCAGTCATCCTGACCCGCAGGGAAAGGATTTTCCGGCATAAGGCGATAATCAAAATGAAATGCCGCGATTCCCATGTGCTTGACTATCGGTGCCAGGAAAAAACGGGTATGGCGTACACCGCCCAAGGCCCAACTGCCGCCGTGAATATAAATCATGGCCTTGTCTTCGGGTGCTCCTTCGGGAATCAGCCACTCGCCGGGAACACCGCCATATACACCCGGCTTCTGCATAACGCCGGGAACGCCGCAATCATCGGTCGTTACTTCCTCATCCTGCATCTTCCTGAGCTTGGAATAGCCGATCCGACAGGGCGGGACCCAAGGATTTGCCCTTAAATCATCTGAAAACTTTTGAAATTCCGCACTTAACACAGTCATGCCTCCTGTACTTTCAATCTTTTTCATATCATTTCTTTTATTGTAGCAGAATTTCTTTTCAGATGCTACTGTTCTTTTCTTTTTGTTTGTTCTTGCTTTGACATCTGTCTCCGCTTATAATAAAAACGGAATGAAAAAAGGAGTGTCTATATGAATTTTTTTGAAATTGCACAAAGCCGACAGTCTTGCCGAAACTATGACAGCACCCGACCGGTGGAGGAAGAAAAGCTCACCTGTATTCTGGAGGCAGCCCGACTGGCACCTTCCGCCTGTAACGGTCAGCCTTATCTGATCTCTGTCTGCCGGGGAGATACCGCAAAAGCAGTTGCCAAAGCCACTATGGCTATGGGGATGAACAAGTTTGCCGCCGAAGCACCGATTCTGCTGGTCGTCTCTGAACAGCCCTATGTGAAAACCGCGGCGTTGGGTGCAAAAGTCAAGGGCAACGATTACCGCTCCATTGATATCGGTATCGCAGCTGCTTACCTGACCGCCGAAGCCACAGCCCAAGGCCTCGGAACTTGTATTCTTGGCTGGTTGGACGATGGGAAGATTCGGGAGCTGTGCCATTTGGACACTCCCGTCCGACTGGTCATCACCCTCGGGTATGCAAAGGACAACGACCCCCTGCGGCCAAAAAAACGAAAGGATAGGGAGCGTCTGTTTCGCTATGTTCCTTAAGGCATCTATCCCCATGATGCTTTTTCCTCCAGTTTCTTCTAGCAATCCTCACCCAAAACCGTTTCGCAGCAGCCGACGGCAGATACCCAATCGTTCAATCGTCTAAGGTTGCTTCATCATTTTCTTTCAAACCTCATCAATTTCAGAGCGATATACCGACATATGCAAGCCTCTTGGCATATTTGACTTATACACAGCAAAATCGGAGTGAATTTTCACTCCGATTTTGTTTTCACAATAGAACCTGTGCATTTGTGCCATAATAAATATCGTCTCTACCACTTATAAGTTTGAAAAATTCTTCCAACTTCACCCAAGCATCAGAAGTAAAATCCATTTCGTAAGAGTGACCCCAAATATAGAAGATCTTCGGAGTATCTGCTTTCAAATTGATAAATTCCTCACCTAACTGCATTAGTTTATTGAATTCCAACCTGGACCATACTGTCGGATTAAACCTATAAAGATTTGTTTGCGGCTCAAAATTATACGTATTTATTCCTGTGCGGCAATATTTAATACCGGTATTGTTTTTAATAATTTCAGCAACGCGATCGTCGTTACTAACTCCTCCATCACCAGGGTACGCCATTCCTATAACATCATATCCAACCAAGTCCGATAAGGTTTCCCTATCTTTTTCTACCTGTCGGATAATTTCCTTTTCGTCTAACTTTGTCAAATTCAGATGGGTCAGGGTATGTACCGCAACTTCATGCCCGTCGTAAATGTGCTTAACGTCGTTCTGATGAATTCTGTTCTGCGAAATCCTTTGATTATTTCCCATAATTAAAGTACTTGGCAAACCGAATAATTCGGAGTTAAGATTGAATGTACATTTTAAGTTATATTTGTTTAATAGATCAATTAGCTTAATATCTTGGGTCACACCGTCATCGTAACTAAATGTTATCGCCTTGAGTTTGTTTTGATTTTTGAAACTATTCATATCATCCACTCCTTTTGATCATTGTAACAATATATAATTGAAAAGTAAATTCAGAAAACCATATAACTATATTTTTCTCTGTCAACAGAGTTGCGTTGCGTATCGGTAACTACACCACCCAATTCTTGCAAAGTTTTTCCAGTAATCCTGACGCCTGCTTCATCATATGCTATACTACCGATAGAGCCATATACTGGTTGGCGTGACGGGAATTGTACCCCGAGCTGCATCATCCAGATATTGGCTTTTTCTTTGCCCGCTCCCCTGTTAGACATGACCTCCTGCACATCTTCTGCAAATCTGGCAGCATCTGCATCCCGGTAAGCGGTGATCTCCGCATAAAGATAAACTAAAAATCATCGGTCACACTTCCGTAGAGATGCTCCTCCTCTATCAGGATGTGGATATTTCCGCTCTCCGGAAAATCACGGACGCATTGTGATACCAGAATAATTCTGCAATAATTCTGCAATAGAGTAAAATTTGAGAAAACTTTACTCCCTCATAAAGTTCTGAAAAACGAAGAAAAAGACCTGAAATCTTTCGATTTCAGGTCTTTCTTGGTGGAGATAAGCGGGATATTCCGGCGGCATGCTGCCTTCGTGAGGCTCGCCTTATGGCTGTTTCACAGCCGAGGCTTCGCCCTGCCTGTGCGTTGCACAGGCGGCGTGCCTTCGACCGCGCAGCATTTCTCGCGCCCCTTTTCACCAAAAGAAAAACGACATCCTTTCGGATGTCGTTTCCTTTTGGTGGAGATAAGCGGGATACTCCGGCGGCATGCCGCCTTCGTGAGACTCGCCTTATGGCTGTTTCACAGCCGGGGCTTCGCCCTGCCTGTGCGTTGCACAGGCGGCGTGCCTTCGACCGCGCAGCATTTCTCGCGCCCCTTTTCACCAAAAGAAAAAC
>JAZRTT010000019.1:0-179646 GCA_045652125.1 Candidatus Avilachnospira sp. | reverse complement strand
CACGAAAGGCGTAACGATTTGGGCACTGTCTCGACAACGCGCCCGGTGAAATTGAAGTACCAGTGAAGATGCTGGTTACCCGCGACAGGACGGAAAGACCCCATGGAGCTTTACTCTAGCTTGATACTGGGATTCGGTATTACATGTACAGGATAGGAGGGAGACTGAGAAGCCATGACGCCAGTTGTGGTGGAGTCAATGTTGGGATACCTCCCTTGTGATACTGGATTTCTAACCACGATCCGTGATCCGGATCTGGGACAATGTCTGGTGGGGAGTTTGACTGGGGCGGTCGCCTCCGAAAGGGTATCGGAGGCGCTCAAAGGTTCCCTCAGAATGGTTGGAAACCATTCGCAGAGTGCAAAGGCAGAAGGGAGCTTGACTGTGACACCGACGGGTGGAGCAGGTACGAAAGTAGGACTTAGTGATCCGGTGGTATAAAGTGGGATTGCCATCGCTCAACGGATAAAAGCTACCCTGGGGATAACAGGCTGATCTCCCCCAAGAGTCCACATCGACGGGGAGGTTTGGCACCTCGATGTCGGCTCATCGCATCCTGGGGCTGAAGGCGGTCCCAAGGGTTGGGCTGTTCGCCCATTAAAGCGGTACGCGAGCTGGGTTCAGAACGTCGTGAGACAGTTCGGTCCCTATCCGTCGTGGGCGTAGGATATTTGAGAGGAGCTGTTCTTAGTACGAGAGGACCGGAATGGACAGACCGCTGGTGTATCTGTTGGGAACCAATCCCATGGCAGAGTAGCTAAGTCTGGACGGGATAAACGCTGAAGGCATCTAAGCGTGAAGCCCCCCTCAAGAAGAGATATCCCATTCGAAAGAAGTAAGACCCCTTGAAGACTACGAGGAGATAGGCCAGAGGTGGAAGTGCAGTAATGCATGTAGCTGACTGGTACTAATAGGTCGAGGGCTTGTTCAAGAAAAAAGAAGTGAACACCAAGATTTCGAACACGAACATGAGATTCAAACAGGACTTTATACGAGAGTACGGAATACGAAAAAGATACAATATGCAATTTTGAGCGTCCGAGGTACTTGCAAAAGAGTACCGAGGATGTTAATATATAATTAGCGGTGACGATGCGTCAAGGGGAAACACCCGTTCCCATTTCGAACACGAAGGTTAAGACCTTGACGGCCGATGGTACTTGGTGGGTAACTGCCTGGGAGAGTAGGTGGATGCCATTTTCAATTTAATATTCCTCCTTAGCTCAGTCGGTAGAGCACCTGACTGTTAATCAGGGAGTCGTTGGTTCAAGTCCAACAGGGGGAGCCAATTGGCAATGCCGTCACCATGGTGGCGGCATTGCTACTTAAGAAATGGGCCTTTAGCTCAGTTGGTCAGAGCATCCGGCTCATAACCGGATAGTCCCGGGTTCGAGTCCCTGAAGGCCCACCAGAGGTATCCAGCATATGCTGTTTATAGATAGGGGTATAGCTCAATTGGTAGAGCGGCGGTCTCCAAAACCGTAGGCTCAGGGTTCAAGTCCTTGTGCCCCTGCCAGTAAATAACCGCTTGTTTCAAGCGGTTTTTTGCTTTTTATATGTGGTGATGCTCTCCTATGCTCTCCTGTAAAATCCTATGCTTTTGGGTCGATTTGGTTAAAAAGTTGGTTATAAAGTTGGTTATAAAGTTGGTTATAAAAGAGGGGCGATTTCTCGCCCCTCTTTTTTATATGCTGAAGTTTGCAACGGTGTCTTGCTTATACTTTTCTTGTAGATGGATGTAGATTTCCTCGGTAAACGATACGGAGGAATGCCGTATCAATTTGCTGACCAGTTTGCTGTCGCCTCTTGTAGCCTCATAAAGTTTAGAGGCAAATGTATGGCGGAGGGAGTGCATACCGCAATGCTCGATGTCAGCCTGTCGGAGAAGGTTGCACTGTGTTGCTGATTCTTGTCCAGTTTTACAAAATTTACTCATATTGGTTGGCTTTACTTTTGGTTTGTGCTGTGATAGAATGAATCTGCCACACAAACCACATATTGCCGAGTTTGTAAAGCAAAACAATTACCGACAATACAGATAAGTGAGGTATAAATTTTATGAAAGAGAAAAAGTTGATAGCAATAATTCTTGCTTTTATTTTTGTTTTATCAGGTTGCTCGAAAGATGCTACAGAAAAATGTGAGGCCTGCGGTGAGAATATCGCTGAAAATTCTAAATATTGTTCATATTGTGGAGAATCCCTAAACGGTACACAATCGACCACCGAACCAACAATTACCCCAACCACAGAGCCTACCACCGAACCAACAGAAGAAGTTGATTTTTTAACGAATAACAATGCATATGAACTTCTATATGGGGAAACTCCCAAATATGGTGATGTATATCAACGTTATCTTGAAGATATGATATTGAATGTGGCAAATGCTTTCAATACCGCACAACTTGGTTCATATGAAGCTCAAATAAGCATCGGCGGCTTAATTCCGACCAATGTATACAGCAATGAAACAACTGCTGATAACAAGATGGGTGCCATTTATAACTATTTCACAAATAGCAACTTTACTAAATGTTATACTCTTAATTTCGATAGCAAGGGAAATCCTTACGAATGTGAAATTAAGTTGGGCAATATTAGGGCTTTTGTTGAATACGGCATTGAATGCGATGTTTTTGTTGGCACTTGGGAATCGTTTGAATTAAATCCATCTGTAACCACCTTTGAATCTGTTTGTCAAAAATTAAATTTCACACCAGAAGTTGTTGTTGGATATTTTTCTATTCTTGAAACTTATGATATTGAATGGCTAGATGAAGGCGATAGCGAAACCTTGCTTGACTCTTTAAAATAATTTGCCAACTTCCAGGTTATCGAGCAGGACCTTGTTTCTGGGGTCCTGCTTTTCTTATTTACAAAATTTCCTCATATCTTTTTATGAGTTGGTTATAAAGTTGGTTGTTTTTTGTTTTAATCCAAAAAGTATTTATATATAAATAGTTTTAGTCCATAGACGCATAGCCTCCAAAACCGTAGGCTCAGGGTTCAAGTCCTTGTGCCCCTGCCAGAAACCATTCAGATTTTTTCTGAATGGTTTTTATTTTATGCGTACACAGAAACGAGGAGATTTAAAAAAATGCTAAAATAGCTTGAAATATTTTTGGTTCTATCATAGAATTATACTCAGAGAAATATGTCATGGAAACGGAACGACATACATCTATGCATGATTTTATATTAGGAGGAAGAAACATGAACGAGAAAAATATCATCAGTGGCTATAACTATGCAAAAGAAGCTTATGCTGCCTATGGCGTAGACATTGATGCCGCTATGAAAAAAGCAGATGCTATTCCTGTGTCTATGCATTGCTGGCAGGGTGATGATGTCATCGGTTTTGACGGTGCAGGTGAACTTTCCGGCGGCATCGCAACCACCGGCAACTATCCCGGTCGTGCCAGAACGGCTGACGAGCTGCGGAATGATATTGACTTTGCTCTTTCTATGATCCCCGGAGAGACAAAGCTGAATCTCCATGCCTGCTACGCTGAGAAGAATGGCAAGAAGGTAGATCGTGATGCTTATACCATTGAGCAGTTCCAGAACTGGGTTGACTGGGCCAAGGAGAAAAATATGGGCCTGGACTTCAATCCCACCTACTTCTCTCATCCCAAGATGGATGGCGATTTCTCTCTGTCCTCCTATGATAAGGGTACTCGCGACTTCTGGGTAGAGCACGGTATTCGCTGCCGTGAGATCGGACTGGAATTTGCCAAGCAGTTGGGGAAACCCTGCGGCATCAATTTCTGGATGCCTGACGGCTATAAAGATGTTTGTGCGGATACCAAGGTACATCGGGATTTGATGACGGATTCTCTGGATCGGATCTTCGCCCCCAAAATTGACGAGACGCTTGTGCCCTGCGGCATTGAGAGCAAGGTGTTCGGAATCGGTGTGGAAAGCTATACCGTGGCCTCTCACGAGTATGCCATGGGCTACGCCATCAGCCGCAACAAGCTCTACACGCTGGATGCCGGCCATTTCCATCCCACCGAAGTGATTTCTGCTAAGCTGACAGCCTGTCTGCAGTTTTTGGACAAGGTTCTGCTCCATGTTTCCCGTCCTGTCCGCTGGGACTCCGATCATGTCATCATGCTGGATGATGAATTGCAGAAGATCATGGATGAGTTGATTCTCAACGGGTTGGAGGATCGTGCTCTGATCGGTTTGGATTATTTTGATGCCTCCATCAACCGCGTGGCTGCATGGGCCATCGGTATGCGAAATGCCCGCAAGGCCATCTTGTCTTCCTGTTTGGCACCTGCTTCCGTTCAGAAGGCGGAGCATGACGGCGATCTGACCTCCCGTTTGGCCCTTATGGAAGAACGCAAGACCTTGCCCATGGGTGCTGTGTGGGATTACTACTGCATGACCAAGGGTGTGGGTGCAGGCCAGGATTGGCTGTCCCGGACCAAACAATATGAAGCGGATGTGCTGTCCAAACGCTAAGGAGGATCACCATGTTTTTTGAGACAAATAAAGAACGGCTGGAAAACTTTGCACGGATGTCCCAGACTGCCGGTGCCCGTGCCGACTATGTTCAGGGCGGCGGCGGCAATACCTCCGTGAAGTTGGAAGATGGCTCCATGGCCATTAAGGCATCCGGCTTTTGCCTGTCCGACATTCGTCCGGATAAAGCATATGCGGTGCTGGATGGTGCAGCCATCCGGGAGTTCTATCTAAACAGCGAACCAAATCAGTTTGACAATGTGGAAGCTGCCGGATCTGCCAAGGCAAAATCTTCGGTACTGACCATTGAGGGTCTGGAGCAGCTGCGTCCTTCTGTGGAGGCCGGTTTCCATTCCATTTTAAAGACCTATGTGGTACATACGCACAGCGTCTATGCCAATTTGGCCACTTGTACCTGCAGCTGCCGGGAGATCGCAGAAAGAGCCTTTGCAGATGCGGACTATGCATGGGGCTGGGTGGATTATACCGATCCCGGCGCCAATCTGACGTTTGCCATCCGCGATGAGCTTCGCCGGGTGGAAAAGAGTTCCGGTAAGACTCCTGCCGTAATCCTGATGCAGAACCACGGCATTATCGTCCATGATGATGATCCGGATTCGGCTCTGGCTATCCACGCCGATGCAAATGAGCGCTTAGCCAAACAATTCGGCCTTACCGGTGACTGCTTCCCCGCAGTTGAGATTCGGGAAGTGGAAAGTGGCGTGTACGAAAACATTACCCCTTATCTCACACAGGCAATTGCTTCCGGTGAATATACAGAGCAGTTCCTGTTGGAGCAGCCGCTTTATCCTGACCAGATGGTATTTTTGATCGGTACTTTCTCCATGGATAAAGATATGGTGGAGGAGGGACAATGTGTCGCCAATTCCAAAACCGGAACTGTTTTGATGCGAATGGACCGGAAGAAAGCACAGGTTTTGGCTGAGACCCTGACGGCTGTTGTTTTCATCATCAATCATATCAAGAAAGCGGGTTATCCGTTGTCCACTATGGGCGAGGCCGCCAAAGACTTTATCGCTAACTGGGAAAGTGAAAAATATCGCAAAGCTATGGCTGGTGGGAAGGGATAATCGCCCATGATGATGAAATCCATTTGCCTGTATGAGCATTATAAGTTGCAAAAACCTGCAGAAGCTCGTGCAGAGTTGGTTTGCCTGTATGATAATTCCCCTGCGGAAATGGAACTGCACAGAAAGCGGCCCGGCGTATTGATCTTGCCCGGTGGCGGATATACTTTTGTATCTGACCGGGAGGCCGGTCCCGTTGCGCTGGAATGGATGGCAAAGGGTTATGCGGCGTTTATCCTGCGGTATTCTGTGGAGCCGCTGTCTTTTCCGGTACAGTTGCGTGAGGCGTGTATGGCCATGCGCTATATTCGGGAAAACTGCGACCGGTTTGAGGTGAATCCGCATATGGTGGCAGCCATTGGATTTTCTGCCGGCGGCCATCTGTGCGGAACGCTGGGTACTATGTACGACTGTCCGGAGGTCTCTGATTTGGGCGAGGGTGCGATGCTCCGTCCCGATGCCATAGGGCTCTGTTACCCGGTGGCTTTGACGTGGGGGCCAACCCATGAGGGTTCGGTTTTGGCGGTCAGCGGCGGCGATGCAGCTTTGGCAAAGCGACTTTCTGTGGATGCACAAGTCCGGCCGGATATGCCGCCTGTTTACTTGTGGCACACCAGAGACGATGCTACCGTTCCCGCCAGAAACTCTTTGATTCTTGCACAGGCGCTTCAGGAGGCAGGAGTGCCGTATGCTCTGCATATTTATCACAGCGGCCCTCACGGCCTTGCAACAGCGGACCAGAGGACCTGTTCAACGGAACACTACCGGCGTTTTAGCAGGGAAATTACCGGCTGGGCAAACAGAATGATGGATTTCTTTGAGGAAATTGGCTTTTGCGCTGTGGATGCATAGGAAAGGAAATGATTATGAAACAATATAATCTGCTTGCATTTGATTTGGGTGCCAGTAACGGCCGTGCCATTTTGGGCCGGTTTGACGGTGAAAAGCTCACCATGAAGGAACTGCACCGATTTGAGAACAACTATATTGAGATGAACGGCGTGTTCTATTGGGACTTGCCTTACCTTTACAATCAACTGAAGCAGGGGCTTCTGGCATTCAAACAGGAGAATGTTGGCGATTTGGACTGCTTTGGCATTGACACATGGGGTGTGGACTATGGCCTGTTGGATAAAAACGGCCATCTGCTGGGAAATCCCAGAGCCTATCGCATGGCAATGGATGAAGATATGGACCGCGTTTGGCAGACCATTGATTTTCCCGCTCAGTTCCGGCGGACCGGTATTGCAAAAATGAACTTCAATACGGTGTACCAGCTGGCAAGAAGAAAGGCAGAAGGGGATGTGGCACTGGATAACGCTAAGACGCTGCTGCTGATGCCTGATCTGCTGGGTTATTTCCTCACCGGTGCGGCCAAAACAGAATATACCAATGCTACAACATCCATGCTTTACGATCCTACCAATCGGGATTGGGATTGGAAGAGCTTGGAAGAGTTGGGTCTGCCGAAGGAAATTTTCACCCAGATCGACCGGGCAGGTCAGCTTCGCGGCAAACTCCGCCCCGAACTGGCAGAAGAATTGAACCTCAATCAAGCCGCTTTTGCCGCAGTAGGTACCCATGATACCGCTTCTGCCGTGGCAGCGATTCCCGGTACGGGCAGTTTTGCCTTCTGCTCCAGCGGCACTTGGTCCTTGTTCGGCGTGGAGACAGATGAGCCGATTTTGTCCGATGCAGTAAGAAATGCCAACTTCTCCAATGAGGGTACGGTGCAGGGCGGCTTCCGTCCCCTGAAGAACATTATGGGTCTGTGGCTCATTCAGGAGTGCCGCCGTGACTGGCTGAAAAAAACCGGTGTGAATTGGTCGTGGAACGATATCGTCAAAGAAGCAGAGGCAGCGGAGCCTTTCCGCACGGTTCTTGATCCGGATTACGGTGAGTTCTTCAGCGGTGGTGACATGGTTCGCAAAGTGCAGGACTACTGCCGCAAGGTAGGCGAGCCTGTGCCGGAGACTGTCGGTCAGATCGCCAGAGCCATTTATGAATCTTTGGCACTCAAATATCGCTGGGCGCTGGAGCGGCTGGAGGAAATCAAAGGGCAGCCGATTGTACAGCTAAACATTGTCGGCGGCGGAATCCAGAATAAGCTGCTGAACCAGATGGTAGCAGATTCGCTGAACCGGGCTGTGGTCACCGGCCCCATTGAGGGTGCAGCGATCGGAAACCTGTTGATGCAGGCCAAAGCGCTGGGTCTTTTGAACACCATGGATGAAGTCCGTCAGGTGGTTCGCAATTCCGAGACAGTCAATCAGTATGCACCCAACCATACCAAGCAGTGGGAAGATGCCTTTGCACGGCTTTTGAAACAGATGGAGAACAACGGAATATAATAGATGATGCCTCTGCCGGATCCCTTGTCGGGATGCGGCAGAGGCATTTTTTATAGTTGTTCAATATTCACCGGCACACCGTTGACTTCCACACCATCTTCGGCACGGATGAGGATGTACTTGACGCCGCCAAGCACTCTGGTTTCCACCAAATCCCGCTTTTCCGGTGTTATCTGAATTTTAACGTCAGGTGTGATAACATGAAACTGTCTGGGATTTACCAGATTTTTTGGACTAAGATCGGTGTGCTCTCCGAAAACCTGATCGAACTCCCCATTGAAGGCCTTGATTTTTTCATCGGAAACGCCGCAGGTCTTTAACATATGGTTTACCTCCGGCTTGGATATCAAAAGGGGCTCTTTGTCCCGGCTTTCCTTATGCTCCTGAATCATATCACTGAACTGTGCATGGACGGATTGAACCACTTCTAAGCTGCAGTCCTCGGAAAGGGTGCTTCCCAGTATGGATCGGAACTGTGCCTGCTGATGTTTGGCGGCCATGGGAGCTTCGACACCGAAAATGGCACGGATGAAGTTTTCATGGTTGTCGCCTGTATCGCGGGTGTAGGACAAGGCACCGTAGAGATTGGTGGTGCGGTCATCAAAGGCAGGGAAGAGGAACCCCAATTCCGGAGCGCCCACCAGCCAGTCAGTCTGACTGTTATGGAACGCCTGCTCCTGGGAGTGAAAGCTCAAAGTGGATTTGCTTAGTTTTACCGGGCAGATGGCACAGAGAATGTACCGGTAGACCTGATCGGAACCTTCAGAGAAGTTACTGCCGTCTTTTCCGCGGAAGGGGACATCATAGGAATCGACGGCCAACAGAATCAGATAGTTGGTGTCCATTTGAACCGTCTGGATAACCTTGGAGAAAAATTCTTCCACGGCGGCATTGTCCTCCGGGGCAGAATCCCGAAGCTTGGTGAGAAGCTTATGCTCCTGCCCCTCCATAACCTGTTTGACAGAAAAGGAAATGTCGGTCAAATTTTTGTTCAGACCGCCGGACAGTGCTTTTTTCAGCACTCCCAGCACTTTTTCCTTTTCGTCTTCCGGCATGAGATTTACCGACTGAGTGAATTGGGTAAGGATCTCTCCTTTGTCGCTGACGTAACAGCCCCTCACCTGACGGATATTGCTTTTATCCGGCCGAAACCGCCGGCGAATTTCCGAAATTTCCCGCTCGTTCATAAGTACCCTCCAAGAGATTGGTGAAAATATGATATCACAAAAGTATCGATAGTTCAAACAACGGTTTGGCTCTTGCCGGAACGCACAAAGAACGGAAGAAAAAATATTGGTTACTTGTGCTTTTTGTCTTGATTTTTTCCTTGCGGTGCAGTAAAATACAAGTGTAACTTAAGAATGGTAGCTGTAACGAAGTGCTTCGCGCACGGGCTGCAACTATCACTCGGCCTTGCTTCGAGTGTGCTGAATCCGTTTGGATTTGGTGCATTTTTTGTTTTTCCGAGTGACATCTAAGAAGGAGGAGCTGCTATGAAACTGATTACAAACGGCCGGCTGATTACCCGTGACCCTGCTGCACCCTATTTTGAAAAAGGTGCGGTGGCATACGAAGATACAAAAATTGTGGAAGTGGGCACAGAGACTGCCCTTCGCGCCAAGTATCCCGATGCCGACATCATTGATGCCAAGGGCGGTGTGATCATGCCCGCCTTCATCAATGCCCACACCCATATCTATTCTGCATTGGCCCGCGGCCTGAGTATCGCCGGCAACAACCCCACGAATTTCTATGAAGTGCTGGACGGCACATGGTGGGCCATTGACCGACGTTTGACGCTGGCCGGAACAAAAGCCTCAGCCGATGCCTTGTATATGGACTGCATCAAGCAGGGTGTCACCACCATCTTTGACCACCATGCATCCTATTGTGAGATTCCCGGCTCCTTGTTCACCATTGCGGATTCTGCCCGTCAATTCGGTGTCAGAAGCTGTCTGTGCTATGAAGTTTCCGACCGGGATGGGGAGGAAAAGTGCCTGCAAGGTATTCGGGAGAATGCAGATTTCATCACCTATTGCGAAAAAGAACACGATCCCATGCTGAAGGCCATGTTCGGCGGTCATGCCCTGTTCACCATTTCCGATCAGACCTTTGAGCGGATGACGGCGGCAAATAACGGCCGTACCGGTTATCATATCCATGTATCAGAGGGCATGAATGATGTCTATGACAGTCTGCAGAATTATGGCCGCAGACCGATACAGAGATTGCAGGATCACGGCATTTTGGGCGAAAAGACCATTTTGGGGCACTGCATCCATGTGAACTCTGCGGAAATTGATATCATCAAGGAAACCGGTACCATGGTTGTGAACAATCCCGAATCCAACATGGGAAATGCAGTGGGGATCTGCCCGGTGCTGACACTTTATAAAAACGGTATCCTTCTTGGTATGGGTACCGATGCCTATACCAACGATATGCTGGAGAGCCTCAAGGT
Source organism: Candidatus Avilachnospira sp. (assembly GCA_045652125.1). GTDB lineage: Bacteria > Bacillota > Clostridia > Oscillospirales > Oscillospiraceae > Avoscillospira. The sequence continues at coordinate 169,274 of JAZRTT010000019.1, read as the reverse complement.
GGCGCTGTGTTCCCAGCGGTCCAACGCCTGCCTGCCCAATGTAGCTTGGTGCGAAGTTACGGATATGCTCTTCAGGAACAATGCAAAGATCGGTGCCAGATATTTCCCCGATGAACTGGGTGTGCTGAAGCCGGGCGCTAGTGCCGATATTATCGTCATGGACTACAAGCCTTTCACCCCCTTCTCCGATGCCAACATTGACGGTCACATGATTTTCGGCATGACCGGCCGCCAGTGTCAGACTACCATCGGCAACGGTAAATTGCTGATGCTGGATCGGCAGTTGGTGGATGTGGATGAAGAAGCGGTCAATGCCCATATTCTTGAAGAAGCCAAGAAACTGTGGGGCAGCCTGAACAACTGTACGTATTAAATCAGAAAACTTGATCGGGAGGTAAAAACCATGAGTGAACAGATGATTCCCATCCCCTTTGAACAACTGATGACCTGGATCACCACGGAATATCAAAGAGAAAATTCTGTGTTCGGAGTCCATCGGCCCTATGTGGCAGGGGAGAAGAAGCTGCCGATTTTTGGCTCAGAATACATTGAAACTCCCTTTGGACCTGCCGCGGGTCCCAATACCCAGTTGGCCCAGAACATTGTGGCAGGCTATTTTGCAGGCGCAAGGTTTTTTGAATTGAAAACCGTGCAGAAAATGGACGGTGCAGAGCTTGCTGCCTGTGTCAACCGCCCCTGTATTTTGGCAGAAGATGAATGCTACAACTGTGAGTGGTCCACGGAGCTTTATGTGCCACAGGCCTATGAAGAATATGTCAAGGCGTGGTGTGCCTGTAAAATGCTGGCCAAAGTCTATGGGCTGGGCGATCCCAACGGATTTGTGTTCAATATGTCTGTGGGCTACGATTTGGCAGGCATTCAGGGAGAAAAGATCGATAAATTTATCGAAGGGATGAAAGATGCGTCAGATCAGCCTATTTGGGCCGAATGTATGGAAGTTCTGCATAAAATGTTCCCAGACTGCAGCGACTATATTGATGCCATTAATCCGCATATCTCCAACTCCATCACCGTTTCTACCCTGCATGGCTGCCCGCCGTCTGAAATTGAGGCCATAGCCTCTTATCTCATTAAAGAGAAGCATGTCCATACATTTGTCAAATGCAATCCTACTATTTTGGGGTATCAGTCCGCCCGGGATATTCTGGATGGTATGGGCTATGATTACATCCAGTTTGGAGAGTTCCACTTTAATGACGATCTGCAATATGCCGATGCCATTCCCATGTTCCGCAGGCTGTTGGCTTTGGCTCAGTCCAAGGGGCTGGAATTCGGACTGAAGCTGTCCAATACATTCCCGGTGGATGTGAAGCAAAATGAGCTTCCCTCTGAGGAAATGTACATGGCAGGCAAGTCGTTGTTCCCTCTGACCATTGAAATGGCAAATCGAATTGGCCGGGAATTTGACGGAAAGCTGCGGCTGAGCTATTCCGGCGGTGCAGACTTCTTTAATATCGATCGGATTTTTGCATGCAACATCTGGCCCATCACCATGGCAACCACGGAGCTGAAGCCCGGTGGCTACCAGCGGTTCAAACAAATTGGGGAAAAATTGGAAAAACTGCCCTTTGAGCCCTTTACTGCGGTGGATACGGAGGCAGTTGCAGCCTTGTCTCAGGCAGCCCGTCGGGATCCTCTCCACCAAAAGGCCATCAAGCCCTTGCCCAGACGGAAACTTTTTGAGAAGGTTCCGCTGTTGGACTGCAATACCGCACCCTGCAAGGGCGGATGTCCCATTGGTCAGGATATACCCGAATACATTGAACTGTGCCGCCAGGGTGCCTATGAAAAAGCATTGTGGGTCATTTTGGAGAAGAACCCTCTGCCCTTTATCACAGGTACGATTTGTGCCCATCACTGTATGGATAAGTGTACCCGGAATTTCTATGAACGTTCCGTACAGATTCGTGCCACCAAGCTGGTGGCAGCAGAGCGCGGCTTTGACAGTCTGCTTCCCAAGCTGCGCCCTGCTCCCAAAAAGGAAGGCGTGAAGGCGGCCATCGTCGGCGGCGGTCCTACGGGCATGGCGGCAGCACATCTGTTGGCAAGACAGGGTGTGGAAGTCACTCTCTTTGAGCAGGCTGACCGGCTTGGCGGTATCGTCCGTCAGGTCATTCCCGAATTCCGGATCCCCCATGCTGCCATCGATAAGGATGCCGCCATGCTGGAGAAACTGGGCGTGGATATCTGCCTCAACACAGCAGCCCCCTCTGTCAGGGAACTGAAAGCACAGGGCTATACCCACATCCTCTTTGCCGTGGGTGCATGGAAGGCCGGAAAGTTGGATATTCCGGGCAATGTCCTGCCGGTTATCGGTTGGCTCAGAGACATCAAAGGCAAAACCGATCTGAACCTCGGTCATGTGGCTGTTATCGGCGGCGGCAATACGGCGATGGATGCCGCGCGAGCTGCTCTGCACGCAGGAGCAAAGTCCTCTACCTTGGTCTATCGCCGCACCAAAAAGTATATGCCTGCCGATGCCGAAGAACTGGAGTTGGCCATTGCCGATGGGGTGCAGTTCCTGGAACTGGTTTCCCCGGTGAAGCAGGAAAACGGCAAGCTGGTGTGCAATGAAATGGTTCTGGGTGAACCGGATGCCTCCGGCCGCCGCAAACCGATGGAAACGAGCAGAACTGTGGAAATCGACTGCGACTTGGTCATTTCCGCTGTGGGTGAAAAGGTGGATGGCGAGATCTTCGCCGTCAACGGCATTGAACTGGACAGCAAGGGCCTGCCGGATCTTAAGACCAATGTGGAAGGCGTTTATACGGCAGGCGACTGTTTCCGCGGTCCTGCCACCGTGGTGGAGGGCATTTCCGATGCCGCTGCCTTCGCCGCGGCGGTCCTGGGATATACGAAGAAAACTGAAATTCCCGCGCAGGCTGTTTCCGGCAGGGAAGCTGCCATCGGTAAAAAGGGTATCTTGGGCCTGTCTGCCAAGTGCGAGGGGGATCGCTGCCTTAGCTGCAATGTGGTTTGTCAGTGCTGTGCCGATGTGTGCCCCAACCGGGCCAATGTGGTCATAGAACTGCCCGATGGCCGCCATCAGATCCTTCATGTGGATGCGTTGTGCAACGAATGTGGAAACTGCAAGGTATTTTGTCCCTATGACTCTTCTCCTTATCGAGATAAGTTTACCCTGTTCCACGACAGGGCCGGGTTCGATGAATCTCCCGAAAATAGCGGCTTCCTGCCGTTGGGAGACCGGAAGGTTCTGGTACGTCTCGGTGGTAAGACGAGTGAATATGACCTGAGTGAGAACAATAGTCTGCCTGCGGAGCTGGAGGTATTCATACTGACGGTTTTGCGGAATTACGGTTATCTGGTAAGATAAAACGGTACATTTTTACACCCCACGGGACGTCCCGTGGGGTGTAAGCTTTCTTTATTGTTAAAATGTATCAAGACAGCAAGGGATTGACAATAATTTTTGGCATGGAAAATGTGAATATTATTTGGAATCATATTGACATTGGGCAAATATTTGCGTACAATACAGTTGAAACAAATACAAAACAACATAAAACAGCAAAAAAAATAGACAAGCCCGGATATTTCCTTCCGGGAAAATAAGAAAGGATGACACATTTTATGAAGACAAAAGCTGTCCGAATCCACGGCAAAAACGATTTGCGTCTGGAAGAGATCAACCTGCCTGAAGTTGGTCCTGACGATGTGCAGGTGAAGATCATCTCCGACTCTCTGTGCATGAGCACCTACAAGGCTGCGCTGGAGGGCGAGGATCACAAGCGCGTGCCTGATGATGTGGCACAGAACCCCACTATCGTAGGTCATGAGTTCTGCGGCGTGATTCATGCTGTGGGCGAAAACTGGAAGCACAAGTATAAACCCGGTGACGGCTTTGCCATTCAGCCCGCTCACTTCTACAAGGGTTCTCAGATGGCACCCGGTTACTCCTATCAGTTCTGCGGCGGCGATGCCCAGTATGGCAATGTCCCTATGGAGACGCTGCTGACCGATAACCTGCTGCACTACGATTCCGATACCTATTTCTACGGCTCTCTGTCCGAACCCATGAGCTGTATTATCGGTACTTTCCATGCCATGTATCACACGAAGGGCGGCTCCTACGAACACGACATGGGCATTGTGGAAGGCGGCAAGATGGCACTTCTGGCCTCTGTTGGCCCGATGGGTTTGGGTGCCATTGACTATGCACTGCACTGTGACCGCAGACCCAGCCTTCTGGTTGTTACCGATATTGATGACGAGCGTCTGGAGCGTGCTGCCAGCATTTATACTGTGGAGCATGCAAAGGAAATGGGCATTGAGCTGCACTATGTCAATACCGCCAAGGTGGATGATCCCGTTAAGACGCTCCGCGATTTGACCGGCGGCACCGGCTACAACGATGTGATCTGTTTTGCACCTGTTCGCCCCGTTGTGGAACAGGCCGATGCCATTCTGGGCTTTGACGGCTGCCTGAACTTCTTTGCCGGTCCCACCAACTCCCAGTTCAAGGCTGAATTCAACTTCTATAATGTGCATTATCTCTACACCCATGTGGTCGGTACTTCCGGCGGCAACACCGACGACATGAAGGAAGCCATCTCCATGATGACCTCCGGAAAGATCAATCCTGCCGCTATGGTCACTCACGTGGGCGGTCTGGATGCCGTGGTAGACACCACCCTGAACCTGCCCAATATCCGCGGCGGTAAAAAGCTGATCTACACCCAGATCGAAATGCCTTTGGTGGCGATCGACGATTTTGCCAAACTGGGGCAGACCGATCCCATGTTTGCCAAGCTGGCAGAGATCACTGCCCGCAACAACGGCCTGTGGAGTGCCGAGGCAGAGAAGTATCTGCTGTCCTGCAAGGGATAAGTTATGGATCCGCCCGAGGGAGCTGTGTTCCTTTGGGTATTCAAGAATAAACAAGGAGTGAATCAACTATGGCACAAGGTGTTCTGATGCCGAAGGAAGGCATCACCGTTGAATCCTGTATCATCGGCGAGTGGAAGGTCAATGTTGGCGACAGCGTCAATGTTGGTGACGTTCTGTTTACCTATGAGACTGACAAGGCCGAGTTTGAGTGTGTATCCACAGCAGCCGGTACCTTGCTGGAAAAGTTTTATGAAGATGGCGACGAAGTTCCTGTTCTGATCAATGTCTGCGCTGTGGGCAACCCTGGTGAAGATGTTTCTGCTTTGAAAGGCGTGGGCGGTTCCGAGACTCCTGCCGCAGCCGAAGCTCCCGCAGCCGCAGCACCTGCTGCCGCTGCACCTGCTGTTTCTGCCAATGCCGCTCAGGGCGTGATCATGCCCAAGGAAGGCATCACCGTGGAAAGCTGCATTATGGGTGAGTGGAAAGTTAATGTTGGCGACAGTGTCAATGTAGGCGATGTGCTGTTCTCCTACGAGACCGATAAGGCCGAGTTCGAGTGCACCTCCACTGCCGCCGGCACATTGCTGGCCAAGTTCTACGAGGAAGGCGACGAAGTGCCTTGCCTCATCAATGTCTGCGCTGTGGGCAACCCCGGTCAGGACTTCGAATGCCTGAAGGGCATCGGCGGTACTCCCGCTGCTGCTGAGGCTTCTGCCGAAGCACCTGCTGCCGCCGCTGCTGCACCTGCAGCTGCTGTTGCCGCAGGCCCCATTGCACAGCCCGTCATCATGCCCAAGGAAGGCATCACCGTGGAAAGCTGCATCATGGGCGAATGGGTCAAGAACGTGGGCGATCAGGTCGCTGTCGGCGATGTTCTGTTCTCTTACGAGACCGATAAGGCCGAGTTTGAGTGCGTTTCCACCGCTGCCGGCACATTGCTTGCCAAGTTCTACGAAACAGGCGATGAAGTCGAGTGCCTCATCAACGTCTGCGCTGTGGGCAAGGCCGGTGACGAGTTCGAGTGCCTGAAGGGCGTCAGCGGTATGCCCGAGGTCGTGGCTGTTGCTGCTGCGCCTGCTGCTGCCGATGTGGATGACTCCTGCGATGGTTCTCCCATCTCTCCCAGAGCCAGAGCTCTGGCTGTCAAGGCCAATGTGGAGCTGAGCGGTGCCAAGGGTACCGGCCCCAACGGCCGTATCATCGAGCGCGATGTCCGCAAGCTTATGGAAGAAGGCAAGCTGAAGAAGGCCGCTGTTGCCGAAGCTCCCGCCGCCGCTGCTTCTGCACCTGCTTCTGCACCTGCTGCCGCACCTGCTGCTGCCGCTGCTGAGTACGAGGATGTGAAGTTTAACGCTGTCCGCAAGGCAACTGCCAAGTCCATGATGAAGTCCCTCAGCTCCATGGCTCAGCTGTCTGTTCAGTTCTCCTTTGATGCTACCCAGATTCAGAGCTATCGCAAGATGCTCAAGGGTATGGAAGGCCCCATGTCCAAGATCTCTCTCAACGATATGGTCATGTTCGCCATCACCCGTACCATTCTGAATCATCCCAATCTTAATGCCAACATGCTGGAAGAAAATGTTGTCCGCCAGTTCAAGACCGTGAATCTGGGCTTTGCCTGCGACACGGAAAAGGGTCTGCTGGTTCCCGTCATCCACGGTGCCGACAAGATGTCCCTGCTGGAGCTGTCCATGGCTGCCAAGGCATTGGCTGCCGATGCCCGTGACGGCAAGCTGGGTCCTGACAAGATGGGCGGCGGTACCTTCACCGTGTCCAACATCGGTTCCTTTGGCTGCGAGGCCTTTACTCCTGTTATCAATCCTCCCCAGACCGGTATTTTGGGTGTCTGCAATATTGAAACCAAAATCAAGGGTGTCAGCAACGGCCAGATCGAGACCTATCCCGCAATGGGTCTGTCCCTGACCTTTGACCATCGTGTGGTGGACGGCGCACCTGCTGCCCGGTTTATGCAGGAACTGTGCAAGAACCTGGAGAATTTCCTGACTCTGCTGGCAAAGTAAGAGGTATATTATGGAAAAATTTGATGTTATCGTCCTTGGCGGCGGTCCCGGCGGATATCTGTGCGCCGAGCGTGCCGCCCAGGGCGGCCTGAAAGCAGCAGTCATTGAAAAGCGCTGGATGGGCGGCACCTGCCTGAATGAAGGCTGCGTGCCCACCAAGAGCCTTTTGTACTGTGCAAAGCAGTATTCTTCTGCCAAGCATGGTGCCGATTACGGTGTGTTTACCAATGATGTCCGTTTTGACCACGCACAAGTGGTGGAGCGGAAGGATAAGGTGGTCAAGACTCTGGTTTCCGGTGTCAGTGCTACCATGAAGTCTCACGGAATCAAGGTCTATATGGCGGAAGCCAAGGTGAAAGGCCGCACGGCAAACGGCTTCGAGGTCTATGCCGGAGATGAGCTGCTGACCTGTGATCGTTTGGTCATTGCTACCGGTTCTGTGGCTGCTGTGCCTCCCATTCCCGGTCTGAAGGAAGGCCTGGAAGCAGGTTTTGTGGCTACCAATCGTGAGATCCTTGATCTGAAGGAACTGCCCAAGACCATCGTGTGTATGGGCGGCGGTGTCATCGGTTTGGAAATGGCCTGCTACTTCGCTACGGTGGGCGTTAAGGTCATCGTGGTGGAAATGATGCCCAAGATCGCCGGTCCTACGGATCAGGAGATCTGTGACAGCCTCATGAAAACCTACCAGAAGGAAGGTATGGAATTTAAGCTCTCTGCCAAGGTTCTGGAAGTGGGCAAGGACTCCGTCACCTATGAGGATGCCGATGGCAAGCACACCATCGCCTGCGATAAAGTGCTTCTGTCTGCCGGTCGCCGTGCCAATGTGCAGGGCCTGAACTTGGAAGCGCTGGGTGTGCAGACGGAGCGCGGTGCAGTTGTCACCGATCGTCATATGTGCACCAATGTGGCCGGTGTCTACGCGGTAGGTGACTGCAACGGCAAGCTGATGCTGGCCCATACGGCCTATCGGGAAGCAGAGGTTGCGGTCAATCATATGCTGGGCATCAAGGACGAGATGCGCTATGAGGCCATTCCCTCTGTGATCTATACCACACCTGAGGTGGCTGCAGTCGGCGAAACCAAAGAGTCCGCCGAGAAGAAAGGGCTCCGGGTCAAGGTCGTCAAAGCCCCCATGATGGCATCAGGCCGTTATGTGGCTGAGAATATGCGTGGTGACGGCTTCTGCAAGCTGGTCTATGATCTGGATCGCAATTGCCTGATCGGTGTTCAGATGATCGGCAGCTATGCTTCCGAAATCATCTATGGCGCTGCTCTCATGCTGGAAACCGAGCTGCCGCTGAGCCAGTTGAAGAAGCTGGTGTTCCCTCATCCGTCTGTCTGTGAGGTCATTCGCGAGGGCCTCTTTATGATTTAATTCAATTCAAAAAACAGAAAGGAAGTTATACTATGCCCAAGTCCCTGTATGTGGATCCCGTAGCAACCCGTGCTTCCGGAGCCATCCACTTTGAAGACATTCCCGTTTGCGCTTACAACAAGACCATCAAGGAAGAGCGCAAGAACTATTCCGATGCAGACCTGATCCGCATCTATCGCGACATTACCATTCTTCGTGAGTTCGAGCATATGCTGAACCTGATCAAGACTCAGGCCAGCTACAACGGCATTGACACTACCTATCCCGGTCCTGCCCACCTGTCTCTGGGTCAGGAGGCTTCCTGTGTTGGCGAAGCTTATCTGATGGACAAGGACGATATCATTTTCGGTTCTCACCGTTCCCACTCCGAGATTCTTGCCAAGTCCCTGAGCTGTATCGAGAAGATGTCCGATGCCGAGCTGATGGATGTTATGGAAAACTTCCTGGGCGGCAAAACTCTGCGTGCGGTTGAGAAGTTCGGCAAAACCGACAATGTGAAGGAGCTGGCGATCCGCTTTATCCTCTACGGTGCATTGGCTGAGATCTTTGCCCGTGAGAACGGCTTCCATCACGGCATGGGCGGTTCCATGCATGCGTTCTTCTTGCCCTTTGGCGTGTACCCCAACAACGCTCTGGTCGGCGGCTCCGCCACCATTGCTGCCGGTGCAGCTCTGTACAAGAAGAACAACGACAAGAAGGGCATGGTCGTCTGCAACATCGGCGACGCCTCTCTGGGCTGCGGCCCTGTTTGGGAAGCCTTCAACTTCTCTGCAATGGATCAGTACAAGACCCTGTGGGAAGAAGGCCGCAAGGGCGGTCTGCCTGTTGTTTTCAACGTGTTCAATAACTCCTACGGCATGGGCGGTCAGACCCGTGGCGAGACCATGGCTTACGATATGCTGGCCCGTCTGGGTGCCGGTGTGACTCCTTCTCAGATGCACGCCGAGCGTGTGGACGGTTGGAATCCTCTGGCTGTCATCGACGCTTATCGCCGGAAGAAGGAAATTCTGGAAAAGGGCGAAGGCCCCGTTCTGCTGGACGTTGTTACCTACCGTTTGCTGGGTCACTCCACTTCCGACCAGAACGCCTACCGTACCAAGGAAGAGATCGAGGCATGGCGTGAGTACGATCCTATCATCACCTACCGCAAGGCTTTGGTGGATGCCGGTGTCGCTCCCGACAGCAAGTTCGAAGAGATCCTGAAGGAAACTTCCGACCGTATGACCATGATCTGCAAGGCCGCCTCCGATGTGGAGATCAGCCCCTATGTGGATTTCGACGCTCAGCCCGACTACGTGGAAAAGCTCATGTTCTCCAACGAGACTGTCCGCTCCATGGAACCCGGTGTTGCTGCCCGTACTACCGGCCCCAAGGAAGACTGCAAGCGTTACACCGATCTGGAGAAGAAGGAGCGTTTCGCATTCGATGCAAACGGCAAGGCAGTTTCCAAGATGAAGCTGTACAACATCCGTGATGCGATCTTTGAGCCTCTGTTCAACAAGTACTACGAGGATCCCACGCTGGTTTCCTACGGTGAAGATGTCCGTGACTGGGGCGGTGCATTTGCTGTTTACCGCGGCCTGACCGATGTCATTCCTTACAGCCGTCTGTTCAACTCTCCCATTTCCGAAGCCGCTATCGTCGGTACTGCTGTCGGTTACTGCATGTGCGGCGGCCGTGCTGTGGTGGAGCTGATGTATATGGACTTCCTGGGCCGTGCAGGTGACGAAGTCTTTAACCAGATGTCCAAGTGGCAGTCCATGTCCGCCGGCATCCTGAAGATGCCCATGATCCTGCGTATGTCCGTCGGCGCCAAGTACGGTGCTCAGCACTCTCAGGACTGGGCCGCTCTGGTTGCTCATATCCCCGGCCTGAAGGTCTATTTCCCCGCTACTCCCTACGAGGCAAAGGGTATCATGCAGGCTGCTCTGAATGGTACCGATCCCTGCATCATTCTGGAGTCCCAGAGAATTTACGACAAGGGCGAGGAATTCCGCAAGGAAGGCGTGCCTGCTGAGGAATATGAATGGGCCCCCGGCGCTGTCAACAAGGTTCGCGACGGTAAGGATCTCACCATCCTGACCATCGGTGCTACCCTGTACCGCGCAGTGGACGCTTGCAAGGAACTGTCCGAGAAGTACGGCATGGAGGCTGATCTGATCAACCTGCCTTCTCTGGTTCCTCTGGATTACACCGAGATCATCGAGTCTGTCAAGAAGACCGGCCGTGTTCTGCTGGCATCCGATGCCTGCGCCCGCGGCAGCTTCCTCAACGACATTGCTCAGAACATCACCACCCTGTGCTTCGACTATCTGGATGCTCCTCCCGTTGTGGTGGGCGCCAAGAACTGGATCACGCCTCCCTTCGAGTTCGACGAGTACTTCTTCCCCCAGGCTTCCTGGATCGTCGACGCCGTCTCCGCCCGTATCGTTCCTCTGGAAGGCCATGTGACCAAGTACACTGCCTCCGAGGCTGAGATTATCCGTACCGCTAAGGCTGGCGTGTAATTTCTGATGGATTTCCAAAAGATCAAAGCCGTGGTCTTTGACCTGGATGGCACTCTTTTGGATACCATAGCCGACATTGGCACAGGTGCGAATCTCGCCCTGTGCCAATTCGGTTATCCGGAGTATCCCATTGAGATGTATCGTGCCAAGGTCGGTCATGGCATTAAGAATTTGCTCCGTTCCGCCCTGCCGGAAGGAACACCGGATGAGAAAGTTGATGAAATCAACCGCTTTTATCAAGGCTATTATCCGGAAAACTGCTGCGTTCTTACGGATTATTTCCCCGGCGTAAAAAGGTTTTTGGATTTTCTGGTGGAAAAAGGCAAGAAAATTGCCATTATCTCCAATAAAACGGAGACAACCAGCCAGAAGATCATTAACCACTATTTTTCAGAGTATAACTGGGAATTTGTCTGGGGCAATAACTGGCAGCGTCCCCTGAAGCCTTCTCTGGAGGCAGGTGTGCTTGCCTGTGAGACTCTGGGCTTGAAGCCGGAAGAAATCATGTATGTTGGCGATGGCGAAACGGACATGGAATTTGCATCGAAGATGGGTTTTGTAGCAGCCGGTGTCACTTGGGGCTACCGGGATGCGGACCAGCTTCTGGCCGCCGGTGCAGACTTCCTGTGCGACAGTTTTGTCCAGCTGCAAAAGAAAATGGAATTTTGAAAAATAAGGTATTCGAGAAATCGAATACCTTATTTTTTCATCTTGTTTTTTTCTGAAAAACTGGTATGATAGTGTAGGATAACAAGATATTGTGTCCAAGTATGTCGAAATTTACTCCATTTGGGAGGTTGCCTTCTTTGAAACGATGGTCCTTGGCTCCTTGTTACTGGTTTGCAGTATTGCTTCTTTGGGAACTGAATCTTCGATTTACGGCATTTACGGGAATCGTCCGTTTTTTGCCCGGTTTGGGGTTCACCTTGTCCTTTGGGGCGGTCCTTACAGCATTGGTTTGCCTGCCGGGGTGGGCGGGCCGTATCTGTGGGTGGGTGTTTCCGCCTTTGCTGGCCATCATTTATGCTGTTCAATTGATTTATTATGAAATATTTGGATCTCTGCTTTCTCTGGCCTTTGTGTCTATGGGCGGGGAGGCTATCACAGGCTTTTTTTCGGTTGTTGTCAACGCCATGTGGCGGCGTCTGCCCCAGCTTGTCCTGATCTTTGCTCCGCTGGTTGTATTTTACATTCTGCGATACAAAGGTGTTTTCCCCAGAAACGGTTTTCATTGGAAGTTTTTGGTTGCTCTTTCTGTTTCTGCCCTGTACATTTTTGTTGGCACGTTCATGCTGCTTCCCCATTCCGGTGATGACCCCAATGAATCGGGAACGCTGTTTCGTAACCCTTCCACGACCATTGACCGTTGGGCGGAGCATTTTGGGATTCTTACTGCCGAGGCTCTGGATATGGCCCGCCAGGGCAAGGGGATCGTCCCTGTATTTAGCGGTGAATTCACTCAGGCGGCAGCGGTAGCTTATCCGGAGGAATGGAATATGCTTCCGGAGCTGGATTTTGAAATATTGAGCACCATGACCGAAGATCCCTCCCTGCAAGCCCTGAACGGTTATTTTTCCGCCCTGCCTCCGACAAAAAAGAACGCATATACCGGCCTTTTTGAAGGATATAATTTGATTGTCGTCTGTGCTGAGGGCTTTTCCAATTATGTCATTGATCCGGAGCTGACACCTACCCTCTATCGGATGTCCCGTGAGGGAATCGTCTTTTCTAACTTTTACAACAGCTTTCCCAATCTGACCACCAACGGGGAGTACAGCCTGTGCATGGGTCTTATGCCGGATCTGAGCCGTATGAGCTTCGCCGTATCTACAGAGAACTATCTGCCCTATGCCTTTGGCAATATCTGTGCTCAAAACGGTATGACATCCCTGGCCTATCACAATAATGTGGGTACATTCTACAATCGGGTCAATACCCATTCCAATATGGGCTATGATTTTCGGGCTGTGGGCTTTGGCTTGGATATAGAACCGGCAACCCCGGCATCCGACCTGGAAATGATTCAGGAGACCATGGACGATTACCTGACCAAAGAGCCGTTCCACGCTTACTACATGACATATTCCGGCCATGCTGACTATGACTTTGAGACCAACGATATGGCAATCAAAAACCAGGCGTTGGTGGAGCAGCTTCCGTATTCCGAGACGGTCAAGGCCTACATTGCCTGCCAACTGGAACTGGAGCAGGCAATGGAAAGTCTGCTGCTGCGATTGGAAGAAACCGGTCTGGCAGAGCGGACATTGGTGGTTCTCACGGGAGATCATTTGCCCTATGGCTTGCCGGAAGAAGCTTATGAAGAATTGGCGGGGGAAGATGCGGTAAATCAACCGTTCTGGCAGTATCGGAACAGCTTTCTTTGCTGGACCGGTGGGATGGAAGAGCCGATTGTATCGGAGGACTACTGCTGCACCATGGATATCCTCCCCACGGTGTTGAACCTGTTGGGATTTTCTTACGATTCTCGCTTGCTTACGGGAAAGGATGTTCTTTCCGATGCAACCCATATGGCTCTGCTGAAAGACGGCAGCTTTCTGACTGCGGAAGCAGTTTATGATGCAGCCGATGCTGAATTTACATGGTTTGTCGAGAAAGACCCGGAGCTGGAGGAGCGGCTTTTGCAGTATGCTGTGGATCAGTTCTCGGTTTCTGCCGCTGTATTGGCTTCTGATTATTATAATTTTGCGTTCCGTTCACTGAATTTGTCTCCGGGCAGACAGGAGCATGAGACTGTTTCCAGCTATGCAGATACAGCAGGTACATGGTATGAGCAGGCCGTGGAGCTGTTGACCACTTACGGCGCACTCAGCGGTGGATCCACCGGTGCATTCAACGGTATGCAGCCTGCCAGTCGGGCAGACTTTGTGGCAATGGTCACCCGGGCCAGGGGGCTGGCCGGCAGCAACACAAGCCATGTATTTGTTGATGTGGATGCAGATATCTGGTATTACGATGTTCTGACGGCTGCTGTTGAGGCAGGGCTGATCACCCGTTCCAAAAAATTCCGTCCGACCGATCCGATCACGCAGACAGAGGCAGAGATCATTCTGGGCCGTGCCTGTGAAGGAGAATGGGTCACATCGGCACTGGCGGATGTGATACGGAAGCAAAAAGAGCAGGGCTATACAGGCCCCAAGGACAGCTTGTCCCGTGGTGCCGCGGCTTGGCTTGTGGCAAGACTTGTGGATGCTGAGGCGTTGGAACCTCTGACATTTATGCCGGAACCACCGCCTGCACCAAAACCGATACCCCAGCCGGAGCCTGCCCCGGAACCTGTCCCGGAACCGGAAAATGAGGAGGATTTTCTTCCTATGACACCTCCGCCGGATCCTTTGGCGGCGGGATGATATTTTCGGCAGGGAGTTTTGCAAATACCAGTTGAAAAAGGCAAGAGAGCCAGTATATAATAATTAAGTCATCCGGTCATCTGTGTAAAAAAGGAGCATTTTATGGGAAAATATTTTGGAACAGATGGTTTCCGCGGGGAAGCCAACTGTAATTTGACAGCAGATCATGCCTATCGCGTCGGCCGCTTTTTGGGTTGGTATTATGAGGAATGTCGGCGGCGTGCAGGGGAAGAAGGCCCTGCCAGAATCGTCATCGGCAAAGATACCAGACGATCCAGTTACATGTTTGAATACTGTCTCATTGGTGGATTGGTAGCATCCGGTGCTGATGCCTATATGCTCCATGTTACAACAACGCCCTCTGTTGCTTATGTGGCACGGGTGGACAGTTTTGACTGCGGAATTATGATCTCCGCCAGCCATAATCCGTTCTATGATAACGGAATTAAGCTGATCAACGGCCTTGGTGAGAAGATGGATGAAGAAACCATCGGTTACATAGAGGATTATTTGGACGGACATCTGGAGCTGTTTGGCCAGAAGTGGGAAGAACTGCCCTTTGCCCATCGGGAACAGATTGGGCGGACGGTGGACTATGTCTCCGGCCGAAACCGTTATATTGGGTATCTGATTTCCCTGGGCATATATTCCTTCAAGGGGATAAAGGTCGGTCTGGACTGTGCCAACGGCAGCGCGTGGAACATTGCCAAATCTGTCTTTGACACGCTGGGGGCCAAGACTTACCTAATCAATGCAGAGCCAAGCGGTACCAATATCAATTTAGATGCCGGTTCCACGCATATTGAAGGGCTGCAGAAGCTGGTGGTAGAGCAGGGGCTGGATGTGGGCTTTGCCTACGATGGCGATGCTGACCGCTGCCTGTGCGTGGATGAAAAGGGAAATGTGGTCAACGGTGACCATATCCTGTATATCTACGGAAAATACATGAAAGAACGCGGCAAACTTCTGAACAATACAGTCGTCACCACGGTCATGTCCAACTTCGGCCTGTATAAAGCGTTTGATGAGATCGGCATTGACTATGCGAAAACCGCCGTTGGCGACAAGTACGTTTATGAGTATATGAACCAGAACGGATGCCGCATTGGCGGTGAACAGTCCGGACATATTATTTTCTCCAAATATGCATCTACCGGTGACGGTATTTTGACCAGTTTGAAGATGATGGAAGTCATGCTGGCAAAGAAAAAGACACTGGCAGAGCTTGCTGCAGATTTGACGATTTATCCGCAGGTATTGGTCAACGTGCGGGTGAAGGATAAGCTGAGTGCCCGTCAGGATCCGGAGGTGCAGGCTGCTGTGGCTGCTGTGGAACAGCAGTTGGGCGAGAGCGGGCGGATTTTGGTTCGGGAGTCCGGAACAGAGCCGGTCATTCGGGTTATGGTGGAAGCACCGGACAAAGAGACTTGCCAAAACCATGTAGACCATGTGGTTCAGATTATCTGTGACCGGGGGCATAAAGCCTGACCGAAAGAGGATACAGAAAACCCTCTCCTTCCAAAGGAGAGGGTTTTCTTGTAAAGAATCGATCAAACGAGACCAGAAAAGAGAGAAAATATGCCGAGGAAGTAAAACAAGTGGCGTAAGCCATGACCACTTTGGCAAACAGCTGAACGGTTTGTACCGGATTTTGTTTTTTACCTTGCTGTTCTAATGTCATAGGCCTCCGCAGAATCCCAAACAGGCCATTGAATATTGACGTTCCCGTTGATACAGGCTGCCATTTCCATGGAACCAAGTGTGGACTCTTTTTTATCAGCATCTCAATACAGAGTTCTGCTGCGTGATTTTTCTACATAAGCTTGTTTTGGGTGATGTTATGAAAAAACAAGTTTGGCAGTATGTGGGTTGGATCCTGCTTTCCGAAGCGGTGGGACTTCTGGCGGGTTGGTTGATTCGGGATAGTGTGTCAATTTACAGCCAGCAAATCATAAAGCCGCCGTTTTCACCGGCGGCAGCAGCATTTCCCATTGTGTGGACCATTCTCTATGCACTGATGGGAATCGGTGCGGCACGGGTCAGCCTTTCCGGGAAAAGCGCTGTACGGAACAGGTCACTAAATATCTTTGTGGCTCAGCTGGTCGTGAATTTCTTCTGGAGCCTGTTTTTCTTTAATATACAGGCATTTGGATTTTCGTATCTTTGGCTGCTTTTGCTGATCGTGCTGGTGGCATGGATGACCTATTTGTTTTGGAGGGCAGATTCTCTTGCCGGGATTTTGCAGTTGCCCTATTTGCTGTGGGTGATTTTTGCTTCCTACCTGAATCTTGGTGTGTGGCTGCTGAATCGGTAACACCGGCAAGCAAAACGCATCCGTTTCCGAAGGGAAACGGATGCGTTTTTATTTTTCTGCAAGAGATAAAAATGCTTGATGAAGGATTGGGTTTATTTTTTGCAGGGCCATGGGCTTATGGTTTTGCCCTATGAAACAATGGCTGGAGTGGGCAGTCGCCGCCAGACGGCCGTCATGCTGGAAACGGATCTCATAAGAAAATTCCAACCGCACACCGTTGTATTTGGTTATGGAGGGATAGATCTCCATGACATCGTCATATCGGGCGGAAATGAGATATCGGCAGGAAATATCTACGACCGGAATGATGATTCCCTGTTCCTCCATATCCCGGTACCGGATGCCATTTTGAAGCAAAAGTGCAGTCCGGGCCTCTTCCAGCCAGCGGATATAATTGGAATGGTGGGCGACCGCCATCTGGTCTGTTTCGTAATACTGGACCCGATGAAAATAGGGACGATGTTCCATATCAGTTCAGGTACTCCTTTTCCAATGTGCGGACCATTTGGATGTAATGTGTTTTGCACAGATCCGGACGGTCTGCCAACAGATCCTCATAGCACGTTTTGAGGCAGTTATTCCAAATGGAGCGGTAGCGCTGCTTGGGATTCGAGGTTTTTTCAATTTCCAGAACAATGGACGGTGCAATACGGTAGTATTCTTCAATAAGCGCAGGGCCATCGGGACAAGCTTGCAGATATTCATCCCGGAAGCATCGGAAAGCGGTTAATTCTGCACAGTCGTCTCGTTTTCCGGTTTCCAGACAAACGGCGGTGGTAATGAAACACAGACCAAGGTATTTTTTTCGGAAGCTGGAGCTGATCACATCGTAATCACCGATCTGCCAGGGAGCATTGGGATATTTTTCCATCCAAAGGGCATGAAAAGCGGTACAGAAGTCATCAATGCTGGGGAGATTTAGCCGGCGAATCATAGGGACCAAAAACACGGCAATCATGAATTTATCGCTGTCTCTGAGATTTGTGCGGCTAAGTCCCGCCTTTTTTTTCGCCCAGTCTGTTTCCAATTCCGTCAAAAACCATTGGGCAGCTTCCTGCACAGTCAGTGCACCGCCTGTACAGGCTGCATCCAGCTGGACAAAGGTTTCCCGGCAGGCAGCTTCATAGTCGTCTACCGCAGGTGCGTAGGCATTTTTGGTCAGGGACCGCTCGATTCCCCGGTGTTCGGTAACAGCGGAAAGGATATGCGCTTTGTAATAAGCTGCACCTGTCTGAGCGTCTTTTTCCGTAATTTCACAGGAGCTTCCGGCAGTCAGGTCTGCCAAAGACAGCCGAATACCGCAATAGACGCAGGAAAACGCAGACAGATGCCCGGGAATTTCCAGCGTTTCTCCGCACTGGGGGCAAAGGCCGGTAATGATATCATTTTGAGCCATAAAATCACCTGCATTTCTGATTTTTACTATCATACCACAAAATCGTTTCTCTGCCAATGGTCGGAAAAAAGTTTACAACATAATCCGGAATTTCCCGGTCATACTAGTGGTGAAAGATGGTGAAGCGATGACAATATTTCATTGTCCGACAAAAATTTATACCGGTGCCAATGCACTGGATGTGCTGAAAACCTGTAAAGCAGCCCGGGTATTGGTAGTTACGGACAGCTATTTTTCCCAAACCGGCAAAGCCATGGAAGTAGGCAGCATGGTCCCGGGAGCCGAAGTTCGGGTTTTTGACCGGGTGACCCCTGACCCTTCGGCGGAATTGGCGGCTGAGGGCGGTGCACTCTGTGCCCGGTATGCACCCGATCTTCTCATCGCCTTGGGAGGCGGCAGCTCCATGGACTGTGCAAAGGCTATGCGCATGGCTTGTGGAAAAAATATGACGTTTTATGCCATTCCAACCACGGCAGGAAGCGGTTCGGAGGTTACGTCCTTTTCTGTTCTGACCAAGGATGGGGTGAAACAGCCTCTTGTGGATCCCTCCCTGCGTCCGGATGCCGCTATTCTGGATGACAAGCTTCTTTCCACGTTGCCGGCTTCTCTTGTGGCAGATACGGGAATGGATCTGCTGGCCCATTGTGTAGAGGCGGCCGTCGCTGGGAATGGAAGCGGATTTACAGATGCATGTTCCTTTTATGGTACTGCCATGGCCTTGTCGGAATTGTCGAAGGCATATGGTGGGGAACAGGCGGCAAGGGGCAGATTGCTGGAGTGTTCCACTATGGCCGGTATTGCTTTTGATCATGCAGGTCTTGGCCTGTGCCACGCAGTTGCTCATGTTCTTGGCGGTGCCTGCCATTTGCCCCATGGCCGCCTGTGTGCCATGGTGCTTCCTCATGTGATGGCTGCCAATGAACGAGCAGCTTTGCGGCAATATGCCCGTCTGGCGAAGTTCTGCAGCCTCTCAGCCGCAACGGAACGTCTGAGCTTGCGAAGCTTGGTTGCGGCAATCGTACGTCTGCGGATATCCCTTGGATTACCGGGAACTCTGAAACAGGCAGGGATAGAACTGCCGGAATTGCTTGACTTGGTTCCTGCCGTTTTGGAAGATGGCTGCTGCCGAACAAATCCTGAGCCTGTGACGGCAGACATGGTGAAGAATATCTTGCGGGCGGTGGCTCGGTGACAGATACGATGTTGTCGGTTGGGATCGATCTGGGTACGACCACTACACAGATGATCGTTTCCCGGCTGCAGATAGAAAATACAGCGTCAGCGTTTACCGTCCCCCATATGGAGATCAGGACCAGGGAGATCCTGTATCGAAGCGGGATTCATTTTACACCGCTTTTATCGCCGGACACTTTGGATGCCGAAGCGATCCGCCGGCTGATTGCACAGGAATACAGGCAGGCGGGCATTACGCCCCAATCGGTACAGACGGGAGCGGTGATCATCACCGGAGAAACGGCCCGCAAAGAGAATGCCCGACAGGTCTTGGAGGTCCTGTCGGAATTTGCAGGGGATTTTGTAGTGGCAACGGCAGGACCGGCGCTGGAAAGTGTTCTGGCGGCGCGTGGAGCCGGTGCAGACCGGGCAGCCAAGGCATATGGACGGTATGTGCTGCACATGGACATCGGCGGCGGCACTTCCAATCTGGCACTTTTTGATCCGGAAGGGAAACTGGTGGATACAGGCTGCTTGAATGTAGGCGGCCGTCTGCTGAAGTTTAACGGGCAGGGGGATGTGACTTATATCTCCCCTGTACTGAAGGGCATGGATACCGGGAATCCAGCAGCATTGGCAAGAACCCTGACGGAAGTTTTGGAACAGGCAGCGGGACTGGCTCCGGCGGGAGAGCTGCTTTGCCGGTTTATCACAGATAAAACAGTTGCCTTGCCGCCGGAACCGGTGCTGTTGTCTTTTTCCGGCGGTGTGGCTGATTTGATCGACCGGGAGGAAGCCGATCCTCTGCGTTATGGGGATATGGGAATTTATCTGGGCAGAGCCATTCGGGCATCGCGGCTATGTGCCGGGACGTATCTTTTGGGACAAGAGACGATCCGTGCCACAGTTGTAGGGGCAGGGGCATACACCACAGAGCTTTCCGGGTCCACCATTTCCTACACAGGGGTGGAATTTCCCATACAAAATCTCCCGGTGGAACACCTGCAAACAGGAACACCGGAAGAGATTTGTCAAAAGATTTCTCTGCATTCCGGTGAGCCGACCGCTCTGTTTTTGAATGGAGCTGCCGACTTCGGATTCCGTCAGGTGGCGGAACTGGCGGATCGGATCGCACAGGGAGCGGCGCTTATGCCGCCGCCCTTGGTCGTAGTGGTGGAGCAGGATATGGGCAAGGCATTGGGGCAGGCATTGCAGCTTCGTTTGAAACGGGGCATTTCGCTGATTTGTCTGGATGGGCTTCATATCCCTGAGGGCAGCTATCTGGATATTGCAGCTCCGGTGGCAGGAGGAACGGCTGTTCCGGTCATTGTAAAAACATTGGCATTTGAATAGGAGGGATCTGTTTGATCTTAAAAACAAAATTGTTTGGGCGAACCTACCAGTTTTCTTCCGTAAAAGAAGTTCTGGCCAAAGCCAACGAAGAACGTTCCGGTGACCAATTGGCAGGGGTAGCGGCAGAGAATGCAGAAGAACGGGTGGCGGCCAAGGTGGTGCTGGCACAACTGACCTTGTCTGATTTGCGGGAAAATCCTGTTGTGCCCTATGAACACGACGAGGTTACCCGAATCATTCAGGACGACCTGAACCTGTCGATTTACGAAACGATCAAAGGCTGGACGGTGTCGGAACTACGGGAGTGGATCTTGTCCGAAACTACCACAGAAGCCGATATTCACCGAATTTCCCGCGGCCTGACTTCGGAAATGGTAGCGGCCGTGGCAAAGATCATGAGCAACTTGGATTTGATCTATGCTGCCCGGAAAATTCGTATCACGGCCCACTGCAATACCACCATCGGACTGCCCGGAACGCTTAGCTGCAGACTTCAGCCCAACCATACCACGGATGACCCGGATGGGATTCTGGCCTCCTTGCTGGAGGGATTGAGTTTCGGCGCGGGAGATGCCGTTTTGGGTCTGAACCCGGTAACGGATTCGGCAGAACGTCTGGGTCAAATTCTAAAAATGTTCCAGGAGGTCAAGGAACGGTTCTCCATTCCCACCCAAATCTGTGTTTTGGGTCATGTGACCACCCAAATGCAGGCGCTGAAGGCCGGCGCTCCTATGGATCTGGTGTTTCAGTCCATTGCCGGCAGCCAAAAGGGAAATGAGGCCTTCGGAATTACCGGAGATCTTTTGGAGGAGGCGCGGCAGTTGGCGCTGCAACGCGGTACAGCCACAGGACCCAATGTGATGTATTTTGAAACGGGGCAGGGCTCCGAGCTGTCGTCCGAAGCACATCACGGTGCCGATCAGGTGACGATGGAGGCCAGATGCTACGGCTTTGCCAAACGGTTCCGTCCCTTTCTTGTCAATACGGTGGTTGGCTTTATCGGACCGGAGTATCTGTATAATTCCAAGCAGGTCATCCGGGCAGGACTGGAGGATCACTTTATGGGAAAACTATCGGGGATTCCTATGGGCTGCGATGCGTGCTACACCAATCATATGAAGGCTGACCAGAATGACATTGAAACTCTTGCGACGCTGCTTACGGCAGCCGGCTGCAATTACTTTATGGGAATTCCCCATGGGGATGATGTGATGCTCAACTATCAGACGACCGGTTTCCGGGAAACGGCAGCCCTTCGGGAAATCTTTGGCCTGACAGCCATTCCGCCGTTCCAACAATGGTTGGAGACGATGGGCTTTTTGGAAAACGGGAAGCTGACAAAGAAGGCCGGAGACGGTTCGGTGCTGCTGCAGGAGGTGCGTCATGGATAAAAAAGAGCTGAAACAATTGGTGGCACAATTGCTGCAGGAGATGGGAGAAGCACCGGAACTGACGCAGGCAGCGGCAGTGGCAGAAGAGGGTTGTCTGCCTGATTTGACACAGGTAGATTTGCGAAAAACCTATCAGGTGGAACAGCCGGCTCACGCAGATGCCTATTTGCGGCTGAAAAAACAAACACCGGCACGTTTGGGGCTTGGACGGGCGGGCTGCAGATACCGAACCGAGTCTATGCTGCGGTTTCGGGCAGACCATGCAGCGGCTCAGGATAGTGTGTTTTCGCTGGTAGATCCTGCTTTTTATGAAAAGAACGGGCTGGTATTCGTCCAGACCATGTGTAAAGACAAGGAGCAATATCTGACGCGGCCGGACTTGGGGCGGCGGTTTGATGAAAAAAATCAGCAGGTGATTCGTTCTGCCTGCGGAGAAGCCCCCCGAGTTTTATTGGTGATCGGGGACGGCCTTTCTTCCAATGCCATCATGGCCAATGGAGCGGACTGTGCTGCAGCCATTGAACAGGGATTGAAAACCTTTGGGATCTCTCTGGGCAAGACGCTGTTTGTTCAGTATGCCCGGGTAGGTGCATCCGACCATATTGGCCAGATCACCGGTGCAGAACTGGTGTGTATGCTGGTGGGAGAGCGTCCCGGTCTGGTAACCAGTGAATCCATGTCGGCCTATATCACCTATCAGCCGCGGCCGGGAATTCCTGAGGCCAAGAGAACGGTAGTATCCAACATTCACCGTCAGGGAACGCCTGCGGTAGAGGCCGGTGCGCACATTGCAGAACTGATGCATACTATGCTGGAGAAAAAGGCATCCGGGATTGATTTGAGGTGACGGTATGATTGGAACGGTATTCCCCGTAAAAATATTGACGCTGCGCTTGATTCCCAATCTTAGTCCCGGCTTGGCCGGTGCCTTGGGGTTGGACAGACGGTTTCGCGCCATTGGTCTTATTTCCACGGACAGCGATGATATGACCTACATCGCGCTGGATGAGGCAACCAAGGTGGCTAACGTAGAAGTGGCCTATGCCAGAAGTCTTTATGCAGGCGCGGCCAATGCATCCACAGCGTTGGCAGGAGAGGTCATAGGGATTCTTGCCGGACCAACTCCTGCAGAAGTAGCCAGCGGCCTGCGGGGTGCTGAGGCGTTCCTTCAAAGCGGTGCCGGGTTTCAGTCTGCAAATGAGAAGGATGATGTAGTGTATCTTGCACACTGCGTTTCCCGAACCGGCTCTTATCTGGCAGAATTGGCACAGGTCCCGGTGGGACAGGCCATCGCCTATTTGATTGCCCCACCGGTGGAGGCTGTTTTGGGATTGGATGCGGCTTTGAAGGCTTCGGATGTGGAGCTGACGCAGTTCTTTGCACCGCCGACTGAGACGAATTTTTCCGGCGGTCTGCTGACAGGAACGCAAAGTGCGTGTCAGGCAGCTTGCGATGCCTTTGCCCAAGCGGTCCGAGAGGCAGCCGCCAGACCGAAAGATTTGGGAGGAATGTAAAATGGAATTGGCGAAGGATCTGATGAGCCGGCAGGAGGTGCGAGATCTGGTAGAGGCTGCGTCCAAAGCACAGCAGACGCTGCGTACCATGAACCAAAAAATGATCGATTGCATTGTGGAAGCCATGGCAAGGACTGCTTCTGCTCATGCCGCAGAGCTGGCAGCATTGGCTGTGGAAGAAACGGGCTTCGGCAACAAATCGGATAAAACAGAGAAAAACCTGTTTGCATCCCAAACGCTGTGGAATGCCATCAAAGATCAGAAAACCGTGGGGGTTTTGAGGAAAGACGCGGAAAGGCAGGTTTGGGATGTTGCGGTTCCTGTGGGGGTCATTGCCGGTCTGGCACCTTCGACAAACCCCACGTCGACTGTGATTTACAAAGCTATAATTGCCCTGAAGGGCGGAAATGCCATTGTGCTTTCGCCCCATCCCGGCGCGAAAAAATGTTCCTGTCGGACAGCGGAGCTTTTAGCAAAAGCGGCCGAGGAGGCAGGTTGCCCCAAAGGTGCCATTGGCTGTGTTTCTACGCCGACCATGCAGGCGGTGGAAGAACTGATGAAGCACCCGAAAGTGAAGCTGATATTGGCAACCGGCGGCGGAGCCATGGTGCGCTCTGCCTATTCTTCCGGAACGCCCGCCATTGGCGTAGGAGCAGGCAACGGCCCTGCTTACCTTCATCCAAGCTGTGATCTGCAGCAGGCAATTTCGGATATTGTCCGATCCAAGACCTTTGATAACGGTGTTATCTGTGCATCGGAACAAAGTATTATTTTGGAACGGAGCGAAGCGGCACAGGCAGAGGCTGAGATGAAGCGGCAGGGTTGCTATATTCTCACGAAAGAAGAAGGGGAAAAACTGGCATCTATTCTCTTTCGGTGCAATGGCACAATGGATCCAAAGATCGTTGGAAAAACGGCAGACAAAATCGCAGAATTGGCAGGCCTGTCAGAAGAAGCACGCAGAGCAAAGGTGTTGGTGGCACGGGAAATCGGTGCAGGCGATCAATATCCGTATTCCATGGAAAAACTGTGTCCCGTTTTGGGCCTTTATCATGTAGATAATCAGGATCAGGCTTTGGCTCTTGCCTGTGCCATTCTGGAACACGAAGGAAGCGGTCATACCTTTACGATCCATGCAAAGGATGAGGCGGTGATCAAACGGTTTGCTTTAGCAGTTCCCGTATCGCGTTTTTTGGTCAATACGCCTGCTGCATTAGGTGGAATCGGTGCGACCACAGGGCTGTTCCCGGCATTGACCCTTGGCTGCGGCGCAGTAGGCGGCAGTTCTTCCAGCAATAATATCGGGCCATTGGACCTGATTAATATCCGCCGTGTTGCATGGGGGCATAAGGAACGGGCTGCGGAGCATACTAAAGAGGAACCTATGGAAACAGATCTTTTGGAGCGCCTGACAGAACGGCTGCTGCAAAAGCTATCGTAAACAAGACGAAAAGGAGATAATCATATGATCAATACCAATGCACTGGGTATGGTGGAGACAAAAGGACTGGTTGGCGCCATTGAGGCTGCCGATGCCATGGTAAAGTCCGCCAATGTAAATCTGGTAGGAAAAGAACAGGTAGGCGGCGGTCTGGTGACTGTCATGGTCAGAGGGGATGTAGGTGCAGTCAAGGCAGCAACAGATGCCGGTGCAGCAGCGGCGGAAAAGGTGGGCGAATTGGTTTCTGTCCATGTGATTCCCCGTCCGCATATGGAGGTAGATGCCATTCTGCCAAAGGGACGCCAGAGTCAGCAGAATACTGTGCCTGAAGTCTGATGGCAGTTTTTACGGCTCAGGCTGTCCGGGATAACATCCGGGTACGGGATGGTAAGCGTGTTTTTTATTTGGGGCAGGGGGATATCTTAACGCCTTCTGCCAGAGATTGGCTTCGGTCGGATGGAGTGGAAGTGCTCTCTGCATCCCTTGCAAAACCAAAGTATCGCACCACAGAAGGCAGACCGCTGACGGAAAAACCGGAGGCCATGACCCATCTGAGCGCAGATGTGCTGGTGCCGAAAACACATCCCCGCATTGTATTTCGGGGGCTTTTGGACAGTTTGCAGGCAGAAATACTGCTTTGCGGCACAATAGCAGAAGGTCGTCAGCGGCAGAACCTGCAGGAACTTTTGGATATAACGCGGCAGATCATGCGCTGTGATGTGACGGAAGAACCGTGGACCAGAGAAACTATTTGCGGATTTACCCCGGAAAAGCTCCGTGAACACAGCCACTTTCCGCAGAAGTATTATGATCAGCCCCACTTTAGACCGGATTTTGGAGATAATCCCATGCTGCTGCGGTTCAATCGCCTGCGCACATTGGTTCGGCAAACAGAGCTTGCTGCATGTGATGCCTTCCCTCATCGATCAGATCTGATTCAGGTCATGAACCGGCTGAGCAGTCTGGTTTGGATCTGGATGATACAAATGAAAAAGGAGAGCGGTCATGGAACAGAAGATTGATCGTCTGACAAACGATCTGAAGCGCCGCCTTTTTGTGGAGATGGAAGCCTCCGGCCGCCATGTTCACGTGACCAAAGAACAGGCGTTATGCCTGTTTGGCCACGATTTGACCCCAAAACGCCCTCTGTCCCAACCGGGGCAATATTTGGCTGAAGAACGGGTAGAACTCCATGGTCTCAAGGGAATCATAAAAAATGTGGCAGTTCTTGGTCCATGCAGAAAAGAGGGGCAGGTGGAGGTATCTGCAACGGATGCGGTGGCCCTCGGTATGCGGCCGCCGGTACGTCTGTCAGGTTATGTGGAAGGTTCCGAGCCGATCACCCTGGTCGGGCCAATGGGGGAAGTCCATTTGAAACAGGGGACGATCCTTGCGCAGCGGCATATCCATATGACGCCGGAGGATGCGGCGTTGCAGGGAGTCAAACATGGGGATATCGTGCGTCTGCGGACATTTACAGAACGGCCTGTGATATTGGAGCAGGTGGCGGTGCGGGTCAGCCCCGATTACTGCACCTATGCCCATCTGGACTATGATGAAGCCAACGGATGTGGCTTTCAAAAGGGTGACTTGGGGATGATTCTGCAATGAATTTGGAGGAATTGACCCAAGCGGTCATGGAACGCATGGATGGGCAAAAACCGAGAGCGTATCTCATCGGCGAGAAGCCTGATTACCATAATTATAACTATGTAAACGAAAAACCGTATGAAGCGGTGGTGTTGGGGGTTCTGTCTCCGGGAGAGCTGCTCCATATGCCAAATAACGTCGTCTGTGAGGCGTTGTTGGAAGGAAAACCTGTTTGGCTATGGCCCCACCAGAAGCACCATCATGCATCCAATTGCCGACTTTTGTGCAGGGAGTTATCCTGTGCGGAACAGCACTTAAAGCAGTTGGGCGTTCGGATAATGGGACAGGACAGACCGCTTATTACGGCTCAGACGGCAAGGCATTTACGGCAGTTGGGAGAAAAACCGCATCCGGGCAGCCGCATGACTCCTTTGGCAAAAGATATTTTGGAAGGAAGAGAACCATGATTCTGGGAACCGTGACAGGGAATCTTTGGGCCACAAAAAAATGTGATGCCCTTCGAGGACAGACGTTTTTGGTTGTTCGCTTTGACGACAGGCAAGCTGTGGCGGCAGATCTGGTGGGGGCCGGAGTGGGGGACAGGGTACTGGTGACCACAGGATCCGGTGCCAGAGCAGGAAATCCTGAGCTGCCCTGTGATGCCGCAATCGTGGCGATTTTGGATGCCAATGCATGGGAGGAAATGCGGTGAGCGATTATATTATTTATTTAATGACTATTTTTATGATTTTCGGTGCATTGGATCGGATATTCGGCAATCGCCTTGGATTGGGACAGGAATTTGAAAACGGGGTTCTGGCCTTTGGTGCATTGGCTCTTTCTATGCTGGGAATCATCAGTCTGGCCCCCGTGTTGGCAACCATTCTGCGTCCTGTGATCGTGCCTGTATTTGGCTTTTTGGGTGCAGATCCCGGCATGTTTCCCGGTTCTGTTTTGGCCAATGACATGGGTGGTGCGGCACTTTCCATGGAATTGGCGGAAAGCCGGGAGGCCGGGTTGTTCGGTGGCACGGTGATTGGCTCCATGCTGGGAGCTACGATCGTGTTCACCATCCCGGTATCTTTGGGAATCATTCAGCCGGAGGACAGAAAATTCCTGGCACAAGGCATTCTGGCCGGTGTGATCACCATTCCCGCAGGGGCATTGGCAGGCGGATTGTTGGCAGGGTTTCCCTTTTTGATGGTCTGCCGGAACCTGATTCCTGTGGCATTGTTTGCCCTGCTGATCGCCTTGGGGCTGTGGAAAGCGGAACAAGCAATGATCAAAGGCTTTACGGCCTTTGGGTGGTTTGTAACGGCACTGATCACAGTGGGATTGGCCTGTGCAATTGTGGAAGCACTGACCGGGGTGGTGATCATTCCGGGCATGGCCCCACTATCTGAGGGATATGCCACAGTAGGTGGCATTGCCTTGATTTTGGCAGGTGCGTTTCCATTGGTTTATGTGATCACAAAAGTATTTCGAAAACCGCTTATGAAGCTGGGCGGCCTGCTTGGTATGAATGATGTAGCGGCTGCAGGCATGGTGGCAACGTTGGCAAATTCCATTCCCATGTTTGGAATGATGAAGGATATGGACGCACGGGGCAAGGTTTTGAATGTGGCATTTGCGGTCTCGGCAGCTTTTGTTTTTGGAGATCACCTTGGATTTACTGCCGGTTTTGCACCGGAAATGCTGCTTCCTGTGATCGTGTCAAAGCTGATTTCCGGGATCAGTGCTGTTGCGGTCGCAATGCTGCTGGTCAGAAAAAAAGGAGAAGCTGTGTAAAGGGCGGTGTTCATAAAACAGTTATCGGCACAGCAATTGGGTTTGCTGTGCCGAATGTTGTATATTGAGGGAGCTTATGATAAAATATAAACAGTTCGATAAATCAGAATTTGGAGAGGATTTCAGTATATGAAAATTAGAAAAATGTTATATGAAGATAAGCCCTATGTTATAGAGATGATGCAAACTTTTTATACATCTGAGGCAGTTTTTACTAATGGTTCAGAAGTAATATTCAGCAACGATGTGGACGCCTGTATAAATAATACTAATCCCTATGTTGATGGATTTATTTTTGAAAATGATGATGGCGAAATAGCAGGATATGCTATGATTGCTATAAGCTTTTCAACAGAATTTGGGAAAAAGTGCATATGGATAGAAGATATCTATATAAAATCGCAATTTCGTTCAATGGGCTTAGGCAGTATGTTTTTTGAGAAGCTCTTTTCCCTGTATAATGATGTTGTATACAGATTAGAGGTAGAAGAAGAAAATACAACAGCCGTTTCCTTGTATAAAAAGTGTGGTTTTCAAATACTTCCGTATATGGAAATGATAAAAAGATAAATTCCAGTTTATCAAGCCGTTTAAGGGCGCACTTCTATACACTTATCGGTATATCGTGCGGCGGTCGGTTTTGCACCGCGCCAAAGCCTCCCCTGTGTAAGGGGAGGTGCCCCGCAGGGGGCGGAGGGGTTGTCAATCCCTCAGTCAGCCTGACGGCTGACAGCTCCCTTTACACAAGGGAGCCTTTCCAAAGTCGATACTGCTTACAAAAAACCGACCTATGATCGAAAAACCATAGGTCGGTTTAACTGTTTTACGAACACCCGCCGAAACAGCTTCTCTTTTTTTGTTATGTTGTTGTTTTTTCCAGCAGAGCTTTCGCTTTCCGTGCCACAACGATCTCCTCATTGGTGTCTACCACATAAATTCGAACAGAGCTGCCGTCTGCGGACAAGTCATCTCCGCCTTTGGCATTGCGATTTTTTTCTTCATCCAGCTTTACACCCAAACAGGCCAGCCCCTCCAGTGCTTTGGAACGAACCTGGGCACTGTTTCTGCCAATACCACCGCCAAAGACAATGGCATCCAGACCACCCATGGCAGCCGTATAAGCACCGATATATTTCTTGATGCCGTAGGCGTAGGCATTTACGGCGTTTTGGCAGTCCGGATTTCCTGCATCCGCCGCCTGCTGTATATCACGCAGGTCGTTGGAAACGCCGCCGGACAGACCATAAAGGCCGCTTTTGGTTTGGAGCATCGTTTTTACTTCCTTAAGGGTCATACCACATTCTTCCACCAGATAGAAGATCACATAGGGGTCCATGTCACCGATGCGATTGTTTTGCAGAACTCCGCATTGCAGACTCATGCCCATGGTGGTGTCTATGCTGATGCCGTCTTTTACGGCACACAGACTGCCGCTGCCGCCCAAATGGCAGCAGACGATCTTCAGGTTTTTGCGGTGCATTTTTTCTGCCGTCCAGGTGGACAGGTATTCAAGAGAAGCACCGTGGAAGCCGTAACGACGGATGGCATGCTTTTTGGATAGTTCAATGGGAATGGGGTACAGATAGGCCTCCGGAGGCATTTGCGCATGGAAAGCGGTCTCAAAAGAACCGATCATAGGCGTATCGGGCATCAGGGCCCGGAACTGGCGAATGGCTGCAATATAAGGAGGATTGTGGGCAGGGGCTACGGAGTTGAAATCAGCCATGGCCTGCAGGACGTCATCTGTAAGGTACTGCACCCCGGTGACACCTTTGGCGTGGACGACTTTGAAACCCACACAGGCGATCTCGTCTAAAGAGTCAACGGCTCCGGTCAGAAGATATTCCAGCATATGACCGATGGCTTCTTTGTGGGTGGGAAAGACCGCTTCTTTTCGGACATTGTCACCGGTTCGGCTATTTTTGTGATAAAAAAGGCTTTTTGCCCCACCAACACGTTCAGCACCGCCGGAGGCAAGAACCCGTTCACCGTTTGTCATATCAAAGAGCTGATATTTCAGGGATGTACTTCCTACATTGCAGATGAGAATATTCATCGGTAACTCCTTTGTTTTTTTCTTTCTATTCTAGCAGAAAATGTCCGGCAAATAAAGAAAAAAGGAGACGGCCATGGCCGTCTCTCGTGTTTTTTTCTTACACCACCCGGCGGGCACCGATATATCTGGGTGCATAGTATTCATGATCCAGACTGGTGACCTTCACACCGCCGGCGGCGGCATGGATAAACTGATTGTTGCCGATGTAAATGCCCACATGGGAGGCGGCTGCGGAAGTGGCATATGTTTTTTCAAAAAATACCAGATCGCCGGTCTGCAGGTTGGTGACAGATACGCCGTTTTTCAACTGTTGTGCTGCAGTACGGTTGAGCGTTACGCCCAGCTGTTTGAATACATACTGGGTAAAACCGGAACAGTCAAACCCTCTGGGTGTAGTACCGCCCCAAACATAGGGAACGCCCATATAATCGTAGGCCAAATTAACGGCCTTGTCGCCTTCTGTAATGACCACGGGGGCTTTGCCCACAACAGCCTGAGAATTGGTTTTGGGTGCTTCCATCAGAGCCAGCAGATCGGAACGAATGTAACCGGTCTGACCTTCATACTGCACTTTGTACCAACCGCAGTTGAATCCGATGATGTATGCGGTCTGTCCCATATTCAGGGTGGCCAGATGCTCACTGTTGGGATCGGGTTTGGCCCGCAGATTTACGGCGGGACCTTCCACAATGCCGTAACCCAGCTCGATATTGGCTTTCTCTTTGATGGATACGTAATCTGAGTGGACATATCCAATGAGCAGATTGTAGTCTACCAGATACCAGCTGCCCACCTGACGGATGATGACCACCTGATCGCCAAAGGCTGCTGTGGCAAGAATTTCGGCATCGGTATTGGGCTTGGCCCGCAGGCGCAGACCATTGCTTTCTACCAGACCGATACCGGTTTTTAATTCAATGGCAGAGGCGCCCACAACTGTGGACGCGATAATGGATACGATCAAAAGGATCGGAACCAGCTTTTTGAGAATGGGTTTCATGGTGTACCTCCGTGTATTCCCCCTGAATCCTCTTTATTTTGAGGACAGTGCACGCTCCAGCCACACACAGCCAACATCCAATGCCGTGTAGAAGCCGTCTTTTTCGCTCTTTTTGATGATCCGATCCTTGGCGCGCACAGTAAGATCGGTGAGCTGGAGCTGGACAGAAACCTTTGTTGCCAGTTCCAGGTCGTTTTCTTTTTTGGTCTCCAGGATCTGGAGCATCACAATGTATGGATCGGCCATGGAGCCGTAATAGATCATGTTATCTTTTCGCATCAGGGGATGACCCTTGTAGGTCAGCAGTTCTTTTTGATCAGACATGGGAACCTCCAGTGTAAGTGTAACCAAATTGTAACACATTGTTTCTGTGTTGTCAACAATAAATGGACATAATCTGTTCTTTTATGTCAATTTGTTACAAATGGTTCGGAAATGCCGGGGGAGTGGATGTTGAAAAAAGGGGATACACGGGGTACAGCATATAGGGAAAAATCAGGCGGCCAAAGGCCGCCTGAGGGGGTCGCTTGAAATTAGTCGAACAGGTAATGACGAACCAGCTCCTGAAGCAGTTCATCCCGATCCACTTTGCAGATCATGCTTCTGGCGTTGTTGTAATTGGTAATATAGGTGGGATCTTCGGAAAGCAGATAGCCGACGATTTGATTGATGGGATTATATCCCTTCTTGCTAAGAGAGCGGTACACGGCGGATAAAATGGCTTTCATTTCTTCCGCGCCTTCGTCAGGTACCATAAACTTAATTGTATTGTCATCCATGCGGCTACCTCCTTACTGTTGATATAAAAAGTATTTTACCCTATTTTACTCCTGTTGTCAATGGTTCAGCCAATGATGAACTCCGCCATAGGCAGAGTTTCTACCCATGCACAGAATTCTCTCCATTCCGGCAGACGGTGGGTTTTCCGCTGGGCATAGATGGTCTTAAGCTGACGGTAATTGGTGGTCATACCGGCGGTGAGCTTAAAGCCGCAGGGATTGGACATAAGAACGCGGAGATAATCCTCCGGATCTTTTGTTTCGTTATACTTGGCCACCAGTTCTTTGACAATGGCAATGGAGCGAGGATCGGTATGTTCATCATACTGCCGATCCAGATCAAACTGGGCAATGCGGTGCATGGTAGACTGGCTGGAGACGAAGTTCAGAAAATGGTAACGTTCCGCTTCTGTCCATGCCTTGACGGTATAGGTCAGGTCAAACTGCACCACCACGCCGGTGAGCCACTGATCATGACCGGTACCTTTTTCGCATTGAGCCAGAGCCAGAATGCCTTTGGTCACGTCGGTGTTGAGGGTGGAGATATCGGTGGACATAGGATATTTGGCACGAATGATACTTTCGTCCAGACCATAAATTTTTGTGTTGGAAATGCATCCGCAGTCTTTTACAGAATATTCACTCATAATGATGACCTCCTAAAAAGGAAACTGTGGTAATACTGTACCACAGTTTCCTGCATTTTTCAACAAAACTTATCGAATCTGAACACCCAGCTCTGCTTCCAGCTTGGCAAGGACTTTATTCACAAGATTTACGCAGTCCTCGTCGGTAAGGGTACGATCGTCGGCACGAAGTTCCAGAGAGAATGCCATGGACTTTTTGCCTTCCGGAACGCCTTTGCCCCGGTAAATGTCAAACAAAGTGACATTCCGCAGGAGTTTACCGCCGGCAGCGGTGATGCAGTCCTCCAACTGGGCGACAGTCAGGGTTTCCTCACAGACCAGAGCCAGATCGCGGTTAACGGTGGGATACTTGGGCAGGGGGGAATAGGTCGCACCGGGCAGGCACAGACGGAAGAGCTTGTAGAAATCTACCTCCGCACAGTAAACCTCGGTATCAATATTATAGTTCTGGCACACCAGGGGATGTACCTGACCCATGAAGCCCACATCCACACCGCTGACGGTAATTTTGGCACACCGTCCGGGGTGATAAGAGGGATTATCGCTGACGGCAGTATATCGGGCCTTTTCCACACGCATACCGGCAAGGATGGCCTCCAGATCACCCTTCAGGCTAAAGAAACTGCTCTTGTCACCATAGGTACCGAGAAGCAGCATTTTGGGCTCCTGCGGCAGTTCTTCTCCGTCCTGCGGCAGATAAATCTTTGCCAACTCGTAGAGCTTGACGGATTTGTTGTGGTAAGCGCTGTTACGGCTGAGAATCTCCATCATGGAAGGCAGAGCGATGGTTCGCATAATGGAGGTATCCTCGCCCAGGGGATTCTGAATCCGCAGGGCGTTGCGCAGGGGAGAGTCCTCCGGCAGCCGAATCTTGTCAAAAACAGAAGGGGAGACAAAGGAGTAGGTGATGATTTCGCTGTAACCCAGCGCGCGGCAGAGATTGCCGACACAGGCTTCCTTGAGCATACAGGGGGTGTAGCCGCCCTGTGTGGATGTTTTGAAATCCGTAGTAGGGATCTTGTTGTAGCCGAAGCTGCGGCCTACTTCCTCAGCGATGTCGGCCATACGGACCAGATCGGGACGGAAAGAGGGAACGAGAATGGTGTCGCCGTCTACGGGAATTTCCAGTGCAGCCAGGTATTCGATCATCTGCTCTTTGGAGATGTCTGTGCCCAACAGACGGTTGATTTTTTCCGGTTCCAGAAGCAGGGTGTGAGGCTGAGGCACATAGTTGATCACATCAATGGTGCCGTCCAGCACATCGCCTGCACCGAGCAGTTCCACCAGTTCACAGGCACGGTTGACCGCAGGCACAGTCAGCATGGGGTCCAGATTCTTTTCAAACTTACCGGAGGCTTCGGTGCGCATACCCAAAGTCAGGGCAGTCTGGCGGATGGATGTGCCGTTAAAATTGGCACTTTCAAAGACGACGGTGACCGTATCATCAACGATTTCGGAATTTTCGCCGCCCATCACGCCTGCCAGACCAATGGGGCGGTCGTCATCGGCAATGACCAGCATGCCGGGGGTCAGGGTCCGGACATTGCCGTCCAGAGTAGTCAGGGTCTCGCCCTCTTCGGCTTCCCGAACCACGATTTTTCCGGAAGTGATATATCGGTAATCAAAGGCATGCATAGGCTGGCCGTATTCCAGCATGACATAGTTGGTGATATCCACAATATTGTTGATGGGGCGCACGCCATTGGCACGGAGCCGCTGCCGCAGCCACTTGGGAGAGGGAGCGATCTTAACATTGGCGACCATCCGGGCAGTATAGCGGTTGCACAGGGCTTCTGCAGGGACGTCCACATCCAGCTTCTCGAAGATGGAACCGGCATCGGAACCCTTGACCACAGGCTCATGGTGCTTCATGGGCAGTTGGAATGCTGCGGCAGATTCTCTGGCCAGACCCAGAATGGAGTAGCAGTCGGGGCGGTTGTTGGTGATCTCAAAGTCTACCACAGTATCGTCGTTGCCAATGACAGAATTGATATCCTGACCTACGGTGCAGTTCTCGTCATTGAGAATCCAGATGCCGTCGGCAAAGGCATCGGGCAGATCGTTCTGAGTCAGTCCCAGTTCCAGATAGGAACAAAGCATACCATTGGACGGTTCTCCACGCAGCTTGCCTTTGGTAATATGGACACCGCCGGGAAGCCAGGAATTGTGCAGGGCGGCAGGAACCAAGTCCCCCACATGGACATTCTGCGCACCGGTGACGATCTGGACAGGCTCATCCTGACCTACGTCCATCTGACAGATCCACATATGATCGGAGTTGGAGTGGCGTTCCATGGAAAGCACCTTCGCCACCACAACATTCTTGATCTGTGCATCCATTCGCTCATAAGTTTCAACCTTCTGACCAAAGACGGTCATGGTCTCTACATATTCCTTATCGGAAACGTGGGACAGATCCACGAATTCCTCATTGAACCATTTACTGTTGAGTTTCATGATCATTTCCCTCCTTAGAATTGGTTCAGGAACCGCACGTCATTATCGAAGATCAACCGCAGGTCATTGATGCGAAGGCGGCCCATGGCCATACGCTCCAGACCCATACCAAAGGCAAAGCCGGAATACTTTTCCGGGTCAATGCCGCAATTTTCCAAAACCGTGGGATGGACCATGCCGGCACCCAGCAGTTCGATCCAGCCTTCACCGTGGCAGGTGGAGCATATTTGACCGTCAACTTCGCCGGTACCGTGACACTTATGGCACTGCATATCCATTTCACAACTGGGTTCTGTAAAGGGGAAGTGATGGGGGCGGAAACGCATCTGAGAATCGGCCCCGTAGATGCGGCGCATAATGGTAATGAGAGCACCTTTCAAATCACCCATGGTGATATTCTCCGCAACCACCAGACCTTCGATCTGATGGAACATGGGAGAGTGGGTGGCATCTGCTTCATCCTTACGGAACACACGGCCGGGAGCCAGCATACACAGGGGCGGCTTATGGGTCTCCATGAAGCGGATCTGCATGGGGCTGGTCTGGGTGCGGAGGATGACGGAATCGTCATCGGTGAAATAAAACGTATCGCTGCGGTCCCGGGAAGGGTGGCCTTCCTGGATGTTCAGACGGGTGAAATTGTAACTGGCTAACTCCACCTCCGGGCCGTCCACTACCTGATATCCCATACCTACAAAAATGTCTTTGATTTCCTGAAGCACCATGTTCATGGGGTGCTGGTGACCCAGTTCCACGGTATCGCCGGGGATGGTTACGTCAATGGCTTCTTCCTTGAGCCGTGCCTCCATGGCCAGTGCTGCCATGGAAGACTTGGTTTGCTCTAATTTTTCTTCAATGTCGGCACGGACGGCGTTAGCGATCTGACCCATGACGGGCCGTTCCTCGGCAGAGAGTTTGCCCATCATTTTCAAAACAGCGGTGAGTTCACCTTTTTTACCCAGATAGCGGACACGCAGGTTTTCCAATTCCTGAGTATCCTTGGCTGCGTCCAGGGCAGTAAGGGCTTCCTGCCGTATGGTTTCCAGCGTTTGCTTCATATTCGATCAAAACTCCTTTTTGTTGATTTTCCGTGTCATGGCGTGGCAAATAAAAAAGCCCTCCATCCCCAAAGGGACGAAAGACATCTTCCGCGGTACCACCCAAATTTCGCTTAACAGCGCACTTTTGCCCATAACGGAGGCACCCGGCAAGCCCTACTGAAGGTTCAGGCCGCAGCTCACGAGGGAACGCCGCTGATCGCCGGCAGACGGTTTCAGCAGCCCCGTCCTCTCTGCAGCCGGTTATGATCTTTGACAACTCGATCATCGCTTTTTATATTCCGCCATATTTTAGCACAGAAATGACCGGGATGCAAGGGAAAATCGCAGAAAAAAGAAAGAGTTCTCCAAATATTGCAAAAACTTTTCTTTTTTCAAAGAATGTGCTAGAATAATAAAAATAGTAATTGGAGGAAAATTGCATTGCGAATCATGGCCATCGATTACGGCGATGCCCGGACAGGTATCGCAATTTCCGATTCCCTTGGGATGCTCACAGGCTTTACCACGGTGATTCACGCCTACACACCGGATAAGGTGGCATCAGCCATTGCAGAGCTGATCAGCCAGCATCGGGTGGATGAGCTTGTCATGGGATTTCCGCGGAATATGGATGGCTCCGAGGGGCCGCGTGCTGCACGTTATCGCGAGTTTGCGGTTCTTTTGGAGCAGGTCACGGCCCTCAGACCGGTCATGTGGGATGAGCGTCGAACAACGGTGGATGCACACCGAATCTTGTCTCAGAACAATGTTCGGGGTAAGAAGCGGAAAGAGACCGTGGATGCTGTGGCGGCAGCTCTGATTTTGGAAGGCTATCTTGCCTTCCGGAACAGATAAAGGCCCTGTGCCGGCAGGCGGCACTTTCTTTGCAGATAGATGTTAAGAGCAAAAAAACGATGCCCTCCTGAAAGGATGGCATCGTTTTTGAATCAAACAGACCAAAACAGGGTCACACCGGCCGAAGCGTCGTGGATTTTTTACGGCAAAGGGTCCGGTATGCAAGGATAAATGCAACAGTGTGGGAGGCAGGTGTGATGATCCAGCTGATGGGATAGGACAGATACAGCATTTCCAGCGTGCGGTGAGAAGCAAAGATCGTATAGATCCAGACGATGCGGAACACACATGCGCCTAATGTGGAGATGATCAGCGGAGTCCACGATTTTCCGAGCCCCCGCAGAGACCCGACCAATACTTCCATAAAGCCGCACAGGAAATAGGGAATGCCGACATAGGCCAGACGGATCATACCGGCAGATAAAACAGCATCCCGGTCCGGGTCTGCATGGGATACATACAGGGACAGGAGCTGTGGACCACACAGGTAGATCAGGGCAGAAAGGACCGCGCCCACCAGAAAAACCATCACCAGACAGCAGCCCAGAACTTTCGAAATACGGTCATATTTTCTGGCACCGTAGTTCTGGCTGGTAAAGCTCAAAGACGCATGGTAAAACGCGTTCATGGCAATGTAGGTAAATCCATCCAGATTGCTTGCAGCCGAGTTGCCGGCCATGGCGATATAACCGAAAGAGTTGATAGAACTCTGAATGATCACATTGGAGATCGAGAAAATAGTACCCTGCAAACCGGCAGGCAGACCGATCAAAGCAGTTTGATAGACCATATCCTTGTGAAAATGCAAAGCTTTCAGATCCAGTCGATAACTCCCCTCAGAGCGCAGCAGGCAGCATACGACCAAAAAAGCGGAAACATACTGTGCAACCATGGTGGCAATGGCAACGCCTGCAACATCCATTTGCAGCACAATTACAGTGAGCAGGTTCAGTGCAACATTGACAATGCCTGCTGCAGTCAGATAACGCAGGGGGCGGTCTGTATCACCGATGGCACGGAGAATGGCGGCACCAAAGTTATAGACGATGGTAGCGGGGATGCCAAGAAAGTAAATTTTCAGATACAATGAGGAAAGGGGCAGAACGACCGGATCGGTTTTCATCCATTTCAGCATGGGTGCAGAGAGGAAGAAGCCGAGGATTCCGGAAAAAATACCCAGAACAACGCTCAGTATCATAGCTGTATGGACACAGCGGGAAAGGGCTATGGAATCCCGGCTGCCATAGAAACGGGCCGCCAAAACGTTGACACCGGTGGAGATGCCGATGACTACATTGATCAGCAGATTGACCAGAGAACCGGTGGAGCCGACGGCTGCAAGAGAAAGGCTGCCGGCAAACTTGCCTACGACGATTACATCGGCGGCATTGAACAAAAGCTGCAAAATACCGCTGAGAATCAAGGGCAAGGTAAACAAGAGAACTTTTTTAGGGATAGACCCGTTGGTCATATCA
The DNA here is from genome assembly GCA_045652125.1 of Candidatus Avilachnospira sp. Taxonomy (GTDB): domain Bacteria; phylum Bacillota; class Clostridia; order Oscillospirales; family Oscillospiraceae; genus Avoscillospira. The sequence goes on along the minus strand of JAZRTT010000019.1, from coordinate 130,862 downwards.
ATTTCGTAAGCCTGTTTCACCGCAGGACCTTCTTTCTGTGGTATATCAGTCCTTGAGCAGCACAGCGTCGCCTGCTTTATAGATATCACCTGCTCCTACGGTGAGGATCAGGTCACCGGGCTGTGCGATCTGCTTCAGATAAGCTGTGACATCAGGCAGGGAGGGGCAATATACGGCTCCGTCGATGGCGTCGGCAATCATTTTGGAGGAGATTCCGATGTGATTACGTTCCCGGGCGGCATAAATATCTGTGAGAATTGCCATGTCTGCCTGTTTGAGTTCCCGAACAAAATCTTGAAACAGGAAGTTGGTTCTGGTATAGGTGTGGGGCTGGAAGGCGCAGATAATTCGCTTATATCCCATAGATTTGGCTGCTGTCAGCAGGGCATGGAGTTCACCGGGGTGATGGGCATAGTCGTCGTAAATATCGGCACCGTGGTAGCTGCCTTTGTACTCCATACGGCGTCCTGCTCCATGAAAGTTGCCCAACGCGTTTGCTGCAACCTCTCCGGGGATACCGGCTTCAAAGGCAGCGGCGCAGGCCGCCAGAGCATTGAGAGCATTGTGTTTTCCAAAAACACAGAGAGAAACATGGCAGTAAAGCTGTCCATGGCAGATGACATCAAACTGCCGCCAGTCAGAGGAGAAATTGGTTCCGTAGACGTGATTGGTATTCTTCAGCCCAAAGGTGATATAGTCCAGTCCCTGCAGGGCTGCGGCTACATTGGGGTCATCACCGTTGATAATGATTTGACCGTTTTCGGGAACCAATTGGGCAAACCGGCGGAAGGAATCCTGAATATCCGAAAGATCCTTGAAAAAGTCCAGATGATCGGCTTCGATGTTCAAAATAATGGCGGTAGTCGGGAAAAAATTCAGGAAAGAATTACAATACTCACAGCTTTCCAGAATGATGGTGTCACCCTGACCGACCCGGTGGCTGGCTTTCAGCAAAGGAAGGGTTCCGCCGATCATCACCGTGGGATCTTTTTTGCCTTCCATAAAGATCTGTGTGATCATGGATGTTGTAGTGGTTTTTCCGTGAGTGCCGGAGACGCAGATGGCGTTAGGGTAATTTCGCATGATTTCGCCCCATGCTTCGGCACGTTCAAAAACAGGAATGCCTGCAGCTCGGGCTGCAGCGATTTCCGGGTTGTCGTTGTGGGCGGCGGCTGTACGAATCAGACAGGCGGCACCCAGAATGTTCTCTGCTGCATGGCCGATATGAACGGTGATTCCTTTTTCCATCAGTTCGTCGGTGGAGACAGAAGCATTCATATCGGAGCCGGAAATAATCAAACCCTGAGAGCGGAGTACCAGGCCAAGAGGCCGCATGGAGACACCGCCAATGCCAACCAAATGGACATGGCAGCCGGGCTTCAAATATTCAGAAATGGTCTTTCCGGAGTAGTTCATGGAAGGTCCTCCAAATGAAATCTATAAAAACCTGTTGCGGTACAGGCGCGTGGGGCGTATAATAGAGCTACAGTCACAATAACCCAATTTTGAATTATATACCAGAAATGTCCCTGTGACAAGAGGGTATTTACAACAGACAAGGAGAATCCTATGAGGCAAACAAAGCCGGACCTGATCTTACAGACCCTTCACCGCTGTGGCTATGAAGCATGGTATGTGGGCGGCTGTGTCCGGGACACACTTTTGGGGCGTCCGATCCACGACTGGGATGTGACAACCTCGGCGCTGCCGGAACAGGTCATGGATTGTTTTGAACGCTGTATTCCGACGGGACTGCGCCATGGAACCGTTACAGTTCTGTGGGATCATGGTGCGGTGGAAGTAACCACATACCGAACAGACGGGAACTATCTGGATGGCCGTCATCCGGATCAGGTGACGTTTGTTCGTACTTTGGACGAGGATCTGGCCAGACGTGACTTCACAATCAATGCCATGGCCATGGATGAAGCCGGAAACATTGTGGATTTGTACGGCGGCAGGGAGGATTTGGCCCGGCGGATCCTGCGCTGTGTGGGGGATCCGGAGACACGTTTTCGGGAGGATGCTCTGCGGATGCTCCGTGCCATCCGGTTTTCTGCACAGTTGGATTTTGAAATTGAAGCGAACACCAAGGCCGCCATGGAAGCCTTGGGTCAGCTGTGCAGAGGGCTTTCTGCTGAACGGCTTCGGGATGAACTGGAAAAAACCCTTCTTTCAAACAACCCGGAAAAAGTGACGGAAATTGCGAAACTGGGGCTGCCGGAGGCTTATGGTTTGGAGGCGGATCGGGATTGCCGGTGGCTGAAGGCTTTGCCGCCGGAGCGGCTTGTTCGTTGGGCGGGACTGTGCCGCCTGATGCCGAAGATCGACCTGATTGCCCTGCGGCTGGATAAGCAAACGGTACAAGATGCGATGGCTGTAGGGCAGCTGGCATTTCCTGGGAATTCTCTTGAGTGGAAAAAGCTGGCAGCACAGCATGGATTGCGTCGAGCCTCCGCTGCGGCAGCATTGGCAGGCGAGTCAGAGCAGATGGAGCAGATTCTGTCCTGCGGAGACTGCATTTTTCTGAAAGATTTGGCTGTCAGCGGCCGGGACTTCCCCCATTTGAAGGGAAGAGCCTTGGGGGAACACCTTCAGCGTTTATTATACCATGTTTTGGAGCATCCGGAAGACAACCGGCGGGAGATTTTGAAAAAATACTGGAAGTCTGAATAATAGTATTGATTCTTGCTTTTGTATATGATATCATCACCAAAATGAAACGATAATTGAGGAGCGTACCAATATGCTGAAAAAAGTGACAGATACCATTATCTATGTGGGTGCCAATGATCATGATGTAGATCTTTTCGAGGGCCAGTACCTTGTGCCCAATGGCATGGCATACAATTCCTATGTCATTCTGGACGAAAAGGTGGCTGTGATGGACACCATTGACCGGAAGAAAACAGGAGAATGGCTGAAAAATGTAGACCATGCACTGGCCGGCCGGCTGCCGGATTATCTGGTGGTGCAGCATATGGAACCGGATCATGCGGCTTCCATTGAAGCCTTTGTGAAGCAATATCCCAATGTTACGGTGGTAGCAAACGAAAAGACGTTCCCCATGATACACAACTTTTTCCCGAATATGGAGCTGAAAAATACGCTTACTGTCAGGAATTTGGACACCCTGGATCTGGGCAGCCACAAGCTGGTCTTTGCATTCGCACCGATGGTTCATTGGCCGGAAGTTATGATGACCTACGATGCCCATGACAAGGTTCTGTTTTCTGCCGATGGCTTTGGTAAGTTTGGCGCATTGGATGCAGAGGAGAGTTGGGACGACGAAGCCCGCCGCTACTTTATTGGAATCGTGGGCAAGTACGGCAAGCAGGTACAGAATATTCTGAAAGTGGCAGCGACTCTGGATATTGCCATCATTTGTCCGCTCCATGGCCCGATTCTCACAGAAAATCTTGAACACTATATCAGGCTCTATGATCTGTGGTCCAGCTATACCCCCGAAGAAGAAGGTGTCTGCCTTTGCTATACTTCTATTTATGGGCATACCAAAGAAGCAGCGGAACTGCTGCGCGATGAGCTGCTGAAGCGCGGTGTACCCAAGGTTGCCTTCTATGATCTGGCACGGTGTGACATGGCTGAAGCGGTCAGCGATGCCTTCCGTTATGATAAGCTGGTTTTGGCTACCACGACCTATAATGCGGATGTATTCCCTTATATGCGTACCTATTTGGATAAGCTGACAGAGCGTAACTTCCAGAACCGCACGGTGGCTTTTATGGAGAATGGCTCATGGGCACCCTGTGCCATCCGGGTCATGAAGGAAAAGCTTGAGGGCAGCAAAAACCTGACCTATGCCAAGAATAGTGTAACAGTACTCTCGGCGCTCAATTCTGAGACTCGTGATCAAATTGAGGCGCTGGCGGAGGAACTGGCTGCATCCTATGTGCCGGTTCAGGTGGAGGCGGAACACATTGATCCGACCGCCCTGTTTAACATTGGCTATGGGTTGTATGTTGTTACCACAAAGGATGGGGAGAAGGACAATGGTCTGATCGTGAATACGGTGACCCAACTGACCGATACGCCCAACCGAGTCGGCATTTGCATCAACAAACGAAACTATTCCTGTGATCTGGCTGCCAAGACTGGTATGCTGAATGTGTCTACCTTGAGTCAGGATGCACCGTTTAAGCTGTTCGAGCACTTTGGCTTTCAGTCAGGAAAAACGGTTGATAAGTTTGCGGATTTTGAGCACGTACAGCGATCCAGCAACGGTCTTTTGTTCCTCAATAAATATGCCAACGGTTATATTTCCTGCAAGGTCATCAATCAGATTGATCTGCAGACACACGTGATGTTTATCTGCGATGTAACGGAATGTGTCCGAATGTCAGACAAGGAGACCATGACCTATACCTACTACCAAAAGAATGTAAAGCCGAGTCCTGAAACGGATAAGAAAGGCTATGTCTGCAAGATCTGCGGCTATGTTTATGAAGGCAGTGAATTGCCTCAAGATTTTATTTGCCCTCTGTGCAAGCATGGCGTTCAGGACTTTGAACCCATCGGATGATTCGAAACAGCGCCGGCCCTCCTCAACGAGGAGGGCCGAATTTTATTCGCCGGATCCGACTGTGACTCGATAAAGGCTTCCCAATGCATTCCATGTAAGGGTGTTGAGTACTCCGGTTTTCGGAATGGCGGCTCCGGCTTGAATCCATTTCAGATCCTCAGCGGTGGTCGGATTTAGGATACCGTCAATTGGCGGTGCTGTCAGCGCCGGATAGTAATGGGAAAGAACGGTCAGCATGGCTTGAACCAGATAGAGGTGAGCATTCTGCTCTCCCGGCTGAATGGAGGACCCCAGGGACCAAAACAGTTCGATCACCGGCGGTTTTCTCTGTGCCAAAGCCAGACTGTGGGCATCCGTAATGGAATTCCATGTTTGCTGATCCACCTGCCCTGTGACAGGCAGACCATAGGCTTCCTGAAAAGAACGAACAGCACCATAGGTGCTGGGACCAAAGAGACCGTCGGGGATCACGGGCAGGATCCGGGGATCTACATCGGAGATCTGCCGCAGCATGGTTTGCAGGCTGATGACGGGATTGTTCAGGTAAAATTCTGGTTTTCTCATGAGACTGTTCCTCCATCTGCACTCCCGGAGGAGAGGGACTGCCCCGGGAACTGCTCCATACGGCTGGTTTCCGCAAAATCTGCATTTTTCGGGAAAAGTACGCTTTGGTCAAAGACCTCGCTTTCCACGGCAGAAAATTGCTCGTAGATCGCATCCCATGTTTGGGCTTCAACTGCACCGGTAATGGGAAGACCTGCATATTGCTGAAATGCCCGAACCGCATCCCGGGTAGCGATATCAAAGGTTCCGGATTCCGTCACAGGGGGTATGCTGGGGATGAAATCACTCAGCACATTCAACATAAATTGCAGACGGTTTACATAATCACCGGTATCGCCAAAAGACAGGTCATTGGGATAGCTGCCAATGAAAAATTGCTGCTGCCCCATAGACTGCAGCTCCGCCAAGCGCAAAACCGCCACATAAATGCGGTTGATCTGATACCATGTGGCTTTTCCTACGATGCCGTCTTGTGTCAAAGAGAAGATCTGCTGGAACTGTCGGACGGCTGACTCCGTCTGAGGACCGAAAATTCCGTCTACTGGATTTATTTTGGGGATGGCGGGATAGTTTTGGCTGATGCGGTTGAGAGCAGACTGAATAACGGTTACATAGGGTCCGGTACTGCCGCTGCGCAGAGCCGTGCCGGGATATGATTCTGTAATACCACGAACCGGAGCATTATCAACGATTTCAATGTCATCGCCGTAGTAATACCGCAGGATTTCCACAGAATCGTAACCCTGTTGTGCCAGTTCTTCAGACCCCCATTGGCTGAGGCCTTCGCAGGTCGTAGTGGTGCCATTGCAAAATTTTGCTGCCAGAGGTTCAATAAAGCCGCGCCTTCGAATGTAATTGTCAAAAAGTTCATCTGTCAGTCGGGAGATATTTTCAAAGTAACTTCGTCCCGGAACATAGTTTTGGTCGATGGCTGTGGAGTTGGTGATATCAAAATCATAGCCTCGGCTGCGGTAATATTCTGTATAAACCCGGTTTAAGGCATAGGAGATAATGGCAAGAATATTAGCCCGCAGAGCACTTTCCCCCCAAGTGGGATAGATTTCGCTGGATGCCACATTTTTGATGTATTCCGAAAAAGGAACGGTGACATTGGGTGCCGGAGCATCCGGTGTACCAAGATGTACAGTAATGGACTGAGGAATAAAAGGAAAAACTGTGGGGCTGTCTGGCATGATGCACCTCCTACAAATTCTGAGACGAGCCGGGGAATTTTGCACCGCCGCTTTCTTCTATGGAAGCCGCGCTCAGGGGTCGGAGCTGCAATCCTTGAATGGTTTCAATTCCGGAGAACACCTGAACGCCTTCGGAAAGGATTCCGCTGTAACCGGGGTATTCTACCTGAATATCCAAGGTGGCATAAGGCCGTATGTTCGACCCGGGTTTCAGGGAGTCCGAAGCATCCGGGGTTTGGACCGAAAGGGGCGTTGTCAGACCGCTGGAGTTGGTATAGCGAATGCCCAGAACAGTTTTGGTGCCGTCCGGCAGGACTTGTGTAAAAATCACCGGTACATCCCGCAGGGGAAGATAGGCGTCCGACGTATAGACTCGGGCAATAACAGAACCCTGTGAAGCCAAGACCATCTCTCCTTTCACACATAGTATAGCCTATGCAGGAGCAGGGGTGTTGTTGCCGGTTGGAAGAGATTGATTTTTCTGTTGACCATGGTATAATAATGAAAAAACTTTAAAAACGAAGGTGCGAGATAAATGACAAAAATTGATATTTATTCCGGCTTTTTGGGGGCGGGAAAGACCACGCTCATTAAAAAGATGATCAAGGAAGCCTATATCGGAGAAAAACTGGTGCTGATTGAAAATGAATTTGGTGAGATCGGCATTGACGGCGGCTTTTTACAGGATGCCGGGATTGAAATTACGGAAATGAATTCCGGCTGCATCTGCTGCAGCTTGGTGGGCGATTTCGGAAAGGCATTGGAACAGGTGATCGCACAGTATTCCCCCGACCGTATCCTGATTGAGCCTTCCGGTGTCGGCAAGCTCAGCGATGTGGAAGCGGCGATTCAAAAGGTGGTCAGCGACAAGGTTTCTCTTGGAAATTTGGTTACGGTTGCAGATGCTGGCAAGTGCAAAATGTATATGAAAAATTTCGGGGAGTTCTATAACAACCAGGTAGAGACCGCCGGTACAATCGTCCTTAGCCGGACAGACGGCATATCCGAGGAAAAATTGCAGACTTGTGTGAATATGCTGAAAGAAAAGAACCCTAAGGCAGTAGTGGTTACAACCCCATGGGAGCAACTGACGGGGAAACAGATTTTGGAAGCGATGGAGCAGGGGAATTCTATGCTCCATGAGATAGAAGAAGCCCATTGTCACCATCATGACCATCACCATGGCCATCATCATGACCATGATGAAAGCTGCACCTGCGGCTGCCACGACCATGACCACGATCACCATCATCATGACCATGACCACGATCACCATCATCATGACCATGATGAAAGCTGCACCTGCGGCTGCCATGACCATGACCACGATCACCATCATCATGACCATGATCACCACCATGCAGACGAGGTGTTTGCCAGCTGGGGTGTTGAGACACCCAAGAAGTTTACAGAAGATGAGATTCGCACGGTTCTTGAGAGTTTTGAAAACGGTGCGTGCGGCTTGGTTCTTCGCGCCAAGGGCATTGTGGCTGCCGGGGACGGCCAATGGATCCACTTTGATTACGTCCCCGGAGAATTGAATATTCGTCGTGGTGCGGCAGGGGTAACGGGACGGCTGTGTGTTATCGGGTCCGGGATCTGTGAACAGCAACTGGCCGAACAGTTCGGTTTGTAAGGAGGCCAATCATGCCAATTCCTGTCTATGCATTCACCGGATTTTTGGAATCCGGTAAGACGAAATTTATTCAGGAGACGCTGGAGGATCCCAGATTCAATGCCGGTGAACGGACATTGCTCTTGGTTTGCGAAGAAGGGGAAGAGGAATATGACAGCTCCACCTATCCTCACAGCCATGTTTACAAGTATATTGTAGAAGATATGGACGAGCTTACGGCCGAAACGCTTTCCCAACTGGAGAAAACGTACAAGGTGCAGCGGGTGGTGGCAGAACTCAACGGTATGCGTCCGGCGGCAGATTTTTATGAAAAGATGCCTGAAAACTGGCAGATCGCACAAGAAGTCATGTTTGCCGATGCTACTACCATTATGGCCTATAATACCAATATGCGCTCTTTGGTGGTGGATAAGCTTACGGGGGCAGAAATGGTGGTATTTAACCGTGTTCCCGTTGGAGCGGATATCATGCCGTTTCATAAATTGGCACGGGCATTGAACCGCCGGATTGACATTGTGTATGATTATCTGGATGGGAATACAAAGTTTGACGATATCGAAGATCCGCTGCCTTTTGATATCAATGCATCTTCCATTGTGATAAAGGACGAGGATTATGCTCTGTTCTACCGGGATATTACGGAAGATCCGGATAAATACGATAAAAAAACCGTGGTATTCAAAGGGCAGGTGGCCAAGCTCCGTCGGGAAAAGGATGGAATGTTTGCGCCCGGGCGGTTTGTTATGACCTGCTGTGCCGACGATATTTCATTTATGGGACTTCCCTGCAAATGGGCAGACAGCGATGGCTTGGTACCAAGAAGCTGGGTCATGGTCAAGGCATATATCTCGGTGCAGCATCATGCGGTTTACCAGGGGATCGGTCCTGTCCTTACGGCCGTAGAAGTTTCGCCGGCAGATCCGGCGGAAGAAGAGGTCGCCACATTCTGAATAAAAAAATCCCCCTCTGGCTATAAGGCAGAGGGGGATTTTGTCTAAAAAAACGGCTTGAAATCATACGATTTCAAGCCGTTTTGGTCCGAGTGCTGAGATTCGAACTCAGGGCCTCTTGAACCCCATTCAAGCGCGATACCAAACTTCGCCACACCCGGATATTACAGGGCTGATCTTGTCAGCTTCACTATAATATCACAGCAGCTTTCAAATTGCAAGCTTTTTCTTTTGCAATTAAATAATTTTTATGATGTTTGGAATCTTTGCGGATCAAGAAAAAATACAGCATTTTATCCTGTCCAAAAGTTCTAAAAACTTAAACTTAAATATATAATGCTCCGTTCCTTCCGTGATCAACTGTACTTCTTTTTGGGTAAAACCGGCAGATACCGCGGCCTCCTCTAAATCTGCCGCTGTGGCTTGAAAGCAGATCGACGGGAAGGCGACGCACCACCAGTTTTTTCCATGGCCGTCACCGATGGTGACCCGAAGGGTGGGATAAACGCCGGCAGGCAGGGCAAAACTCTCATAGGTTCGGGTAGGGAAGCGTTCCCGGCACAAGGTTACTGTTACAGGCCGGTTGCTCCCCAGCGATCGCAGGCAGGCTTCCGCAGCGGCGTGAATCTCCGGCAATGCCATTGCAAAGGCTTGTTTCGGATCATCGGCTTGTGCCGCAAGGGGTTCTGTAACAGCCAGTACCGCATCCCGGACCAGAAGCTTTTCGGCCTGATCTGTTTTTGCATCGGAATGGGCAACAACATGCAGGCGAATCAATTTTTCTGCCAAAACCTGCTGCTCCTGCTGGGCAGCGGACATCAGAAAAAGCGTTCCGGCGAGGATAAAACAGGAAAACAGGATGATCATACGATTTTTCATAAAAACACCGTCCATTATGTAAGTTTTTCTTACAGTATGGACGGTGTTGGTTACATTTATACATTTCTGGAAAGATAGGTTTTATATTTTTCCATAAGCTGCATACTGGCAGCGGCTGCCATATCAAAGGCGTCAAAAACACCGAATACGGCGGAGCCGGAGCCGGTCATGGCGCTGCCAAGGGCACCGCAGGCGGTCATCACATCACGGATTTCTTGAATTTCCGGGTGTTCGGAGGCCACCAACGGTTCCATGGTGTTGCTCAGAAAACCTGCCACATGCATGAGGTTCTGCTGGTCAAGTGCGCGGACCATGGCACGGTTATCGGGATGGCAATGCTCTGTTTCTTCATCCCACCTGGCATACAGGACAGGAGTGGAAACGGAGAAATCCGGTTTTGCGATGCAGTAGAAGCATTGGGGCATAGGCAGCAGTTGGGTGAGCTGCTCTCCGCGGCCTTTTGCCAGTGCGGTACCGCCCAAAACGCAGAAGGGTACATCACTTCCCACTTTTTCGCTCAATCTGCTCAATTCCCAGAGGGTATAAGGCTCACCCTCATGGCGGTTCAATGCCCGCAGGACAGCGGCGGCATCGGCGCTCCCGCCTGCAAGACCTGCCTGCATGGGGATTCTTTTGGTAATACGGATGGAAATTCCCTGGGGATCCTTGCCAATGGAACGGTAGAACATACCGGCGGCTTTCCACGCCAGATTTTCAGAATCTGTGGGGATATCTGCCCAGTCACACTCCAAATGCCAGTCCTGGCCTGTTTCCACATCGATCTCCACCTCATCGCAGAGGGTGATCTGCTGCATAATACTTTCAATTTCGTGGTAGCCATCTTCACGCTTTCCAAGAATGTCCAGAGTGAGATTTAACTTGGCATAGGCGGGCTCCTGAAGTGTAATCACTTGATCGAACGTCCTTCCAGATAGTATCGTTTTTCACGGGCATGGCCCATAGAGAAAGTCTTTCTGGGCAAAATGCCGTCGGCGATGACACCGCGGAACAGCTGGCTTTTTTCCATAGCAGGAAGCAGGAAGCCAATGGCATTGTCCTGAGCGGCCAGCTGACGCAGATCATCATCTCCGTGGATATAGTCGATCTCAGCGGCATTTTCCTTCATCCAGTCGTCCAGGAATGCTTGCAGGGCACCGACAGCCAGCTCACTTTTGCTGCGGTCCAGATAGATCGTGCCGCTTTCTTTTCCCATATACCACTGAACAGGGAAGCCGCCGTCAGCGCACTGGGTTTCCTTGAGGTCAGCCAAAAGTTTTACGGGATCGGTTTGCATCAAAACGCGGTGAATCGGTTCAAAATTCTGTGCTTCATCGTGGATGTTTTCCAGTTCCACCAGAGCAAATCGGGCAGGATGGCAGGAAAGATCTTTATCCGGGTTGGCTGCTTTCAGTTCTTCATAACAGGCTTTTGCTGTGGCCAGGGAGTGGTTGCCGTCGCCTACGGCAAAAACCATGGGCACACCGGGCAGACCGGTATATTTTGCTCCAATAGAGGCACTATAGGCTGTCAGACGGGCTTCAAAGGAATCAACGGCATCTCCCTGAACCAGCCAGCCGGTGATGTGACCGCCTTCTTCCATGAGATCAAAATCATACAGAAGGGGCAAAGCGGCCTTCTGTGCAGCAATGGGCTCAATAAGCTGTTTATCGTGGTCATCACAGAGCATAAGAATATGAGGCAGCTCCACAGGGGCATTGCGGCGGACTCTCATTCTGGGCGGGATTCGCTCCACGACCGTTTTTTCTGTGGCACGGATGGCGGAGACGGATCCTACGGAATAATCATAGGCATCCAGATCGACCATACCAACCAAGCCCTTGCGGATCGCGCCGTTTCCCAGAGTACGCTCCACATAGACAAAGGAGCGGGCATAGGTTTTGAATACACCCTCTTTTTGGTATTTGGTCATGGTCTGATTGATCAGAGAAGTATGGGCTTCTTCCTGCGGTGTTCCCAATTCTGCTTCAGGCAGAATCAGATTAATGGTGGAAGGAGCATCTCCCGCATTGCTGCGGACGCGGTCCCAATAGGCGGGGTTGGAGGAGAACTGGTCGCAGGCAATCACCGCCCATTTCTCCATTTGGTCCACCTGGGGCAATAAGATATCAGCGGGCAAAAAAGCGTTCATAATGAGTTCCCCTTTCAGTTTTTATCCGGTCTGGTTTCAAAGAGCATTTGCATAAGTTCCGTTCCATTTTGAATATAAGTACCCTGTTCGCCGGCGGCCTCGGTGTAGGAACAGTTGGTTTCCAAAGGTTTTGTGCTGTCAAACAGAAGATAGGGAACGGGATCACCGTCGTGGGTTTTGGTGGACATCAGGGTTTTGTGGTCGCTGAGCAGCAGCATGCGGAATTCCATTTTTTGTTCACGCATCCATTCTGCAAGAGGCTGCACAATGAGACTGTCCAATTGATGAATGGCCAAAAGTTTATCAGACAGACTGCCGTTATGGGTCGATTCATCCGGTGCTTCCAGATGGAGGCAAAGGAATTCGTCACCGGACAGCAGACAGTCCTTGGCAGCCTGCAGTTTGCCGGCGTAGTTGGTGTCCACTTCGCCGGTAGCTCCCTCTACTTCCACCATTTTCAATCCGGAAAGCACGCCGATGCCGTGGACCAGAGGGACTGCGCTGATGACAGAGCCGCTGTGACCGTATGTTTCTGCAAAATCGGGGAGTTGTACAGATGTCCCTTCGGCCCAGATCCAAATGCCGTTGGCGGGCATTTTCCCTTGCGCACGGCGCTCTTCGTTGATTGGCAGGTGCTCCAGCTTTTCATTGGCCAGAGCCATAAGTTTCCAAAGTTTTTCAGCATTTTCATTGCCGAAGAAAGCATAATCGCCGATAACCTGCCCAAGAATATCATGGGGCGGTTTCAGAACCATACCGGAAACGTCGCCATCTTTTTGCCGGACAATATGGCGGAAAGATGGAGTGGGGGTAATGGTTATTTCCAAAGCTTCCAATGCGGCCTTGAATTCAGGGTCGGCACATAGCTGGCGAATGACAGCCATAGAGGTGCTTCCGTCAATGGAGCCTGCATTGTGAGAATAGATTTTCTTTTCGTGGAATGGTTTCTCACCGTCTTCCAAACAGACCATGTTGCAGCGGTAGCTGGCATAGCCCGGTTCCACAGTAACACCGCATCCGGCTGCTTCCAACGGGCTTCTGCCGGTGAAATACCGACAGGGGTCGCATCCAAAAATGGATAAAATCGCTGTATCGCTGCCGGGAGGAAGAGTCCGGGGTACGGTCAGAACACTGCCTACCTGTGATTTGGCGGCAAGTGCGTCAATAAAAGGCTTGTCGGCAGCCTCCAAAGGTGTCATTCCATTCAGAGACTGCAGAGGGTTATCTGCCATGCCGTCACCGATGACCAAAATATATTTCATTTTTTAATCCTTCTTTTTCTGTTTTCCGTTTGGAAGGCATCCTTATTGTATGGAAAATTGTATCAAAAAAACAAATTTTCTTTCGGCGTATATTATGGCTGAAACTGCACAAACTGAGGAAACCCAAATGAAACGGAGTTGATAATATGGATACCATTGCTTTGATTTTGACCATTGTCGGCGCAATTAACTGGGGGCTGATCGGCCTTGCGAAATTTGATCTGGTGGCATGGATCTTCGGAGGGCAGACTGCCGTCATCAGCCGTATTGTGTATGCATTGGTTGGTCTGGCCGGCCTATGGTGCATTACACTTTTGTTCCGAAAAGGTCAAAAACAGTAAGGTGCAAATTCTGTGATCGCAGGCAGATATTTCTGCCTGCGATCATTGTTTTGCGTCATAAGAGATCAGCGAACGACACAAGTGTAGGTCTTGCCGCCGTAAGATACGGTAATATTTGCAGTACCGGATCCGATGGCTGTTACCCGGCCGCTGGCTTCTGCAACGCACACAGAGGCATCGGAGGTGCTGAAAGTGGCTCCGGAAACCTTATTGCCGCTTTCATCCAGAAGAAGCAAAGTAAAGGACTCGTTGCTGCCTTCTGCCAAAGTTACATCAACATGGGAAAGGTGATAGCTGCCGCCGGCAGGCAGCTCTACCGTACTGTTATCGGGATTGTTCTCGGTGGTCTGGTCCAGGTTGCATCTTGCAAAACAGGTCAGGGTTTTATCGTTGATTGTGACCGTAATGATGGCAGTACCGTCTCCCACAGCTACTACTTTACCTGTTTCGGAGACTGTTGCAACGGAGGGGTCAGAAGAAGTATAGGTGATACCGGCACCCTCCGGAGCATTTTTGACGAAAAGAGTGGTTTCTTCACCGGGATGGAACAGGGTGAAATCTACACTGGACAATTCCGGATCTGCCTGGGGGGTGGTTTCTTCCGGTTTTTCGGGTTCTTGGGGGGCAGTAGGATCATCGGCGGGGTCAGATTCTGTGGGCGTATCGTTCTCCTCCGGGTCCTCAGTCTCCTCCGGTGTTTCCTCCTGGGGATCTTCCGCTTCAAAATCACAGATAACGGTGCAGGTTTCCAGAATATCACCGCAGGAAACGAGAATTTCGGTTTCACCGGGTGCCAAAGCCGTGATCATGCCGTCGTCATCCACTTCTGCAATGGTTTCATCAGAACTGGAGAAAAGGACCGGATCTTCACAGTCCACAGGGGCTGGCAATGCAGTCAGAAACACATGGCTGCCCGCCTCATCCAGTATAAGGACTCGATGGCTCAGGGTCAGCTCTTTGCAGGACAGATCCACAGGCTCCTCCACGACGGGAACAACGGGCACAGGATCTTCCACCGGTACAGAGATCGCCGGAGGGGGTGTAGTTTGCTTTTTGCCTACATAGCCCATACTCACAAGGAAATAGAACAGGCCGATGACCACAGCCAGGGCCAGAAGTCCGCAGGTCAAAACCCACATCCATTGGGGGATGCGGTCAGGGTTTCGACGGCTGCCGGTATTCTTTTCTTTGGCTGCGGCGGCCTGTGCCTCCTTCACATCTTTGCCGCACAGAGGACAGCGGTCTTGTTCTTCATTGTATTCTGTTCCGCAGTATTCGCAGACTTTTAGCTTCATAGCAAACGCCTCCTTTTCGGGTAATTTTATCATACCACAAATTACGGCAAATTCCAACTTCTTTCTGCACGATTTAACGAGCAAAAGAAAACCTTTCCGGATTATCAATTATTTCCATATATTCTATTGCATTTTTGCCAGAAATGGCCTAAAATAAAGTTGTATGCGCTGAAGGAGGCGATCACACTTGTCGGAAATTATTCTTAACACTACTTTGCTGAGCAATATGGAGGCGCTGAGCTGCCTTGGCAAAAAGGGAGCTGCTGCTGTTTATCTGGTGCGAAGCAACAAGTCTGAACAGTTTTATGTACTGAAGCACATTTCTGTTCCGGAATCTCAGCGTCAGGTGGATGCTCTGATCTTTACGGGGGCCGCTGCTGACAAAGAGGCAGCACAGGCCTACTACCAGCAGGTGGTGACAGACTATCAAACAGAACTGGAACTCATGGAAAATCTGGCAAACAGCCCCAATCTGGACTGCTTCCGCAGCTATGAGATCAAACCCAAAGAAGAGGAAGTGGGATTTGATGTCTATCTGATGGCGGAGTACCGTACTACGCTGGAGCGAAACATGGCGGAGAACCCCATGACCCAGACCAACGCGGTCAATCTGGCATTGGATCTTTGCAATGCCCTGCAGGATCTGCGGGATGCGGGTCTTATCCACCGGGATGTGACACCGTCCAACATCTACCTGAACAGTCAGGGGCATTTCATGCTGGGTGACCTTGGCCTTGCCAAGATCGATGAACTGAAATTCTGCTCCATGCCGGAAGGAATGCTCAGTTCCTATTCTGCACCGGAGCTGTTTGAGCTGATGGCCAACATCAACGAAACAATGGATCTGTATGCCGTGGGTTTGATTCTTTACCGGATCTATAACGGCGGCCATGCACCCTTTGAAGACGAAAAGACATCCGCCAAGGCAGCAGACCGGCAGAGAATCACCGGTCAGGAGATGCCGACACCCATGTTTGCCGATTATGAGATGGCGGAGATCATCCGCAAGGCCTGTGCCTTCCGGCCGGAGGATCGGTATCAGACTCCTGCGGAAATGAAAGAGGCCCTGGTGAATTACATGAAGTGCAATCAGGTGGGCGATGCCCTGATTGTGCCTCCCATACAGGCTGAGGAAATTCAACTGGATATGGAAGCTGTGGAAGAAGAGATCGAGCCGGTGCAGTTTGCCAGCACCGAGGACATGGACGAGGATTTCAAAGCCAGCTTCTCTCCGGACAATGATATGCTCAACGCACTGATTGAATCCGTTCATCAGGATATTGAAAATGACTATACGGCACAGAAGGAAGGGACCGAAATAGACCCCGAACAGATGGAAGAGAGTTTCCAGAAAGTTCGCAGCCGTAAAAGCCGGAATAAGTGGGTCCCCACCATTCTGGCGGTAGTGCTGGCACTTGGTGTTCTGGGTGCAGCAGTCTGGTTCTTGTTCCTGCGGCCGGATATGATCACCATTGACAGCATGGATGTGACGGAGCAGACGGTGGATTCGCTTACCGTTGCCATTGAGACACAGGAAGACCCTGCTGCTTTTGAGGTTGTCTGTGCCGATGTTTACGGCAATGAGAGCAGACAGGCCTATACCGGTGCACCCAATACGTTTACAGGCCTTGCGTCCGGATCCCAGTACACCATCTATCTGTCCGGAATTGGCAATGTGGACTTTGAAGGAGCATTCTCCATTACCGGGGCAACCAAGTCCACTACCAATGTAATCAGCCTTACAGTTACCCGGCAGACGGTCAGTTCTTTGGAACTGAATTTCATTGTGGATGGCAATGAACCGGAGGAATGGACTGTATCCTACGGACCCACGGGTCAGGCTGCAAAAACAAAAGTATTCACCGGTCATACCATGGTTCTGACCGGATTGGAAGCAGATACGGAGTATGTCGTTACCCTGCAGGATCCCAAAGACATTCACCTGTCCGGTATCACTTCGGTTTTGGGGCGTACCTTACCTTCTGTGAGCATGGGTGAGCTGAAGGCAGTTCTTTCCAGCTCCACGGCGACTCTGACATGGACCTTTACAGGTGCAGCACCGGAAAGCTGGAACGTCACCACCACAGGTACTGACGGCTACACCGATAACCAGACGGTTACGGAAAGCATCCTGGTTTTGGAAAATTTGCAGGCCGGAGAGACATACAGCATTCTCATTACCTGTGACAACATGGAGCAGGCTGCCAGCACCAGTATTACCCCCAATGCATTGAAGATCATGAATCTCAAGGCCGAAGCGGCGGAAGATGGCAGTGTAGCCGTGACTTGGGAAACAGAGGCTGCGGACGAGGAGATCGAATGGCTGATTGTCTCCAATATGAAGGGGACCGATACCATGGGAAGTGCCCAGCAGACAAAAGAGACCTCTGTAAACCTGACCGGACTGATTCCCAACAGCACGTATGTGATTGAAGTACAGGAAGCCAGCGGCAAGCAGGTAGGCGGCGATAAGACTAAGATAGAGTATATCGTCCCTGCAGCGGAGGCGTTCCATGATCATGGCTTCAGCAGCGGTTATGTAAGCACATGGCTGCGGCCCGCGAAAGAGGAATGGACAGTCAACGATCTGGGAACTCTGCGCAACAGCTTCAAAGCTTCCGAGACCATTGCGTTTGCCTGCGAGTCCATCAACATCCCCAAGAGCAGCGATGATACCGTTTCAATTTTGCTGGTGGTACGAAATGCTGAAGGCGGTGTAGTGGATCATTATGCAGGGGAAGAAAGCTGGAACGATATGTGGACCCGGAATAAGTATGTGGGTGAACTCCTTCGCACACCGCAGACACCCGGTACCTACACGCTGGAGATCTACTTCAACGGTAAAATCGTGAAAACGGGAAGCCCCATTACCTTCAAAATTACGGAATAACAAATCGGCAAAGCCTTTTTGACACGCAAAAGGACCGGTATGGATGACATACCGGTCCTTTTTAGCGTTCGCTGATGCGATAATCGATTTCTGCAAAAATGTAATCATCCACGTCTCCGGATGCGTCGATCGGTCGATCATTTTGCTTGGTCATATCTGCTCCTCCTGAATTTGAATACCTGATATTCTATGCTTGAGACGGGGAGGATATGAACACAATTCTTTTCTTGACAGAAAAAAATCCCTGAGATACAATGTAAATGCTTCAAATATGCCCCGGTAGCTCAGTTGTATAGAGCGGCCGCCTCCTAAGCGGCAGGTCGGAGGTTAGAGTCCTCTCCGGGGTGCCAAAAAGTGCCGAGAAATCAAGGTTTCCAGGCACTTTTACGTTTCTTTGCTCACTTGTTTTTTGAGTGAGTTTTTATTTTTTTATGTCGGTTGGGTTAGAATCAAACGGTTAACACGACTCACCAAAATCCTTGTACTGTAAGGCCTTGTTGGCTGCTGCAAAGTCTAAATCAATCCACAGAGACGTTTCTGTAACAGGCAGATGAAAATGGAAAGAGATGTCCCGGACAACAGGGAGATTTTTCTTGACACAGAGCCGGTTTGCTCATATAATAGGATGGCATCGGGGTGTGGCGAAGTTTGGTATCGCGCTTGGTTCGGGTCCAAGAGGCCTCGGGTTCGAATCCCGACACTCCGACCATTCGAGTATTCATAGGGAACTTCCCCTATGAATACTCGATTTTTTTGCAAAAAACAAGTTTTGTTGTGGTCGCACCCTGTTTACGGTCTGCGGCCCTTTTTTAGGTATTTGCACCCCTGACACCCGATGGAAGAACGCAAAACAATCGTCCAATTCAAAGCCGAATAGCATCGCCGGATTATGAATAGATTGTTTGAGGGTGATAATTTGAAAAAGTCATTGAAACTTTGGCAAATCGGCGGTTTTATTTTCACAGCAATAGGAGGCGTTCTGCTTCATTTCCTCTATGATTGGATGAACCAAAGCGTGATTGCTGCACCGTTTTCGGCAGTCAACGAGTCAATATGGGAGCACATGAAGCTGCTGTTCTTTCCGATGTTTGTATTTGCTCTGATCGAATATAAATCTGCCGGGAAGAGCTTTGAAAATTTTTGGTGTGCCAAACTTACAGGCATAATCACGGGTGTCATTTTGATTCCGGTTTTGTATTACACCTATACCGGTGCCCTTGGAGTTCATGCGGATTGGTTTAATATCGTTATATTTTTTATTGCGGCAGGTGTAACGTATAGCCTTGAAAATCTGCTGCTGAAAAGCCAAATGAATTTTTGCAAATCATCTTCGCTTGCTTTTTGGGTGTTGTGTCTTGTTGCGGCATTGTTCGTCGTCCGGACGTTTGTTCAGCCGAAAATACCCCTTTTCCAGGACCCGACAACAGGAAATTACGGAATATAAAAGCACCTATGATTAAAAGCCATGAAATTGCAAACACTCATGATGGTGATGAAATTGGATTCAGTTTGGAAACACAATGCGGCAAGGGGGATCTTGCACCCACAGCTTTGGGATAACATTGCAACTTCTGCGGCAAATATTTTCACATTCTCAAAGCCCCGATGCCCGCACCTCGGCTGTGCGCTTAAATGGAACAAACAGGAACATTCGTGGGATTGCCCTTGCCACGGCTCAAGATTCTCGCATGACGGAACGCTTCTGGATAATCCTGCAACGGGTGCTTTGAAAAACAATCAATAGAGATCATGCTGTTTCTGCTTGGTCTTGATTTGATGGATGGAATGTGCCGGAGAGGATAAAATACAAGTGATTGACAAAACGGATGTATTTGCGTAGAATCAAATCAGGATCTGCAGGAAACGAGGAATGAGGAATGTTTTGGGACCCTACGTATTTTTTGGTGCTGTTGGGTGCATTGATCAGTATCGCTGCATCGGCAAATGTCAGCGGGACCTATCGCCGTCTTAGCCGCTGCGCAAACGCAAGAGGATTGACTGCGGAGCGTGCCGCAGAGAAGATTCTTCACAGTAGTGGGATTTATGATGTGCGTATAGAGCGTATCCGGGGTAATTTGACCGACCACTATTCACCCAAGGAGAAGATTCTGCGGCTTTCGGACAGTGTGTACGGGCAAACTTCCATTGCCGCCCTTGGTGTGGCGGCTCATGAGTGTGGCCATGCTATTCAGCATCAGGAAGGCTATGCACCGCTGAAATTGCGATCAGCGTCTGTACCCTTGGCCAATATCGGCTCTATGCTCTCATGGCCGATCATTTTGCTGGGGCTGCTTCTTGGCTATGGAGGGCTTGCCAGAATCGGTGTGTATCTGTTTTTGCTGGTGGTTTTCTTCCAATTGATTACCCTGCCGGTGGAATTTAATGCCTCCGGACGGGCGCTGCGAGAACTGGAGAACGGAAATATTTTGACCGACGGAGAGGAACTGCGGGGTGCACGAAAAATGCTCCGTGCGGCTGCTATGACTTATGTGGCGGCGTTGGCGGCATCGATTTTGCAGCTTCTCCGCCTGGTACTGCTGACCCGAAACAGGCGAAATTGAGAAAAGAGGTCGCAGGGGAAAACTACACCCAAGGTTCGTTTTGCATGAGGGCTGTTAAGACCCAAATACGGATATAAAGGAAACAATCGGCATCCTTTCGGAGCCGATTGTTTCCTTTTTTGTTTGCTTGGTGTGATTAACAGATGAGAAGGTCGAAGCGCGATCATTGTGATCAGGGAATGAGGGATATTTTGAGATCGCCATTCCTTTCTCGCCGCTGGGCATATTTCAGGTATTTAGAAGAATTGCTGGCAATATGGCGTACATGTACGATGAAACCGTGTGTTTGTTGATGTGAATAAAATCTCTACTGTGTTCGGGCGAGATGCTTTTGATGAATATATTAAGAGGCAGGTGCAGAACGGCGATCTTGTCAGAATAAAAAACAGAGACATGCCGGTATATCCAATGCACAGGTAGAAGCAGAACTTGTGGCTGATATGACCGGCGAATACCTTTTCTCAGATGAAGATTTTGTCAGACATCTGTCCGTGACCAATAGGAATGTGTTCCAAAAGATATTTGATGAAATTAAGTATCTGTGCAAGGTGGCAACTGCCGGAAGTAAGGAATTCCGTGAACTGGAAAAGGTCAAGAGAACCTTTGAGAAGATTTACAGAGAAGGCGGCAAGGCTCAGAGTGATACGAAGTACAGGCTTGAAAACGGAAGTAAAAGGAAGTATAATAAACGCAGTAGATACAGTGAAACGGAAACATTGTTTTTGGGTTGGGAGAATGGCTCTGCGCCTGTCGGCGAAGTCAAAAGGTTTGTTCGATTTGGCAAAGTTCACTATTATCAAAAAACTGAAAACGGGTGCGTAGAACTGTCCAGACAGCAATTCAACGAAAGGAACGGGGAAAATGCCGAGAACACTTACAGAAGAGCAGAGCGTGAAATTAGCGAAGCTCATGATTATGATGAAAGTACCCAAAGAGGATTGCTTGGAGATTATAACAGCCATAGAGACACCGGCAGAAATGCGACTGTTTTTGGACAAGCTATCAGAGAAGAACTTTCAGATGACACCAGAAGAAGTGAATCAGGCGCTCTTGGATACAATAGTGGAAATGACATAAGTCAAGCTGAATATAACGATGAAGCATCCGATGAATCGGGTGCTTCTTTTACATTTAGTAATGATTACGCCACTATTCGTAACTTTATGAAGGAAGGGGATACAGCCGGGGAGGCAGATGTTGGCCCTGTCAGTTATTCCCTCTCCGATTCTGACGGCAAGCAGTTTGCCCCACGCACCAGATTTGATGTGTTCGGCAAGGAATTGATGAAGGTAGAGGAAATCGCCCCTGTGAGAGAGGCAGAAACCGCAGAGGCTATGTTCCCGGATGACTTTGCACCCTTCTCTGACGATCCTGAACGGTTTGACAGCCTTACGGACGAGGATGCTCCCCCTGTACGCAATGTGGAGTATGGCGAACACGGCAATCAGATGTCAATGCCCAAGAGTACAGTCAACATGATTGCTCAGAATGTGAAGGCATCTCTTTGGGTTGAGGACAATCAGATGGGAGAAGTCCGCAGCCTGATTGACAGTTTTGCAATGGCTGAGTTCCCGAGCAGAGAGCAGTTATTCCGAGAACTGAAGGACAAGTTCGGCACACACAGAGAGAAGATCACAGACGATGCGACACAAGAGGTAAAGAATGTTCTGAGAAGGTACAGACTGAATGTGTCCGATGCCATCAAGGGCGATATTGCAGACTATGGCAATCTTCGCAAGCGGAACTTCGGCAACGCCAATTCCCTTGGTGTTGAAATCTGTGACGATGTGCGAAACGGCACGATCTATCCTAGTGCAAAGACCATTGAAAATGCGCTTGAACTGGCCGAATACCTGATGGACAAATACAATGTGCCGAAAAGCAATGTGATCCGTCACTACGATGTTACCGGCAAACTGTGTCCTGCTTATTGGGTAGATGATGCGAAGTGGAAGTCTGAGTTCTGGAACAAACTGAAAGGCTCTACAAGCGGCGATAAGCCCAAGGAACAAACTACCACCACCAAGACAGAAACGCCCAGCACAAGCAATTCTGGCGTGTTGTACCGTGTCCAGACGGGTGCTTTTAGTCTGAAGAAGAACGCATCCGATAAGTGCCATGCAGTCAAGGTCGCTGGTTTCGATGCTTTCTTGGTTCAGGTGGGTGCTTTGTGGAAGGTTCAGGTGGGTGCGTTTACTGAGAAGAAAAACGCAGAGGCAATGGTCAAGAAATTGCAGACTGCCGGATTTACCGCAATCGTGGTCAAGGCAACGGGTAATCCGGGTGCTGAAACTCTCAGTCACGGAAGTACAGTCCGTGTCAAGAGAGGCGCAAAGACCTACGAGGGGACTGCTCTTGCTACCTTTGTGTATAGCCGGGATCATGTGGTGCATAGCATCGCCGGTGATCGTGTGGTTATTACATACAATGACATTGTGGTTGCTGCCGTACACAGAGATGATTTGATTATTGTATAGACAGACGATAGGGGAGGCTTCGGCCTCCCCTCTTTTTTATTTGTTATTGCATTATTTTATAAAATAGATGCCAGTTTCATTAGTAATTTCATTAGTAATTTTATAAGAAATATAATGCGTAGCACAGGAAAAAATGTACGGAAACTACGCAATTAAATGCACAACAGAAAGCCAGTAAACCATTGAAAATACAAGAAAAAATCCTGCAATCATTGAGATTACAGGATTCATGATTTTGGTGGAGCTGAGGGGAATCGAACCCCTGTCCGAAAATAACTTGACAAGACTTTCTTCGGGCGGAGTTTGTTATTTGCATTCCCTTACCATGGCGTGAACAAACACACTCCATGGCTTGGTAGAGTCATTATGCGTGGGCAGGTCAACTCTTTCCTGCCGCACGGGCACCACTCAAATCACACCCGAGCCCGGCTCGTGGTCCTTCCGGGGCGGATGGGCCGCTAATTAAGCAGCCAGAGCAACAGTATTGTTGTCAGTTAATTTAAAAGAGTTACCTTGATTAAAGAGGGAGGCACCTCTGCCCGCTTATCCGGCCTCACTATCCCCGTCGAAACCAGTACAGCCCCATATAGGGGGCAGGACTTCCTGCCCCGGAAATACATTAGAAACGGCCGTAGGGATCTTTCAGTTTCTCCGGCTCGGGATATTCTTCGCCGAAGGTCTCCACCGTAACAGAGGCGATTTTCTGCTCGGTCAGAGGACGATCCTGACTGTTGGTTTTCACGGCGGCAATGGCATCCACCACGTCCATGCCCTCTGTGACCATACCGAAGGCGGCATACTGACCGTCCAGGAAATCACCGTCTTCATGCATGATGAAGAACTGGCTGCCGGCGGAGTTGGGAGACTGGGCTCTTGCCATGGACAGAACGCCCCGCTTGTGGGACAGAGGGTTATTCACGCCGTTAAGCTTAAATTCACCCTTAATGCAGTAGCCTGGGCCGCCGGTGCCGGTACCCTGGGGGCAGCCGCCCTGAATCATGAAGCCGGAGATGACCCGGTGGAAGATCAGGCCGTTGTAATAGCCCTTGTTGGCCAGAGAAACAAAATTTCGCACGGACTGAGGTGCGGTTTCGGGGTACAGCTCCGCAACAATCTTTCCGCCGTTTGCCATTTCAATGGTAATAACAGGATTTGCCATATCAAACATTCCTTTCTTTGAGAGCGCGGTCGATCTGCCGTTTGGCATCTTTTTTCGCCGCATCTTCCCGTTTATCATAGAGCTTTTTGCCCTTGGCCAGAGCGACTTCCACTTTGACCAGAGAACCTCGGAAATAGACGGAAAGGGGGATCAGGGCGTAGCCGTCCTGCTTGACCTTACCGAAGAGGTAGTTGATCTCCCGCTTGTGCATCAGAAGCCTTCTGGGACGCAGGGGGTCTTTGTTGAAGATATTGCCCTGCTCATAGGGACTGATGTGCATTTGCTTGATCCAGAGTTCGCCGTCCTTGACCTGACACCAAGCCTCTTTCAGGTGCATGGTGCCTTGACGGATGGACTTGACCTCTGTGCCGAACAGTTCAATGCCGGCTTCATATTTGTCCTCCACAAAGTACTCGTGGTAGGCCTTATTATTTTTTGCAATGATCTTGATGCCGTCTTTGGCCATGCCGGTTCACCTCACTGGACTATCAGTATAACATACTTCCCGGAAAATGAAAAGACCAAACAAGGATTTTCTACTTTGATTTAAGGTGCAGCCCGGCATATTCACAATCGTTGAAATCATCGAAAAAATATGATAAAGTGAATCAAAAGATGATTTTTGCCGTATAACGGCTGGTTTGAAAAGAGCAGGAATTATGGAATTTAATGAAAAATTGCAGGAATTAAGAAAGCAAAAAGGACTTACCCAGGAAGAACTGGCGGAGGTTCTTTTTGTGTCAAGAACTGCCATTTCCAAATGGGAGTTTGGCAGAGGGTATCCCAATATAGATTCCTTGAAAGCTATCGCAAAGTTTTTCGGCCTAACAATTGATGAACTGCTGTCGGGCGATGAATTGCTGAGCATTGCAGAGGAGAATACCAGGCAAAAGGAAAAATATCTTCGTGATTTGGTCTTTGGCCTGCTCGACTGCAGTGCTGCAATGTTCTGTTTTTTGCCTTTCTTTGGTCAGAAAGTAAACACAGCCATACAGGAAGTGTCCTTGCTCGCTCTTACAGAAATTGCACCGTATTTGCAGACGGCATATTTTGCGGTTGTGATCGGAATTGTTGCATTTGGAATACTGACCCTTGCTTTGCAAAACTGCCAGGACACATTTTGGATGAAGCATAAGAGCAAAATATCCATAGCCCTTAATGTAATGGGAGTATTCTTGTTTATTATAAGCTCCCAGCCCTATGCGGCGGCATTTTTGTTTATATTCCTGGCGATCAAGGTGCTGATGCTTATGAAATGGCAATGATACGAAGCGTATCACTGCTGTGACACCCCGTTTCTTGCGGTTGTTCAGACCTTCTTTTAGAATGTGTTTTGGTGAAAGCCAAATACAAAGGAAAAGGCAGGCTGAACAAATGAAAAAAGAAACCCGAAAAGACCTTTGGATTGCCGCGTGTATGCTTATGGCATTTATGATGTGGACGGCGGCGATTTGCTTTGTTGATGTACAGGCAATCGGTCCACGGAAAACGGTGGTTGGATTTGCAGCAGTCAACCGTTTTGTCCATAATCTTACAGGGGTGCATATGTCCTTGTATGTGATTACGGATTGGCTGGGGCTGGTGCCTATTATGTTTGTAATGGGCTTTGGCATCCTCGGATTTGTTCAATGGATCAAAAGAAAACGCCTCAGACAAGTAGATCATAGCATTCTTGTTCTTGGAGGGTTCTATATCGTTGTGATGGCGGTATATCTGCTCTTTGAGCGGTTTGTTGTAAATTACAGGCCCGTATTGATAAATGGATACCTGGAGGCATCCTATCCCTCATCAACAACAATGCTTGTGATGTGCGTGATGCCCACTGCTGTGATGCAGTTTCATAGCCGTATTAAAAATAATATTCTCAAACGGTGCATCTGTTATGCAATGACTGGGTTTGTTGTTTTTATGGTAGTGGGACGACTGATTTCAGGTGTGCATTGGCTTACGGATATCATTGGCGGCCTTTTGTTGAGCGGCGGACTTGTGCAGATGTACCGCTGTGCCAGTGGTTTGAAAACGAAGTCGTGATGAATGAAACGGACTCCATCCGAAAGGGTGGGGGCCGTTTCTGCCATTTCCGTGAAGGATTTTTCAGAGAGAAATCCCTTGTGTTTTTCGAACGTATGTGCTAAAATAAAGCAAACAAATGTTCGAGGTGAGAGTATGGAGTGCGAAAATCTGCCGGTACAGGTGATCGTCCACTGTGACGCCCAGGGGGAACTGCGGCCTCTGCGGTTTCGCTATGAGGATAAAGATCATCAGCTCCATACAGTCCATGTGGAGCAGGTGACCGACAGCCGCAAAGTGGAGTTTGTAGGTATTGAGGCGATGCTGTATTTGTGCAAGGCACGGCAGGACGGGAAAGAGCACCTGTACGAACTGAAATATACGGTCCGGACCCATAAATGGGTGCTGTTCCGGCAGATCTATTGAGGTGGCCTATGGAACGGGTGATTTTTCATATTGATGTCAATAGTGCGTTTCTTTCCTGGACGGCGGCTTATCGGTGCAAGGTGCTGGGAGAAACCTTTGATTTACGGGAAGTCCCCTCGGTCATTGCCGGGCAGAAGGACTCCCGGCGGAGCATCGTTCTGGCCAAGAGCACCCCGGCCAAGAAGTACGGGATCAAAACCGGGGAGCCTTTGGGGATGGCCCGGGAGAAATGCCCGGGACTTCAGGTGGCAGAGCCGGATTATGATCTGTATTTGTCCGCCTCCGCAAAGCTAATGGCAATGCTGCGGCAGGTTTCGCCTTTGGTGGAGCAGTTTTCCGTGGACGAAGCCTGGGTGGATATGACCGGGACCCAGCGGCTCTACGGCAGCCCTGTTTTTGCGGCCCAATGGCTGAAAGACAAGATCTATCGGGAATTGGGATTTACGGTGAATATCGGCATTTCATCCAATAAAATGCTGGCCAAAATGGCAGGAGAACTGGAAAAACCCAATAAGGTCCTGACTTTGTTCCCTTGGGAAATGGAAGAAAAACTGTGGCCCCTGCCGGTACGGGAGCTGTTTTATGTAGGCAGAGCCACAGAAGAAAAGCTGCATCGCATGGGGCTTTATACCATCGGTCAATTGGCAAAGGCAGATCCCCGGGAACTGCGGAAGAAGCTCCACAAACACGGGGAAACAATCTGGCATCTGGCCAACGGAAGAAACGCCGACCCGGTGATCTCAGAAGCTCCGGAAAATAAGGGCTACGGCAATGCCATGACCACACCGTGGGATGTGACGGAACCGGTCTATGCCCAGCAGGTGCTTTTGTGCCTTTGCGAAACGGTGGCAGCCCGGATGCGTCGGGACGGACAGTCCGGCCGCTGTGTGACGCTCCAGTGGCGGACGGCACAGTTTGAGAATTTTACCAGCCAAAGACAGCTTCCTTCTGCTACCAACAGTACAATGGAGATCTATGGAGCAGCCTGCGACATATTGGCAAGGGTCTGGGACGGAAAAATACCTCTGCGGCAGTTGGGGGTCCAAATGGGGAAGGTGTCCCATGAGCCCTACCGGCAGTACAGTGTGTTTGATACGGTGCGATTCGACAAACTGGAAAAACTGGATACGGCGGTGGATGCCATTCGGGACAAATTTGGAGAGGAGGCCATCTGCCGGGCATCTCTTTTACCCTTTGAAAATCCCAGAAAGGGTGCTCAGTCTGTGGCTTTTCATGTGAAACTGTGAAAAAGCTCCCCATTGGGGAGCTTTTATCAGCTTCTGGCCAAACCGTCCACAGAAAGGATCACGCCGGTGATATAAGATGCCTCATCGGAGGCAAGGAATACAAAGGCATTGGCAATGTCCTCCGGCTGACCCAGCCGACGCAGGGGGATCTGACGGATCATGGGCTCAATGACTTCCTTGGGTACGGCTTTCATCATGTCCGTTTCCGTAATACCGGGTGCGACCGCATTCACACGAACACCCTTAGGACCAAGCTCTCTGGCAAGAGACAGGGTAAAGCCGTTGACGGCAAATTTGGAAGTGGGATAGGCGATTCCGCTGGGCTGGCCGTAGATGCTGACCATGGAGGAGGTATTCAAAATAACACCGCTTCCGCTATTTGTCATATACTCACTGGCGACCCGGGAGGCGTTGAATACACCCTTGACGTTGAGATCTATGACTTTATCAAAGGTTTCCTCTGTATAGGCGGAGAAGGGGGTACTCTCCGACACGCCTGCATTGTTGACCAAAATATCCAGTTTTCCATACTGCTTAACGACCTGGCTGAAAGCCTCACGGACGGATTGCAGACTGCTGAGATCGGGGCTGATCCCGGAAACATTGCCGTCAGGATGCAGTGCCTTTAATTTAGCAGCTGCTTTTTCTGCGTTGGCAGAGGAACTGGCAGTGATGACAACGGCTGCACCCTCCTGCAAAAACCGATCTGCTGTGGCAAAGCCGATTCCACGGCTTCCGCCTGTGATGATAGCTACTTTGTCTTTTAAACGCATGACATATACCTCCGTTCCGAATTTTTTCATAAACTTTATGGAGTGATATTAACAGATATTCTTCCAAAGTTCTGTGATAATATCACAGAAAAAATGAAAAACCGGATGACGTTGTCATCCGATTTTTCATTAAGAGGTGAATTACTTCACTTCGACCTCGGCGCCGGCTTCCTTCAGCTCGGCGGCTGCCTTTTCGGCGTCGTCCTTGGACATAGCTTCCTTCAGAGTCTTGGGAGCGTTGTCGACGATTTCCTTAGCTTCCTTCAGGCCCAGGCCGGTCAGAGCACGGACAACCTTGATAACGCCGATCTTGTTGGCGCCTGCGGACTTCAGGACCAGATCGAATTCGGTCTTTTCTTCAGCGGCAGCAGCACCGGCGCCGGCGGCGGGAGCAGCGACAGCAGCGGCAGCGGCGGAAACGCCGAAAACTTCTTCCAGAGTGTGAACCAGTTCGGACAGCTCCAGAACGGACAGGGTCTTAACTTCTTCAACGAGAGCAGTGATCTTTTCGGATGCCATTTTAAATTACCTCCAAATAATGTAGTAAATGGTTTGTTTGTTGAATTAAGCTTCTTCAGCGGGTGCTTCTTCAGCAGGAGCAGCGGCTTCTTCAGCAGGAGCAGCGGCTTCTTCAGCAGGTGCAGCTTCTTCAGCAGGAGCAGCGGCTTCTTCAGCAGGAGCAGCAGCTTCTTCAGCAGGAGCAGCGGCTTCTTCAGCAGGAGCAGCAGCTTCTTCAGCAGGAGCAGCGGCTTCCACAGGGGCGCCACCCTTTTCTGCGATCTGAGAAACCACGAAGGCCAGGCTGGTAATAGGAGCCAGCAGGGTGCCAAGGACCTGAGCGATCAGAGCGTCCTTGGAGGGCAGTTCGCCAAAAGCCTTGAGCTCGTCCACGGTCAGGACCTTACCCTCGACCATGCCGCCCTTGATCTTGACGACGTCCTTGTTCTTTTTGGCGAATTCGCTGACGATACGAGCCGGAGCGATGGGATCGCCGGTGGTACAAGCCATGGAAGTAGTGCCGTTGAGCAGCTCATCGAAATCGCCGTAGCCGATCTTGTTGGCGGCGAAGCGGGTGAGCGTGTTCTTCACAACGGTGTACTCAACATTGGCGGCACGGAACTGGTTACGCAGCTCAGTATCCTGAGCGACGTTGATACCCTTATAGTCGACGAACACAGCAGCAGTAGCGTTCTGCAGCTTTTCGGCGAGGGCTTCCACAGTTGCCTTTTTGCTCTCCAGTACCTTTGCGTTGGGCATGTTGTGTCACCTCCGAGTAAAATATAAATGTCCTCACGCCATAGACGTGAGGACACAAAATGCTTATCATTTTGCGAAACCTCGGCAGGAAGGGAAGTTCCTTTACGGCATAAAGCCTCCTGCTGTCTTTGGCAGCCAAAATATCATATCAAGTTCCGCAAAATTTGTCAAGAACTTTTTGAGAAAATCAGAATTTAGCAGTGCTGACCTTGATGCCGGGGCCCATGGTAGAGGCCACGACACAGCTCTTAACGTACTGACCCTTGGCAGCGGCGGGCTTGGCCTTGATGACGGCGCCCATGAGAGCCTCGAAGTTCTCCTGGAGCTTTTCAGCACCGAAGGAAACCTTTCCGATGGGGCAGTGGATGATGTTGGTCTTGTCGAGACGATACTCGATCTTACCGGCTTTGATTTCATTGACAGCGGCAGTAACGTTGGGGGTCACGGTGCCGGCCTTGGGGGAGGGCATCAGACCCTTGGGGCCCAGGACCTTACCAAGACGGCCGACCACACCCATCATATCGGGAGTAGCAACGACTACGTCGAAGTCAAACCAGTTTTCCTTGGTGATCTTGTCAACCAGTTCCATGCCGCCGGCATAGTCTGCGCCGGCTGCCAGAGCTTCGTCAACCTTGGCATCCTTAGCAAAGACCAGAACTTTACGGGTCTTGCCGGTGCCGTTGGGCAGGACGATGGCGCCGCGGACCTGCTGGTCAGCATGGCGGGAGTCGACACCCAACTTGATGTGAATTTCAACAGTCTCATCGAACTTGGCAGGAGCTGCCTTAACGACCAGACCCATGGCGTCAGCCACGTCGTACTGAACGCTGCGGTCGATCAGCTTTGTGCTGTCTTTATACTTTTTACCTCTAAACAATGTAATATCCTCCTTAGTGGTGATTCGGAATAATCCTCCCACGTATTTATGAGGACCGGTCTAATACCGGAAATCCTCGGTCAAGCGTTAGATTAGTCTTCGGAAACAAGAACGCCCATGCTGCGGCAAGTGCCGGCAACCTGACTCATAGCAGCTTCGATGGTAGCAGCAGTCAGATCAGGCATCTTCTTCTCGGCGATCTCGCGGAGCTGAGCCTGGCTGATGGTAGCGACCTTGTTTTTGTTGGGGACACCGGAACCGCTCTCGATGCCCAGAGCCTTAAGGATCAGGGTAGGAGTGGGGGGCGTCTTGGTGACAAAAGTGAAGCTGCGGTCGGCATAGACCGTGATGACAACGGGAATCTTAAAACCGGCCTGATCTTTGGTACGCTCATTAAATTCCTTGATGAACATGGCAATGTTCACGCCGTGCTGACCGAGAGCAGGACCCACGGGGGGAGAAGCGGTAGCCTTGGCTGCCGGAATTTGCAGTTTGATATAACCTGTTACTTTCTGTGCCATGATAAGCACCTCCTGAAAAAATGTGGTGATACGCAGAGCGTATTTTTGGCGGGACCGTGGCCCCTCCCACGTTCTGGCTGATGAACAGCCGTTGGTTTAGTTTTCCACAACCTCCACCTGATCGAGTTCCAACTCGACCGGTGTCTCGCGTCCGAACATGGAAACGATGACGCGAACTCTGTTTTTTTCGATTTCCAGTTCATCCACAACGCCGGTAAAGGAAGTCAGAGGACCGTCATTGATCTTTACCGTGTCGCCCACGGCATAGTTAACGACGATCTCATGTTTTTCCACACCCAACTGAGACACTTCCTCTTCTGTGAGGGCAGTGGGTTTGGTGCCGGAACCGACGAAACCGGTGACACCGCGGACATTTTTAATGATATACCAAGCTTCGTCCGTCATGATCATCTTCACCAGCACATAGCCGGGGAATACCTTGCGGTCGTAAGTCTTGGGACCATTGTCTGTCATCTCGGTGACAGTCTCCATGGGAATGGAGACAACATGGATGAGATCTTCCAAATGGCGAGTCTCAACTGTTTTCTCGATGGTCGCTTTGACTGTATTTTCATAGCCGGAGTATGTGTGGACCACATACCATTTTGCTGCTTCTGCCATAGCGATCCCTTAGCCTTTGACCAGAGTAATGATACCATTGACCACAAGACCGGCAACGGCGTCAAAAATCCAGATAAAAATGCCAACGACAACAACGCAGGCGAGAACGACCAGCGTGTTGTTGACCATCTGGCTCTTGCTGGGCCAAACGACCTTCTTCAGTTCGCTTTTCATTTCACGGAACCAACGACCGATGCGCCTGCCGCTGCGAACCAAAAAATTTTCCTTTTTGTTGGCTTCTGCCATGATGTTCACCCTTTCTGCATTGTAAGTGCCAATGCCTTACTTCGTCTCGTTGTGGACAGTATGCTTCTTGCAGAATCTGCAATACTTTTTCATTTCGAGACGGTCGGGGTCATTCTTTTTGTTTTTCATGCTGTTGTAGTTTCTCTGCTTGCACTCAGAGCATCTCAGTGTGATTTTCACACGCATAATCGGCACCTCCTTAAATCATTGCCTCCCTGTACGTCCCGCGGCCCAGGAAAATTTAGGGGATACCGAAACTACACAGTATCCGGTTCCGCGGTAGAAAAATGGGCGCAAAAAAATAAGCCCTTTTTCACAGGTGCGATTATTGTATCACAGAGAAGTGCCGAGGTCAACCATGTTTTTACAAAATATTGATAAAATTTTGACATCATAGTTTGAAAATAGTATAATTGATCGCAGAAAGGAGGGAGTCCATGAAAGCAGCATGGTTGGCACGGCAGACGGGGCAATACCTTATTAAGAAATATTGTCCCGAAAGAGTGCAGGATACCCACAAAGGGGATTACGGCAGAATTTTGCTGTTGTGTGGATCGGAAGGCTATACCGGAGCACCGTCGCTGGCGGCAAAAGCGGCACTGCGTACCGGTGCAGGGCTGATCTTTTTGGGTGTGCCCCGGTCGGTATATCCCATTGTAGCGGCTAAGCTGGATGCGCCTATGGTATTTCCTCTGCCGGACAGGGAGGGAAAACTCTCTGCCGAAGCACTGCCGCTGATCCTTCAGCGAATGGAAACGGTCGATGCCTGCCTTCTTGGCCCCGGCCTTGGCCGAAGTGAGGAACTGGATCAATTGATCCCGGAGATCATCCGGCATTGTTCCTGCCCGTTGATTCTGGATGCAGATGGTATAAATGCCATGGTCGGGCATAAAGATGTATTGCGCGGAGCGGCTTGTCCGCTGATTCTAACACCCCATGAGGGTGAATTTCGTCGGTTGACCCAGGCAGAGGAAGCGGATCGGGTGTCCGGTGCAGCGATTCTGGCAAAAGACCTGCAGACTGTGATTTTGAGAAAAGGTCATGAAACGGTCATCACCGACGGAAAGAAACATTATGTCAACCGAACAGGAAATGCCGGAATGGCTGTTGGCGGCAGCGGGGACGTTCTGGCAGGAATACTGACGGCTCTGGTGGGACAGGGGGTTCCGGTATTGGAGGCCGCGGCTGCGGCGGCATGGCTTCATGGCCGTGCCGGAGATCTGGCATCGGCTCGCCTGGGACAATATGCCATGGGCCCTTGTGACGTGTTGGAGGCGCTTCCGCGACTTTTGCCATAGGGATGTGGGGAAATGGTCTGGAAGAAAGTCATTTGTTGTGTTATAATACTGTTGGCCTTGGTCGGCTGCAGCGGAAAGCCCCGGGAACCGATGCAAAAAGCCCTGGAGCTGAGAACAGCCTTGCTGGGTGCAGGCGGCTGTGAATTTACGGCCAAGATCGGTGCGGATTTCGGAGATCGGGTATATTCTTTCACGGTTTCCTGTGATTATTCGGCCGGTGAAAACGCGGTGGTCACGGTTCTTGAGCCGGATGAAATTGCCGGGATCACTGCGACGGTCTCCAACACAGGTACCGGGGTGGATTTTGACGGGGTCGCGCTGGATTTTGGGGTACTGGCCGGTGGAAACACTTCTGCTGTGGAAGCACCATGGCTTTTGGGAACCTGTTGGAGCAATGCCTATATTTCTTCCGCAGGATCGGACGGACAGACCTATCGGATCACCTATTTGGATGGCTATGGTGACGGAGAATTAACAGTGGATACATGGCTGGACAGCCTGGGCAACCCGATTCGGGGGGAGATCGCCTGTAACGGTGTCCGCTGTCTGGAAGTGGATATTTCTCAGTTCCAACTGAGAGCATAAAAGAGGACAACATATGAAACTGTTGAAACGAACATGGGCGGACGTGAATTTAGACGCTCTGGAACACAATTATCGGGCGATTCGGAATCATATTCCCGGAAACTGCCGGTTTCTGGGGGTGATGAAAGCCGATGCTTACGGCCATGGTGCTGTACCTATGAGTCATGCATTGGTGGATCTGGGAGCAGAATATCTGGCAGTTTCCAATCTGGAGGAAGCGGTGCAGATCAGAAGGGGAGGCATACGGACACCTATTCTGATTATGGGTTATACACCTCCCATGTATGCGGAAAATATGATCTATCTGGATCTGGTGCAGGAAGTCCACTCTCTGGAGTATGCCCGGGCTCTCAATGATATTCTGGATGGAACCAACTTTATTCTCAATGTCCATTTGAAACTGGATACGGGCATGACCCGGCTTGGTTTCCGTGTGGAAGAGCAGGAAGAACTGGATAAAATGCTTCAGGCGGCCAGAATGCCGCATCTTCATGTAGAAGGGGTGTTTACCCACTTCAGCACGGCGGACAGCCGCGAGGAAACAGACGTGGTTTATACCGGGATGCAGTATAAGCGTTTTACGCAGGCGTTGGAAGCCATGGAATCGGCAGGCATTTCCCCGGAAATTCGCCATTGCTGCAATTCCGGGGCAACCATTCTTTATCCGGAGTACGCCATGGATATGGTGCGCCCGGGAATTGCTGCCTACGGTGTTTCCCCTTCGGCAGATGTCTGCGGTGTTCTGGATCTGCAGCCTGTGATGAGCCTCTATACGACCATCAGCCAGCTTCAGCAAGTTCCTTCCGGAACTTCCGTCAGTTATGGCAGAGCCTATACCACCCGGGAGCCCCGTACTCTGGCTGTTTTGGCTATGGGATATGCCGATGGACTTTCCAGACGGCTTTCCGGTCAGGCGGAATTTTTTATTCACGGGAAATTTGCGCCGGTGGTCGGGAGAATTTGCATGGATCTTTGTATGGTGGATGTGACGGATATTCCTGAGGCGCAGGTGGGAGATGCAGCTACGGTCATTGGTGCAGGACTCCCCTGTGAGAAAATGGCATCCCGGCTGGACACCATTCCCTATGAGATCCTCTGTGGAGTGAACAAGCGGATTCCCCGGATCTATCTGCAGAACGGCAGAGCTTCAGAGGTTCTGCAATATATTGTATAAAACACGGCTCCCGAAGCATAGAATGGTTCGGGAGCCTTTTTGTGGTATAAAACTGCCGCTGCGTGGGAGAATATGAGTAGCCCATTCGCCATAGGCGATCGGTGCGTCACTTTACTCGCGGAGTGTGAAGCCAATGGATACCAATGTAAAACGAGGCGATATTTTCTACGCAGACCTCAGTCCCGTTGTGGGCAGCGAGCAGGGAGGGACCCGGCCTGTTTTGATCGTGCAGAACGATACGGGAAACCGGCATTCTCCAACGGTCATTGCGGCGGCGATCACCAGCCAGACCGGAAAAGCAAAACTGCCGACCCACATTCCTCTGACGGGGCGTGATGTGGGGCTGACCAGGGATTCGATTGTACTTCTGGAGCAAATTCGTACCATTGACAAACGCCGTCTCCGGGAACATATGGGTCATGTGGATGATCAGGTCATGAACCAGATCGACAGTGCGATCGCAGTCAGTTTCGGCCTGCCGACAGCGGAATAAACACAAAGTCACTCTCATAGAGTCTATGAGAGTGACTTTGCTTATGGGAGGAAGGGAAATGGAATATCCTGTGATACATATGGGGCAGACTGTGGGACATTGTACCGTTACAGATCAGGGGTTATACTGGCTGGTGGAATGTTGCTGTGAAATATTGTCTGACCGGGTGGAACGGCTGTATTGCGGTGCTGACCGGCTGGCAGTTCTGGAACAAGACGGAAACACGCTTACCTGTCGGCGTATGGTGTCCAAGAAATCTGTTCCTGCTTTGGAACAAATCAATCAGTTCTCCCTGTCTCCTTATGATGTTTGGAACGGTCGGCTTCTGGAACAGCCGATACAGTGTATGAGGCAGGAGGATGTCCTGCTGTTTCCGTACAGACCGGAAGAACCTTGTCCCTGTGAACCGCTGATCTGCTTTTTTGAGATCAAGGACGGCTTTTGGCGGCTGAGGCTTCAGCCGGAATGGATCGGATCAGTCGGTGAGGATTCGTCTGGCACCTAAATAGCGGTTGGCGTAATATGTTTCGTTCATGGAGGATACACGAACACCGGAGGACGGGTTGGCTGCGTGGACGAAGTTGTTGTTGCCGATGTAGATACCAACGTGGTTTGCGTAGGAGCCGTTTCCGAAAAAGACCAGATCGCCTACCTGCAGGCTGTCACGGGAGACGGCTGTTCCGTTATGTTTCATTTGATCGTCGGCGGTGCGTTTGAGATTGTGACCGTACTGCCCGAAACAGTAATACACCAGACCGGAGCAGTCAAAGCCATAGTCCGGGTGCTCTGCACCGTAGACATAGGGATAGCCTACGAAGGTCATGGCAAAATTGGTGATTTCCAATGCACCTTGGCTGGCGTCCTGACTGATCTGCTGGTAGTCGGAAACGTGTTCGCCGCTGACATATGCCGTCTGCCCCTTGTAGAGAATCTGCACCCAGCCGTTTTCACATATTCCGGTGACGGTGAGATCGGTGCCGTAGCTGACAGTACCGAGAACCGTGGAATTGGTAGACCAGCCGGAGCGGATATTCAGGCCGTTGGAAGTGACCATTACATGCTTGTCCATACCGGTGATCTGAACATTGTCCACAACGGAGTTTTCGCCGGTGATACCGGAGGAACCGTTGTTTTCGTCTACCACGACCTGTGCGTTTTTGATGAAGTAGTAGTACTCATTGACACTCTTAAAGGCACGCAGGAACATGGCCATGGCTTCCTGACGGGTGGCAAAGCCGGAAGGCTCCAGATATGCCTTATCTCCATAGCCGCGGCCGTTGACATAGCCGTACTTCACACAGATCTGGGCGGCATTATTGGCCCAGTTGGCTACGGAAGCGGCATCGGTAAAACTCACCAGATAATTGCCTTCGGCGGTAGGAAGAAAAGCGGCGGCATTACAGAAGTTCTCCACGATCTTAAAGAATTCCTGACGGGTCAGGTAGTTACCGGGTTTGAAGGTACCATCCGGATAACCGCTGACGATACCCAGCTCATAGGCTTTTACAATGGGAGCGGCTGCAGTATCGGAGAAGTAGTCACTGCGCTCCGGTTCGATGGTATAGCCTGTGATCACCTCCAGAGCGTGGACAGCCAGCAGACACATTTCCTGCCGGGTGATGTTGGCTGAAAGGTCAAGCCCGGAAAAAGATGAGGGCAGGAGCTTCAGTTCCTGCATTTCACTGAGACTGGGCTTGAACCAGTCAGAAACACCGGAAAAATTGCCGTCAGCAATCGCCGTGGGTATGGAACAGGCCAGAAGCCCCAAGCATAAAAACAGAGTAATCATTCGTTTGCGTATTTTCATTTTACACCTCGATCAAAAGCCCCACAGGGCAGTGGTCAGAACCAAATATATCTGAAAAAATGGGGGTTTCGGTTATAGTTTCCTTCAGCCGGTCAGAGACTAAAAAATAGTCAATACGCCAACCGGCGTTATTTTTTCTGGCATTGAAGCGGTAGCTCCACCAGGAATAGGCACCTGTTTTATGGGGATTTAGGAAGCGGAACGTATCGGTAAAGCCTGCTTGAAGCAGGGCTGTAAAGCAAGCACGTTCTTCATCGGAGAAACCGGCATTGCCCCGGTTGGGACCGGGATTTTTCAAATCCATCTCCTGATGCGCCACATTGTAATCGGCACAGGCGATCACCGGCTTGACGGCATCGAGTTTTTGCAGATGGGCGCGGTAGGACTGATCCCATGCCATGCGGTGATCTAGCCGCTTCAGCCCGTCTTGGGCATTGGGGGTATAGCAGTTTACAAGATAAAAACCGGGATATTCCAGCGTAATGCAGCGACCCTCTGTGTCCAGCTCCGGGACACCCAGACCGTAAGTGATATTCATCGGCTGCTCTTTGGCAAAGACAGCCGTACCGGAATAACCTTTCTTTTCGGCATAATTCCAGAATTGGTGGTAGTCCGGCAGTTCCAAATCCACCTGACCTGCTTGGAGCTTCGTTTCTTGCAGACAGAAAAAGTCGGCATCTGCGGCGCGGAAAAAATCCAGAAACCCTTTTTGCAGGCAAGCACGCAGACCATTGACATTCCAGGAAATGAATTTCATAGCCTTCTCCTTATCTTAATATGCTTAGTATAACAAAATTCGACACAGCAGACAAGCCTTTCCAATAAAAATTTACAATTTGTAAACTTCTCGGCTTGAGAGAAGAGAAGTTATTTCTTTTCGGGTTGTATTTTTTTAAGGAATATGGTATAACAACTTCATGAATATTCGAGTATCAATTTCCGTTCTCGCCTGCAAATTCACCCGGTTTGCTCTGCGCTTACTGGGCAGAGGCGGCACAGACTTTCCGGGCCGTGTAGCCCTGAAGTTATGCCCCGGCGTACTGGGATATCTGGCAAAGAACGTGACCGCCATTGTGGTCACGGGCACCAACGGCAAGACCACGACCTCCCGCATGGTGGAGCAGATGCTTGCCGATTCCGGAAACTCTTACTTTGCCAATAAATCCGGTGCGAACCTGCTCAGTGGTGTAACCGCGGAATTTGTCATGCACTCGTCAATGACAGGCAAGTGCAAATATGATTACGCCGTCATCGAAGCCGATGAAGGTGCATTTAAGCTGATCAGCAAATATTTGTCGGTGAAAGCCGTGGTGGTCACCAATGTGTTCCGGGATCAGTTGGATCGCTATGGTGAAGTGGCCGGCACATTGGAAAATATCCGTCAGGGCGTGGTCAATTGCAAGGACGCGGTGTTGTGTCTCAATGCAGATGACTCCCTGTCCGGGTCTTTATCACAGACCGTTGACAACCCTGTGCTGTATTATGGTGTGGATACCCCCATCTATAAGACACGGGTGGCAGAATTGTCTGATGCACCTTATTGTCCCGCGTGCGGACATGAATATGTCTATGACTATGTGACCTACGGTCATCTGGGCGGTTATCGCTGCCCGAACTGCGGCAGGGCAAGGCCGCAGCCTCAGGTCAGCGTAAAGGAAGTCGTCTGCTCTGATGCGGATCGGTCCCAAATCGTTGTAACTGCAGATGGCGAGGAGTATCCTGCTGTCATTCATATTCCCGGCGGCTACAATATTTATAATGCTTGTTCCGCCATGGCTGCGGCGAAGGCATTGGATTTGGATCTGACGGTGGCTGCTGCGGCATTGTCCTCTTTCTCCTGTGGTTTTGGCCGCATGGAGAAATTTGAGATCGATGGAGCCAGCCTGCGGATGATCTTG
Organism: Candidatus Avilachnospira sp.; assembly: GCA_045652125.1. Taxonomy (GTDB): domain Bacteria; phylum Bacillota; class Clostridia; order Oscillospirales; family Oscillospiraceae; genus Avoscillospira. The sequence goes on along the minus strand of JAZRTT010000019.1, from coordinate 91,733 downwards.
ATCAAGAATCCTGCCGGATGCAATCAGGTGCTTAATTTTCTCACCGATATGACGGAGCCGTTTGTCTTTGCTACCTGCCTTAGTGATCACACGCAGGATGGGAGAGATATCAGTTGGATCTGGGATGTGGATTTTGAGCGGCTGGTACAGATGGGGGATACGCTGTCTGAGGTTTTGGTCTCCGGCGGTCGTGCCGATGATATGGCCATGCGATTTAAGTATGCCGGAGTGCCGGAGGACAAGATTCGGGTGATTCGGGATTACGGAGATTTGACCCGCGCCTGCGTAGCGGCAGGAAAACCTGCGTTTATTATGCCGACCTATACCGCTATGTTGGATCTGCGGACGACCATCAGTAAAAACTACGGTTTCAAAGCTTTCTGGGAATAGGAGGGGCATATGGAACTGAAAATCTGTCACCTCTATCCTGATGTCCTCAATCTCTACGGAGACCGGGGCAATATCATCTGCATGGAGAAACGGCTGCAGTGGCGGGGCATCGATGTGACCACCACGGGTTTGCCTTTGGGTGAAAAACTGAATGCATCGGATTTTGACCTGTTTTTTATCGGCGGCGGTCAGAATTTTGACCGGGACGCACTTTTGGCCGACTTGAACGGCGGAAAGTCAGAGCAATTGAAAGGGGCGGTGGAGGACGGAAAAACACTCCTTGCCATTTGCGGCGGCTACCAGTTGCTTGGCCGGTATTATGAGACATTGGACGGCAGGAAATACGAGCTCACGGGCATTTTGGATCTGTATACGGAAGAGGGAAAAAACCGAATGACCGGTGACTATTCCTTTTTGTGCGAAGAACCGGAAACCACGGTGGTAGGCTTTGAAAATCATTCCGGCCGCACGTATCTTGGCAGCGGATTGAAGCCTTTGGGTAAAATTCTCACCGGCCACGGCAATAATGGTACGGACGGCACAGAGGGAGTTCGATATAACAATCTGTTCGGCACTTACTCCCACGGATGTTTGCTTCCCAAGAACCCGGTTCTCTGTGACTATATTCTCCATACGGCTCTGGCTCGGAAATACGGACAGGCAGACCTGCAGCCGTTAAACGATGCCTTGGAGCAGAACGCCCACGATTATATGGAGCATCGGCTGTCGGCAAAATAAAGAAACGGATAATAAAAAAGTGTGTCATTTTCAGGCGGCTGCCGAAAATGACACACTTTTTTAGCTGTTATGGCGGAGAAAATACCGTTTTCTCCGGAAGATAGCGTTCCGGATACTGGCAGACTTCCTGTATCTTGGCCTGCAGGGATTTCAGATCCCGGAATGTATCGGGACGTTTGCTGTCGTCCCGCAGCAGGGCAGAAGGGTGATATATGGCAGTAAACCAAATGCCGCCTTTTTCCGTCCACTGTCCATGCTCCCGGCTGATCTTAAAATCCTCCCGGATGAGCTTCATGGCGGCGATCCGTCCCAGACATACGATGATCTTGGGACGCAGGAGCTTGGTTTGCATCCGCAGCCATGGCATACAGGCATCCTGTTCGATCTGCAGAGGATCTCTGTTCTGCGGCGGACGGCATTTCACAATGTTTGCAATATAGCAGTTATGTCTGCCCAAGCCGATAATGGAAAGCATATTGTCTAAAAACTGACCGGCAGCACCCACAAAAGGTTCCCCCAGCAGATCTTCCTGCTGACCGGGGCCTTCTCCGACAAAGAGAATCTCTGTATCTTTGGGTCCCACACCAAAAACCACATGGCTGCGCTGTGTACACAAATCACATTTCCGACATTCCAGGCAAGCTGCCTGTAAAGTAGCCCAATCCATAGTGACCTCCGGTTTAATCTTCCGGCAGGTGCCATTCTCTGCGGCGCCGCTGCAGCTCCAATGCCCTGCGGCGGGCAGCGACTTTACGCTTGCGCTGCTGCCGGCGGCGGTATTGCTGAAGAAGCAGACATATGATGATCACTACGGCGATGGCCAGAAGAATACCGACCAGCCAGCGCCACCAGTTTTCCGCCACATAGACGGCAGCTTCGTTGGCCTGACGGGTGATTTCGGAACGGGAAACAGAGGTGATGGCTGCCAGCTTGCTGGAGCCAAGGACTTTCCCTTCGTAGGAAACGGTGACGGCACCCAAGATCTGCCCTGCCTCCACAGGTGCGTCTACGCTGTCGGCACTGAGGGTTATGTCCAGAACCATCAGTGACGGGTCATAATTGCTTTCGATCAGCGTGCGAACTTCCTCCACGGGGGCCAGCGCCACAGTTTGTGCGCCGGCTGCCATGTTCACGGGAATTTCCGCCACAGGGTAAAGGGTGCTCATTACGGTGGAAATGCGGTAATTCTCAAAACCCCATTCACACAAGTTAATGGTTTCGGGAAAGCTGCGGTAAACCCAGTTTCCGTTTTCATCCGGCATGGTCTCGGCACCGAGCAGAATGGAAAGCAGGTTCAAATTGCCATCGGTGGCGGTGGTGATCAGGCAGCGGCCTGCCGGTGTGGTAAAGCCGGTCTTTACCCCGGATGCCTTGGAATAATAGTAGTGATTGCCACCCATGTCTTTGTTGATGAGCTGATTGGTGGAATAAAGCGTGCGGCCTTCATGGAAATTGGTGGCCGGCAGGACATAAGTGGCGGTGTTGGTAATGGTGCGGAAAGTCTCGTTTTCCAATGCCTTTTCTACGATTTTTTGAAGGTCGTTGGCGGTGGTGTAATGGTTTTCGTCATGGAGACCGTGGGGATTGACAAAATTGGTATTCGTACATCCCAGTTCAGCGGCCTTATGGTTCATCAGGGCGACGAACTCCTCTACACTGCCGGAGACGTATTCTGCCAATGCAATACAGGCTTCATTGGCACTTTCCAGCATCATCAGGTAGATCATGTCTTCAAAGCGCATCTGTTCGCCGACTTCCAAATGGTTGTCTCCGATGGAGGAACCCATTTCCATCCCATCCAGCGCAGATTGGGAAACGGTAACGATATCGTTCAGATTTCCATATTCCAAAAGCAGCATGCAGGTCATGATTTTGGTGAGACTGGCAGGAAAACGCTGCTCATCGGCGTTTTTTTCGTATAGAACCGTTCCCGTGGAAGTTTCGATGAGAAGTGCAGCACCTACAGGCGAGCGAAAAATTCCGTCCTCCGCAGCTTCTTCTTCCGAGATGGGCTCTTCCTCCGTTTCTTTCTGCTCTGCGGCAAAAATCGGCAGGGACAGAGTGAACAAAAGGGTCAAAAGCAGCAGAATGGAAATAAATTTTCTGAATTTCATGGTATCTCCTATATCATTCGGCGTTGCCGACAGGGTTTATTGTGTGTTATAATTATATCAAATTATGTCTCAATGTCAATGAACCGAAGGTGGTGTTTCAGTTGAACAGAAAACAGGTGCCTCTGGCAGCCTACGGTGTTCTGCTGCTGTGTCTGGCTTTTTCGTTGGGATATTTGATGGGAAACGGCAGCGGAAAGACACAGATTGCGGTGACTGCGGAACCTGCAAAGATTGTGAATGAGATGGCTTCTTTGCAGGAAGAAACGACGGCAGAGAAGAACGGGGGACTGACCCCAATACCCACGAGGGAGGACCCGGTGAACATCAATACGGCGAATCAGGCCGAACTGGAACAATTGCCGGGGATCGGACCTGAACTGGCGGGCAGGATCATTGGATATCGGATGGAACACGGCGAATTTGTATCAAAAGAGCAGATCATGGACGTCAGAGGTATTGGGGAAACACGCTATCGGGAAATGGAATCGGTCATTACGATTGGAGGGGCACAATGAGAGTTCTTGTGGTAGATGATGAAAAGTTGCTGGTAAAAGGCATCAAATTCAACCTGGAAAATGATGGCCATGAAGTATTGACCGGCAGTGACGGGCAGGAAGCTCTGGAGATCGCCTCCCGGGAGCAGGTGGATCTGATCATTCTGGATGTGATGATGCCCCGGATGGATGGGTTGGAGGCATGTCAGAGGATTCGGGAGTTTTCAGATGTGCCGATCATTATGCTCACGGCGAAAGCCGATGACATGGACAAGCTGATGGGATTTGAACACGGAGCGGATGATTATCTGACCAAGCCCTTTAATATTCTGGAACTGAAAGCCCGTGTCCGTGCGCTGCTGCGCCGTTCCGGCGGTGGAAAGGCGGGATCCAAACAGGCAGCGTTGACCCGGGGCAACATTACATTGGATGTTGATGCCAGAAACGCATACAATGACGGCGTTTTAACGGATCTGACCGCCAAGGAATTTGATCTGATGGAATTGCTCATGCGAAATCCCAATCGGGTCTACTCCAGAGAGATGCTGCTTGATACAATTTGGGGCTATGAGTACCACAGCGAGATCCGTACTGTGGATGTGCATATCCGCCGGCTGCGGGAAAAGCTGGAGCGGAATCCGGCAGAACCGGCACATATTTTAACAAAGTGGGGAGTGGGCTACTATTTCAAAGATTGAAAATCGTCGGTTTCCTTTTTTGGTCAGCTCCCATTTGCGCAATGCGGTGGCTTATGTGCTTCTGACCTCTTTGATGCTGGTGTTTCTCAATACCTACTCTGCTACGACGACCCGGGAGCTGATCTACCGCACCAAATCAGCAGCGCTGTTGGATAAGGCACTTCTGATTACTGCGTCTTTTTCCGGTGTGGATAACCTTAATGCAGACAACACCGCTCAGGTCATTTCAGCGCTTGGCGAATTGAATGTGGACCGTGTGCTGATCACAGACGGGGCCGGAGTGGCAATTTATGACTCACTGACGCAGCGGACGGCTGTGGGAAAGTGCGTGCTGTTTCGTGAAACGGTGGAGGCTCTTCAGGGAAATGATGTGGGTTATTGCCATTATCGGGACGGTGTGGTTGTGGGCCATGCGGCGGTTCCCATTGTCCAGTATGGCAAACCGATGGGCTGTGTGTATGTAGCAGATGAAGATCCGGATCAGGGTGCGATCATACGCTCTTTGGAGGCCAATGTATTTCGTATTTCTCTGGCTGTGGAACTGGCAATCGTACTGTTTTCGGCGCTGTTTGGCCTGATTTCTTCCAAACGGATGCGGCGGATCCTGCTCTCTATGGAAAAGGCCAGAGACGGAGAATACAGTCACAAAATACAAATGCACGGCAGTGACGAATTTGGACGTCTGGCACGGGAATTCAACAGATTGACAGACCGGCTCCAGATTTCAGAAAACGCTCAGCGGCAGTTTGTCTCAGATGCATCCCACGAACTGAAAACGCCTCTTGCATCCATAAAACTTCTGTCAGATTCTATTTTGCATAACGAAATGGATACCGAGACCATGAGGGAGTTTGTTGCAGATATCGGCAATGAGGCAGACCGGCTCACCAGAATGGCACAGAAACTTCTGGCCATTTCCCGGGCGGAGGCGGTGAAGCAGGAGCACGAGGTGGTGGATCTTTCCCAGACTGTCCGAAGAGTGTTCAAAATGCTGGTGACTTTGGCCGATCAAAAAGAGGTACGGCTTACCAGCCAAATGGAGACGGGATGTACCGTTTTGACGGTAGAAGATGATATGTACCAAATCATTTTCAATTTAGTGGAAAATGCCATTAAATACAATTGTCAGGGCGGGTTGGTCCATCTTTGTCTGCTGCGGCAGGAAGAGGATGTGCTGATTGTTGTGGAGGACAGCGGAATTGGGATTCCGGAGGATGCTTTGGTGCATATTTTTGAGCGGTTTTATCGTGTGGATAAAGCACGGTCCAGACAGGCCGGCGGTTCCGGCCTTGGCTTGAGTATCGTCCACGAACTTGTCCTGCGGAATTTTGGACAGATCGAAGCAGAGCAGCGGCCGGAAGGCGGCAGCCGGTTTACAGTACGGTTCCCTTATTTTGAAGTGGAGGGAATGGCATGAAAAAAGGGTGGCTTTTGATCGGTGCTGTATTCCTTTCGATACTGGCGGCGTGCAGTTCAATGGAGCAGTACATGCCGCAGAACCGGGTAACGTTCTACTATTGTGCGTCGGGAGAGACTGCTCACGACCGGGAAACCGGGGCCCTTGGGGTGGAGATCTGCGACCTGGGAGAGCTGTCCTGTACTCCCCAAACGGTTTTGCAGCGTTATTTCGGCGGACCAAAAACGCCGGGACTTTCAGCAGCTGTCCCTCAGGACATAACTGTCCGGGAGGCGACCTTGAAAGACGGACAATTGTGTATTACATTGTCTGAAAACTGGGATCAGGTCGTGGGCATGGAGCACCGTTTGGCGGAGGCTTGTTTGGTGCTGACCATGACACAGCTGCCGGAGGTAAAGACCGTTTGCCTGCAGCCGGACGGCGAGAGCAGCCATGCGTTTTGCCGGCCGATGACCGCGGCAGACTTTGTGCTTTATGATGATTTTGCCACCAGCGATCAGGTAACGGTGAAACTGTATTATGGCGATTCCGAAGGCCGTTTTTTGATAGAAGAGAACCGCAGCGGTGATCAGATATCAGACAGCGATATGCCTGCGTATATTTTGCAGCAGCTTCTGGACGGACCGGGAGAAGATACGGCACAGGCAGTCATACCGGAAGGGACCAAGCTGAGGCAGGTGAAGGTGGAGCAAGGGCTGTGTACCGTTGAATTTTCCCAGGCATTTTATCTCAATCGGCCCGCAACACACCAGCAGGCTCGTTTGGCGGTGTTTTCCGTTGTCAACAGTCTCACGGAATTGCCGCAGATCGAAAGGGTACAGATCGTTTGCGGCACCCTTTCTCTGGGGGATTATGCCGGATTGGATCTGTCACAGCCTCTGCTTCGGGAAGAACTGACCTTAAAGCCGGCTGCAGCTTCCGGCTCGGTTGTGGACACGGTGTTTTATATTCCCTGCGGGACCGGCGGCAAATTGGCGCCTGTTCCCGTATGTGTGCGGCAAAGTGCCGGCAGACGCCGCATAGATGCGGTATTGGATGGCCTTTTGTCTTTCAAATCCGGAAACGGGTATGAAAATCCGTTTTCTCCGGGAACGGCAGTTGTGGCACAGACTTTGACCGACGGCGTTTGTCGGGTGACCTTCAACCGGGCGTTTGCCCCTGACGGTACGGATTCGATTGAAGCGCAGATGGCGGTACGGGCTGTGGTGGCGACTGTCTGCCAACTGGATGAAATCGAACGGGTGCAGGTGATGATCGAAGGCGAAGACCCGGGAACGGCAGAGAACGAGCCGATGCTGCCTGCGAAAAATTGGCTGATTCCTTAAGCAAAACCATACAAAAGACAGGTTGTTTCTGCATACATTGCACTGAAAGGGTGTGGTGTTATGAAAGATCAAAAAAGCGGCTCCGGGTGGGCTGCTTTTTTCAGTGGACTGTGTGTGTTGGCGGCATTGGCACTATTGCTGCTTGTTTCCGGATACTGCTATCCCTCGGTTCGCCGGGAGCTTCAGGCTTTATTCATAGGGATGGAGGATGGTGCCGTGCGGCAGGCCTTCGGTATTTTGGCTGAAGGGCTGGAGCAGGGTGTGCCTGTCAAAGAGACACTTGCAGAAACAGCAGCGGTCTTGTTCCATGGGAAGAGTTAACATAACATTTGGATTTGCAGCTGCTGTTTGCGTGTTCCTTTGGCTGGATGCCGGATTGTGTTTGTGGTTTTTGCTGGCATTGGCGGTTCATGAAATCGGGCATCTGCTATGTATGAAGTGCAGCGGAGTCCAAATCTGCCGTATGCGTTTGACGGCAGCCGGTGCTGTTATCAGCGGCAGGTTTTCGGGATATCGGCAGGAGATCTTCTGCGGAGCTGCAGGACCATGGAGCAGTTTTCTCCTGTGCGTTTTATGCTTTCGCCGAGTACCGGAGCTGGCGATCGTTTCCGGTATTCTGGGTGTGGTAAACCTGCTTCCCATATATCCTCTGGACGGCGGCAGAATTTTATATGGCGTGCTGATGCTGCGGCTAGAGCCTGATGCGGCAGATAGGATCCTTCGCATAGTGACCGCATCGGTTTGCTGTCTGCTGATGGTGGGTGCTTGCTGGGCTGCAGCGGAATTGCAGGCGGGGCTGTGGCCGGTGTTTGCGGCATTGGTAATATTGTGGAGAGTGGGTCTGGCCGGCTGGAAGGATACATAGAAATCAGTTGCTTTTCCGCTGCAAAGAAGTTAAAATGATGGAAATGTCAAAGTAAAGAGGAAACGATATGAATCAGCAGTTATTTCAGAGGATCCTTCCTCTGGTTCAAAAGCCCGCCAGATATGTTGGCGGAGAATATGGGCAGGTGATCAAGAACAAAGAAGATGTTCGTCTGCGGGTTGCATTTTGCTTCCCGGATACTTATGAGATCGGCATGTCCAATGTGGGGATGCGGATTCTCTATGGGATCATGAATGAAATGGACGGCGTCTGGTGTGAGCGTGTATTTGCACCGTGGGGCGATATGGAAGAACAGATGCGAAAGCATATGCTGCCTCTGTATGCACTGGAAAGCCGTGATCCTGTTCGGGATTTTGATTTGATAGCATTTACTGTGGGCTATGAGATGAGCTATACCAATCTTCTCAATATGTTGGACCTTTCCGGAATTCCAATGTACGCAAAAGATCGAAAAGGCCTGCATAATTTGGTGTTCTGCGGCGGTATTTGCACGGTAAACCCGGAGCCCCTGGCAGATTTTGTGGATCTCTTTGCCTTGGGAGAGGGAGAGGAGATCACGCCGGAGATTCTGCGCTTATATCAAAAAGCAAAGGACGAAGGATGGTCGAAGGAGCAGTTTCTGTGGGATGCTGCGAAAATTCCCGGCGTGTATGTTCCTTCCTTTTATGACCATCAATACGGAGCCGACGGAAAACTGAAGGACATTATTCCCATGGAAGGGCTGCCGAAAACTGTGACGAAGCGAATCGTCAGGGATCTGGACAAAGCCTATTATCCGACGAATACCATTGTGCCGTCCACAGAGATCGTTCATGACCGAACCAATCTGGAGGTATTTCGCGGCTGCATCCGTGGCTGCCGTTTTTGTCAGGCCGGGTTCTGTTACCGTCCGGTTCGTTCCCGAGATGCCAATACCCTCTATCGTCAGGCAGTAGAATCTTTGGAAAACTCTGGCAACCATGAGATCACCCTGTCCAGCCTGTCCACTTCTGACTATAAACAGTTGGAGCCGCTGGCGGATAAAATGCTGGATTATTGCCAGAGCCGCAAGATCAACCTGTCTCTGCCGTCTCTCCGGGCGGATAACTTTTCCCGCGAGCTGATGCTCCGGGTTCAGCGGGTGAGAAAGACCAGTCTGACCTTTGCACCGGAGGCCGGCACACAGCGTTTGCGGGATGCCATTAACAAAAATGTCACGGAGGAAGAAATTCTTACCACCTGTTCCAATGCCTTTTCTGGAGGCTGGAACAATGTGAAACTCTATTTTATGCTGGGTCTGCCTACGGAAACCGATGAAGATGTAATAGGCATTGCGGATCTGGTGTGGAAAATCGTCAAGGTTTGGAAAGAAACGGCAACAAACAAAAAACGGGGCCTTTCCATCAATCTTGCAACTGCGTTTTTTGTGCCAAAGCCCTTTACTCCGTTCCAGTGGGAAGCCCAGATCACGCCCCAGGAATATATGCGCAGAGTGCATCTGTTGCAGGAGAATCTTCATAGCAAAGCTGTGGACTACCGCTATCACGGCAGTGACCTAAGCTATCTGGAAGCAGTTTTGGCAAGAGGGGACCGGCGCTTGGCACCGGTTTTGGAATATGCCGTGAAACACGGGGCAAGACTGGACGGATGGGACGAATACTTTAACAACGATATCTGGATGGAGGCTTTCCGTGCCTGTGGGATAGATCCGGATTTTTATGCCCATCGCACCTACGAAAAAGATGAGATATTGCCGTGGCAGACCATAGATGTGGGTGTCAGCCGTGGGTTTTTGTGGAAAGAGCGGGAGCTGGCTTACGAATCCCGCATTACCCCGGATTGCCGCAGCAAGTGCAGCGGCTGCGGCGCAAACCGTTTGGAAGGTGGGGTGACCTGCGATGCCTAGAATGTTATTTGAAAAGACCGGCGACAGCATATGGATCTCCCATCTGGATTTGATGCGGGTCTTTCAGAGAGCCTTTCGCCGCTCGGGTTTGCTGCTGAAGCACTCTCAGGGATTTACACCCCGGGCTGTCGTATCCATTGCGCTGCCCCTGTCTGTGGGAATGGAGAGCCGGTGTGAACTGCTGGATTTTGAACTGGAGAGTGGTTCGCTTCCCGCGGTGGAGCTGCTCAATGAGAAACTTCCTGCAGGGATCCGGGTGCTGGAAGTTTATGATAACGGGCGAAAGATCAAGGAACTGCACAGCCTGTGTGCGGAAGTCCTGCTGACCTATGACGGAGGTGTCCCCTCCGGGGCTGCAGACGGGATTCGTGAATTGTTTACCCGGAAGAGCCTGATAATGGAAAAGCATTCCAGAAAGGGCAGCACAGAGGTGGACATTCTGCCTATGCTGCTGGACTTTCAGCAGCAACAGGTGGATGAGAGATCCCTGCGGTGGACGGTACGGGTCTGTGCGCAAAATCCGTCTCTCAATCCTCAGCTTTTGGTTTCTGCTCTTGAGATCTATGCGCCTCAATGGAAACCGGATGTCAGTTTTAGCCGCCGATTGGAGGTTTTTGATGAAGAGGGAAAGGTTTTTCGCTGAAAATTGAAAAATAAGTTAAAAAATTACTTGCATTTTTCAAAAAGGAATGCTACAATACTTTGGTCTGTGAAATGGGCGGCCCGCTGCCACAGCCGGTACGAGAGTACGGCGGCGTTTCCTGTGGGTATGGACGTCTAAATATGAAGGAGGACAAAACAATGGATCTGATGAAGGCTTTGACCAGCCAGTATATGAAGGCTGAAGTGCCCGAAGTCCGCGTGGGTGACACGGTTCGTGTTCACGTCTTGATTAAGGAAGGTTCCCGTGAGAGAGTTCAGGTGTTTGAAGGAACTGTCATTGCAAAGAAGCATGGCGGACTGGAAGAGACCTTTACTGTTCGCCGTATCAGCTACGGTGTCGGCTGTGAGAAGGTTTTCCTGCTCCACTCTCCCCACATTGTAAAGGTCGAGACTGTCCGTCACGGCAAAGTTCGCAGAGCTAAGCTCTACTATCTGCGTGAGCGTCTCGGCAAGGCCGCAAAGGTCAAGGAGAAGGTCTAATTCTCTCAAAAGAAAAAAGTACAGCGTCGGCTGTACTTTTTTCTTTTTTTCTTTGAATTGCTCTTTCTTTTCCTGTAAGAGTTGTGTATAATAACAAAGAATGGCCTGACCATAACCAAATCATGGGTGGTGCAATCAAGAATGGAACAGAATAACAAGGGATTTGTTCAGGATAACATTGATCTGGATGAGATCAAGGAATTGCTGGGGGATGAAGCAGAGCAGCTGTCTCTGGAGGAGATTCTTGCTCTGGATAAGACTCCGGAGGCGGAGCCTGAAACGGAAGCTGCCGCAGAACCGGCAGAAAATACAACAGAGGAACCGGAAGCGGAGGAACCGCCGGAAGAACAGGCACCTGCTCAGAATGAGGAGGGGAGTGCCGATGTTCTCCCTTCGGAAGAAGTGCCTGCTGAAGAAAAGAAAGGCAATTTTCTTTATGAGCTGTATGGCATGCTCCACGATGTAGTCTATCTTTTGGCGGCGGTGACATTGATTTTTGTCTTTGCCGTCCGTCTGGTCGGTGTGCAGGGAGACTCTATGCTTCCTACCCTCCGCAACCGGGACTATCTGCTTCTGGAGAGCAATTTTCTTTATGGCGGGGATGATCTTCGTTACGGTGACGTGGTGGTACTCAATGTGCCCCACTATCAGCAGAACGGAGAAGGCCCCATAGTAAAGCGAATCATCGCCACGGAAGGGCAGAGTGTTGATATTGATTTTACCACCGGTAGTGTCTATGTGGACGGTGTTCTGTTGGTAGAAGAGTACGTGAATGCACCGACACTGCACAACTGGACAGGGGATCTGGCTCTGCAATACCCGGCGACAGTACCGGAAGGCTGTGTTTTTGTTTTAGGGGATAACCGCAACAATTCCATGGATAGCCGATACGCTCCCATTGGTATGGTCAATGAACAGTATGTTTTGGGCAAGGTGCTTTTTATCGCCCTGCCCGGGCAGACAGCCGATGCATCCGGAAAGGCAATGGAGCCCCGGGACTGGAGCAGATGGGGATTGGTATCATAAATGCACAATGAGCAACAAATGAATATTCAATGGTATCCCGGTCATATGACCAAAACCCGGCGAATGATGGAAGAAAACCTGAAGCTGGTGGATGCGGTCTGTGAAATACTGGATGCCCGAATTCCGATTTCCAGCCGAAATCCGGACATGGATGCCATTTGCGGCAATAAGCCGAGAATTGTCATTCTCAACCGAATCGATCTGGCAGATCCGGTACTGGTTCAGCGGTGGTCATCCTACTTCAAATCCAAGGGCATGGCTGTGATCGCTGCGGACTGTAAGAACAAGAAGGGCATCAACGGTTTTGTCCCGGCGGTTCGGGAACTGCTCAGCGAAAAACTGCAGCGATATGCAGAAAAGGGGCAAATTGGCCGCCCGTTGAAGATCATGGTGGTGGGAATCCCAAATGTGGGAAAATCCACTTTTATCAATCAGATAGCCGGGCGTAAGGGTGCCAAGGCGGAAAACCGTCCCGGTGTGACCCGCGGCAAGCAATGGATCACGGTGGATCAGGGCCTTTTGTTATTGGATACTCCCGGTATTCTCTGGCCAAAATTTGAAGATCCCAATGTGGGAATCCGATTGGCATACACCGGTGCGGTTAAAGATGATGTGATCGACCTGGAGAGCTTGGCCTGCCATCTGATTCAAATGCTTTGGCAGCAGTATCCTTCGGCTGTAAAGGAGCGGTATAAAATCGACTGTCCCCTTGATGCCGAAGGGTGGGAACTGTTGGAGGCGGCCGGCCGCAAACGAGGATTTTTGGTTTCGGGCGGTGAAGTGAATACCGAGCGTATGGCAAAAGTCTTGCTGGATGAATACCGCAGCTGTAAGCTGGGGCGGTTTACATTGGAGACCCCGGAACTGTTGGAGGCGGAACATGAATAAAATTGACCTTTGGGAAATCGAGCGGTCATGTTTTGCAGGCGGCTTCGAGCTGGTCTGCGGCATTGATGAAGCGGGCCGCGGCCCTTTGGCAGGGCCCGTGTGTGCAGCCGCGGTGATTTTACCACGGGAACTGGAAATTGCAGGTCTTAACGATTCCAAAAAGCTAACAGATAAAAAACGTCGGGAACTGTATGACATAATTACGGAACAGGCCGTTTCCTATGGAATCGCCATGGCCTCCGAGCAGGAGATCGACGAGATCAACATTCTGCAAGCCACCTTTTTGGCGATGGAGCGGGCAGTGGCCAAGCTATTGTCCAAACCGGATCTGGCGCTTGTGGATGGCAACCGGGAACCACACCTGCCTTTGCCGGTAAAAACTGTAGTCAAGGGCGACAGCCGCAGTGCAAATATTGCGGCGGCCTCCATTTTGGCAAAAGTGACCCGGGATCTGCTTATGGAAGAACTGGACGAGAAATACCCGGCCTACGGCTTCGCTGTACATAAGGGGTACGGGACCAAACGGCACTACGAGGCTCTGCGGGAATATGGCCCCTGTCCCATTCACCGGATGACCTTCCTCAAAAAATTCTATGGGGAAAAGTAATCTTCTGGGCGTCTGGGGGGAAACGCTCGCGGCCTCTTATCTGCAAAAAAAGCACTATAACATTGTGGCTTGTAATTACCGCTGCCGGATGGGAGAGATCGATCTGATCTGCCAAAACCGCCGGTATTTGGTATTTGTGGAAGTGAAGCTGCGTAAGACAGACCGGTTTGGCACAGCCCGTGAGTTTGTCGGTGCGGACAAGCAGGAAAAACTTAAGGCAACGGCTGCTCTTTGGCTGCAGCAGAATCCTACAGACCTGCAGCCGCGATTCGATGTGATCGAAATCTACGCGCCTCAGGGAATGCAGACCAAACGGCCTGTTATTACCCATTTGAAGGACGCCTTTCAATAACCCAAGAATAGGAATGAAGAACTATGCGTTACATCAGTACAAGAGATCAGTCTCTGCGGTTTTCTGCAGCACACGCCATTGAACAGGGCCTCAGTCGGGAGGGCGGCCTGTTTTTACCTGAAACACTTCCCGTACTGCCGGATCTGAACACTTTGATTCCCATGACTTATGAACAGCGGGCCGTGGAAATCATGAAACTGTTTTTGGACGACTTTTCCCGGGAAGAGCTGGCCGGCTTTGCGCAGCACGCCTATGGCCCGGAGAAATTTGACTGCAGGGAAGTTGCTCCTGTGGAGAAACTCCACTGTAAGACCTATATGCTGGAACTGTGGCATGGTCCTACCTGCGCCTTTAAGGATATGGCACTGCAGATGCTGCCTTATTTACTGACTGCTTCTATGAAAAAGAACGGCGAAAAGAAAACCGTCTGTATTTTGGTCGCCACATCCGGCGATACGGGCAAAGCGGCATTGGAAGGCTTTAAGGATGTTCCCGGTACAAAGATTCTGGTATTTTATCCCAAGGATGGCGTGTCTGATATCCAGAAGCTTCAGATGGTCACTCAGGAAGGGGAGAATGTCGGGGTCTGCTCTGTGATCGGGAACTTCGACGATGCCCAGACCGGTGTGAAGAAGATTTTCTCTGATGGAGAATTTCGTGAGGTGCTTAATGGCCGGGGCTATGTACTGTCCTCCGCCAACTCTATCAACTGGGGCCGTGTTTTGCCTCAGATCGTTTATTACATTTCTGCGTACTGCGATTTGCTTGCTTCCGGTGAGGTAAAGGCGGGCGAGCCGATAAATGTTTGCGTTCCCACCGGCAACTTTGGCAATATTCTTGCAGGCTATTACGCAAAAAAAATGGGTCTGCCGATCAAGACCATGATTTGCGCATCCAATGCAAATAACGTTCTGACAGATTTTATTAAGACCGGAATCTACGACCGAAACAGGTCTTTTTACACCACAACTTCTCCGTCCATGGACATTCTCATTTCTTCCAATCTGGAACGGCTGCTGTTTGACCTGACCGGATCCGATGAAGAGGTGCGCGGTTATATGCAGGCGCTCAACGATACCGGCCGGTATGAAGTGTCCGCGGACGTCAGGGAGAAAATGCAGAAAATCTTTGTATCCGGCTGCTGCGATGATGCAAGGACTCTCAATACCATTGAGAAAGTGTTTTCCTCCACCGGTTACCTTATGGATACCCATACCGCAGTGGCGTACACGGTCCTGCAGGACTATCGTGCCGCTACTGCCGACGATACTCCCGCTTTGGTGGTTTCCACAGCCAGCCCCTTTAAGTTCTGTGACAGTGTCCTGAAAGCCATGGGGGAGACGGAACTGGCCAAGGGGACGGCTATTTTGCAGCAGCTCACAGACCGCACCGGTAAGACTGCGCCCAAGCCATTGGCTTCTTTGACCGGAAAGCCCGTCCGGTTTGACCGGGTGGCTGAAAAAGATGCCATGCCGCAGGTCGTGGACGACCTTCTTCGCTGATGGCACTGTATGCATTGGGAGATCTGCATTTGGCTTTTGGTGCAGATAAGCCCATGGATGTCTTTGGAGGCCGATGGGCAGGATATACAGATAAGCTCCGGGAAGGTCTGTCTGTTCTGTGTGAAGACGATACGCTGGTTATCCCCGGCGATTTCTGTTGGGCGCTGGGTCTGGATGAGGCAACTGAAGATTTTGCCTTTTTGGAATCCTTTCCTGGCCGGAAACTGTTGGTAAAAGGAAACCATGACTATTGGTGGAATACGGCTGCCAAATTCCGGTCATTCTGCCGGGAGAATGGGTTTGAAAACCTTCATCTGCTCCATAACAACTGCTATTTTTACGGGGAAGCTGCCCTTTGCGGCACACGGGGCTGGTTCTTTGAGGAGAACAAGGGCGATATCCATGATGAAAAGGTATTTCGTCGGGAGTTGATTCGGTTGGAGGCTTCCCTGCAGGCGGCAGGGGACAGGGAAAAGATTTGCTTCCTTCATTATCCACCCCGATATCGCGGTTATACCTGTCCGGAGATTCTGGAACTGCTTTCTCGTTATGAGGTCAAGGCTTGCTACTATGGCCATCTGCACGGAGACAGTCACAAACTGGCTTTGGAAGGGAATTATGACGGAACGGAATTTGTCCTTGTATCATCGGATTATGTAAACTTCCGGCCTTTGAAGATTATGGCTTAAAAAATTTTTGTAAAAAAAGTAAAAAAACAGTAGAAAAATTCGTTGATATTTGCTAATATAATACGGATTGATAATAGGTGAAAAACGGTCCTTTGCGGCCCACCATATAGGAGGAAACACCAATGAATGTGAAAAACACCGAACAGGCCAACGGCAAAGCCAAAATTGTTGTAGAGATCGACAAGCAGGAGTTTGAAGCCGCCCTGAATCAGGCGTACAACAAGAACAAAAAGAATATTATGGTTCCCGGCTTCCGCAAGGGCAAGGCTCCCCGGAAGGTCGTGGAGGGCATGTACGGTGCCAAGGTTTTTTATGAAGATGCTGTCAATGAGCTGTTCCCCGCTGTTTATGAGCAGGGCATCGTTGCCCAGCAGATCAAGGCGGTGGGCGCTCCTTCCATCTCCGATATGGATGAGACGGCTGACGGCACTGTTGTTCTGACAGTTGAGACGGAACTGTATCCCGAAGTGACTCTGGGTGACTATAAGGGAATCGAAGTTCCCAAGGCAGAAGTGGTTGTGTCTGACAAGGACGTGGAAAACGAATTGGATCGTATGGCAGAGCGCAACAGCCGCATTGAGACAGTGGATCGTCCTATTCAGGAAGGCGATACCGTGGTTTTGGATTTTGAAGGCTTTGACAACGGTGTGGCATTCCCCGGCGGTAAGGGTGACAATTATAGCTTGAAAATCGGCTCCAAGCAGTTTGTGCCCGGTTTTGAAGAAGCTCTTATTGGTCTGAAGGCCGGTGATGAGAAGGATATTGATGTGACGTTCCCCGAAAACTATACCCCGGAGTTGGCAGGAAAGCCCGTGGTCTTTAAGTGCAAGATTCATGAGGTCAAGGAAACCATTCGTCCCGAAATGGACGATGAGTTTGCCAAGGATGTTTCTGAGTTTGACACCCTGGATGAGCTGAAGGCTGATATCCGCGCCAAGCAGATGAAGATGCGTCAGGAGAATATTGACCGTCAGTTTGAGAATGCAGCCGTGGAAGCTGCTGCTGCCAACATGACCGCCGAGATTCCCGTCTGCATGGTGGAAGAACAGATAGACAGACATATGGAGCAGTTCTCCTACCAGCTTCAGATGAGCGGCATGACCATGGAGGACTATGCCAAGATGGTCGGCGGCGATATGAGTGGGCTGCGTGCCTCCATGCGTCCCATGGCTGAGACTACGGTTCGCTCCAACGTTCTGCTGAGTGCCATTGTGGAAGCAGAGAAGATCGAAGTTTCCGACGAGGAACTGGAAGAAGAATACGCCAAGGTTGCTGAACAGTATCAGATGGAAGCAGAGAAAGTCAAGGCTGCCCTCAATGCCGAGACTGTCAAGGCTGATCTGGCATCCAGAAAGGCTGTAAAGCTGATCGTGGACAACGCTGTGGCAACGGCCGTGGCAGAAGAGAGCAAAACAGAGGAATAATTCATCCTCTGCCCGGTTAGAATGTTTTAGATTTTGCAACCGGAGAAAGGAGCATTCCTATGAGTTTTATTCCCTATGTGGTGGAGCAGACCAGCCGCGGTGAGCGCAGCTATGATATTTTTTCCCGTCTGCTCAACGATCGGATCATTTTGCTTTCCGAAGAGATCAACGATGTGACTGCCAGTCTGGTTGTGGCACAGATGCTCTATCTGGAGGGTCAGGATCCCGATAAAGATATTCAATTTTACATCAATTCCCCCGGTGGCTCTGTGACTGCCGGCATGGCTATCTACGATACCATGCAGTATGTCAAATGTGATGTTTCCACCATCTGCATCGGCATGGCTGCGTCCATGGGTGCATTCCTGCTGTCAGCAGGAACCAAGGGCAAGCGTATTGCGCTGCCCAATGCCGAGATCATGATCCATCAGCCTCTGGGCGGTACAAAGGGTCAGGCCACGGACATGAAGATTCACGTGGAACGGATGCTGAAGATCAAAGATCGGCTGAATCAAATTCTGGCAGAGAATACCGGCAAGCCGTTGGAAACCATTCGGAACGACACGGAGCGGGACAACTTCATGTCTGCCGAAGAAGCCTGTGCTTACGGCCTTATCGATAAGGTGATCTACAAGAGATAATACGTCTGCCGGACGAAAGGAAGATACCTTTGGCAAGAGAAACCATTCGCTGCTCTTTCTGCGGAAAGAAACAGGAGCAGGTCAACCGTATCATTGCAGGACCCAATGTGTATATCTGCAACGAGTGCGTGGAGCTTTGTTCCGGGATCATCCGGGATGAGATGGGGGTCAATCCGCCGTCTTTCGACCTTCCGGATACCCTGCCGACGCCGCAGGAGATCAAGACTTATATGGACCGGTATATCATCGGTCAGGATTCGGCAAAAATCGCCCTGTCTGTGGCAGTATATAATCACTATAAGCGTATTTATTTTGCCAACAGCGCTGATGTAGAACTGCAGAAGAGCAATATTTTGCTGATTGGTCCTACGGGTTCCGGTAAGACCCTCTTTGCTCAGACGCTGGCGAAGATTCTCAATGTTCCCTTTGCCATTGCCGATGCTACCACTTTGACAGAAGCCGGCTATGTGGGTGAAGATGTAGAAAATATTCTTCTGCGGCTTTTACAGGCAGCAGATTTTGATGTGGAACTGGCCGAGCGAGGCATTATTTACATCGATGAAATGGATAAGATTGCCCGAAAGAGCGAAAATACCTCCATTACCCGTGATGTCAGCGGCGAAGGTGTGCAGCAGGCACTTTTGAAGATTCTCGAAGGTACTGTGGCCAATGTTCCTCCTCAGGGCGGACGGAAGCATCCCCAGCAGGAGTTTATTCAGATCGATACTTCCAACATTCTGTTCATCTGCGGCGGTGCCTTTGATGGCTTGGATAAGATCATTAAAAAACGTACGGATAAGTCTGCCATCGGTTTTGAATCTGAGTTGGAGAGCAAGAGGCATCGTGATGTGGGCGAACTGTTCCGCAAGGTGCAGCCGCATGACCTTCTGAAATTCGGCATTATCCCCGAATTGGTGGGACGTATGCCGGTGATCACCACCCTGGAGAGTCTAAAGAAAGAAGATCTGGTGCGGATCCTCACAGAACCGAAAAATGCACTGTGTAAGCAGTATCGCAAACTGTTGGAGTACGATCAGGTGAACCTGAGCTTTGAAGAAGAGGCGCTGGAGGCAATCGCCGAACTTGCCATTGAACGGCAGATCGGTGCCAGAGGTCTGCGTGCCATCATGGAAGAGACCATGACCGGGATCATGTATGACATTCCGTCCGATCCCACGATTCAAAGTGTTTTGGTGACGGAACAATGTGTCCGCGGCAAAGAAAGACCCCAAGTGACCCATGACAGCAGCAATCCCCGCAAGCCCATCCGTAACGCGGGTATGACACTTTAATGTTCAAAGGGAGAGGATGGTTCCTCTCCCTTTGCTACTCCCAGAAAGGAGTATCCTATGAATGAATTGATCATGTCCCAACGAATGCCGATTCTGGCATTACGGGGCTTGAATGTATTCCCCCGGATGACGACACACTTTGATGTGGGAAGAAAAAAGTCCATCCGGGCGGTTGAAGAGGCCATGCGGGGCAATCAGGAACTGTTTTTGGTAACGCAAAAACAGATACAAGTTGATGATCCCAGGCAGGCAGATCTGTACGTTTTAGGTACAGTGGCAGAGGTAAAACAGGTGCTTCGGCTCCCCGGAGATACGATTCGCGTTCTGGTGGAGGGCAAGTATCGGGCAAACCTGAAAGAGTGTATCCAGGCAGAACCGTATCTGTACGGTAGGGTAGAGTCTGTCAGTGACCAGCCTTTGGGCAAAACAAACGCCAAGGCAGAGGCTTTGATTCGGCAGGCACAGATCCTCTATGATCATTTTCTGGAGCTGTCCGGGCGGAATGCACCGGAAGGGCTGCTGGCGGTCATGTCTGACGATAACCTCGGTTATATTGCCGACTATATTGCCCAGAACACCTCTATCAATTATGAGGATAAGCAGCGGGTTCTGGAGACCATGAATCCGATAAAACGTCTGGAGATGACATGTATTTTACTGGGGCGCGAGCTGGAGATCATGCAGCTGGAAGCTGATATTCAGGAGCGTGTTCAGGAAAGTGTCAGCAAAGGACAGCGGGACTACTATCTCCGGGAGCAAATTCGCGTGATTCAGCAGGAGCTTGGGGAAGAGGACGAAGGGGAAGAAATTGCACACTACCAGAATACCATTGAGAATCTGCATTTGCCGCAGGAGATCGAAGAAAAGCTGCTGAAAGAAGTGAAGCGGCTGAGCAAACAGCCGGCCAATTCCTCTGAAGCTGCGTTGATTCGTTCGTATCTGGATGTCTGTGTGGAGCTTCCGTGGAACAAGAGAACCAAAGAGCAGGTCAATATGAACGCAGCCCGTAAAATTTTGGATGCAGACCACTTTGGCTTGGAGAAGGTAAAAGAACGGATTCTGGAGATATTTGCCGTTCGGAAAATGGCACCGGATATGCCGGGGCAGATCATCTGCCTTGTGGGGCCTCCCGGAGTTGGCAAGACCAGCATTGCTATGAGCATTGCCCGGGCGCTGAACCGCAAACTGGCCCGCATTTCTTTGGGCGGCGTTCATGATGAGGCAGACATTCGCGGTCATCGCAAGACCTATATTGGTGCGATGCCCGGCCGCATTATGAATGCTGTGTCCCACGCGGGTTCCAAAAATGCATTGCTTTTACTGGATGAAATTGACAAACTGGGCAGCGATTACAGAGGGGATCCTTCTTCTGCACTTTTGGAAGTGCTGGATGCAGAGCAAAACAGTACGTTCCGGGATCATTATTTGGAAGTGCCTTTTGATTTGAGCGAATGTATGTTTATTACAACGGCCAATACCACTTCCACCATACCGGCACCGCTTCTGGACCGGATGGAAGTAATTGAGCTGACCTCCTATACAGATGAGGAAAAACTGCAAATCGCCAAAAGACATCTGCTGCCCAAACAACTGAAAAAGCACGGGTTAAAAAAGATACAGGTGCGATTGTCCGATGAAGCCATTCGGGAGATCATTACCTGCTATACCCGGGAGTCCGGTGTCCGCAATCTGGAGCGGGAATTGGCTGCAATTTGCCGAAAATGCGATACTCAGATGGTTTCTGAGTCTGCACCCAAGCGTATTTCGATTAACGGAGCCAATTTAGAAGCATTTCTGGGTGTGAGAAAATATTTGCCGGATGAACTTCCTCCTGCTGATACGGTAGGATTGGTCACAGGGCTTGCATGGACCGCCGTAGGCGGTGAGACGCTGGAAGTGGAAGTCAATGTGGTGCCCGGTTCCGGAAAACTGGAATTGACCGGAAATCTGGGAGATGTAATGAAAGAGTCTGTCCATGCGGCTATGAGTTATATTCGCTCCCGGGCAGGAAAACTCCATATTTCGGAAGATTTTTACAAAACCACCGACATTCATGTTCATTTTCCGGAAGGCGCAATTCCCAAGGATGGACCATCTGCCGGTATTACCATCTGCACGGCGATGGTTTCGGCTCTGACAGGGGCAAGGGTTCGGCGTGATCTGGCCATGACAGGTGAGATCTCCATCCGCGGTCGTGTTTTGGCGATTGGCGGATTGAAGGAAAAGACCATGGCTGCTTTGCGCCATGGGATCAAGACGGTTATTATCCCTCAGGCCAATGCAAAGGATCTGGAAGAGATCGATCAAACCGTCCGCAGAAGCCTCAATTTTCTGACAGTCTCTCATGTGGATGATGTTCTGACTGCTGCTTTGGATCTGGAGAACCGTCGGGGAAGCGGTATGTCTGCCGAAATGGAACAAAGCAATGCTTTGGCCGTGCCGCAAGGGCAGAAAAAAAGCAGAAAGACCGGAATCCGGCAGTAGGTGAGAAATGAATTTACACAATGCTGAATTTATTCGCTCTGCCGCAAGTCTGGATGCTTGTCCCAAGGATTTCCTGCCCCAGATTGCTTTTGCAGGGCGTTCCAATGTGGGAAAATCCTCTGTGATCAACCGTCTTTTGCAGCGAAAAAACTTTGCCCGGGTTGGTGAAGCACCCGGAAAAACCACCCATATTAACTATTTTCTCATTGATAAGGCCATGTATCTGGTAGACCTACCGGGCTATGGCTATGCCAAAGTGCCCAAGGCGGAGAAAGAACGGTGGGCAAAGCTGATCGAGAGTTATTTTGCTGACCCCGATCTCATTACGCTTGGGGTGCTGATCGTGGATGCCCGCCATAAACCTACGGCCAACGATGTGACCATGGCCAATTGGTTTCAGCAGTCCGGACGCCCCTATGTGGTAGTTGCCAATAAGATGGACAAACTGAAGAAGTCTGAGATAGAGGGGAATTTGCAGGCCATCCGTGAAACCCTCTCTCTGGAAGATGATGTGCCTCTGATCCGTTTTTCCGCGGAAAAAGGGGAGGGCAGGGAAGAACTGCTGTCCTGCATTTTGAAAACGGTAGAGCAGTAAAGAAAACCCGGCTGAAATCAGCCGGGTTTTCTTGCTATTTTCTGGAATTGATGATATACTAATAAAAATAATATGAGGGAGTATGCCCATGAATGGTTTCCTGTCATGGCTGAAGCAGTTGGAATTTGATTATTTTCTGGCTATGCTGGTCACAGCGTCAGCGGCCATCGTGTGTATTACGGTTCATGAAACCTGTCATGGTCTGTTGGCTCTGGCTCTTGGAGATGACACAGCCAAACGGCAGCGGCGGCTCTCTCTGAATCCTTTGCGTCATATTGACCCTATGGGGCTTGTGATGATCGTATTGGTTCGGTTCGGCTGGGCAAGACCTGTGCCGATTGACCCGAGAAAGTTTCGCCGCCCCAAAGCCGGTATGGTACTTACGGCTCTGGCAGGGCCTTTGAGCAATGTCTTTTTGGCTCTGGCGGCCCGGGCTTTATGGTGCGTTCTTTTTGCAGTGACACCTTTTGACCAAATGGGTACGGCATTTCACTATGTTCGGTTTTTTCTGGAATGTGTTGCCCAGATCAGTGCAGGCCTTGCGGTGTTCAATCTGTTTCCCATCCCGCCGCTGGATGGCTCCAAGGTGCTGTTTGCCATCCTGCCGAACCGCTGGTACGGCCTGATTCTGCGCTATGAACGCTATGGGATGCTCTTACTGGCGGTGCTGCTTCTGACCAATAGTTTGGATGTGCCGCTGCTGTTTTTGCGAAGCGCTCTGCTGGATGGGCTCAATACCATAACGGAACCACTACTCTACTTAATTGCCAATGGCTGATTTGAGGTATCTATGGAAGGACCACAATATCATCTGGACAACGTTGTTCATGCAAAAGCAGAGCACATGGAAGATTTTGACGGCCCGCTGGACGTAATTCTTCTGCTTTTGAGTAAAAACAAAATAGAGATTCAGGATATTAGCATCACCTCCATTTTGGAGCAATATCTGGCATATTTGGATGAAATGAAGCGGTTGGATATGGAGATCGCCAGCGAATTTATTTCCATGGCTTCTCATCTGATGCTCATCAAAACCAAAATGCTGCTGTCTGCTGCGGAGAAAGAAGAAGCCCTCAGCGAGATGGAACTGCTGATTCGTTCTCTGGAGGAAAGGCAGCGCCAGGATGCTTTTCGGCAGGTAAAAACCAGCGTGGAATTTTTATGCGGACGAAATGAGATCGGCATCAATCTGTTTACCAAAGGGCAGGAACCTTACCGGCGGGATCTTACTTACCGTTATCAGCATGCTCCTTCTGATTTGATTCATGCCATGGCGACCATTTCAGAGCGCAGTGAACGTGCCCTGCCGCCTCCCACATCCAATTTTTCCGGGATCGTGGGTCGGGAACCCTATCCTGTGACAAAAAAGGCGGCGGAAGTGCTGAAAAAACTGCTGTCTCACGGAATTACCAAATTTCTGAAGCTGTTTCGGGGGAATCGTTCCCGTTCCGAAGTGGTTGCTACATTTTTGGCAGTGTTGGAACTCTGCCGTGTTCGCTCGGTTGAACTGGACGGAGAAATGGATCAGGATCTGAACGTGCGGTTCGTGCAGATGCCTGATGCAAAGATCGAAAAGGAAGGGGCCTTGGAACATGGAACACAATGATCTGCAGCGTGCCTTGATGGCGGTGCTGTTTGCAGCCGGTGAACCGGTGGATGCCGGACGGCTTTCTGTTTCTCTTTCTGTGGAGGAGGAAGAGATTCATCGGGAAATGCAGCAGCTTATGGATTCACTTTCCTATCATCGCAGCGGAATTCGCATTTTGAAGTTAGAAAATGCTTATCAGATGTGTTCTTCCGGAGAAATGGCGGAATATGTGACAAAGACGCTGGAAACCAGAAAACCGCCCAAACTGTCACCTTCGCAGTTGGAGGCACTTACCGTTATTGCTTACTATCAGCCGGCCACGAAAGCCTATGTGGAGCAGCTCCGCGGTGTGGACAGCGCTTATTCGATCAGCGCCCTGTTGACAAAAAAGCTGATTGAGGAGTGCGGACGGCTCAATGTACCGGGACGGCCTATTTTGTACCGGACAACACCGGATTTTCTGCGGACCTTTGGCCTCAACTCTTTGGATGAGCTGCCGGAGATTGAGCTGATGAACTTCAAAAGCAGGCCTGAAGTGCCGCAGGAGGCTGTTCAGGAGGAGCCGTCATGATCGGCTGGCTGATCGGTTTCGGACTGCTGACGGGGTTTCTTACGCTGAAAGTCGGCGTGCGTCTTCGATGGGAGAGCGGCAGTGCCGTTTTGCTGCTGCGAATCGGTCCTGTTCGGTTTTCTCTTTCCGCAAAAAAAAAGCCGAAGGCAAAAGGCGAGAGGAACGGTACACCGTCCGGCAGCCGTCCCACCGAGAAAAAATGGTACCGTGCAGTTCTGATCTATTGGAGAGAATTGCTGGAATTGACAGGAAGAATTCTGCGGACGCCCCAGGTGGAACTGCTTCGGCTTCATATAGCAGTTGGCGGAACAGATGCCGAAGCATGTGCTATGCGGTATGGACACATTTGTGCCGGCCTGAGTGGTGCCCTGCCTCTTGTTTATCGCATATTTCAAATTGCGAAGCAGGATATTGATGTTTCCTGCCAATTTGAACAGCCGGAGACTAAAGTTTTGGCTGAGGCTGAGATTACGGTAAAAATCTATGAGGTATTTGCCCTGGCAGGTGTTGCTCTGGGGCTGTTGATCAAATTATACAGCGACACCAAAATCAAGAAAAAGGCGGTGCAGCCCGAATGAAACATCCTTTGCCCGATATGATGGGAATTTCCATCGAAAAGATCAAAACCATGGCCGATGCCAATACGGTAATCGGAGAAGCCATTCATACACCGGACGGTGTAACGCTGATTCCTGTGTCCAAGGTGAAGTACGGATTCGCAGGCGGCGGTACAGATTTTGCGACAAAAGGATATCCTGCCAATAAGGAAAATGCTTTTGGCGGCGGTACAGGAGCCAGTGTCTCCATTACGCCGGTAGCCTTTTTGGTCATCAAGGGTGAGAGTGTTCGGCTTTTGCCCGTGGCAGAGCCTGCTTCCAACTCTCTGGAACGGCTTATTGAGCTGCTGCCGGAACTGATAGATCAAATTTCTTCTCTGAATAAACAGAAAAAAAGCGAAAAAGCAGAGGCCTGATATTATCACTGCCGTTGGTTATACTAACGGCGGTGATAAAATGAAGAAAAAATTTCTGCGGACGGTGGCTGGCTGTCTGGCCGCCGCCGTCCTTTTCTCTGTGTGTGCCTATGCCGCTCCTGTGTTGTCTGCCCATAGTGCCATTCTTCTGGATGGAACCACAGGCCGTGTCCTTTTTGAACATCGGGCGGATGACCGGGCACAAATAGCCAGCACCACCAAGATTATGACTGGACTTCTGGTGGCGGAAGAGTGTGATTTGTCTGCCCGGGTATCTGTTCCGGAAGAAACGGTTGGAATAGAAGGGTCCTCTCTGTATTTAAAAGCCGGAGAAGTGCTCACAGTAGAGACGCTTCTCTATGGCTTGATGCTCCGGTCCGGCAACGATGCAGCCGCAGCGCTGGCTGTGTATTGTGGAGGAAGCATCCCCTCTTTTTCAGAGAAAATGAACCGAAAAGCGGAAGAATTAGGGCTAACGAATACAAATTATGTAAACCCACATGGACTTGACGCAGAGAATCACTATTCAACGGCAAGGGATTTGGGGAAGCTTACGGCATATGCCATGGATAATGAGATATTCCGCAAGGTGGTATCCACAAAAACGGCGGTGTTCGGTGAACGCAGTTTTACCAATCACAACAAGCTTCTTTGGAGCTATAACGGTGCAGTTGGTGTGAAAACGGGCTATACCATGTCGGCAGGCCGCATTCTTGTCAGTGCAGCAGAGAGAAACGGTCGTCGACTGATTGCAGTGACCATTCGGGACAGAAATGATTGGTCGGATCACAAGGCATTGCTGGACTACGGTTTTTCAGCCTACCGTTTGCAGGAGATTGCCGGCTGTGGGCAGGCCTTTGGCTCTGTTTCGGTTTTGAGCGGAGCAGAAACGCAGGTGAAGGCTGTGCTGCAGGAGGATTTTTCCTACTGCCTGGCGCAGGATGAAAAAATAGAGCTGCGTCCCAATTTGCCAAAGTTTGTTTATGCACCTGTCCTGGCCGGAGATTCTGCCGGTACGCTGTCTGTTCTGGTGGATGGAAAAGAAGTAAAAAAACTGCCGTTATTCTGGCAGTATTCCGTATTGGAGGGGGCGTGAGTCATGGCCGAACGTCTGCAGAAAATATTGTCTCAATATGGGGTTGCGTCCCGGCGGCAGGCAGAAGCCATGATTCTGCAGGGCCGCGTCACGGTCAATGGTGCTGCTGCGGAACTTGGACAAATTGCCGATGCAGAAACAGATGAAATCAAAGTAGACGGTGTAGTGCTGGAAGCGGCACCCGAGACAGTTTACTATATGCTCAATAAGCCCCGGGGGTATGTGACGACCCTGCAGGATGAAAAAGACAGGCGAAATGTTGCGGATCTGATGGCAGATTGCGGTCATCGGGTCTATCCTGTGGGAAGGCTGGATCTCAACTCCGAAGGGCTGCTGCTTATGACCAATGATGGAGAGCTGACAAACAGACTGACGCATCCAAAGGGAGAAATTTGCAAGATCTATCATGTGTGGTGCAATGATTTTTCCGAAGCAGCACTGGGAAAACTCCGGGCGTCGATTCTGATAGATGGAAAAAAGACCATTCCTGCCAAGGTGCGGGTTTTGTATCAAAAGGAAAGCACGCTGCTGGAATTCACCATTTTCGAGGGAAGAAACCGTCAAATCAGGCGAATTTGCGAGGCTGCAGGTGTGACAGTCACCCGTTTGAAGCGGGTGCAGGAAGGACCATTGCAGCTAGGAGATCTTCCTGTGGGGAAATGGAGGGAACTGACGGAACAGGAACTTTTAAGACTGAAAGATTCCTTGCAAAAACCGTGAAATGCCCTTGCAAAACTGACGGGAAACCAGTATAGTGGAGAATAGAAATACCAATCAAAAGAGAGGGATTTTATGGCTACGGATATTCTTGCCACAATACATAATCGCATGACTACGTTCTCCAAAGGGCAGAAGCGAATTGCCAATTATATTGCAGAATCCTACGATAAGGCTGCATTTATGACGGCCAGCAAATTGGGAGAAATGGTCAATGTTTCCGAATCCACCGTTGTGCGCTTTGCAGTAGAACTTGGATTTGACGGCTATCCCAGTATGCAGAAAGCCCTTCAGGAGATGGTTCGGACCAAGCTCACAGCCGTCCAGCGGATTGGGGTAGACAGCGACCGTTTCGGCGGTCAGGATGTTGTGTCTATGGTGCTCCATTCGGATATGGAGAGCATTCGCATGACCAATGAGGCGTTGGACAGAACGGTTCTGCGTGCGGCTGTTCAAACGATCAATCGGGCAAAACACATTTATATTGTAGGCGTTCGTTCCTCTGCTGCCATCGCCACCTATATGGGGTTTTACTTCCGCAATATTTACCATAATGTACGCTTGGTGGATTCTTCAGCCACCAGCGAAATGATGGAGCAAATGCTTCATGTGGGGCAGGGCGATGTGGTGATCGGAATCAGTCTGCCGCGGTATTCCTCCAGAACGGTGAAAGTTTTGGAATTTGCCCGGGATTCCGGCGCAGAGGTCATTGTGATCACAGATTCGTCAGAGGCACCTACGGCAAAAATTGCGCATCATACGTTGATCGCCAAAAGTGATATGGTGTCGGTGGTGGATTCCCTTGTGGCACCCATGAGCTTGGTCAATGCTTTGATCGTGGCGATCGGCCGGAGCAAAGAAAAAGAATTGTCCCGGATTTTTGAGAATTTGGAGAAGATCTGGGCGGAATATGAGGTCTATGAAGGGTTTGAAGAGTCATAAGGTCATTGTTGTAGGCGGAGGCGCTGCGGGAATGATGGCTGCCGGAATGGCGGCACAGGCAGGCGCTAAGGTTGTTTTGCTGGAACCCAATGATCGGTTGGGGAAAAAGCTGGCGATTACAGGAAAGGGCCGCTGTAATGTGACCAATGCCTGTTCCGGAGAAGAAGTTCTTAAAAATGTGCCCCACAACAGCCGCTTTTTGTACAGCGCCATGCAGAACTTCGATCCCGATGCAGTCATGGCTTTTTTCGAGACCCATGGATGCAGGTTAAAGGTGGAACGGGGCGGTCGGGTATTTCCGGTCAGCGATCGTTCCTCGGATGTGATCGCCGCGCTGCAGCGGTTTTTGCAGGAACAGGGTGTGGAGTGCAAACGCACCAGGGCACGTTCCCTTTTGACGGAAAACGGTAAAATCAGAGGGGTTGAGACAGATAATGGTCCGATTTATGGTCGGTGCGTTATCTTGTGTACCGGTGGCTGTTCTTACCCGTTGACCGGTTCCACAGGTGACGGCTATAAAATGGCTGCTGCCGTGGGGCATAGTATCACAGAACTCAGAGGCTCGTTGGTACCCTTGGAAGAAAACGGTTCCTGGTGTGCCAAAATGCAGGGACTTTCCCTGCGAAATGTTGCCGTTAAGCTGATCGACCAGAAGAATAAAACGATCTATGAGGATTTTGGAGAGCTGCTGTTTACCCATTTTGGACTTTCCGGACCGACGATTTTAAGCAGCAGCGCCCATGGAAAACAAGGGGACACCTACCGGATCTCCATTGATCTGAAGCCGGCAATGGACGAGCAAAAGCTGGACCGGCGGATTTTGAGGGATCTGGAGCAATATCAGAATCGGGATATGGAAAATGCATTACAGGATCTGTACCCGAGAACCATGATCCAGATTATGTTAACCCGCGCCGGGATTCCCGGAGATCTGAAAGCAAATTCCCTCACCAAGCAGCAGCGAAGAAGGCTCCTGGAGCTGACCAAGGCATTTACTGTTGAGATCGCCGGCCCACGTCCCGTGGAAGAAGCGATCATTACAGCAGGTGGGGTTAAAACCAAAGAAGTAGATCCGAAAACCATGGAATCCAAACTGATCTCCGGCCTTTATTTTGCCGGTGAAATTTTAGATGTGGATGCCTATACAGGTGGATTTAATCTGCAAATTGCATGGGCTACGGCTCACGCTGCAGGTACATCAGCAGGCGAACGTGATTATAATGAGGAGGTTTCCTGATGAAATTTGTTTCCATTGCTATTGACGGTCCTGCCGGAGCAGGAAAAAGCACTATGGCCAAGCGGGTCGCAAAAGATCTGAACTTTGTCTATGTGGATACCGGTGCGATTTATCGGACGATTGGATATTATGTAAACTTGTGCGGTATTGGCCCCAAGGACGTTGACGGGGTGACCCGCCTGATTAAAGATGTGGGCATTGAGATCGCCTATGGAAAAGACGGACAGCAGCGGATGATGCTCAACGGAAAAGATGTGACAGATGAGCTGCGTACCCCGTTGATGAGCGACTATGCATCCAAGATCTCAGCCATGAAGGTTGTGCGTGATTTTCTGCTTGATGTTCAGCGAAACATGGCAAAGAAGCACAATGTGATCATGGACGGCAGAGATATTGGCACAGTGGTGCTTCCCGATGCCAAAGTGAAGATCTTTCTCACAGCTTCGGCGGAAGTTCGTGCACAGCGCCGTTTGGATGAACTGGTTGCAAAAGGGGAGAAGAACCTGACCTTTGAGGGTGTTTTGGAGGACATGAGGCAGCGGGATTACCGCGATATGAATCGTCCTGTGGCACCGCTGAAACAGGCGGACGATGCGGTTTTGCTGGATACTTCTGCATTGACCATTGAGCAAAGCGTACAAGCCATCAAAAAGATCATCGAGGAGAGACTGGACAAATGATAGGCGGCCTGGCGTATAAATTGCTGTTCGTCATTTTTCGAATCATCATGTTTCTGTATCATCCTGTGTTTCGTGTGGTGGGTCGGGAGCATATACCACAACACAATGGCAGACTGCTTATTTGCCCCAATCACAGAGGCTTAGCAGATCCTATCTGGGTGATATTCGCCATGAGGCTTGGACATATTCCCCGTATTATGGCAAAAAAAGAAGTAATGGCTGTTCCTGTGTTGGGGTGGTTTTTGAAAAAAATCGGTGTATTTGGCGTGAATCGGCAAGGAGCGGATGTTACTGCTGTAAAAAACGGCCTTCGATGCCTGAAAGAGGAACAGCAACTATTGATTTTCCCTGAGGGAGCCAGAGTGAAGCCCGGCTGCTCTTTAGAGCCCAAACGTGGCGCGTTGCTTTTGGCTTACCGAACAGACAGCCCTATCCTGCCGGTCTATCTCACTACCAAACGGTATCCCTTCAGCCCGATCACCTGTATCATTGGAGCACCTTATCGGTTGGATTTCGGTGGACAGACACCGACGGAAGCACAGCTTCAGGAAGCGGCTGAGACGCTGATGAAGAAGATTTACAGTATGGGGGCGAAGCAGTGAAGATCACATTGGCAAAGACAGCCGGTTTCTGCTTTGGAGTCGGTCGGGCGGTAAATATGGTGGAACAGGCTGTGTCAGAGGGAAAGAATGTGGCGACCCTCGGCCCGATCATTCACAACCGGCATGTAACGGACCGGTTTGCCAGGCAGGGGGTCAGGGAATTGAATGTCCCCGGTCAGGCAGCCCCAGGAAGCTGTGTGATCATTCGCTCTCATGGTGTCTCCCGTGCAGTTCAGGAAGAATTGGAGGCATTGGACATCGAGATTGTGGATGCCACATGCCCGTTTGTAAAACGGATACACAAACTGGTTGCAGAAGCGGAGAAGGCCGGACGCCTGCCGATCATTATCGGCGTGCCAGATCACCCGGAAGTGAAGGCCATCGCAGGATGGTGCAGCCATTCCAAGGTGTTTGAAACACCGGAACAACTGCAAAATTGGTTGGAAGAAGCCGAAGAAAACCGGAAAATGCCGGTCACTTTGGTATGCCAGACGACCAGCACGCAGAAATTATGGGAAAACTGCAAGGAAATTATAAAAAAAGAGTGTACAAATCACGAAATCTTTGATACAATATGCGAAGCGACAGAAAAGCGGCAGAAAGAAGCAGGCGAA
This sequence comes from Candidatus Avilachnospira sp., assembly GCA_045652125.1. Taxonomy (GTDB): domain Bacteria; phylum Bacillota; class Clostridia; order Oscillospirales; family Oscillospiraceae; genus Avoscillospira. The sequence continues at coordinate 60,123 of JAZRTT010000019.1, read as the reverse complement.
TTAGCCGGAAATTCCGATGCGATGGTCGTAGTCGGCGATCCGAACAGCTCCAACACCAAGCGTCTTGCCATGATATGCAGGCAGTACTGCAGCAATGTTGTGTTGATTGAGGACGCAGACGGATTGGACTTATCGCATCTTTCTTGTGCCAATTCTGTTGGCATCACGGCGGGGGCTTCTACCCCGGCGTGGATAATAAAGGAGGTCAACAACAAAATGAGCGAAGAAATCAGAGTTGAAACTGCTGCAGAGGAGGATTTTGCCGAACTTCTTGAGCAGTCAATCAAAACTTTAAATAATGGAGATAAGGTCACAGGCGTTGTAACTGCCATCGGCGCTACTGAGATTCAGGTAGATCTTGGTACCAAGCATGCCGGGTACATTCTTATTGATGATTTCAGTTCCGATCCCGCCGTCAAGGTTGAGGAAGTGCTGAAGGTCGGTGACGAAATTGAAGTCGCTGTGGTTCATGTGAACGATTCCGAAGGTACTGTGCGCCTGTCCAAGAAGCGTCTCGAAGCAGGAAAGACCTGGGAAGAAGTGGAAGCTGCCGTTGAGAGCAAGGCTGTTGTTGAGGGCGTAATTACCGAAGAGAACAAGGGCGGCGTTGTGGCCAATGTTAAGGGACTGCGTGTGTTTATCCCTGCTTCTCAGACCGGTGTTCCCAAGGGCGGCGATCTGGCTGCTCTGGTAAAGACCACCGTCCAGATGCGGATTACTGAGGTCAATCGTGCCCGCCGCAGAGTGGTTGGTTCTATCAGCGCAATTACCAGAGAGCTGCGTAAAGCCGCTCAGGAGCAGATCTGGAGCGAGATCGAAGTTGGCAAGAAGTACAATGGTACAGTCAAGAGCCTGACCTCTTACGGTGCATTTGTGGATATCGGCGGCGTTGACGGCATGGTTCACGTATCCGAACTGTCTTGGAACCGCATCAAAAATCCCAGTGAAGTGGTCAAGGTTGGCGACGAGATCGAAGTTTTCGTCATCTCCTTTGATGCCGAGAAGAAGAAGATTTCTCTGGGCTACAAGACTGCCGACAGCAACCCCTGGACGATCTTCAATGAGAAGTATCAGGTGGGCGATGTTGCAACCGTTAAGATCGTGAAGCTCATGACCTTTGGTGCATTTGCCGAGATCATTCCCGGTGTTGATGGCCTGATTCATATTTCCCAGATCGCTGACCGCCGCATCGGCAAGCCTGAGGATGTTTTGGCTGAGGGTCAGGAAGTGGAAGCAAAGATCATCGATGTAGACGCTGAGAACAAGCGGATCAGCCTGTCTATCCGCGCCCTTTTGGTTTCCGACGAAGAGGCAGTTGAAGAAGCTGCGGAAGAAACTGCGGAAGCAGTCGAAGAAGCGGTTGAAAAAGCTGCGGAAACAGTCGAAGAAGCAGTTGAAGAAGTGGTTGAAGAAGCTGCGGAAGAGACTGCTGCGGAAGAATAAGATATTGAAAAAACTCCGACCTTCGGGTCGGAGTTTTTTTTCTTCTAAAGAGACAGCCGGACGAAAATCGTCCGGCTATGTACATCAAAGGGAGTAATCCTTTTGGTCGTATTGGGAAAAGTCCTGTGCTTTGGGTTTGGCAGGGATACGCTTTAAAGGGTCATAACGAAACCGGCGGCAGTGATGGGTAGCAGGAACAATCCCGCACTTCTGGCAAATCATCTGATTTTCATCCACTTTTCCGGCATAAGTACAGTGTGCACAATATCGATCTATCTTTTTCCGAAATAGCATAGACAGCCCACCTTTCTGCTCTTATTATATCTGATTTGTCGACCGATTTCCAGAGGATTTTTTTAGAAATATGCCAAATAGTACGATCAGGAGCAAAAGCAGCGTATTTTGCTCAAAAACAGGCAGCAATCCCGATAGAGGATTTCCACAGCAGGGAATTGACAAAGGCAGAAACAGAGCCGGTATTGCAGCCAGCAAGGCACTGCTCAAACTGTGGCATACCTTACCCAACAGAAGGTTTTTTCCGGATAATCCGGCCTCTTCTAAAGCTGAAATGGATTGGAGCATCACACAGAATCCACCCCAGCCCAAAAGAAGTGCAGACAGAATAAATCGGATCTCCTGGGGCCAGGAACCGGCTGCCAGTATCTTTGCACCTCCTGCCAGTTCCAATGTTCCCATTAAAAGGGAGAGAAAGGGAGAGTTTCGGATAGATTGAGGCAAAAGGCCAAGCGTACATTGGGACAAAATCGAAAAAAATATGACAAAACAACAGATCTGCAGCCCGGTTTTACCGGCACTGCTGATGGCTTTGGCCCAATTTTGAGAGGCAGAAGCGACCATGACCGGCTTTAGAGGCTGTTTTGTGACCTGTGGTACTTTTTTGGGACGAAACAGGATCCCCATAAGAAAGGCTGCGGTTAAATGGATAAAATAAAGCACAATGCCGATGGTTGTGCTTTGAAAAACACCGTTTCCAAGGACACCCAAAACAAAGGCGGGACCGGCGTTATTACAAAACAGGAGGCAATGCTCTGCCTCATCGGCAGTCAGCAGTTCTTGACTGTAGAGTTGGGCGACGGTTTTTGCCCCAATAGGATATCCGCCGATGCTTCCCAAAATTAAGGCTGGGGCGGCTGTTCCGGGCAAGTGGAACAAGCGATTCAGCACAGGTGCAGCAAAAGAGGCAAGAGAGGCGGCGTATCCGGCACGAATCCAATAGTCAGTCAAGGCAATAAAAGGAAACAATGCAGGAATAATCGCTGTGGCACAGGTATGAAGTCCCTCGAAAGTACCCCGGGCAGAGGCTTGCGGCTGCAGCAGCAAGCAGGCAGCAAGGACCGGTAATATAAAAAGTTCTGCTTTACGAATGCCGTATTTCATGGAAATCACCTCAGAAATATCTATGCACAGTGGGACAAATCCTTTCCCATCCTGCATATGTATGATGTAACAGGAGGGGGTTCTATGAATCGGGCAAAAAAATTTCTGGCAAATACTGCCGGGTTTCTGGAGATTCCCGGGGATATTTTAGCAGGTATGCCGAAGATGGAACTAACCGGTTTTCGGGAGTTCAGCATTGAGGCGCATCAGGGACTTATGGAATATGATAAAGCGCAGATCACCATCGATACAGGGGTGGGGCGGGTCAATCTTTTGGGTCGGGAATTGACGATTCGTCTTATGAACAGTAATCGGATCACCATATGCGGAGACCTGTATGCCCTGGAACTGCAGGAGGGCTGCTGTGATTAAAATTTGGATGTTTCTGCGGGGGTATTCGGTTATGGAAATATGCGGTGCGTCCCCACAATGGGCATTGAACCGCATTACAAAGGGAAAAATTGCTTTTTGGGACATCCATTGGCTGGATCCTTTGACTGTGCGGATCAAGGTGTTTCGTGGGAAAGAAGAACAGATCGCAGCATTGGCAGCATTGGCTATGTGTGATTGCAGGGAAGTGGAGCGCAATGGTCTTTTTACTGCGGCAGGTGGGCTGTTCCGCCGCCCTGTCCTGATTGGTATGCTGCTGCTGGACTTGCTTTGCGTGATGATACTGCCGTGTTTTGTGTTTTTCTTTCAGGTGGAAGGGAATGAAAAGGTTCCTGAGCAGCTCATTCTGCGGGAATTGGAGACAGCAGGTGTTACCTTGGGAACTTACGGCCCGAATATTTATCCGCGTCGTGTAAAGGACCATATGATACATGCGCTGCCGCAGCTGCAATGGGTGACAGTTTCTCAACGGGGCTGTCGCGGAACTGTGGTGGTTCGGGAACGGGAAAGTGTACCCCAAACGCAGAAAAAAAAGGGATTTGCCAATGTAGTGGCAACACAGGGAGGAATCATCACCGGGCAGGCGGTCTATGTTGGTCAGGCTTTGTGTAAAGTCGGAGATACCGTGTCTAAAGGTGATATATTGGTATCCGGCGTTGTGGATCTGGAGCGAACCTACTTGCTGGAACGGGCCTATGCGGAGGTTTTTGCCAGAACCTGGCGGGAAACACCTGTGTGCATGCCCTGCGCCTATACGCAGAAGGATTATCAGGACAGTAAATACCGTTGTGTTTGGCTGCTATTGGGTCACAGAAGAATAAAAATCTTTGGAAACAGTAGAATTTCCTATGGCAGTTGTGATAAAATGATAAACAGGAAGACTGTGACACTTCCCCAGGGACTTACGCTGCCCATATCTCTGGAAACAGAGACGTTCTACCCCTATCGGGAGCAGAAGAAGATATTGAGCCCGGAAAAGGCTGAAACCCTGCTTGCAAGCTTTGTCCATATGGATGCGATGAAACGGATGCGAGCCGGAGAAATTCTTAACGATTGGCACACCGTGAGCGAAAAGCAGGGCTGTTATTATTTGAAGTCCCAATTGGAATGTCATGAAATGATCGCCGAGACAGTAGACGCGAAGTGGAATAAAGAGGAATTTGCAAATGATTGAACGCACCGTAAACGCAGAGCGAATGGAGCAGATCATCGAGGTGTTCGGCTCTTTTGACGAAAACGTGAAGAGAATAGAGGATGCCTTTGGCGTCCATGTGATCAACCGCGGCACGGAACTGAAAGTGCAGGGAGATGAAGAATATACCGACCAGGGTGTGCGTGCTGTGGAAGGGCTGATGGCCCTGGCTGCCAAGGGAGAAACCATTGACGAACAAAAGGTGAGATATCTGATCGATTTGGTACGCAGCGGTGAAGATGAGAAAATCACGGCGATGGCACAGGATGTGGTCTGCGTTACGGCCAAGGGAAAACCGATCAAGGCTAAAACTCTGGGCCAGCAGAAGTATCTCAAAGCCATCGAAAAAAATACCATTACCATTGGTGTTGGCCCTGCCGGTACCGGTAAAACTTATCTGGCGGTGGCGGAGGCGGTTTCGGCGTTTCGTGCCAAGCAGGTCAACCGGATCATTCTCACCCGCCCTGCGGTGGAGGCCGGCGAGCGTTTGGGATTTTTGCCCGGTGATCTGCAGAACAAGGTAGACCCCTATCTGCGGCCTTTGTATGATGCGCTGTTTGATATGCTTGGACCGGAAACTTACAACAAATATCTGGAGCGGGGCAATATCGAAGTGGCACCGCTGGCCTATATGCGCGGCCGTACTCTGGATGACAGCTTTATCATTCTGGATGAAGCGCAGAACACGACCCGGGAACAGATGAAAATGTTCCTGACCCGATTGGGCTTTGGCTCCAAGATCGTTATTACAGGCGATGTGACCCAGATCGATCTGCCGCAGGACAAAGTCAGCGGCCTCAAGGATGCCATCCGGGTTCTGGAGAATGTGGAGGATATTGCGATCTGCCGGCTCAATGCCGGTGACGTGGTGCGCCATGCGCTGGTGCAGAGAATTGTAGCAGCTTACGATCGGCAGGATAAAGCCAAAACGCCTCCCGGCAATTTACCAAAGAAGTATAAGAGGAAGCCTGTATGAAACATAAAATCAATTTGTCTTTTGACCAAAAACGGCCTGCCAATCTTGGATTGAGTATGCACTTGCGCCGCTGCATCAATGAGGCGCTGCGTTTTCAGGGCGTGGATGTCTCCTGTGAGATCAATGTTCTGGTGACAGATGACCAGGGCATCCGGCTGATCAATCAGGCGAGCCGAAATATAGATAGCGCAACAGACGTGTTGTCATTCCCTATGTTTGAACTGACACCGGGGCAGCTTCCCGATGACTGGACTGCTTATCTGGATCCTCAAACCGGGCGGGTGCCTCTGGGCGATATGGCTATTTCTGTGGAACGGGCATTGGAGCAGGCGCAGGAATTTGGCCACGGTATTAAACGAGAGATCGGTTATTTGACTGTCCACTCCATTCTGCATCTGCTGGGCTACGATCATTTGGATGAAGGACCCATGAAGTGCCGGATGCGGCAGCAGGAAGAATCCATCATGGCGCAGCTTCTGCTGAGCCGATAACATGAAAGGTACAAAAGCTATGACAAAATCTGCCATGATTACCATTGCAGGCCGCCCCAATGTTGGAAAATCTACCCTGACCAATGCGATGGTCGGCGAGAAGATCGCCATTGTTTCCAATAAACCGCAGACCACGCGTAACCGTATTTGCGGTGTTTTGACCCGAGGCCAGACACAGTTGATTTTTATGGATACCCCCGGATTTCACAAGCCCAGAACCAAACTGGGAGATTACATGGTAAATATTGTGCAGGAATCTGTGGCCGATGTGGATGTGACCTTTTTGCTGGTAGAACCCATTGCCAACATAGGCACTCAGGAGCAGGAACTGATTCATCAGATCAAAAACAGCGGTGCACCTGCTGTGCTGGTTATCAATAAGATCGATACGGTGGAAAAGGATGAACTGCTGGCTGTGATCGCAGCTTACAGCCGGGCGTTTGATTTTCAGGCGATCATTCCCATCAGCGCCAAAACCGGTGAAGGGGTGGAGCTGCTTTTGCAGGAGGCTGAGAAATTTGCACAGGAAGGGCCTCATTTCTTCCCGGATGACGCCGTGACCGATCAGCCGGAACGGCAGATCATGGCAGAGATCATTCGGGAAAAACTCCTGTGGTGTCTGGAGAGGGAAATTCCTCACGGAACGGCTGTGGAGATCACCCGTTTTTCCGAGCGTGACAACGGAATGATCGATTTGGATGCGACGATTTATTGCGAAAAGGCCAGCCATAAAGGAATTATCATTGGAAAACACGGGGATATGCTGAAAAAAATCAGCACCCTTGCCCGTATAGACTGCGAAAAGTTTATGGGAACAAAGGTGTTTTTGCAAACTTGGGTAAAGGTGAAAGAAAACTGGCGTGACAGCGATTTTTTAATCAGAAATTTTGGATACCAATAATTGAAAGCATAGAGGGGCAAAATTGGTGAATCCTAATATCATGATCTTAGATATAGGAGGATACCATATGGACCCCAGTTTGTTTTGGCGTTTGTTTTTGGAAACCGGTTCGCCGGAAGTTTATCTGCTGTATCTCAGAGCATTGCGGGAAGCCGAGCCTGCCTCGGCCTAGGAGAGATTATGTACTTTAAGACCGAGGGCCTTGTGCTGCGGGAAACGGAATACAAGGATGCAGACAAGCTGCTGACGGTTTTGACCAAAGATCGCGGCAAGCTGACTCTGCGGGCACGGGGAGTCAGGAGCAGAAGCAGCCGCCTGAAAAGCGGCTGCCAGCTTCTGGCTTATAGTGAGTTTACAGTCTTTGAAAATCGTGGGCATCAGCTTGTGGATGAAGCAGTCCCCATTGCTCTGTTTATGCCTCTGCGTGCCGATATTGAACGGTTATCCCTTGCTTCTTATTTTGCACAGACAGCAGAGGTGTTGTCTCAGGAGGACAGTCCCGATTCGGAATTGCTGTCACTATGCCTCAACGCCCTGTATGCGTTATCGGAATTAAACAAGCCGCAGATGTTGGTAAAAGCGGCATTTGAGCTGCGGGCTGCTTGTCAGGCAGGATATCTGCCAATGCTGGACGGCTGCATGGTCTGCGGAAATACGGAGCCGGACCGCTTTCATGTGACGGCAGGGGTGGTGCAATGTGCAGGCTGCCTGTCAGGGGAGGACAGCGGCCTTCGGCTGCCGCTCCATGAAGGGACGCTGGCTGCCTTGCGGTATGTGGTATCCTGCGATCAGAAGCGGTTGTTCTCCTTTCATCTGGGGGAACAGGGCATGAAAGAGTTGGCAGATATTGCAGAAACGTATCTGTTGGCACGGTTGGAGCGGGGATTCTTCACGCTGGATTTCTATAAGTCTCTGAAAATTGAATGCTAAGGATATTGACATGAGTGAATTATATGAAAAATCAATACATAAGCTGGAGCTGGATGCCGTGCTGCAGATGCTGGCAGAGCAAGCATCCAGCGATGAGGCCAGAAACCGCTGTGCGGCTTTACGGCCCCAGACCGATCGGGATGAGATTCATTTTCTTCAGGAGCAGACTTCCGCAGCCTGTCGGATGATCACCCAAAAGGGGTCTCCCGGATTGAGTGGGATTCGGGATGTGGGAGAATCTCTTTCCCGGGCAGATCGGGGCGGCAGTCTGTCTGCAGGAGAGCTTTTGCAAATTTCCGCCGTTCTTCGCTGTGCCCGTCTGGTAAAAAACTACGCAGAAACCGATGCAGTTTCTTCTGTATTGGATCCTTATTTTCTGAGTTTGGTAGGGAATAAGTATCTGGAAGACCGGATCGATACTTCCATTATTTCAGAAGAGGAAATCGCCGATGCTGCCAGCAGCGAATTGGCAGATATTCGTCGTCACATCCGGATCCAAAGTGCAAAAGTCCGGGAATCTCTGCAGAAAATTATCTCATCTGCTTCCTACTCAAAATTTCTGCAGGAACCGATTATTACCATTCGTTCCGAGCGTTTTGTAGTTCCGGTAAAAAGTGAATATAAGTCTTCCGTTCCGGGATTGGTACACGATGTGTCTTCCTCCGGCAGTACATTTTTTATTGAGCCAATGCAGGCAGTCAATGCAAATAATACCCTGCGGGAACTGTTTGCCAGGGAACACAAGGAGATCGAGAGGATTCTGGCGGAGCTTTCTGCGGAAGTGGCGGCCTATCGCAGTCACATTGATCAAAATTTTGAAAATCTGGTGCAGCTGGATTGCATTTTTGCCCGGGCAAAGCTTTCTTTTCTCATGGATGCGATGGAACCGGAGATTCGGGAAGATGGAAAACTGGAACTGATAAAAGCCCGACACCCCTTGATTGATAAACAAAAAGTCGTGCCGATCTCCGTGCGTCTGGGAGATGATTTTGATACGATGGTCATTACCGGCCCGAATACCGGCGGCAAGACAGTGACCCTGAAAACCATCGGTCTGCTGACTCTGATGGCAGAGTGCGGTCTGCACATCCCTGCAGAGGATGGGAGCTGTATTTCCGTTTACCGGCATGTTTTGGCGGATATTGGTGACGAACAATCCATCGAGCAGTCTTTGTCCACTTTTTCAGCTCACATGAAGAATATTGTGGAGATCATCTCTTTGTGTGACAGGGAGTCGCTGGTACTTTTTGATGAGTTGGGAGCCGGAACAGATCCTGCCGAAGGTGCAGCACTGGCAGTGGCGCTGATTCAGTATTGCCGTCAGCAGGGGGCTTATGTGGCTGCGACGACGCATTATGCGGAGCTAAAGCTTTTTGCCATGCGAACCGCCGGCGTTATGAATGCCTCCTGTGAATTTGATGTGGAGACGCTGCAGCCTACCTATCGGCTGCTCATTGGGATTCCCGGTAAGTCCAATGCGTTTGCTATTTCCAGAAAGCTGGGGCTGCCGGCACATATTATTGAAGCAGCGGGAAATCTGGTTAACGAGAATGATGCGAACTTTGAAGATGTGCTGGATCAGCTGGAACAGCAGCGTCAGGCAATGGAACTGGCCAGACAGGAGGCAGAGCTTCTGCGCCGGCAGACGGAGCAGACCAAGAAACAGTCAGATGCCTATTTCAGCGAACTGAAAAAAGAGAAAGAAAAGGCGGTAGCCAAGGCAAGACAGGAGGCACAGCACATTATTGATGATGCCCGCCGGACTGCCAATGCGGTGCAGGAAGAACTGAAACAGCTTCGAAAGCAGATGAAAGATACGGCCGATGCACATGGAGTCAATCTCAAACAGTCCCAACTGCGCAGAAGTCTCAACGAGGCAGAAAGCAGATTGGCAGGGGAGAAGGAACTTCCCAAACGGCCAAAACCTGACAGAGCCATTCAGATTGGAGATACGGTGGAACTGCTGAAATACGGCTCTCATGCTTCGGTTTTAGCCATCAATAAAGACGGAACCTACGCTCTGCAGGCAGGAAACATGAAGATCACAGCCAAAGCAGAAGAAATCTATCCGGTGGAAACGCCGCAGGCAAAATTGGTCAAACAAAAGCCGCAGGGGACGCAGAGAGAGCTTCGGATGGAAGGGGCTTTGCCGGAACTGGATATCCGCGGCATGGCATCGGATGAGATACAAGGCGTTTTGGGTATATTTTTGGACAATGCGTTTCTTGCCAACCGTCCTTCTGTCCGAATCATTCACGGCAAAGGAACGGGAATCCTGCGTGCGGCGGTGCATGCAGAACTGAAAAGGTGCAAATATGTAAAAAAATATCGGCTCGGATCCTATGGCGAGGGAGAAGATGGCGTAACTATCGTTGAATTTGCATAATTATCATTGACTTTTTTATAAAATTTGCTAAAATGATGGTATAAGATTGCCATAAGGAGAGTCATACTATGTATATGCAGCAGTCTATTGTCAAGTGCGAATCGGGGCTGTACAATCGGCAAGCGACCTATTTCATCCAGAAAGCCAACGAATTTAAGTCCAGCATCTGGATTGAAGTGGAAGAACGCCGGATTAACGCCAAAAGCCTGTTGGGTGTGCTGTCTATGGGAATTACCAAGGGTACCCGTATCAGTTTGATTGCAGAAGGCCCCGATGAAGCTGAGGCTGTCAATACGCTGACTGAAATGTTGATTAAGGAAATTTTCTGATAGCGGAATAAGATTACTGCCTCAAAACCTGTGTTTTTGAGGCAGTTTTTCTATGGAGAGGTGTGCTGCATGAGCTTTGAAGAATTGAAAGAGAAAGCCCACGCCCTTCCCATGGAGCCGGGTGTTTATCTGATGCAGGATAAAAGCGGAAAGGTCATCTATGTTGGAAAAGCAAAAAAGCTTCGCAACCGTGTGAGCCAATACTTTTTGGATTCCGCTGCACATACCCCCAAGACCCGGATGATGGTGTCACAGTTTCACCGTTTTGATGTCATTGTCGCTGCCTCAGAATTTGAAGCCTTGGTGTTGGAAAGCTCTTTGATCAAGCGGCATATGCCCAAGTACAATATTCTTCTGAAAGATGACAAAGGCTATCCCTACCTGAAAATCGACATGAGGGAAGCATATCCCGTCATGACTATGGTGAATCGTGCAGCCGCCGATGGAGCGGAGTATTACGGACCGTTTGGCGGCCGTTTTGTGACGCAGCAGTTGATGGATACGATTCGCCTTACATTTAAGCTTCCCGGCTGCAGTAAAGTGTTTCCCAGAGATGTGGGAAAGAGCCGTCCGTGCCTCAACTATCATATGAATAACTGTGATGGATGGTGTCAGCCGGGGAAAATGCAGGAGCAATATCGGCAGACCATGGAGCAGGTAACCCTGCTGCTGCAGGGGAAGTACAAACAGATTGCCCAACAGTTTCGCCGGGAAATGGAGCAGGCTGCAGAAAATTTGCTGTTTGAGCGGGCAGCTATTATTCGGGACCGTGTTCTTGCCATTGAAAATTTAGGAAAAAAGCAGTTGGTCACAGCCGGGAGAATGGCTCATACGGATGTGATCGGTTATTACGAAGGTACAGCCAAGGCTTGTTTTGCTGTTCTGCATTATGTCGATGGCAGTTTGTTGGATAAGAGCTATGAGATCCTGCCGTTGTCGGGGAACAGGGAAGAGGCTGTCTCCTCTCTTGTAAAGCAGTATTACCTGTCCGGAAATTGTGTGCCGAAAGAGGTTTTGCTTCCTTGTGAAATGGAGGATGCACAACTGCTTTCCGATCTTCTTATGAAAAACCTGAAAAAACGGGTACACATTCGCACACCGCTGCGGGGTGACGGCGTTTCTTTGGTACAGTTGGCAAACAAAAATGCACAGGAGGAAGCCGAGCGCGTCACATCCGGAGAAGAACGCAGGGCAGGCACACTGGGGCTGCTTCAAAGCCTGCTGGGGCTGCCGCAGCGCCCGGAACGAATGGAAGCCTTTGATATTTCCAATACTGCCGGAACGGATATTGTGGCTTCCATGGTGGTTTTTGCAGATGGGAAACCGCTGAAAAAAGATTATCGTCGGTTTCGGGTCAAAGATCTGGCAGATCAGGATGACTACGCATCTATGACACAGATATTAATCAGAAGATTTACCCACTACCTCAACGGGGATGCAGGATTTGACCGGGCGCCCGATCTGCTGCTGATAGATGGCGGAATCACCCATGCGCAGACCGCTCAAAGTGCTTTGCAGTCACTTGGGCTGGAAGTGCCGGTGTTCGGCATGGTCAAAGATCATCGCCATCGCACCAGAGCGTTGGTGACACCCCAGGGGCAGGAGATCAGCATACAGGCAGTTCCCGCCGTCTTTGCTTTGATCGGGAAGATTCAGGAGGAGACACACCGTTTTGCCATAGAATATCACCGCAAGCTGCGCAGCAAGCGGCTTCGGGAGTCGGTGCTGGACGAGATTCCGGGAATTGGCCCTGCAAGGAAAAAGGCACTTTTGTCCAGATTTCATTCTGTGGCGGGGGTGCAAAAGGCTTCCCGGGAGGAACTGTGTCAATTATTGCCTGCCAATCAGGCACAGGCTGTTTATGACTATTTTCGGTCCAATCAAGGAGACTCAACATGAGAGTGATCACAGGCTCCGCCGGAGGTGTACGGCTAAAAACGCCAAAAGGCACAAAAACAAGACCGACAGCAGACCGCGTGAAGGAAGCTGTATTTTCCATTATCCAGTTTGAGATACAGGGGAGCCGGTTTCTGGATTTGTTTGCAGGGACGGGGCAGATGGGTATTGAGGCGTTGAGCCGCGGTGCATCCTGTGCGGTTTTTGTAGATGAATGGAAAGATGCCTGTATGTTGATCAAGGAGAACCTTTGTCTGACCGGCTTGTCCGGACGGGCCTCGGTCATACAGGATCATTACCTGAACTTCTTGCAGAAATGCAAAGAACAGTTTGATATTGTCTTTTTGGACCCACCTTACGCTGAGATTTTTCTGGAAAATGCCCTAAATAAAATATCAGAAATTGACATTCTTTCAGAGCGTGGTATAATAATCTGTGAAAGACCGGCCGAAAAACAACTGGAGTTGGAGATTCCGGGGCTTTGTCGGGTGAAAGACTACCGGTACGGAAAGACTTGGATCACCATATTCCGAAAGGAAAGCAACTGACCATGCATATAGCAGTATATCCCGGAAGCTTTGACCCGGTCACCAAGGGACATTTGAATATTATCGAGCGTGCCGCGAAGAACTTTGATAAACTGATCGTCTGCGTTATGGTCAATGGAGACAAAAATCCCATGTTTTCCCTGGAGGAACGTGTGGAGATGATCTGCCGTGTGACCGGCCATATCAAAAATGTGGAAGTGGATCACTCCGCTTCTCTTCTGGCAGAGTATGCCAGGCAGCGGGGTGCTGGTGTGATCGTCAAGGGATTGCGTGCAATTTCTGACTTTGAACGGGAATTTCAAATGGCGATCATTAACCACAAACTTAATCCGGGGCTGGACACTATGTTCCTGACAGCGGAGCATCAGTTCATGTATTTAAGTTCCAGTGTGGTTAAGGAAATGGGAACGTATCGGGTGGATCTGTCCGACTTTTTGCCGGAAGAGATCATCCCGGACTTTACAGCGCGAATCAAGGAAATATAAGAAGGAGGATCTATCATGGCGAATAATATTGAAGAGATCATCACAACTTTGTACGAAATGGTGCAGGATGCATGGAGTCTGCCTTTGGGTGCGGAAAAGTGCGTGCTGGAACGGGACAAAGTTCTGGATCTTCTGGATGAGATCAGCAATCAGCTTCCCAGCGAACTGAAGCAGGCTAAGACCATTGTGGAATCCCGCAATGAAGTTATCACCAATGCCAAGCGTGAAGCTGAGAGTATTCTTAAGCAGGCCGAGCAGCGGGCTCAGCAGCTCATGTCCAAGGAAGAGGTCTATATTCTGGCTGAGAACGAGGCCAACGAAATGATCAAAAATGCCCAGATGAAGATCAAGGAGTTGAAGCAGGTCACCAACGAGTATGTAGATGATGCTCTGCGCCGGACGGAGGATTCTATTGCGACTGCGCTAAATGAGATTAAGGCCTCCCGGTCGTCCTTTATGGCTTTGACCAATACCCAGCCCAAGCAGCCGTCCCCCATTATTGAAGATATCTGATTGACAAAACGGCATTTGTCGTGTATCATCAACAACGGTTAACGCGAAGAAGAGGAGTAGTATGCCCGGATACAAGTAAGAGAGAAGGCGGTCGGTGCAAGCCTTTCTTGTCAGCGGGTTGAAGTCGCCTCAGAGCGGCCGGCTGAACCATCAGTAAGCCGGACGGGTCCTCCCGATACAGAGGATGAAGTGCCCGCATTTTCGGGAATTCAGGTGGTACCACGGAGAAAGTCCGCCCTGAGCTTATGCTCAGGGCGTTTTCTATTTTAGAAGGAATTTAGGAGTGAATTGTATGGCAAGAGAGCTGCCAAAGGTCTATGACCCCAAGATCGTAGAAGACGAAATTTATAAGATGTGGATGGATAATGGTTGCTTCGAGGCCCGACCGGACCCGGAGAAGAAGCCGTTTTCCATTGTCATGCCCCCTCCCAATGTCACCGGTCAGCTGCATATGGGCCATGCGTTGGATGCGACGCTGCAGGATATTCTGACCCGCTTCAAACGGATGCAGGGATACGAAGCCCTGTGGCTTCCCGGAACCGACCACGCAGGTATTGCCACTCAGATCAAGGTGGAGGAGAACTTGCGTGTTCAGGAAGGTCTGACCCGCTATGATCTGGGTCGTGAAAAATTCTTAGAGCGTGTCTGGGACTGGAAAAATAAGTATGGTGACCGTATTGTCAAGCAGCAGATGAAGTTGGGTGCTTCCTGTGACTGGAGCCGCAGCCGTTTCACCATGGACGAAGGCTGTTCCAAAGCTGTCCGTGAAACCTTCTGCGAGCTGTATGACAAGGGCTTGATCTACAAAGGCAGCCGTATCATCAACTGGTGTCCCAATTGCCTGACTGCCCTGTCCGATGCAGAGGTGGAATATGCAGATAAGCCCGGAAATCTGTGGCATATGCGCTATCCTTTGGCAGACGGTTCCGGTCGCTATCTGGTGGTCGCTACGACCCGTCCTGAAACCATGATGGGTGATACCGGTGTGGCTGTTCATCCGGATGACCAACGGTATCAGGATCTGGTGGGAAAGACGGTTATGCTGCCCATTATGAACCGGGAGATTCCCATCGTTGCGGACGAGTATGTGGAGATGGACTTTGGTACGGGCTGCGTGAAGATGACTCCTGCCCACGACCCCAACGACTTTGAAGTCGGGCTTCGCCACAACCTTGACAGTATCCGTGTCCTCAATGACAATGGTACCATCAATGAAAACGGTGGGAAATTCGAAGGTATGGACCGTTATACCTGCCGCAAAGCTGTGGTAGAAGAACTGGAAGCGCTGGGCCTCATGGAAAAGATCGAGCCCTACTCTCACAATGTGGGTACCTGCTATCGCTGCCACAATGATGTGGAGCCGCTGATCTCAGCCCAATGGTTTGTGAAAATGGAGCCTCTGGCAAAAGCTGCCATTGATGTGGTGAGAGATGGTCGGATCAAGTTTGTTCCGGAGCGTTTCACCAAGACCTATACCAACTGGATGGAGAATGTCCATGATTGGTGTATTTCCCGGCAGCTTTGGTGGGGGCATCAGATTCCTGCCTGGTACTGCGAGGACTGTGGCCATATCAATGTATCCCGGAAAGACCCTGACTGCTGTGCCAAATGCGGCAGCAGGAAGCTGACGCGGGAAGAGGATGTTCTGGATACATGGTTCTCCTCTGCACTGTGGCCGTTTTCCACGTTGGGCTGGCCGGAAAACACCGATGCACTGAACTATTGGTATCCTACCAGTGTTATGGTTACAGGCTACGATATTATCTTCTTCTGGGTTGCGCGTATGATCTTCTCCGGTATGGAGCAGATGAAACAAGAACCCTTCCAAACTGTATTTATCCACGGTCTGGTGCGCGATGATAAGGGAAGAAAAATGTCCAAATCTCTGGGCAATGGCATAGACCCGCTGGAAATGGCGGAAAAGTATGGCGCCGATGCACTGCGGTTCAATCTGATCACCGGCAACAGTCCCGGCAACGATATGCGCTTCTATGTGGAAAAATGTGAAGCCATGCGGAACTTTGCCAACAAGATCTGGAACGCAAGCCGATATGTCATGATGAATATGACCATCGAAAAGAATGTACTTCCCGATACCTCCAAACTGGAGATCGAAGATAAATGGATTCTCTCCAGGCTGAACGAACTGGTAAAGGAAGTTACGGAAAATCTGGATAATTATGAGCTGGGCGTGGCATCTGCCAAAGTCTACGACTTTATCTGGGATGATTACTGTGACTGGTATATTGAACTGACTAAATCCCGCCTGTATGCAGACAATGAGCAGAGCAAGCTGGTTGCCCAGCAGACTCTGGTCTATGTTCTGGATCAGTTCCTGCGGCTGCTGCATCCCTTCATGCCGTTTATTACGGAAGAGATCTGGCAGGCCATTCCCCACGATGGAAATTATCTGATGACTGCCCGGTGGCCGGAGTACACAGAAGCTCTGAACTTCTCTGAGGAAGAAGCCGCGATGGAATCCGTTATGAATGCCATCCGTGCTGTGAGAAACCGCCGTGCCGATCTGAATGTTCCTCCTTCCAGAAAGTCCACTCTGTATGTCGTTACGGAAAAAGAGGGAATCTTCCGGCAGGGTATGGCGTTCATTTCTCGTTTGGCTTATGCCAGTGAGCTGATCGTGTCCCGTCAGGCCCCTGAAGGTTATGAAGATATGGTTTCTGCCGTCACTTCCGATGCCGCTTTGTATATGCCCATGAACGAATTGGTGGATATGGAGAAGGAGTTGGAGCGTGTTGCCAAAGAAATAGAAAAGGCGGAAAAAAATATCTTTGGTCTGAGAAACAAGCTGGACAATGAAAACTTTGTCGCACGTGCTCCGGAAAATGTAGTTGCCGCAGAGCGGGAGAAGCTGAAAAAAGCAGAAAGTCTGCTCCAACAATTGAAAGAAAGCGAAGCAAGACTGAAAAAGTAAATACATTCTGTCCTTCGACAGAAAAGAACTGTCATATCTTTTATAATAGACACGCACAGAGTTCTGTGTGTGTCTATTTTTTACATTAGGAGGAAATATGGTGCAGTTGACCAGCTTTTTGCAGGATAAGCGGCTGACCATCGTCCTGGAGGGCGAGATCGACCATCACGGAGCAAAAAACTCCCTGTATAACATTGGGGACAAAATCGACCAATTTATGCCCATGGTTTGCGTTTTGGATTTTAGCGGTATTACATTCATGGACTCCAGCGGCATTGCCATTGTGATTCATACCTATCGCCACATGAAGGAACTGGGCGGAATGCTGAAACTCAAAAATGTAGCACCGCAGCCATGGCGGGTATTCAGCGCAGCGGGGATAGATCGAATTGTAGAAGTGGAAAGGAGAGAAACCGTTCAATGAAGTATGAAAATCAAATGGTGCTGGAATTTCCCAGCAAATCTGTCAATGAGGCGTTTGCAAGAAGTGCTGTGGCCTGCTTTGCAGCACAGCTGGATCCGACTCTGGATGAACTGGGGGACATTAAAACCGCTGTATCTGAGGCGGTGACCAACTGTATCGTTCATGCTTATCCGAATACCATCGGTAAGATTACCCTGCGATGCCGTATTTTGCAGAACAATGTTCTGGATATCGTCATCAAGGATAAAGGAATGGGGATCGAGGATGTGGACAAAGCCAGAAAACCCATGTACACCACCGGCGGCGAGGAGCGCAGCGGTATGGGATTTACCATTATGGAAAGTTTTATGCACCAGCTAAAAGTTTTGTCTCAACCCGGGAAAGGTACAACAGTACATATGAAGCGGAAGATTCTGAAACGGGGCGGAAAAATTTGAGTGCCGAATTGGAGGAATTGCTGCACCGAGCGCAGATCGGAGACAAAGATGCCCGGGAGCAGATGATCGAAGAAAATGCCGGATTGGTGTGGTCTGTTGCAAAGAGATACTTTGGCAAAGGCGTTGATCCGGAGGATTTATATCAGTTGGGCTGCCTGGGGTTTCTCAAGGCCATCGACGGATTTGATCTTTCCTTTGGTACGCAATTTTCCACCTATGCAGTACCGAAAATTGCCGGAGAGATCAGGCGGTTTCTTCGGGATGATGGAACCATCAAGGTCAGTCGGAGCGTCAAGGAGCGTTCCGCTGCAATAAAAATGGCTCGGCAGCGAATGACGGGGGAACTGAACCGGGAACCGACCTTATCAGAACTGGCGCAGGAGTTATGCCTGACCGTAGAGGAGATTGCTGAGGCAGAGACAGCAACTGCATCCACCGAATCGATTCAAAAAGAAAACGGTGAAGATGGTTTTACATTGGAGCACATTTTGACAGATGGCTCCATGGAAGAGAAGCTGGTGGAACATATTGCGCTGAAGGAAGCAGTGAGCAATTTGCCGGAACGGGAGCGAGTGGTGATTCATCTGCGGTATTACCGGGGGCTGACACAGGATAAGGCTGCGAAAATACTCCATGTCTCACAGGTGCAGATAAGCCGTATTGAGAAAAAAGCACTGCAGATGCTTCGTGGATTTTTCGCGGAAAAAGCGTGACAAAAGCACAAAAAAAGAGTAAAATAGATTCATCAAATGTAGCGGGTGAATCTATGAACCAAAATTTTGAACAGCGATTTTTGACTGCAAGGCGGCAGGTGATTGCACGCCGCTTTGAACACCTGAATGAAATGCAGCGGCAGGCTGTTATGACGACACAGGGGCCTCTGCTTTTACTGGCCGGTGCGGGAAGCGGCAAGACCACCGTGCTGATCAATCGGATTGCAAATTTGCTTCGCTTTGGTTCTGCATCCGATTCTACGGAAATTCCCGGCTATGTTACACAGCAGGACCTGGAATATATGGAATACTATCTGCAAAGCGGAAATGAAGAACTGCGGCCCTATGCCGAACAGGTCAGTGCGCTGGACCCTGCTGTGCCATGGAGCATTATTGCCATCACATTCACCAATAAGGCA
This sequence comes from Candidatus Avilachnospira sp., assembly GCA_045652125.1. Taxonomy (GTDB): domain Bacteria; phylum Bacillota; class Clostridia; order Oscillospirales; family Oscillospiraceae; genus Avoscillospira. The sequence goes on along the minus strand of JAZRTT010000019.1, from coordinate 41,320 downwards.
GCCAATGAACTGAAGGAACGGCTTCAGGATATGCTGGGAGAATCGGCTCGCGATGTTTGGGCAATGACATTTCATTCGGCCTGCTGCCGGATCCTTCGCCGTGATATTGACAAGTTGGGCTACACAGGTAGCTTTACCATTTATGATATGGCAGATGCCGAGCGGGTCATGAAAGACATTCTGAAGGATATGAATTTGGATGAAAAATCCTTTCCGCCCAAGCTGTTTCTTCATCTGATCAGTAAGGCCAAGGACCAAATGCAGACACTGGCAGAATTTGAACGTGAGGCATCCAATTCCGGAGATTACCGCATGGAAAAGGCAGCATTGGCCTATGAAGCGTATCAGACGCGCCTGAAAGAGGCAAATGCGCTGGACTTTGATGATATCATTCTTCTGACGGTTCGGCTCTTGCAGGAACATCCGGATGTCCGGGAGTATTACCAGCGGAAGTTCCGTTATGTACTGATTGATGAATATCAGGATACCAATCATCTGCAATATCTGCTGGCTTCTCTTTTGGCTGGCGGCTATCATAATATTTGTGTGGTTGGAGACGATGACCAGAGTATCTATAAATTTCGCGGAGCAACCATAGAGAATATTCTGGATTTTGAAAAGCAATATCACGGAGCGAAGCTAATCCGTCTGGAACAGAACTATCGTTCCACCCAGGCGATACTCCATGCAGCCAATGCGGTGATTTCCCACAACAGAGGAAGAAAAGGAAAGACGCTTTGGACAAAAAATGACGGCGGAGATAAGATATTGGTCTATGAGGCATTGAACGAATCTGACGAAGCCAGCTTTGTCTCCAGCCGAATCTTTCAACTATCCAAGGGGAAAAACTACAAGGACATAGCGGTCTTATATCGCACCAATGCCCAGTCCAATGCTTTGGAATATGCGTTTAAGCGAAATGGAATTCCCTATCGCATCATTGGCGGCACTCGTTTTTTTGATCGTGCCGAAGTGAAGGATATGCTGGCATATCTGTGCGTGATCAATAATCGTGCCGATGATTTGCGTTTGCGGAGGATCATCAATAACCCGCCAAGGGGAATCGGTCAAAAGACGCTGGATATGGCGACCCGTCAGGCAGCTTCCGCAGAAGTCAGCTTGTATTCCGTAGTGGCAGATGCAGCATCTTACGGCTCTCTGGAAAAAGCATCGGAAAAATTGGGTGCATTTTCCGCACTCATCGAAGAGTGTGCCGAACTATTGGATACATTGCCTCTGCCGGAGTTTTATGATGCCCTGCTGATCAAAACCGGCTATCTTGGCATGCTGGAAGAAAAAAGCGATGTGGAAAACCGTACCCGGGCTGAAAACGTGCGGGAATTGAAATCAAGCATCGTCAGTTACATGGAAAATACGGATGAGCCGAGTCTAAACGGATTTTTGGAAGAAATTGCCCTCTATACAGATATAGAACAGTATGATTCTGAGGCGGATGCTGTGGTCATGATGACCATGCACAGCGCCAAAGGACTGGAATTTTCCCATGTATGTCTGGTAGGCTTTGAAGAAGGCTTGTTCCCCGGCACCAGAAGCTCCTTTACATCGGAGGATCTGGAGGAAGAGCGGCGGCTTTGTTATGTGGCCATTACCCGAGCTAAACAAACGCTTGCCATTTCCTATGCCTGCCAGCGAATGCTTTATGGGCACACTTCTATGGCAAGACCTTCTCAGTTTTTATCCGAATTACCCAAAGAATTTCTGGAAGAGCGACTTCGTCCAAAGCCCAGAGAGTCCTATGTTCCGCAAAGACGCAGCATGTACGGTGATTATGATGCCTATGTTCCGCAAAAGCCTGTACAGGAACGGAGATCTCAGTATTCTTCCGTTTTGCCGAAGCAAAGAAAACCTGTCAATACGATAAATCTGCAAAAAGGAGATATGGTACAGCATCATGCCTTTGGCCGCGGAATGGTATTGACAGTTCTCCCTATGGGGAACGATGCATTGCTGGAGATCGCCTTTGATGAGATCGGCACCAAGAAACTCATGGCCAATACGGCAGGCGCCCATATGACAAAACTGTAAATTTTCATCTGCTTTGTGCATATACCTCTAATCCATGGAGGTGCAGGATGAATCGGAAACGAAGAAGAATTTACAATTTGCTGGCTTTTTTTCTGCTGGTTCTTCCGGTTGCGTTGGTGCTGTTTCTGCGGCTGTCTGTTGGGCCGTTAATCGAAGATCTGGCCAGAGCACGTGTGGAAAACCGGGCTTCTTATATCATTAACGAGGCCATTGAAGATCAACTGCGGTCAGAGGAGATCGATTACGAAAACATTATTTATTTGGAAAAGGATATCAACGGTAGTATCACGGCACTAAAGACCAATATCAATGAAATCAACCGATTAAAGACACAGATATTATCTGTGATTGACACCATGCTGTTGGATTTGGATGTCAATGAAGTTGGCTTGCCTCTGGGCAGTTTGATTGTACCGGAGCTGTTTTCCGGCTCCGGGCCAAAATTGCCGGTCAAAGTGTTGTCCATCAGCGCTTCCGATGCGGAGTTCCGCAATGATTTTTCAGAAGCCGGAATTAACCAGACATCCCACCGGATCATGATGGATGTGACCATCACCATGACAGTCTTGACCCCTGTGGGGACGGAGGATGTTACAGTATCTTCCGAGGTCGTAGTGGCGGAGACTGTCATAGTGGGCAGCGTGCCAAACAGTTATGTGAATGTGAAACCGGGGCAAACCGGGGAATAGGAGAACCTTATGACTCTGAAAGAGAGAATGGAGCAGTTGTCCAAAGAACTGGAACGGCACAATTATCTGTATTATGTGCTGGACCGTCCGGAGATTCAGGATTATGAATATGATGCCATGCTTCGGGAACTGGAAATTCTGGAGGAGGAAAATCCCGCTATGGCATCCCCGCTGTCACCGACCAGACGTGTGGGGGGAATGGCGCTAAGTCAGTTTGAAAAGGTAAATCATCCTGTTCCTCTGGAGAGCCTGCAGGATGTATTTTCCTATGAGGAGCTTCGGGATTTTGACAGCAAAGTGCGGGAAAGTGTCTCCGAGCCGGTCTATACCGTAGAGCCGAAAGTGGATGGCCTTTCTGTGGCACTGGAATATGTGGATGGCGTTTTTGTGCGTGGTGCCACACGGGGCGATGGCGCAACAGGGGAGGATGTGACGGAAAACCTAAAGACGGTTCGGTCCATTCCTATGACACTTGACAATGCACCAAGCCGACTGATTGTTCGCGGCGAAGTGTTCATGCCCAGAGGTGTTTTTGAAAAATTGAACCGGAAAAGGGAAGCCCGGGGAGAAACACTTTTTGCCAACCCCAGAAATGCGGCTGCCGGATCTCTGCGTCAGTTGGATCCCAAAATTGCAGCTTCCCGCCAGTTGGATATTTTGGTGTTTAATCTGCAGTTGGCAGAGGGAATTGAATTCAATACCCATAGCGAAACGCTGGATTATTTACGCAGCCTTCGCTTCAAAGTAATTCCCTATGAGCGGTGCAGGACTATGGATCAGGCAGAAAATTTAGTGGCTGCCATTGATAAAGACCGCTATGACCTGCCGTTTGATATTGACGGTGCTGTTATTAAACTGGATTCTCTGGCAGACCGACGGCGGATGGGAAGCACATCCAAGTTCCCCCGTTGGGCCGCAGCCTTCAAATATCCGCCTGAGATTAAATCTACGGTAGTGCGCGATATTGTGATTCAGGTGGGAAGAACCGGCGTGCTGACACCCAAAGCGGTGGTAGAACCGGTTCGGTTGGCCGGGACGACTGTGACCAATGCGACGCTGCACAATCAGGATTTTATCTCGGAAAAGGATGTGCGGATCGGCGATACGGTAAAGATCCGAAAAGCGGGAGAGATCATTCCGGAAATTCTGGAGGTGGAGATAGGGAAGCGCCCCGATGGGACACAGCCTTATCGGTTTCCGAAAACCTGTCCGGTCTGCGGCGCTTTGGTCAGTCGGGACGAAGACGGTGCAGCTATTCGCTGTACCGGGGTGGAGTGTCCGGCACAGTTGGCAAGAAACCTGAGCCACTTTGTCTCTCGCGAGGCCATGGATATTGACGGTTTGGGTTCGGCCCTTGTGGAGCAGCTAATTGAGGCAGACCTTTTGAGAACACCGGCCGACCTCTACTTCCTTGATCGGGAGAAAGTGGAGCAGTTGGATCGTATGGGCAAACAGTCCACAGATAATCTTTTGCGTGCCATTGACGCCAGCCGCGATAATGATCTTTCCAGACTGCTGAACTCCTTTGGTATTCGTCAGGTTGGAACCAAAGCGGCAAAAGTGCTGGCCAGAACATTTGGTTCTTTGGATGCCCTTGCAGCCGCAACAGAAGCGGAATTGACCCAGGTGCCGGATATTGGTGCTGTCACGGCAGAGAATTTGACTCGCTGGTTCCGTGATCCTCAGTCCCGTGATCTGATCGAGCAGCTGCGACGGGCGGGCGTTAATTTTGAAAGCCGGGAACAGATCAACGATACGCGATTTGCCGGTATGACCTTTGTTCTTACAGGCGCTTTGCGTTTGTTCAGCCGGGAGGAAGCAACGGAGAAGATCGAATCCATGGGCGGAAAAGCATCTTCTTCCGTATCAAAAAAGACGACCTATGTTGTGGCAGGGGAGAATGCCGGCTCCAAACTGAAAAAGGCGAATGAACTGAACATTCCGGTCCTGTCTGAAGAAGCGTTCCTGGAAATGTTGAAATAAACGAGAATCCTCTGCAATTGCAGAGGATTCTTGTTGCTTATTTCAGTTGACAAGACACCTGACAAATCATATAATCACATGGATACAAAAAGAAAGCAGGGTAATGTGGCATGAATAAATTTCAAGCGTTTCTCAAAAGAAAAAACGTTGTGATTTCCCCCAAGCGGTATGGTATTGATGCGTTAAGTGCTATGGCACAGGGCTTGTTCTGTTCTTTGCTGATCGGGACTATTTTGAAAACGGCAGGACAGCAGCTTGGTATCGATCTATTGGTGACAGTAGGTGATTTTGCCGGTGCCATGTCCGGTGCAGCCATGGCAATTGCCATCGGTTATGCGCTGCAGGCACCGCCTCTTGTTTTGTTTTCCCTGGCTGCTGTTGGTTATGCGTCCAATGCCAGCGGTGGGGCAGGAGGTCCGCTGGCGGTATTGTTCATTGCGATTATCGCTGCCGAAATTGGCAAGATGGTATCCAAGGAGACGAAGGTGGATATTCTGGTAACACCTTGCGTGACCATTGTGGTGGGATGCTTGCTGTCTGTGTGGATCGCACCGGCCATCGGTGCAGCTGCAAACTATGTAGGAAATGTGATTATGTGGGCAACAGAGCTGAGACCTTTCTGGATGGGAATTTTGGTTTCTGTCGTGGTTGGTATCGCTTTGACCCTGCCCATTTCCAGCGCGGCTATTTGCGCGTCTCTGGGTCTTGTGGGCTTGGCAGGCGGTGCTGCGGTGGCCGGCTGCTGTGCCAATATGGTGGGCTTTGCGGTGCTGAGTTTTCGGGAAAACCGTTGGGGCGGTCTGGTGTCTCAGGGGTTGGGCACCTCTATGCTTCAAATGGGCAATATTGTGAAGAATCCCAAAATCTGGATTCCTGCCATTGCTGCCTCAGCCATTACCGGGCCCTTGGCAACCTGTGTTTTCCGCTTGGAAATGAACGGCCCTGCAGTATCTTCCGGTATGGGCACCTGCGGTCTGGTGGGCCCGATCGGGATCTATACCGGTTGGGTGGATGGAATCGCTGCCGGAACAAAAACGGCGATCCTGCCAATTGATTGGTTGGGTATGCTTTTGATTTGCATTCTTCTTCCCGGTGTGTTATGTTGGATACTGGGTCTAATCTGCCGTAAAATCGGCTGGATCAAAGAAGGGGACCTGAAGCTGGATTAACGAGGAAACAATATGGAAATTACGCTGCTGTGCAATGCAGGCTTGGCCGTGGCCCATCGTGGGGTCACTTTGCTGGTGGATGTTCTCAATGGAGACATTGCACCCTTTCACGCTCTGAGCGAAGAATTATGGCAAAAGATACTGAACCACGAGCCCCCGTTTTCAAGCATATGTGGGCTGTGCTTTACCCATGATCACCCGGATCACTACAACAGGGACAGGGTGGATGCCTACCTTGCCCGCTGGCCGGGTACACCGTTTTTTCTTCCCCATAGCCATACAGAGCAGGGAACAGCCCTTATGGGACCGTTTTCCATCTGCTATGGCAGCATCTGTCATGCACCCATGGAGGAAGAAACGCCGCCCCACGCAGTCATCTGGATTACGAATGGAGATCAGTCTGTTTATGTAGCTGCCGATGCAAAGCCGGATCCGGGGGAACACATAAAATTTCTTCAGAATAAACGGGCAGATGCCGCATTTTGGAACGCTATGTACCTTTCCCAACCTCAAACAAGGCAACTGCTGCGGGATGTGGCCGTGCACAGCTATATTTACCACATGCCTGCGGAAAATCCGGATGGCTATGGTCTATGGAATAAATGCCGGCGGAATCTCAGCCGGTACGGGTCGGAATTGGAGAACGTTACAGTTTTGGATCGGTATCCATGTACGGTTACCATCTAATATACAAGACCGCAGGATCAATGTCCTGCGGTCTTGGTTTTCAGAAAACCCGCATAAAGGTACAGTATAACACCCACCCAGACGAAGCCAAATAAAATAGCATGGGTTGATGTAAAGGTCTCATTGTAGACTAAGACCGAAAGCAAAAGCTGCAGGCTGGGATTGATGTACATCAGCAGGCCGGAGAGGGACATAGGGGTTTCTTTGATGCCCCGGGCGAAGAGAAGAAGAGGAACAGAGGTTACAATGCCTGCTGCCGGCAGGAGCAGCCACTGTGTGCCCTGCAGAGTTCCGACAGCACCGGTCCCCTGAAGATCGGTATATATCATAAAGCCAAGGGAAATGGGGGTCAAAAGCAGGGTTTCAAAAAAAACGGAAACACCGGAGGAACAATGAACCCGCTTTTTGATCGCTCCGTAGATTGCAAAACTGCCGCCGATGATCAGGGAGATCCATGGGAATTGACCATAACGAACCATTGCAATGACCAGCCCGACAAAGGTCACAGCCACAGAAAGCCACTGCAGCCCGGACAGCTTTTCCCGGAATACGATGGTTCCGAGCAAAATAGCCAAAATTGGGTTCATGTAATAAGCCAGACTGGCGTCCAGCATATGACCGCTGTTAACGGCCCAAATGTAAACTCCCCAGTTGATGCACACAAAAATACCGGCAAGAGCCAATCTCCCCAGCTCTTTTTTGTTACGAAACACGGTACGAATGGGGGATAGATTTTTACTGAACAGTAGGATCAGCGCAACAAAAATCAGGGACCAGAAGATTCTGGCTGCCAGCACATACACAGGTGGTACGGCAGAGAGTGTTTTCCAGAAGACGGGGAGGATACCCCAGAGGATGTAACAAGCCAGCACATAAATTGGGCCTTTTTTCATTTTTTCGCCTGCTTTCGTTTGTAAGCTAAATAGAATAAGCGTGAAAAAGCGATGTCATTCTCTCAAAGAACGGCATCGCTTTTTCAAAAGCAAATTTGATCAGTGGCGGCGGCGTGCCATTTTACGTTTTTTGCGTACCTGCAGCACAACGGTCAGCACGGTAACGGCAAGAACCAATGCAATGCCTCCGGCCAGATAAGCAGTGGCAGAGCTGCCGGAAGTCTTAACAGACAGCCACAGGCTGTCCATAAGCTGCGTTGCCTCCATGGACAAGGCGTGGAAACTTTCGCTGTTGGCAAGGACTTCTTCGGGAGGGTAGGCCACTTCGCTGGCGGCCAGAGCCGGATCCATATATTCTTTTGCAGCAGAAACAGGAGCCGTGTAACGGATATAGTCCATGTTGCTGCCGCAGATGTCCGGTCTGCACAGGAAGTTGATAAAAGCTTCTGCGCCTTCCTTGTTGCTGCATCCCTTGGGGACACAGGCGGCATCGATAAATGAGTTGAAGCCTTCCTCCGGATAATAGAAACGAAGATCCGGATTTTCTTCCACCATATACAAATAATCGCCTGCGTAATAGGGGGCGATCCATGCTTCCTCGCGGGTCATTTTAGCATAGATCTGATCCATAACATATTCCTGCACAAGCGGTTTTTGCTGTGTCAAAAGCTCTGCACAGTTTTGAAGTTCTTCCGGGTCCTCTGTGTTCAGGCTGTACCCCAGCATAGATTGTGCAATGGCAAATGCATCCCGACAGTTGTTGAACATGAGAATTTTTCCGGCGTACTTCTCATTCCACAGAAGATCCCAGCTCCCAATGTCGGCTTCATCCACGAACTTTGTATTGTAGATCAGTCCGACCGTACCCATGGTATAAGGAACGGAGTACTTATTCTCGGGATCATAAGGCTGATTTTTGCAGATCTCATCCACATACTTGTAGTTGGGGATGTTGTCAAAATTCAATTCTTCCAGCATACCTTCCTTGATCAATCGGCCGATCATATAGTCTGATGGAATAATGACATCATAGGAAGAACCGCCGGCTTTTAGCTTGGTGTACATGCTTTCGTTGCTTTCGTAGGTGAGATAATTGACCTGAATACCGGTTTCTGCTTCAAATTCAGAAATGATATCCAGGCAGCCATCCGATCCATCGGAAATATTCTGCCCCCAATTGTAAACGGTGATTTCATTCTCATCGGCGGCAGCAGGCAAGGTGGAAGCAGTCAGGAGCATAGCGGCAATTATCGTCAAAAGAAAAAATTTTTTCATGAGCGAAACCCTCTCTTTCTCATTTTGCGTCCATCATCTCTTGCCTGAAGCAGATTCATAACCACCATAATAAGCAGAATGGCAAGAAACATCAGGGTAAAAAGGGCATAAATTTTGGGGTGAATGGGCTTTTTGGTGTAATTGTAAATCTCCACCGGCAGGGTGATAAAACTGGAGCCGGTAACAAAATAACTGATGACAAAATCGTCCAGACTCATGGTGAAAGCCATCATAAAGCCGGAAATGACACCGGGCATAATGTCATGAAGGATAACCTTGAAAAAGGCCATGATCGGTGTACAGCCCAGATCCAGTGCTGCATCTTCCAAATCCGGATCCATCTGAGCCAGCTTAGGCAGAACCGATAAGATCACATAAGGCAGATTAAAGGTGATATGGGCAATGAGCAGGGTACCGAAACCAAGAATATCCTTCTGTTTCAACATGGTGCCTGCAAAAGCGAAGAGCAGGGCCAGAGACACACCGGTAACAATATCCGGATTGGTCATGGGAATGTTGGTCAACGTCATGACAGCACGGCGAAGCCGACCTTTGGAATTATGCAGACCGAGAGCAGCCGATGTTCCGAGAACTGTGGCTGCCAGGCTGGACAAAAAGGCAATCAGAAACGAATTGCCGAGGAGTGTTAAAAGTGTATCGTCCCGAAACAGCTCCACATACTGACTAAGGGTAAATCCTTCAAAAACAGCGATGTCACGGCCGGTGTTGAAGGAGGCGACCGCAAGAACGATCATGGGGATATAGAGGAACAGGAACACCGATACAGTAAAAATGCGGTTAAACTTTTTCACGGTGCCATCACCCCCTCATCCTCTTCGGAAAAGCGGTTCATAAAGCCCATGCAGGTAAAAATGAGAATCATCATAACAAGGCTCAGCGCTGCCCCCAGATTGGGATTATAGGCAGTTTTGAACTGACTTTCGATAACATCGCCGATCATGGTAGTACCGGTGCTTCCCAGCTTCTGGGAGATATAGAAAGTAGACACAGCAGGGACAAACACCATGGTGAATCCGGAAATGATACCGGGAACGGACAGCGGCAGCGTTACCCGGGTAAATACACGGGTGCTGTCACAGCCAAGATCCTGTGCAGCCTCCACCAATCGCTTGTCGATCTTCATGATGACTGTATATAGAGGTGTAATCATATAGGGCAGGTAGTTATAGACCATGCCGAGAATCACAGCAGCGTTGCTGCGAATCAGGGGCAGAGGCTGAAGCCCCAGAGCGGTAATGAAAGAATTGATGATGCCCGTATCTTCCAGCATGGCAACCCAGGCAAGGGTGCGGAGCAGAAAGCTCATGCACATGGGCAGCATTATCAGCATAGACAGCAACCGCTGCCGATTGGGCTTGGCCTGTGCGATGGTATAGGCGACGGGATAGCCTATGACCAGACAGATGACGGCAGAAGCCAATGCAAGAAAAATGGAGCGGAGAAAAATGGGCAGATAACTCCCCAGAGAGTTGAGGTTATTCAAGGTGAACTGCCCGGTGATAGAGTCGGTGAAGGCGTAGTAGAACACTACGGCCAGAGGAATGAGGGTGAAAACCGTCATCCACGCCACATAAGGAACTAACAGCCGTTTACTCTTCATCTTCCGTGTCCTCGGCAATCTCGTCATATTCGGCACTGTAAGAACTGTAATCACCGAAGAGACCTGAGTATTCGCTCTTTTTCATAACATGGATATCTTCCGGATTCAGGCGGATTCCCACTTGGCTGCCCACAGGCTGATAATCGGTGGTTTGAATCAGCCACTTAAAGCCCTTAAAATCTACAATGATATCGTACTGCATCCCCTTGAAGGTGATGTTGGTAACGGTGCCGAACAAATGGGCATCTTTGTCCGCCACAAAATCAATATCCTCCGGACGGATGACCACATCCACCGGTTCTTTGGGGGCAAAGCCCTTATCCAAACACTTGAATTTCCGGCCGAAGAACTCTACGCAGTAGTCCTCGACCATTATGCCGTCAAGAATATTGCTTACTCCGATAAAGTCGGCGACAAAGGCGTTTTTTGGTTCATTGTAAATATCTTCCGGACGCCCGATCTGCTGAATACGCCCCTTATCCATAACCACGATGGTATCGGACATGGAGAGTGCTTCTTCCTGATCGTGGGTGACGTAAATAAAGGTGATATTGGTTTCCTGCTGGATGCGCTTGAGTTCGTTTTGCATATCCTTACGCAGACGAAGATCCAATGCGCCCAGAGGTTCATCCAGAAGCAAGACCTTGGGACGATTGACCAATGCACGGGCAATTGCCACACGCTGCTGCTGACCGCCGGAAAGCTGATGGACCTTTCTGCTTTCAAAACCGCGCAGACTGACAATGTCAAGCATCTCTTCCACGCGGCGGTCAATTTCATCTTCGTCCAGCTTGGCAATGCGCAGACCGAAGGCTATATTATCATAAACATCCAGATGGGGGAACAGGGCATACCGTTGAAAAACGGTATTGATTTGCCGTTTATAGGCAGGTACATCATTGATATGCTTGCCGTCAAATAACACATCACCGTCGGTAGGCGTCAAAAAGCCGCCAATGATCCGCAGAGTGGTTGTCTTACCGCAGCCACTTGGCCCGAGCAATGTGAGAAATTCATGATCATTAATATAAAGGTTGATACTGTCGAGGATCTTCTCCCCATCAAATTCCATGGTCAGATTCGTCAAACGAATCAACTCTTTTGCCATGTATCCTCCCCCATTTCTGAAATCATTTCAATCAATGTCGAAATTCGGCATAGTATATCCAATATATATGGTATGGCGTGGAATGTCAATGGCCGGGGTCCTTTTTCTCAAATATTTTCCCCAAAGTATTCCCGGACGAAGTCTACATCCTCCACCTGAAATTCCTGTCCGTTCAGATATTGCAAAATTCCGCTGTCAGTCCGGAAATCGAACAGGAGTTTATAGGAATACAGGGCCTGAAATTTTCGGTCATACCGCTTATCCAATTTGCCGTATTTTCCGTCGCCAAGAAGCGGGTGTCCGGCAAAGGCCATCTGGGCACGGATTTGATGGGTGCGTCCGGTGATCAACTGACACTCCACCAGACTCAGCCCGTCTTTTGTCTGTAGGGTGCGATAATTGGTGGCACAGGTTTTGCTCCCGGGTTGACTCTTTTGAGAAATATAGACCCGGTTTTGGGCAGAATCCTTAAAAAGATAGCCTTTCAGGGTGCCGTCTTTGGGTTTGAGTGTACCGTGGACGATGCACAGATACCGTTTATCCAGTTCCCGGTCTTTGATCTTCTGATTCAAAATCCGCAGGGCTTCGGCATTCTTGGCGGCGATGACAATCCCGCCGGTGTTTCGGTCAATGCGGTTGCACAGGGCGGGAGTAAAGCTATGTTCCTGCCGTGGCTTCCATTCTCCTTTGGCATAAAGATAGGCCTGAATGTGGTCGATCAGGGTTTTCCCGTATTCGGCACCATCGTGGGGGTGTACCGCTTGCCCCGGCTTTTTGTCAGCCAGCAGGATATTTTCATCTTCATATACAATGCTGATTTTGGGAGTGGAAACAGTGAGGTAGGCATTTTCCTCTTTGGGTGTATCAAAAAACTCATCATTGATGTATAGCTGCAGCACATCTCCTTGACTGAGACGGGCATCCCGAACAGAGCCCTTTCCGTTGAGCTTGATTCGTTTGAGGCGGATATATTTCTGCAGCAGGGAAGCAGGCAGAAGAGGAACGGTTTTTGAGACAAATCGATCCAGCCGCTGTCCGGCATCATTTTTGCCCACGATAAATTCCTTCATGGCAGGCTCCTTTTTCTTGCATTTTTCTCTGTTTCATTATATAGTATCCGCAGAGAAATAACAATAGGAACTCCTATGCGGGAAAGTAGGAAATTTTATAGGAATTTGCGGAAAAAGTATTTGACAACAGAAGAACATTCTTATATAATAGCAAATGCACGATTATGGATTGGAGAGAGCTATGCTGTTAGGACTTTCAAAAATTATGAATTGCTCCGGCGGTGTAGTCCCCTTTGAAACAAGCCTTGATTTAAGTGATATGGAGTTTGGCGTTTCCCGCCCGCTGCAAAATCAGATTCATGCTGTGGGTCAGGTTCGCAATACGGCCGGTGTTTTGGTCCTTACAGGCGATCTCACAACGCGTCTGCAGGGCGAATGTGACCGCTGTGCAAAGCCCTTTGACCGGGACTTTTCCATTTCCTTGAAGGCTGTGCTGGTCAGCAAGTTGGAAAACGAGGATTATGATGATCCGTGGACGTTTGAACTGATCGGAAACCAGGCAGATCTGGATGATATACTGACCACTGCCGTTGTCCTGAATATGGACAGCAAGCTGCTCTGCAGCGAAGACTGCCGGGGGCTGTGTCCCCGATGCGGTGCCGATTTGAACCATGGCCCCTGCGATTGCAGACCGGAGCCGGATGAAAGATTGGCAGTGCTTCAGCAGTTACTGAACAAATAGACAATATGCCCTGCGGCATTTCAACCAAGGAGGTGTTCCCAAATGGCAGTTCCCAAGTGTAAAGTTTCCAAGGCAAGAAGAGATAAGAGACGCAACTCCCACTGGAAGCTGGCGATCCCCGGTGTTGTCGCTTGCCCCAAGTGCGGTGAGCCCCGTCTGCCCCACAGAGCCTGCAAGGCTTGCGGCACCTATAACGGCCGTGAAGTTGTTGCGGTTGAGGCAAAGTAATTTGCGATACAAGAGTGAGAAGAGGGCATTATGCTCTCTTCTTTTCTTTTTAATTGACAATTATGGCAGATGATTAAAAATATGTTTGCATTTTCCTCTTTTCGGTAATAGTAACTTATGTTTTTCAAATTGTCGCCTTGGCGACTCGTTCATTGTCCATTGTCAATTCGTTCTTGCTTTTTCCTTCATAAAAAGGTAGAATCTAACCAATGAGAAAACGCTTCAAGGAGGTGTCTGCATGGCAAAGCCGATTGTCGCCATTGTAGGCCGCCCCAATGTGGGCAAATCCATGTTATTCAATAAACTGACCGGCCGCCGTATGGCTATTGTGGAGGATACACCCGGCGTTACCCGTGACCGGCTCTATGGGACTTGTGACTGGAATGGCCGGGAATTTACACTTGTAGATACCGGCGGCATTGAACCAACCACAGAAAACGAAATGCTGCAATTTATGCGCCGTCAGGCAGAGATCGCGATTTCCACAGCAGATGTCATTGTTATGGTCACGGATGTTACGGTGGGCATGACAGCCGCAGATGCAGATGTTGCAACTATGCTCAAGCGGGCCAAGAAGCCTGTGATCGTTGCAGTCAACAAATGTGATAAAGTCGGTGGTGTCAATCCCGATTTTTATGAGTTCTATTCCTTGGGATTGGGAGATCCCATTGAAGTGTCTGCTATCCACGGCCATGGCACCGGCGATTTGCTGGATGCCTGCGTGGAACTGTTCCCCGAAGCTGTGGAGGAAGAAGAGGAAGAAGACCGTATCAAGGTTGCAATTGTCGGCAAGCCCAATGTGGGCAAGTCCAGCCTGCTGAATAAAATTCTTGGTGTTGAGCGTGTCATTGTGTCCAATGTGGCAGGTACGACCCGGGATGCCATTGACAGTAACTTCGAAAATCAATATGGAAAATACTGCTTTATTGATACGGCCGGTATGCGCCGCAAGTCCAAAGTGGACGATGCCATTGAGAAATTCTCCAATCTGCGTTCTGTTTCTGCTATTGATCGGGCGGATGTGTGCCTGATTTTGGTGGATGCCAATGAAGGCGTGACCGAGCAGGATACCAAGATCGCGGGGTTGGCACATGAGGGAGCCAAAGCCTGTAACATTGTGCTAAACAAGTGGGATCTCATCGAAAAAGAGACCAACACCATGGATAAAATGACTGATGAGATCAGGCGGGATCTGAGCTATATGTCTTATGCACCCGTTCTGTTTATCTCGGCGCTGACCGGTCAACGGGTGGACAAGCTCTACCAACTGATCAATGAAGTGGCAGCGATGAGTGCCATGCGTATTACCACGGGTATGCTCAATAATATTCTGGAGGATGCAACGGCTCGGGTTCAACCTCCCAGCGACAAGGGTCGCCGTCTGAAGATCTACTATATGACGCAGGTAGGTGTGAAACCGCCTCACTTCGTTGTGTTCTGCAACGATGCGCGGCTGTTCCACTTCTCCTACCAGCGGTATCTGGAAAACCAGCTTCGGGCTGTATTCGGTCTTATGGGTACGCCCATTAAGCTGACCATCCGGCAAAAAGGCGAGAAGGAAGACTGATATGCAATTATTTTACTGGATCTTAATTATCGTCATCGGCTACTGGCTGGGCAATCTCAACGGTGCCATCCTCATTTCCAAAGTGCTGATGCACGATGATGTCCGTACCCATGGCAGCGGCAATGCAGGCCTGACCAATTTCTTCCGTACCTACGGCGGCGTTCAGTCCTTTTTGGTCATCTTCATTGATGCTGCCAAGTGTGTAGCGGCTTGCCTGATTGCCAGAGATATTCTCAATGAATATTCTTTGATCGCCACCATGGTGGCAGGTCTGGCGGTGGTTCTGGGCCACAGCTATCCCGCCGCCGCCGGGTTCCGGGGCGGTAAGGGCATTATGTGCGGTGCGGCATTGGCTGCCTGTGCCGACTGGCGTGTATTCGTACTGATACTGGCAGTATTCGTGGTGACAGTTCTTCTGACAAAGTATGTTTCTTTGGGCTCTGTGTTGGCGGCGGTGGCATTTGCCGTTGGTTTTTATGTGTTTCATTGGGGCAACTGGCCTGTGTGCATCCTTGCCGATGTCACAGCGGCCTTTGTGATCTTCCGTCACAGAAATAACATCGTCAGATTGGTCAAGGGGACCGAATCCAAATTGAATTTTCACAAGAAATAGGAGGCTGTTATGGATATTATGATGCTTGGCAGCGGTGCGTGGGGAACAGCCCTGGCCAATCTGCTGTGCAATAAAGGTCATAGAGTCATCGTTTGGAGTCATCTGCAGGAACTGACAGATGAACTGAATCAGCTTCATTATAATCCGCGTTTGGAAGGTGTGGAGCTTCACAAGGCAATGGAATTTTCTTCTGATATTTCCCTGGCAAGGACCTGCGGCGTTGTGGTCTTTGCTGTGCCGTCCTTTGCCATGCGCACGTCTGCCAGACAGGTTAGTCCTTACTTGCAGCCCGGTGCGGTTTTGGTCTCGGCAACCAAGGGCATTGAGGAGAACAGCGGCCTGCGGATGTCTCAGATCATCAAGGAAGAGACGCAGACCGAAGTTGTGGTGCTTTCCGGTGCTTCTCACGCGGAAGAAGTGTCGCGGTATATGCCAACAGGCTGCGTAGCGGCTTGTGAGAACCTGGAGCTTGCCGAATATGTGCAGGAATTGTTCATGAATGAATACTTCCGGATCTACACCAGTAATGATGTCGTCGGTGTGGAACTCAGTGCGGCTATGAAGAATGTGATCGCATTGTGCGCCGGTATTTGTGATGGTCTGGGCTTTGGAGACAATACAAAAGCCCTGCTCATGACAAGAGGTCTTGCGGAGCTGAAAGATCTGGTCGTTGCCCTTGGCGGCCATCCCAATACCTTTGCGGGACTTGCCGGCGTTGGAGATACCATCGTCACTTGCACCTCCATGCATTCCAGAAACCGCCGTGCAGGTATCCTGATCGGTCAGGGCGTCCCTGTGGAGCAGGCCATGGAGCAGGTCGGTGCTGTGGTTGAAGGCTATTATGCAGCAGATTCTGTCTGGAAGCTGAGTCTGAAAGCCGGAGTGGAAATGCCGATCTGTCAGCAAGCCTATGCGGTTCTTTATCAGGGCAAAGCACCGACTGAAACCATTCAAGCACTTATGAGCCGTGAAAAACGGCATGAATTTGAAGAAGTTTCCCGGACATAAAGCATAATCGCCGCAGCTTTGCTGCGGCGAAAAAACAAAAACAGCTTCGGAAAGATCCGAAGCTGTCATTTGTGATACGGTAATCAGATGGCCCGCTCCACTTTGTTGGAACGAAGGCATCTTGTACAGACATGTACATGGCGAGGAGTACCGTCAACAACCGCCTTGACACGCTTAACATTGGGCTTCACGGGACGATTGGACCGTCTATGGGAGTGAGAAACCTTGATACCAAAGGTCACGCCCTTGCCGCAGATATCGCATTTTGCCACTTGCTGCACCTCCTTGCCGTTGAGATTTTTGAATGTTGTCCTAAAGACGCCCCTACATCATAGCAGATATGACCTCAAAATGCAAGAAAAAGTTTAAGAAAAAACGAAAAATTTTTACATTGTTGCGGAAATGGGAAAAACAAGCTATAATGAAACCGAGGTGAGGCCCATGGGACCCATTTACAGCGTGCCGTTGACAAAATTGGTGGATGAATTTAATCTGCTTCCTTTGCATAAGGCAACTGATTTTGAAAAGATATGTATTACGGTGGATGATATCAGCCGTCCCGGTCTGCAACTGGCAGGCTTCTTTGATCACTTTGAACCTATGCGCCTGCAGGTTCTTGGCAATGTGGAGACATCCTATTTGCGAAAGCTCAGCAGCGAGCAGCGTGCCATTATATTTGATCATGTTTTTTCCTATAAGATTCCTACCTTGATCATAGCCAGAAATCTGGAGGCTTTGCCGGAATGTCTGGAGATGGCGGAAAAGCATGACATTACCATTCTTCGCAGTCAGGAAACCACATCCTATACGGTTTCCGGTCTGATTATGGCACTAAAATCTTATTTGGCGCCTCGTGTAACCAGACATGGCGTTCTGGTAGAGATTTACGGTCAGGGTATTTTTATTACCGGTGACAGCGGAATCGGCAAAAGTGAAACAGCCATCGAACTGGTAAAGCGGGGGCATCGACTGGTAGCAGATGATGCGGTGGAATTAAAGAAAATTTCCTCTTCCCAGTTGTTGGGCAGTGCACCGGAAGTGCTGCGGCATTATATTGAACTGCGCGGTATAGGTGTGATCAATGTTGCCAAGCTCTTCGGTATGGGTGCTGTCAAGGAATCGTCCAGTATTGATCTGATCATTAACATTGTTCACTGGAAAGACAGTGAGGTTTATGACCGTCTGGGACTGGAGAATCATTACACGGAGATTTTGGGTGTCAAAATTCCTTCGATTACAGTTCCGGTCACGCCAGGACGAAATCTGGCAGTGATTTTTGAAGTTGCGGCTATGAACAATCGCCAGAAACAAATGGGTTACAATCCTGCAGAGGAGTTTACGGAGCAGCTGAACAAATTTTTCCAGCAATCCTCAGATACTGCAGCGTTTTGATTTGAAAACAAAGGCTTCCCTGAACTGACGGGGAAGCCTTTGATCTATTTTCCTTATTTTTTAATTTGCGGTTTTCTTTTCCGGGCAGATGTGATAAGATACAAGAGAGAACAAACACCCGGAGGCGTTTATGACCTTGTTTGATAGATTGCAGCAAGAATTTCCCTTTTTGGATTTGAGAAAAGTTGAACCGTTGTCAA
Organism: Candidatus Avilachnospira sp.; assembly: GCA_045652125.1. Classification (GTDB taxonomy): domain Bacteria; phylum Bacillota; class Clostridia; order Oscillospirales; family Oscillospiraceae; genus Avoscillospira. The sequence continues at coordinate 23,089 of JAZRTT010000019.1, read as the reverse complement.
AGCATACATCCTTCCGAATCGGAGGACCTGCACCCATGGCATTTCCCAAATCTGCGGAGATGCTGACAGAACTGTACCGCTTTTGCCTCAAACAGAATGTACAGCCCTTGATTTTGGGCGCAGGCACGAATATATTGGCACCGGATCAGGGGCTGGATCGGTTGGTGATCTGCACCAAGGGGCTGAATCGAATACAGGACCTTGGCAATGGTGTATTGGAAGCGGAAGCCGGTGTGCCTCTTGCAAAACTGGCTTGTTTTGCCCGGGATAGGGGCTTGTCCGGTCTGGAATTTGCCCATGGGATTCCCGGTACAGTAGGTGGTGGTGTATATATGAATGCCGGTGCCTATGGCGGGGAAATGAAACAGGTGGCAACATACGCCGAGGGATTGCTGCAGGATGGATCGGTGTTGACAGCGGAAGGGAAAAGCCTTGGCTTTTCTTATCGAAACAGTGTATTTCAGAAACAGTCTGCAGTAATTCTCCGGGTACGATTTTGCTTAAAATCCGGGGATCCTGCTGCCATCGGAGCCGAAATGCAGGAGCTGATGGAAAAACGGCGTGCCTCTCAACCTTTGGAACTGCCCTCTGCCGGTTCTACGTTCAAGCGTCCGGCAGATGGTTACGCGGCGGTACTGATCGAAGAAGCCGGTCTCAAAGGAAAAAGGGTGGGTCAAGCGGCGGTTTCCGAAAAGCATGCCGGATTTGTGGTCAACCTGGGTGGTGCCACAGCGGAGGATGTTTTGGCTGTTATGGCCATGGTGAAACAATGTGTATGGGAACATTCCGGTGTGGAATTGGAGCCTGAAGTGCGGATTTGGTAGGTGTATTATGCAGTTTGTTGTTGTTTCCGGTTTATCCGGTGCAGGTAAAAGTAAAACGGCTTCCTTTTTGGAAGATATCGGATTCTATTGCGTAGATAATATGCCTGCGGATCTGATTCCGCAGTTTGCCCAGCTGTGCCTTGCGACCAAAGGCCGGTATGAGCGAGTGGCTCTGGTCACGGACTCACGGGCGAATCTGACGTTTGATGCGCTGTTTAAGGCACTTGACAGTCTGGATCAGATGCAGCTTCAATATACCATCGTGTATGTAGAAGCGGATACGGAGACCATCATCAAGCGATATAAAGAAACCCGCCGCAAGCATCCTTTGACCAAAGACGGCAGTGAGTTGGCGGCAGCCGTGGAACGGGAACGGGTTCTTCTTCAGCCGATTCGCAACCGGGCAAATGCCATTATTGACACCTCTGCCTTGTCTACGGCCAAGCTGCGCGGCGAGGTGATCAATCTTGTTGCAGGCGATATGAAAGACCGCGCTATGACGGTATCCGTGGTTTCCTTTGGGTTCAAGTTCGGGCTGCCGAGGGAAGCAGATCTGGTTCTTGATGTCCGCTTTTTGCCCAATCCCTATTATATCCCGGAATTGAAGCAAAAGACCGGTTTGGAACCGGAAGTCCATGATTTTATTTTTTCTTACCAACAGACCATAGATTTCCTGGAAAAAGTGGAGGATCTTCTGACCTTTTGCCTGCCATCCTATGTGGATGAGGGAAAGACCAATCTGGTGATCGCAATAGGATGTACCGGCGGCAAACACCGGTCTGTGACGATCGCAAAGGAATTGGGCGAATTTGCCGCACAAAAAGGCTATACCACGACTGTCAGCCATCGGGATCTTGGTCGTCGATAGACGATTTTTCATCAGAAAGGAAAAACTATGTCCTTTTGTTCCAATGTCAAGGCGGAATTGTGCCGCCTCCCTCTGCATAAAGACTGCTGTGCCGTAGCTGAAGCTTACGGTGTTTTACTGTTTTGCAATACCTGCTCTTTGAGCGGTATTCGTATCGTAACGGAAAGTAAAGATTTTGCGCAGCGGCTGCCGCGGTTGTTCCGGAAAGCGTTTGGTCTGGATTTTGATCAAATACCGGATGAAGAACGGGGCAAGCGGGTATTTGCTTTGGATGACCGGGAGAAGATCCTGTCTGTTTACCGTGCGTTCGGACTGGAGCCGGAGACGACCGTATCGCTGCATATGAATTTGGGTGTTTTGGAAGAGGATTGCTGTAAAATCAGTTTTCTCCGGGGCGCATTTATGGCAGGCGGTTCTGTGACCGATCCGGAGAAACGGTATCATCTGGAGCTGGCAACCTCCCACCATCGGGTAAGCCGGGAGGTACACAGCCTGTTTATGGAACTGGGCTTTTTCCCGAAAGATGCGGCACGCGGGGGAAACAGCATTTTGTATTTTAAGCAAAGCGATTACATTGAAGATGTCTTGACCACCATGGGTGCACCGGTAAATGCCATGCGCATCATGGAGGCCAAGGTTGAGAAAGATCTGCGGAATGACGTCAATCGCCGTGTCAACTGCGAGACAGCGAACCTGAGCAAGGCGGTGGATGCGGCACAGGAACAGTTGGCTGCGATTCGTCGGCTGGAGGCCAACGGCAGCTACAACGATTTGCCGGACAAGCTGCGGAAAACGGCACAGCTTCGAAAAGAAAACCCGGAAGCCACCCTTAGCGAACTGGCACAGATGCAGAACCCTCCCTTGACCAAATCTGCCATCAATCATCGGATGCGAAAGCTTCTGGAATTGGCAGGACAGTAAACGAAAGAAAGGAGCCTCACCATGGGCTTTGTTCATCTCCATGTTCATACGGAGTTCAGCCTGCTGGACGGTGCCTGTCGAATCGGCGGCATTATGGACAGAGTGAAGGAGATCGGTCAGCAGGCCGTTGCCATCACAGATCACGGTGTTATGTACGGTGTGATCGATTTCTATAAGGCGGCGAAAAAAGCCGGCGTAAAACCCATTATCGGCTGTGAGGTCTATGTTGCACCCCGTACAAGAAATGACCGGGTACACGGTGTGGATCACGAGGCATTTCATCTGGTGCTCCTTTGTGAAAATGAGATCGGCTACCGCAACTTAAGCTATATGGTATCGCAGGCCTTCGTGGATGGTTTCTATGGGAAACCGCGAGTGGATACGGAGCTGCTTCGATCCCATCATGAGGGAATCATCGCACTTTCCGCTTGTGTAGCAGGGCAAGTGCCGCAATTGCTGTTGTCTAAAGACTATGAAGGCGCCAAAGCAAAAGCTTTGGAATATGCAAAGCTTTTCGGAGAAGGAAATTTCTATCTGGAGCTTCAGGATCACGGGCTGCCGGAACAGCAGGAAATCAATCAGGGGATTCTGCGTCTCAGCAGGGAAACCGGCCTGCCGCTGGTTGTCACCAACGATGCCCATTACCTGAGACGGGAAGACAGTCGGATGCAGGATGTCCTTATGTGCGTCCAGATGGGCAAGACGGTGGATGACCCCAACCGCATGAAATTTGAAACCGATGAATTTTATCTGAAGTCGGAAGAAGAACTGCGGCAATTATTTCCGCAGCAGGAAGATGCCTTTGCCAATACGGTGAAGATTGCAGAGCGATGCAACGTAGAGTTTACCTTCGGAAAATATCATTTGCCGGAATTCAAACTGCCCGAGGGGTATGATTCCCTGTCTTATTTGCGGGAATTGTGCGACCGGGGCTTTGAGGAGCGGTATGGAGACCGGCATCCGGAATATCGCCAGCAACTAAATTATGAGATCGACATGATCGAGAAAATGGGCTTTACAGATTATTTTCTGATCGTGTCCGATTTTGTGCGCTATGCCAAGTCGGTTGGGATTCCGGTAGGGCCGGGCCGCGGAAGTGCCGCAGGCTCAATGGTTTCTTATACTCTGCATATTACGGATTTGGATCCCATGCAGTACAGCCTTTATTTTGAACGCTTTTTGAATCCGGAACGAATCTCCATGCCCGATATTGATATGGACTTTGGCGATACCAGACGGGGAGAAGTGGTGGATTACGTCCGGGAAAAATATGGAGAAGACCACGTGGCGCAGATCGTTACCTTTGGTACCATGGCAGCTCGGGGGGCTATCCGCGATGTGGGTCGTGCCCTGAATTTCACCTATGCGGAGACGGATGTGGTGGCAAAATTGGTACCTAATACGCTGCATATCACGCTGGATGAAGCGCTGAAAGTCTCACCGCAGCTGAAAGAAATGTACGACGGGGATGACCGGGTAAAGGAATTGATCGACACAGCCCGGAGCCTGGAAGGCATGCCCCGGAACACCTCAACACACGCTGCCGGTGTGGTTATTACCAAGCTGCCGGTCTATAACTATGTGCCGCTGAGCACCAATGACGACACGATTGTGACCCAGTACACCATGACCACATTGGAAGAACTGGGGCTTTTGAAAATGGACTTTCTGGGCCTGCGGAACCTGACGGTAATTGAAGATGCCGTGCAGGATATCCGCAAGAAAGAGCCGGATTTTGATATGGGGAAGATTCGGGATGATGACCCGGAAACCTTTGCTATGCTTTCAGCAGGGCAGACGTCCGGCGTATTCCAGATGGAATCTGCCGGCATGACCGGTGTTTGCACCCAGCTGAAACCGCAGTCTATTGAAGATATTACTGCAATCGTTGCGCTTTACAGGCCCGGCCCTATGGATTCCATCCCCCGGTTTGTTCAAAGTAAACTTCGTCCGGAGACGATCGTCTACAAACATCCCATGCTCCAGCCGATTTTGCAGGTCACCTATGGCTGTATCGTCTATCAGGAACAGGTGATCGAAATTTTCCGCCGTCTGGGCGGATTCAGCCTGGGGCAGGCTGACAATGTCCGACGTGCCATCTCCAAAAAGAAGCAGGACATTATAGTGGCAGAGCGAAAGGCTTTTGTTTACGGCGATTCGCAGCGGAATATTCACGGCGCGATGGCGGTAGGCGTACCGGAGGCTGTTGCGAACGCGATCTATGATGAGATATTTGACTTTGCCAATTATGCCTTTAATAAGGCCCATGCTGTTTGTTATGCCAAGGTAGCCTACGATACGGCATACCTCAAGTGTCACTATCCCAAGGAATACATGGCTGCATTGATGACTTCTGTGCTGGACGGTTCCGTTAAAGTCGCCGGATATATCAGTGATTGCAAAGATATGGGCATTCCCGTGCTGCCGCCCAATATCAACGAATCGGATGCACACTTCACGGTTGTTCCGGAAGGAATCCGCTTTGGTCTGGCGGCTGTAAAAAACATTGGCCGTGGATTTATTCAAAAGGTTACGGCAGAGCGACAGGCAGGCGGTTTGTTTCAAAGTTTGGAGGACTTCTGCACCAGGCTTTACGGTACGGAACTGAATAAGCGTGCAGTGGAAAATCTGATTAAATGCGGCGCCTGTGACTGTTTCGGCCTGCATCGCAGCCAGCTTCTTTACATATACGAAGCGGTTATGGATTCTGTGGCAGATGGTCGCCGCCGGAATGTGGAAGGGCAGATGGGGCTGTTTGACATGGCTGCAGATTCGGAGCGTGCTTTGGTGACGATTCCGGTGCCGGATCTGCCGGAGTTGAGCCGTCGGGACCAGATGGCCATGGAAAAGGATGTGACGGGCCTGTACCTGTCCGGACACCCCATGGATGACTATCGTGCAATGCTGAAAAAGGCAAAGGTAGCTGCCATTGGCGATATTTTGAACTGCTTTGAAAACGGCGGTTCTGAATTTGCCGATGAGCAGGTGATCTCCATTGCGGGCATGGTGCAGCAGATCAAAATGAAAACCACCCGAAATCATTCCTTAATGGCTTATATGACGCTGGAGGACGATACCGGTTCAATGGAACTTTTGGTATTCTCCAATACCATTGACCGTTATGGCGGTTTTCTGAAGGAAAACGCAGGTATCGTCATTTCCGGAAAAATTTCCGTCCGTGACGAAAAAGCGCCTCAAATGATCGTCAATCAAGTCTGGCCGCTGGAGACATATGAGCAAACCGGAGGGGCTGAAGGACAAAATGAGCCGTCCCGCGCAGGGAAGGTTTATTTGCAGATTCCATCGGAACACAGCAGACAGGACGACAGAGTCCGCGGAGTTTTACAGATGTTCCCCGGCAGAGTACCTGTGGTATTGTATTATTCCGATACGAAGATTCGACGCCAGGCATGGTGTGAGCCCAGGCAGGAACTGTGCAGGGAATTGGCGGAGATCCTTGGCGAGAAAAATGTTGTCCTAAAATAAGAAAAATTTACACTTAGACTATAAATTCCTCGGATTTTGTGTTATAATTCTAAGTTGAATGATGGGTAAAAGGAGGCTGTTTGTGAAAAAAAGAAACACGATCAAAACCATAACGGCCGTACTTTTGCTTATGGCTTTGTGTACGGGCTGTGTTGGTCGCCCTGCGGATTCCTTTTATGCTCTGCCGCAGCAGCCGGATGAGTACTATGAATTGCAAAAAGCCATCGATCAGGTCCTGGTGCAGGATGCAGCTTATTCCGGGCCACTCACCGGCTCCAACCAGCAGGCGGTACAATTGGCAGATCTGGACGGCGACGGACAGGATGAGGCCCTTGTCTTTGTAAAGACCGGCGGGACAAAACCCCTTAAAACCTTCATTTTTGATGAGTGCGGTGACGGGAGCTTTAAAAATACCGCCGTGATTGAAGGTGACGGCGGAGCCTTCGATGCCGTTGATTACGCACAGTTAGACGGAAAACCGGGGTTGGAAATTCTGGTGGGCCGCCAGCTCAGCGAACAGATTTCCCAATCTCTTGGCACCTATGCATATCGAGATGGCCGCCTGGTAGAACTGATGACCGCCAATTATGTGGAATTTACCGTTGCAGATTTGAACGGGGATGACTGCCGGGATGTTTTTGTCTTGCGTATGGAGGCTGACGGCAGAACCGGCGTGGCGGAATTGTACCGCTATGAAAATGGCCAAATGGTGCGGGAGCCGGAAGCCGGGCTATCTGCCGGGGCTATGCAGATCAAGCGGATCGTCACAGGGTATGTATCTCCCGGTGTACCTGCTGTATTTGTGGCCAGCGCTTATGGTCAGGAAGATATCATAACAGATATTTTTGCCTGCACCGATGGCGTGTTCCGCAACATTGCAGCCAATACGGAAACGGGACTGAGTGCCCGAACCGTGCGAAACTACAATGTTTATGCATCGGATATTGATTATGACGGATTGGTGGAATTGCCTGCACCGGTGGCACTGCCCAGTACAGACAGTACAGAGGAGACCCATTGGGTGATCGATTGGTTTAACCTTCTGCCGGATGGTAATCAGATCTCAAAAATGACAACTTACCATTGCTATCAAGGCGGCTGGTATCTTGATTTGCCGAAAGACTGGTATGGCCAGTTGACGGTTTCCCGTCGGGAAACAGATTCCAAAGACCACGGATATACCTTTTCCAAATGGAATGGCAGAGGATGGAAGATGGAAGATATCTTCACTATTTACGCGTTTAGTGGAGAAGATCGGCTGACACAGGCATCCTCCAACGGCTGTTTTTTGCTGGCCGAAAAAGGTGAAACGGCATTTGCGGCAAAATTTGGAGATTGTTCATGGGCGCAGGAACTGACTCAGGATGATTTACGCGCAATGTTCCATTTTATTCAGGTGGATTGGAACAGTGGCGAGATATAAGGAGCATTGGAATGAAAAAAGTATTGATTTTGGAAGATGAAGTCAGCATCCGCAGCTTTGTGGTTATCAACCTGAAGCGTGCAGGGTATGAGGCTGTGGAAGCAGGCACCGGTATGGAAGCGCTGGAACAGCTGAAAAACAATCCGAATATCGGTGTGGCGATTTTGGATATTATGCTTCCGGACATCGACGGGTTTGAGGTGTGCCGAAATATCCGCGCTACCAATAAGCAGATTGGCATTATTATGTTAACTGCCCGCAGTCAGGAAATGGATAAAGTCACGGGTCTTATGACCGGTGCCGATGACTATATTACCAAGCCTTTCAGCCCGGCAGAATTGACGGCACGAATCGATGCATTGTATCGCCGCGTCGGAGGAGACAATGCACCGGACTCTGTGGAAATGCAGCAGGGGCCTTTTGTTCTCAATACACGCAATCGTACTTTGGATAAGTCCGGTCGTCGCGTCAAGCTGACACAGGTGGAGTATGCCATCATGAAATTGTTTATGCAGAATCCGGGCAGAGCCTTGTCCCGCGAGGATATTCTGGCTGCAGTCTGGGGGCGTGACTATGACGGGGAATTGAAGATCGTCGATGTGAACATCCGTCGTCTGCGTATCAAGATCGAAGATGATACAGCCAATCCCACTTTTATTACCACAGTTTGGGGATTTGGCTATAAATGGGGTGCGTAAACGCCCGGTAATGTCGCGGAAAGGTAGTGAGACACTCTGAAGACTGCAATCAAATACACCGGTATACAGCGCCGTTGGATTCGAAACAGCCTGAGCCTGATTGTGGCATTGGTTTTTTGCTTTGTTCTTGTGTTCTCGATTTCCTTTACGGTTTACTGCTATTCCAATCTGCGAATTGGTCTGGAAGAGAAAGCAAAGACCACTACAGACTTTTTTGGAAATTACATCAGTCAAAGCTATAATGAATATTATCAGTCCTGCATCCGGTATGCCCAGACCTTTGAGGAAAAGAACCATTTGGAGCTGCAGTTTATTTCTGCCAACGGAAAGCTGGTGGCATCTTCCTATGGCCAATGGGCGGGGCAGGCGCCGGAAACTTCCGATGTGGCCGAAGCAATTGCCGGCCAGACTGTGGCGGCATTTCGGGGACGAAATCCTCAAACAGGGGAACGGATCATGGCGGTATCCAATCCCATGGTTTATTCCAATGGAGAAGTCATTGGTGTACTTCGTTTTGTGACCAGCCTGAAGAATGTGGATCGCCAAATTCGTTTGGGCGTGGGAATCGCTGTACTGCTGGGTGTTTTATTTGTCGCCTTTATGCTCTACAGCAGCCAGTTCTTTATTCGCTCCATTCTGGAACCTGTTTCGGAGATCACCGCAACGGCGCAGCGGATCGCTGCCGGTTCCTACGGAGCGAGAATCAGAAAATACCATGATGATGAGATCGGCCAATTGGCCGATACAATTAACGAAATGTCGGCACAGATCGCCCAATCGGAAAAAACGCAGACGGAGTTTATATCCTCCGTTTCTCATGAACTCCGCACGCCTCTGACGGCGATTACCGGTTGGGGTGAGACTCTTTTGTCTTCGGAGCAAATGGATCCGAGAGAGACGCGTCGGGGAATGGCGATCATTCTTCGGGAGGCTCGCCGATTGACCGGAATGGTGGAGGAATTGCTGGAATTTACCAGGATTCAGGATGGCCGATTTACGTTGAATGTAGTCGTGGCAGATATTCTGTCTGAATTTGAAGATACAGTATTCATGTACGGCAGTCGGTTGAAACAGGAAGGAATCGAACTGGAATATCTGGATAATGAAGATGACATTCCGGAGATTCCCTGTGATGTTTCCCGGATGCGGCAAGTGTTTTTGAATATACTGGACAATGCCGCCAAGCATGGCGGAGAAGGCAAGCGGATCACAGCATCCATTCACCGGGAAGCGGACGATGTTGTGGTTCGGATTCGGGACTTTGGACCCGGTATTCCGGAAGAAGAGCTTCCTCATGTAAAAATGAAGTTTTATAAGGGCAGTTCCAAAGCCCGAGGCAATGGAATCGGTCTTTCTGTGTGTGAAGAAATTGTTACGATGCACGGCGGTGCCCTGACGCTGCAAAATGCGGAAGGTGGCGGCACGCTGGTAACGATCTCCCTCCCGGTGGGAGAAGAATAGAGGAAAAGAATGACAAATCAGAATAATCAGGAAAAATTCAAAACAATGATCGGCGGTCAGGCTTTAATTGAGGGTATTATGATGCGCGGTCCGGAAAAACAGTCTATTGTGGTTCGCAGTCCGGAAGGCATCGTGGTAAAAACAGAGCCTTTGAAACTGATCGCAAAAAAGTATCCCATATTGGGCTGGCCTTTGATACGGGGCGTGGTAAATTTCGGCGGCAGTATGGTGTGTGGTGTGAAAGCACTTCTTTACTCTGCGGAGTTTTTTCCCGAAGAAGAGGCAGATGCGGAACCTTCCAAATTTGAACAGTGGTTGGAAAGAAAAATCGGCTCAGAGAAGATGGAAAAAGCTGTGATCTATCTGGCGGCGGTATTGGGCATTGCCATGTCTGTGGGACTGTTTATCCTCCTGCCTACGCTGATGGTTGGCTTGATTCCCAATTTGGATGGAAACTATTTTGCAAAGAACATTGCTGAGGGTTTGGTGAAAATCGTTATATTTTTGAGCTACATGATCCTGATGTCCAAAATGAAGGACATGAAACGAGTATTCTCATATCATGGAGCGGAACACAAAACAATTCGCTGTTATGAAGCACAACTGCCTTTGACAGTAGAAAACGTGCGGGCTCAGACCCGGAAGCATCCCCGCTGCGGCACCAGTTTCCTTTTGGTGGTAATTTGCATCAGCATTCTTGTGGGCGGACTGATTCGTGTGGATAACACATTTGCAAGAATGGGTCTGCACCTGCTGCTCCTGCTTCCCATTGTGTCTGTCAGCTATGAGTTGAACCGCTGGGTTGGGCGAAATGACAACTGGTTTACCCGGATTCTCACAGCTCCCGGTCAATGGATGCAGAATTTTACCACCTATGAACCGGATGATTCCATGATTGAGGTTGCCATTACGGCACTGGAACAGGTACTTCCCGAAGAAGCGGGTGCGGATCAATGGTGAAAACCTACGGCGACCTGTATCGCCAGGTAAGGTTGGAACTGGAACCAACAGAGGGTCACCAGGCAGGGGTTACAGCCCGGGAACTGTTGGCTTTGGCTTCCGGATATGAACCGGCTGCCCTGATGGGTATGCAATCCATCTATGCCTCAGATCAGGTCATAGATACCTTTATGGCTCTGACAAAGCGTGTAATGGCAGGAGAGCCTCTGGCCTATATTCTTGGGAAGTGGAGCTTTTATGGTCTGGAACTGACCGTGACGCCTGATGTATTGATTCCCAGAGATGATACCATGGCTGTGGTGGATTTGGCGTTGGAACAAAAGGGGAGCCTGCCTTCCAAGCCCCGGATTCTTGATCTTTGTACCGGGTCCGGCTGCATTGGTTTGGCATTGGCAGCCCAAATACCGGATGCCCGGGTGACCCTGGCTGACCTGTCGCCCAAGGCATTAAAAATCGCGAAAAAGAATGCTTCTGATTTGCATTTAGCGGGACGTGTTTCCTGCATACAGGCTGATGCCCTGAAGCCTGTCAGCAGCTTTCTGGGGCAGTTTGACCTGCTGATCTCCAATCCTCCTTATATAACGGATGAGGATATGGAGCGGCTGCAGACTTCCGTTCGGGATTATGAACCGCACATGGCACTCCATGGCGGAGTGGATGGTTTGGATTTTTATCGCGGCATTACAGCCGGATTTGCTCCTGCAATCAAGGATGGCGGCTTCCTGTGTTTTGAATTTGGCATGGGACAGGAAAATGATGTCTGCGAAATTTTACAGGCTAACGGCTTTGAAATTCTGCGGCTAAAGAATGACACGGGGCATATCACGCGAGCAGTCCTTGCAAAAAAGAAAGAAAGGAATCACGAACATGAAAAAGGGTACTTTTGAAACACCGACTCCTACAAACGACAAGAAAAAAGCATTGGATACTGCCATTGCACAGATTGAAAAGAATTTCGGCAAAGGGACGGTCATGCGCCTTGGCGACCGCCCGGAAATGCAGGTAGATGCAATTCCCACCGGCTCTCTGGCTTTGGATGCGGCGCTGGGAATTGGTGGTGTACCCAAGGGCAGAATCATTGAAATTTATGGACCTGAGTCCTCCGGTAAAACCACGCTGGCATTGCATATTGTCGCCTCAGCGCAGAAAATGGGCGGAGAAGTTGCGTTCGTGGATGCGGAGCATGCACTGGATCCTGACTATGCTGCTGCTATCGGCGTGGATATCGATAATATGCTGGTTTCTCAGCCGGATACAGGCGAACAGGCATTGGAGATCACCGACGCGCTGGTACGTTCCGGTGCAGTTGATGTGGTGGTCGTAGACTCTGTTGCAGCCCTGACACCCCGTGCCGAAATCGAGGGCGAAATGGGAGATACATTTGTTGGACTGCAGGCTCGTTTGATGTCTCAGGCTCTGAGAAAACTGGCCGGAAATATTGCCAAGACGAACTGTGTGGTCATTTTTATCAACCAGCTTCGAATGAAGATCGGCGTCATGTACGGCAATCCTGAGACGACCACCGGCGGAAATGCTTTGAAGTTCTATGCTTCTGTGCGTATTGATATTCGCCGTGTGGAGGCGATTAAAAACGGCACAGAGGTCGTGGGCAACCGTACCCGTGCCAAGATTGTTAAGAATAAAGTGGCTCCCCCGTTTAAGGAAGCTATTTTCGATATCATGTACGGAGAGGGTATCTCCAAATGGGGAGAACTGGTGGATCTGGCTGTCCAGCTGGAGATCATCCAAAAATCCGGCAGTTGGTTCTCCATGGGCGAGGAGCGAATTGGTCAGGGTCGGGATGCAGTTAAGGCGTTTCTGCAAAATAACCCCGATTTGGCTGCTCAAGTGGAAGAACAGGTGCGGGAAAACCTCCATAAACTCACCGGCGGAAAACCCAGAGCGATGGCGAAGCCTGCAGCTCAGCCTGTCAGCGTAGACGCGGAAGACTTTGATGACAATTGAGAAAATCGTACAGTTAGCCGGACAGGAACACACCTTTCGTGTGTTCCTGTCAGATGGTTCTGTCATTAAGACACAGGACTATGTGATCGCGGAACTGGGTCTTTCTTCCGGCATGGAATTGGATTCAGCGGCTTTGGATGCTTTTAAAACGGCTTCCGGTAAAGCATCTGCTAAGGTTCGTGCTGTGCGTATTGTATCCGCCAGCAGCGTTTCCAAAGAGGAACTTCGCCGGCGTTTGACGCGAAAAGGGGAACATCCGGAAGATGCCGAGGATGCAATTCAATGGCTGTGTGATTTGGAGCTGTTGGACGATCAAAAAACGGCAGAGCAGTTGGTCCGCTCTGCGGTCAACAAAGGCTATGGAGAAGCTCGCATCAAACAGATTTTGTTTGAAAAGTGTATCCCGAGAGAATATTGGCCTCAGGCTTTGGAGCAAATTCCTGTGATGGATGAGGCAATTGACCGGTTTCTGCGGCAGCGGCTGCAAGGGCAGCAGCCGGAACAAAAAGAACTAAAACGCACCATTGACGCCCTTTTGCGGCGTGGTCATAGCTGGCAGGATATCCGCGCCGGCCTGCAGCGGTATGATGCGTCTGTGGTATTGGATTTGGAGGATCCCTATGGTTGAACGGATTGGTATGGTTAGTTTGGGCTGCGCCAAGAACCAGGTAAATGCAGAGCAGATGCTCTTTCTTCTGCAGGAGGCCGGCTATGAGATATCCGAAAGCCCTGATGGCTGTGATCTTGTGATTGTAAATACCTGCGGCTTTATCGATAGTGCAAAAACCGAGGCCATTGACCATATTTTGGCCCTTGGGGGATTGAAGGCAGAAGGTCGATTAGGGAAGATTCTCGTGACCGGATGTCTGGCTCAGCGTTATCAGGTGGAGATCTTCAAAGAACTGCCGGAGGTAGATGGAATTTTGGGAACCGGCAGCTATGATGATATTGTATCTGCTGTCAAAAAGGTATTGGAAGAAAAACGTGTTTCTGAGTTTGGAGACATTGATGCTCCCCTCAGCGAAACAGGACGTATTCTCACCAGTCCGGATCATTACGCTTGCTTAAAAATCGCAGAGGGATGCGACAATCACTGTGCCTACTGCATCATTCCCGCACTTCGCGGCAAATATCGAAGCCGGGAACTGGATGATGTCCTTTATGAAGCACGTCTTTTAGCTCAGCGTGGAGTCAAAGAACTGATCGTAGTGGCACAAGATATCAGCCGCTACGGTATTGACCTCAGCGGTCACGAATTCTTGCTGCCCCAATTGCTGCGTGAACTTTGTAAGATCGACGGGGTCCATTGGATTCGGCTTCATTACCTTTACCCGGACATTCTCACCGATGAGATGATCGATGTGATCGCCAATGAACCGAAAATCGTTAAATATCTGGATATTCCCATTCAGCACATTAACAGCCGGATTTTGAAAAAGATGAACCGTCGGGGCGATCGGCAGTTTTTGGAGAATTTGTTCCGCAAACTGCGGCAGCGGATTCCCAGTCTTGTTATCCGAACCAGCCTGATTACCGGTTTGCCCGGTGAGGGGGAGGCTGAATTTGAGGAATTGTGTGATTTCCTGAGAGAATTCCGATTGGAGCGTGTGGGTGCTTTTGCGTTTTCTCCGGAGGAGGGAACCGTGGCTGCGACCATGGAATACCCTCCGGCAGAAGTAGCACGTCAGCGAGCGGAACAGCTGGCAGAGCTTCAATCCCGAATCATGGACGCGTATAATGAAGGTCTTTTGGGTACTGTTGCGGAAGTTCTATGCGAAGGATGGGACGAGGACGAGGAGGCCTACTATGGCCGTACTTATGCTGACAGCCCTGACATAGATGGAAAAGTTTGGTTTGCCGCAGACTGTGCGGTACGCCCCGGAGAATTTGTCCGGGTGCAGATTACGGATGTCTACGACGGTGATCTCATCGGAGAGATGAAGGAGGATGTACAATGACCACAGCAACGAAAATTACGCTGGCTCGCGTAGCGTTGATTCCTGTTTTTATGGTGGTGCTCCTTCTGGGTTATCGCTGGACAGCCTTGATTATTTTTGCAGCGGCGAGTCTGACGGACTTTGTGGATGGATATATTGCACGCCATTACAATCAGACCAGCGACTTCGGTAAGTTTCTCGACCCGCTGGCAGACAAGCTGTTGGTATTTGCCGCTATGTTGGTGTTTATTCAGCAGGGGCGTATGCCTGCATGGGCAGTGATGCTGGTTCTCATTCGTGAGTTTGCCGTGTCCGGTCTGCGGATGGTAGCGGCCACGGAAGGTTTGGTCTTGGCAGCCGGCTGGAGCGGAAAGGTCAAGACCTTTGCTACCATGGTGGGGCTGTGCCTTATGATGGCACTGCCGTTCATATGGTTGGATTGGATCGTGATCGCGGTAATCGCTGTGACGACCCTGTATTCCGGCGTGGAATACTTTGTTCAGAACTGGAAGGTTTTCAAATTTTGATCGCAGATGCAGCGGAGAAATGTTGTATAGGATGCCGCTGGGTTGTGGAAGGAGCGTATTGGGCCCATTTTCTGCAGCCTCATCCTTGCTGAGCTTCCTTTAATCGGAACAGAAAGGGTTCTCTTACATCGGATAACCGGTTTGTTTTTGAAAAATAGCAGACCATATGTAATAAAAAAAGAAGGGGGCAACCCCTTCTTTTTATTTACAGATTGGTTGGATAGGGTACTTGTCAGCTTTTTCTACCGGGCAACTGAGCCAAAAGGACACCGCCAAAGACAAGACCGCATCCAACCAGCTCCAACAGCGTCAATGTTTGCCGGAGAATGATCCATCCAAAAAGAACAGAAAATACGGCCTCTAAGCTCATAAGCAGGGAAGCAACAGACGGCTCAGTCTTAGCCTGACCCAAAATCTGGAATGTATAGCCCACGCCGGAAGATAATACACCCGCATAAACAATGGGAATCCAACAGCTTAGAATATTGTTGATTGTGGGCTTTTCTTTGCAGAACATTACAATAATAGAAACGACTCCGCATACAAAAAATTGCAGACTGCTGAGACGAATGCCATCAACCAACGGGGAGGCATGATCAACAACCAGAATATGGGCGGCAAAAGCGGCGGCACAAAGAAGTATGTAAATCTCTCCCTTTCCAATGGACATATCACCGGAACAGAGCAAATATAGACCTGCCATAGCCAGTACCGCGGCAACCCAAACCCATGGGGAAATCTTTTTGCGGAAGAAAAGGCTGGCGATTGGAACGAGAATAATATACAAAGAAGTTAGAAAACCGGCTTTTCCGGCTTCCGTATATAAAAGACCGATCTGCTGCAGAGAACAGGCAACAAACAAAAGGAGACCGCAAAGGGTTCCGTAGAAAAGTAAATTTTTCATCTCGGCGGGGGAGGAAGGCTTTTTGCTGATCCCCTTTTTGTCCAGAAATGCGATCACGGGAAGGAGGACCACAGCACCCAAAAGAAACCGCACGCCCTGAAAGGTAAAGGGCTCCACATATTCCATACCGACTGTTTGGGCAACAAAAGCAGCACCCCAGATCATCGCTGCGATCAGCAGCATTCCGTTTCCGATCATCCGTTTCGACATGACAGTTCCTCTTTTCGCAATTTCCGTTACATTATCACGGCAGGAAAGAGAAGTCAAGCTTGATGAATGTCCCATTGGCTGATATAATGAAAAAAAGGAGGGCTGTTATGGAAGAACTGTTTATCCCAACGCTCCACACCCTTGAAAACAACAATGTATTTACCGGCAGTTGGGGCTTGCTCCGGTTCAAGATCACACCGGAGATCACCATGAAAACGCCCAAAGAGGTGGATATGGAAGCAAGCTCTGTGAGAGTGGAGTACTGGCATGGAATTTACTGCTATGAAAAGAGCGAAACAGAAGCAGAACGGGTATTCCCCCTCAGTGAGCAGGGCAGGGAAGATCTGATCATCTGGCTTAAGGAGCACGCATAAAAAACCGTCACCGGAACGTTCCCGGTGACGGTTTTTGCAGTATTTTACAATTCAAAGCTCATTTCTTCCGGCAGGGAAGCGAAAACGGCATCATCGGCACCGGTTCCGTGGCGGAAAATAACGGCACAGGTGGCATCACCGCCAATGGGGAACGGGGCATAGTGCCATGCTCCGGGAGCCCAGGAGATTCCCTTGCCAACAGGGACGTAAAAAGCTCTGACCCGGTCGGGAGTTACTTCACCGGCAGGGATACCGGCAACGATCAAGCCGCCGGTCAAGGGTAATACAGTTTCTGTGGTACGGGCGTGAGCTTCAAACTTGATGAAAGTGTAGTCTCTCTGGATGGCTGTCAGCAGGTTGACGCTGACAACCTCTGCACCATCTACGGAAGCTTGCTTTTCATACCAGTTGTACATACCGGGCTCACCGCCGAAGGGGCGGTTCTCGGTTTCCAATACCTGACCAAAGGGGGCAAAAGCCTCTTGCGTCAGCATTTCCACTTTAACTTTTTTCATTACACAATGACCTCCCTTAGCCATTCCAATGTACAATTTACCATGTGTTTACCGGTTTCGACAGAGGCTTCCTTTGCGCTTTGAGCAAACCATTCGGAGTTCCGCTCGCACAGAGAAAGGTCCACATTTTCCGGCCACGTACCCATCATCAAGCTGGTCTCCCATTTGCCTGCATGGTCAAATCCGCCGCATTTAATCTGGGCTTCCGCACCGATCAGAGGGAGAATCTTGATATAAGAGAAGGGATCTTCTCCACCACCCAGATTCTCATAATAGCTGGCGTAGGAATCGCTGCCCCACCAGCCTTGCCCAAGGGTCTTTTCCATATATTCCATGGTGACTTTCTTTGCAGCTTTGTGGCAGGCGATGGTCATAGGCATCAGACCGGCGGCTTCCGTCTGGTGATGGGGGATCAGGTAAATATTTTTAATGCCGCCTTCGATCATGGATTTCAAGATACAATACAGGTAATTGGCATAAGCGTCCTCATCCACATGAATGTGCCCGGGTTTCGGTCCGCAGACGGCATAGGAAGCAACACCGTACCAGATGGGGGGACAGACCACAATTTCTTTTTCCTTTTCCAGCTCACGCAGACAGCCGGTGATGACCATGGTATCTGTGCCGCAGGATGCATGGTGGGCATGATACTCGATGGTGCCGATGGGAATGATAAAAGGCACTTTTCGGTCAACGGCATCTTGTATCTGGTCATAAAACATATCCACTAAATTCATTACATTTCCTCCTTATGGAATCATCCCCACAGGAACTCTGTGGGGATGATAGAAATTCAAAATCAGAAGTACAGTTCGGGGCAAATCTCGGGGATTTCGGGGCTGAGAATTTCGTAACCGCCTTCCTTGACAGCGATACCCTTTTCCCAACGGACACCGAAGGTGTCGCCGGAAATATAGGTGTCGACCTGGTAGGTCATGTTGGGCTTCAGGAAATAATCGGAGCTGGTTTCGCACCAGGGAGCTTCCACCTCGATGATGCCTGTGCCGTGGAGAGGACCATAGACATAGTTTTTCTCAAAACCGTTGTCCACAAATTTCTGATAGAAGCCCTTGGCAATATCGGCTGCGAATACACCGGCCTTGACCTGCTCGGCAGACCAGGTGTGCATCTCACGGCAGAACTGCACGATCTCGCGGCGCTGACCTTCCAGCTTGCCCAGGCAGATGGGATAACCAATGGCTGCGGAGTAGCCGTCGATCTTGGCAGACAGGTTCAGCTGCACGATATCATCTTTCTGGAATTCCCGGTAGGAAGAACGGGAGATAGCATGACGGGTAGAAGCCTCGGAGAATACATACATGGGCAAGCCTTCGTACTCGGCACCGTTTTCATACACGACGCGCTGGGCAACACCAACCATCTGCAGCTCGGTCATGCCGGGACGAATCTCTTTCATGACCTGCTGCGTTGCCAGATCGGCAATGCGGTAACCTTCGCGGAGGCAGGCCAATTCATTTTCGGACTTGATAGAACGAAGCTCCACCATGATCTTACCGGCATCAATGAGTTCAGCCTTGGGGAAAGCGTCCCGGATCGCGTTGTAGATGGTAACTGAGGTATCCAGGAAGGAAGCCACACCAATGCGAAGATTCTCGCCGGACACACCGATGGCCTTAAAGACATCGTGGAAAGTATCGGGCTTCAGTTCGGGATAGGCGGGGTCTGCACCTTCGCGGTAAGCGGTCAGAACAAAGGTCTTATCAAGCTGGTTGCGGTCTGCGCCAAAGATGGCAGACTCAGGGCCGACCATCAGAGCGGCATCACCGTTGGCGGAGATGGCCACGCCGGCACGCTCAAACAGGGGCCAGAAGCCGGAGAAATACCGGGGGTTGGCATAGTCAGCTTCGTTGCCGTTGACGATCAGCACATCAAGTTTTTCCCGCTGCAGAATATCGGCACAGCGTTTGACTCTTTCTTTGTATTCGTGATTGGGGATACAGATTCTTGCCATTTTAGTTTCCTCCTGAAATATGTATTTGATTGATCATTCACAATAACCGGGTGTGGTATAGAAATTCACTTCACGGGGTTCTGCCCGTCCATACTGGGCAACGATGGGAACATCGCTCTCCAGCATGATGGCATACTGCTCATCAAACTTGGCGGTGAATTCACCAAAGTCATTGCTGTTATTGGTACGAAGGCAGCGGACACGCATGGCTTCAACCTGTGTGGTAAAGCTGACGGGATCCTTGTCTGTGTACAAAAGGGTAAAGGTGACGTTGGCGGTGGTATTTCCTACATTGGTGATGATGATGGATTCATGCCCGGGAATCAGATTTACACCCACCGGGGGCAATTCAGCATCGGGAAAAATCCAGACTTTTTTGCCATAAGACATATGGTCGCTCTCCTCTGTGTTTGTATAAATATGGTATGAAATATAAGAGTACGCATTAAGTAGTATACACGATTGCAGCGGTAAAATCTAGGAGAATTATGGAAAAATATAGCACAATATTTCTTTTTCTGGAATTTGGGTCAGTCAGATAAGCGTTTCAGCGTTCCGAAAAAATCGTAAAGACCGGTCAGAACCGGAAATGCTCATTCACGATCTCTAATCATCAATAAAAGTAACATATTTAATGGTGATTTGCAAGAAGAAGTTGGGATCATTGTTCAGAAATGAAAATAATTGCAAAGCAGAAACAGAAGGGATATAATAGTCACAAAAATATCGGGGGTGTATGGCAGTGTTTCGGAATAAAGTAGTTGTGATTACCGGTGGTGCAGCAGGAATTGGGAAATGTATCCGGGAGGAATTTCAAAAAAACGGTGCAGTTGTTTCCTATATTGATCGTTCGGAGAATCCCTGTTTTGTGGGAGATGTGGCAGACGAACAGGTGCTGCGGCGCTTTGCATCCAAAGTTATCACAGACCATGGACATGTGGACTATCTGATCAATAATGCTCCTCCCGAGTTTGAAGGAATTGATCAATGCAGTTACGAAACATTCAACCATGCACTTCGGGTCGGTATTTCCGCTCCGTTTTTGTTGACCCAATTGTTTTTGCCCTATTTTGCACCCGGAGCTGCGATTGTGAATATTTCGTCTACCCGTGATCGTATGAGCCAGCCGTTTTCGGAAAGTTACTCGGCTGCTAAAGGTGGGATCAGCGCCCTGACCCACGCACTGGCTGTCAGCTTAGCGGGAAAAGTACGGGTAAATTCGATTTCACCCGGCTGGATCGATACGGGGGCAAATGATTATCATGGGCCGGATGCCGTGCAGCAGCCGGTAGGCCGGGTGGGGGACCCCATGGATATAGCCAATGCGGTATTGTTTCTATGCTCAGACAAGGCAGGTTTTATCACAGGTGAAAATATCTGCATTGACGGCGGCATGACCCGACAGATGATTTATCATAACGACTGGGGCTGGCAGCTAAATGAGAAATTGTGAGGGGGAGCATGAGTATGAAGAAGTGCAAAATAACCGTAATGAAGGTTGCCCGTTACGATGACCTCATCGAGAAATACGAAAATCCCATGGAGCACGCCTGCGATATGAAAGAGGGTCATGTGTTCATCGCCAACGGCTGGGAAAGGCCCGAGGGCTTTTGTCTCAGCGCCTGGGAGAGCATGTCCGCCTTTGTGCTGGCGCTGTCTCATGGCGGCGGAGATTTCTATGATGGCTGGATGAAGAATAAAAAGTCCGCCATGATCTCCTGCAACGACGGCTTCCGCCCGGTGAGCTTTCTCATCGAGGCATTGGAGGAAGACGCGGAAAAATAAAAACCCTCTACGCTCTTGACTCTCCCCTAAGAGGATAGATTACAGTGACTGCAGGAGGTGAGACGATGCTGAAAATCGGTGAGTTTACCAAACTCAGTATGCTGACGGTCAAGGCTCTGCGGTTCTATGAAAAAGAAGGTCTGCTGATCCCTGCCCGTGTGGATGAATGGACCGGTTACCGGTTCTATGAGGCAAGTCAGCTGGAAACAGCGGCGACCAGCAAGGCGCTGCGACAGCTTGACTTCAGCGTGGAGGAGATCAAAGCGCACCTGAGTGGTGTGCCGCTGAAAGATGCTCTTTGTGCTAAACAGGCAGAACTTCAGAAAAAACAGACCGATATTTCCGCACGCATCTCTATAATCAATTATCTGATGGAGGAGAGCGACATGAAGTATCAGGCAGTCATAAAGAAAATCGACGAGTGCATGGTTTACAGCGAGGAGCGCACGCTGGAAAAGTACAGCGATGTTTCCATGTTGGTGCTGGAATCGGCGGAGGAATGTCTGCGGCTGAATCCCGGTATGGAATGTACGAAGCCAGACTACGGTTTCTGTGAGTATCTGGACGGAGAGTACAGAGAGAAATATGCGTATCCGCTACTCCCAGGCGGTGACGAAAATGGGTGTCGGTAACGAGCGCATCCAGTTCCGCAGCCTGCCTGAGACAAAAGCGATTTGCATTTATCACAAAGGCAGCTATGACCGTCTGGGCGAGGCCTACGCCTATATCTACCGCTATGCGGCGGAGAACGGTTATGAGGTAGCCGGACTTCATCGAGAGGTCTACATTGACGGCATATGGAATAAGGAAAATGCAGAGGACTGGTTGACAGAGATCCAGCTGCCAATCAAGTAAAATGTCGCCCATCATGCGACCAAAAACCAATCAAAAAAATTCTGACCCGCTGAAACAAAGAATAAGCCAAAACTCATCTGAAACCATTGGTTTCAGAGGAGTTTTGGGTATGGTTGTATTTATTGATACAGATGTAACTGTGCCATATAAACTGTAACCGAGTGCCTTTTTATGTAACCGGACATCTAAAAATGCAACCCAGCGCTATTTTTGGTGTCTGTTTAGGTGCGAGATATAAACGATGGAATAGCCATACGGATTTTCTATAATCGTATAGTCACCAATTTGTCTAGCAGAATCAAAGCACCAAGCATCAATTTCGTCTGCAAATATATCAGGGTCAATGATGTACAACTGGCCACCGCCTTGATCAGAACCATATTCATCCATGATTTCAATCATTGTAGCTTCTGTTGCATCACCATTTTCCCATTTTGCCAGTATGTATTCAGCTGTAAAAGAATCCCCGAGGGAAATGGTACGAACAGCTAACATTGTGCCGTGTGCAACTACACGGTCACCTAAATGAGCATAGTCTGATGTTTCCTCATAGAGTTCTTCCAAAGTAGTTGGAGTATCCTTAGAAATCTGATCAACAACATTGATAGGGATTGCTAAGTTCAGATTTTGACCTTCTTCAAGCCCGGCACTGGCAATTCCAATCACTTGTCCAAAGGCATTTGCCACCGGTCCTCCACTGTTTCCGTGAGATATTGGAGCACTAATCTGGATATAATTGTGGCCCTCAACGGCACGGTTGGATGTTGAAATAATACCTTCTGAAAAGGTTCCAGTCAGACCTAAGGAACTTCCTAACACATAGACTTTTTCGCCGGTTGAAACAGTGGAACATATTTCAACTGCAGTACTATTTTCTTTGGTGGTGGAGAGAATAGCGATGTCCAAATCTACGCTATAACCGACTACACTTGTGACTTCATATGTGCCACCATCATGTGTTGTTATATAAGCACTTGAACAATCTTGAATGACATGATAGTTGGTGACAACTGTTCCATGATCATCAATATAAAAACCACTTCCAAGACTAGAAACATAATCGCTCTCCGCATAAATCTCTACAGTAGAAGGATCGATTTTTTCATATATTTCTTCGCTGGATAATTCTTGAGGCTCATTTGAACAGCCTGTCAAGCCAATAATTAATAAGATGCTAATGCAAATAATTGCCATATATCGCTTCACGATAGTCAGCCCCCGAATAGTACATATTATTGTTATTACTATATCAAATCTAAGCCTGCATTTCAATTCGCAATATACAAAATAGATTAGCATTAGAAAAAAATAAAAAACTCCGTACACAACCATTGTATCAATGACTGTGTACGGAGATGGTCCGAGTGACAGGATTCGAACCTGCGGCATCCTGCTCCCAAACGG